>CAKUVM010000027.1 GCA_934699135.1 uncultured Bacteroidales bacterium
GTGGTGGAGCTTGTCAAGGCCGACACCATCCCGCAGGCCGATATTGTGGAATATTCGCGCCGTTATCTCATCACCTCTTTTGACACGGGACTGCAATATGTGCCTCCAATCCCGGCCGTCATGATGGCAGACAGCTCCACGGTGCCTACGCCAGAGTTCGCCCTCTCTGTCATTAATCCATTTCAAAAGATTGACGTTGACGAGCAGAGTGGCGTGGCGCGCATTTTTGACATACACAGTGCGGAAGACGCGCCTTTCCAATGGCGCGAGTTGTTGCTCTACTGGCCTTGGCTTGTCGGCGTCATCGCGTTGGCTGGCCTCGTGGTCCTGATTCTGTGGCTGAGGAAGAAGTATGGCGCGAAGGCTGTTGGCGGATTGTCCGTCAAGCCCGTGCCGTCTGAGCCATGCGAGGTCGTGGCCTTGCGCGACTTTGAGCGCATCAGGGAGCAAAAGTTGTGGATGCATAATCAGGTCAAGGAGTTCTATTCCGACCTTACGGACACGCTCCGCCGTTACGTCTCGTCGCGTTTTGGTGTTCAGGCTATGGAGAGCACGTCAGCGCAGCTGATGGAGGCCCTGCGGGAGCCTTTGCGCAAGACTCCGCAAGAGGCTGAGGCCCTTTCGCGCATATTGGAGCAGGCCGACTTCGCCAAGTTCGCCAAGGTGGAGCCTCTGGCCGATGAGAACGACAGGGCTCTGGCCGACGCCGTGAACTTCGTAAACGCCACGACAGACGCCTCAAAAAACGCAACGGCAGACGGCGACGATGCCAAGACAGAGCCTCTGTCCGAGATTCCGCAAGACTTCATTGAAAAGAAAGGCTAGTATAAGATGTTCAGCGACATAACTTTTCAGCACCCTTGGCTTTTCCTGCTGCTGCTCGTCATCCCCGCCTACATTGCGTGGTACGTGTGGCGAAGGCGCACGAGTCACGCCACCATGCAGGTGTCCACACTCGAGACGCTCGATGGCGTGCGCCCCACGTGGAGGGTGCGCCTGCGTTTCCTGCCCTTAGTTCTCAGGCTTTTGGCTGTGGCCTTGGTCGTTGTCGTGCTGGCTCGGCCACAGTCCACATCCAGTTACAGCGACAGCAATACCGAGGGCATCGACATTGTGCTGTCAATGGACATATCGGGCTCCATGAAAGCCGTGGACTTCAAGCCCAACCGCCTTGAGGCCGCCAAAAACGTGGCGGCGAAGTTCATTGCGGGCAGGCCCAATGACAATATTGGCCTTGTGGTCTTCGCTGGCGAGAGTTTCACCCAGTGCCCCCTCACCACAGACCATGCCGTGCTCATCAACCTCCTTTCTGACATACGCACGGGGATGCTAGAAGACGGCACTGCCATCGGAATGGGTTTGGCCACGGCAGTGAGCCGAATAAAAGAGAGCAAGGCCAAGAGCAAAGTCATAATCCTGCTCACAGATGGCATGAATAATTATGGAGCCATATCTCCCGAAAAAGCCGCGGAGCTCGCGCAGACGTTTGGTGTCAGGGTCTATACCATAGGCGTCGGCTCGCAAGGTGTGGCGCAGGTGCCGGTGCAGACGGCTTTCGGCGTCAAGATGCAAGACATGGAGGTCAAGATTGACGAGGCGCTCCTGCAGGGCATTGCGGACAAGACGGGAGGCAAATACTTCCGCGCCACCAACAATAAGAGCCTGGAGTCGATATATGAGGAGATTGACAAGATGGAGAAAACCATAATGGAAGTGCGTCACTACACAAAGCGCACTGACGAGTATCTGCCTTTCGCCCTTGCGGCTCTCGCCCTGCTCTTGATTGAGGTGCTGCTGCGCAACACTCTGTTGCGGACAATCCCTTAGCCGCGAGGCCTGTAAATAGCAATAACGAAATAACTTAACAAGGTGGATTCTTTTAGGTTTGCACACCCCGATGCCTTGTACCTTCTGGTGCTTGTGCCGGTGGTCATGGTCTTGATGTACCTCTTTGGCCGCAAGCGCGCCAAGTCGCTCGACGCTTTCGGCGATCCTGCCCTTGTGAGCCACCTCATGCCAGACTATTCAAGTCGCCGCGTGAGGTTTAAGGCTTGGGTTTTCATCATTGCCCTGGCGCTACAGGTAGTGGTGGCGGCGGGGCCGCAGTTCGGCTCTAAGTTTCAGACTGTCAAGAGGCATGGCATGGAGGTCATGGTGGCTCTAGACGTCTCTAACTCAATGAATGCGCAAGACGTTGCCCCCTCGCGCCTCGAAGTGGCCAAGATGGCAGTGGAGAGGCTCGTAGACAAGTTGACCGATGACCGCGTGGGTCTGGTCGTCTTTGCTGGCAACGCCTACGTCCAGATGCCCATAACGTCAGACTTCTCATCGGTAAAGATGTTCATGCAGTCCGTCTCAACGGGCATGGTCCAGACGCAAGGCACGGCCATAGGCCAGGCCATAGACAAGTGCGTCAACTCGTTCTCTCCCGCTGAGGGTGTGAGTCGCGCGGTCATTGTCATCACGGATGGCGAGAACCATGAAGATGACGCCGTGGAGGCGGCCAGGCAGGCCTCGGCCGATGGAATAAGGGTCTACACCGTCGGGATGGGGACCCCAAAGGGGGCGCCGATTCCCGCAGTGGCGGGCCAAAATAATAACTTCATCAAAGATAAGGACGGCAATGTGGTCATTTCCAAGATTGATGAGGCTGCATTGGCCAAAGTGGCTCAGGCCGGCGGTGGCGCGTACGTTCCGGCAAACAACATCCGCAACGGAATCAATGCGCTTGTTGATGAGCTGAGCGGCTTGGACAAAACAGAGTTGGAGGCGCGTGTATACTCTGAATATGAAGACCGTGCGGCATATGTCGAGGCCATAGTGTTCTTCCTCTTACTGTTAGATCTCGTGGTGCTGTCGCGCAAAAACCCGCGTATGGCGGCCTTCGACATCTTCACGCGCAAGAAGGCGACCAAAGATATGTTCTTGCCGGTCAACGAGGTGAAACCTAAATTCTGAAGAAAGATGTTCGGAAAGATATTGATGGCCGCGGCGGCTCTTGCGGCAGTGGCCTCAGTGGCAGAGGCGCAGAGCGAGAGAAGGCTCATCCGCGAGAGTTATAAGCTCTACAACGACTCTAACTACGCCGGGGCGCAAGAGGCCAGCGTCAAAGCCATGGCCGAGGCACCCAATTCCTTCGAGGCCAATTTTAATTATGCCGACGCGCTCTTTAAGCAGCAGAAGGTGGACGAGGCTTTGGAGCAATATGAAAAAATGGCCGCCACGGAGACCGACAAAGCGCGCCTTGGCAAACTCTACCATAATATAGGCAACTGCCATTACGTTAAGAAGGAATTTGACAAGAGCATTGACGCGTACAAAAGGTCGCTCAAGGCCGCGCCTGCTGACAACGCCACACGCTATAACCTGGTGGCGGCGCAAAAGATGCGCGACAAGAAAGACGACAATCAGCAGAACCAACAACAGCAGCAACAGGATCAGCAGCAACAGGATCAACAACAGCAGCGCCAAGACCAACAGCAGAATCAGAACCAGCAGCAACAGCAACAACAGCAGCAAATGGACAAGGAAGAGGCGCAGAGATTGCTCGACGCCGTGCAGCAAGATGAGAACGAGCTGCAGGAGAAGCGTAAGCAAATGCGCGAGGCACAGCCGCACCGGATTGAGAAGAACTGGTAGGCTTGCCCGCTTTGTGGCGCGTTCGGCTGAAAATATTACTTTTGTGCAACGAAACAAAGCATTGAAACAATGACCATACGGAGAATCCTGACGCTCTTTGTTGGGCTCATTGCCGCCGTGACGGCAATGGCCGATGGCGTGAGGGTGGATGTGAGCGCGCCGTCGTCGGTGGCGCTGGGACGAAACTTTCAGATTGCCTACGTAGTCAATGGCGACGCCGAGAGCATAGCGCTGCCTGAGGCCGATGGCCTCGATGTGCTGATGGGCCCTTCCACATCGCGTTCCTCTAGCTATTCGTTCATCAACGGCAAGATGGAGTCGTCTAAGCAGACCACGTTCACCTATGTGGTCAAGGCCACTAAGGCTGGCACGATCTCCGTCTCTCCCGCCAAGGTCACGGCCGGGGGCAAGACGTTGGAGGCTCGCGCAGTGAACATAACGGTGGTGGCCTCGGCCGACGCTCCCGGCTCTACAGGAGGCTCAAGCCAAGGCGGTGACACTCAGCGCGCAGTGTCATCGGGAGGGGAAGACCTCTTCCTCCGTCAGACGCTGACAAGGCAGAGCGTCTATGAGGGCGAGGCCACGCAGTTGGTGACGAAGGTCTACACCCGCGTCAACCTCAACAGTTTGTCAGACATAGTCCCACCGAAACTCTCTGAGTTCGTGGTCTCTGACCTTTCGGGCGGCAACATCACATTTAGCACTGAGTTCATCAATGGCCGTGAATATCAGGTGGGAGAGATAAGCCGCAAGGTGCTCATCCCGCAGCAGTCTGGCAAGATTGCCATAGACCCGTGCGAGGTGGAGTTTGTAGTGAAGCGCAGGGTCCGCGGCGGCGGCTTTTTTGATGACTTGTTTGGAGACGTGCAGGTGTCGCGGCAGAAGGTGCGCGCGCCGCGGGTCACGCTCAACGTCAAGCCCCTGCCTGCCGACAAGCCTGCTGGTTTCAGCGGCGGGGTGGGGCAGTTCAAATTCTCCGTCGAGGTTGAGCCGCGCCAGACGATGGTAGACAACAGCGTCCAGGTCCGCGTCTCCGTGGAGGGATCGGGCAACTTGAAGCTCATCAGCCTGCCCAAGCCGCAGTTTCATCAAGACTTTGACACTTTCGATCCGAGCCAGAAGAACAGCATAGAGGAGACGTCGGTTGGTTTTAGCGGGAAGAGGTCTGATGAGTATCTTATCATCCCTCGCCGCGAGGGCAAGTTCGAGATCCCTCAGATGCAGTTCTCCTATTTCGACCCGTCGCAGGGCCGTTACGTCAAGCAGACGCAAGGCCCGTTTGACATCGACGTGGCCAAGGGCGATGGCAAGGCGCAGGGCCAGGGCGCGGGCGTTTCCTTCGCAGGCTCCGGACCCGAAAGGGTCACATATACGGGTTCCGATTTGCGCTACCTCCACAGGTCGGGCAGCTTGTCGCGACGCGGAAGTTTCTTCGTCTTCTCGCCCCTTTTCTGGGTTCTGTTCTTTGTTCCGATAATTGCGCTTGTCGTGCTCTTCTTCATCTATCGCAAGAGAGTTTACGACCATGCCAATATGAGCCTTGTGAAGAGCCGCAGGGCCAACAAGATGGCGCGCAAGAGGCTGAAGATGGCGGCCAAATATATCAAGGAAGGGAAACGCGAGGCGTTCTTCGATGAGGTTATGCGCTCGCTCTGGGGCTATCTGAGTGATAAACTTACGCTCTCGTTGAGCGAGCTGACGAAAGATAACGCCAGGGAGAAGATGGCGAGCCACGGTGTGGAACCCCAAGCGGCAGATGAGTTTATGGCACTCTTGGATGAGTGCGAATTCGCGCGCTACGCTCCGGCCTCCGTCTCCGCCCAAATGGATGACGTCTACGCCCGCGCCATAGCCATCATCGAGAAGATTGACGAGAAAAAACAGGCATAGGGGCATCGCTCCCTAAGTCGCCTGCTTTAATGCAAAGAATGACGATGAATATCAGACATATCATTTTGGCCGCCATTAGCTTGGCCGCGACAGCTGTGACCTCTGCCACCCCATCGGTATCTGATGCCGACGCTTTGGCGAGAGACGGCAAATATGCCGAGGCGGTCGATGCCTATGAGGCGATATTGGCGGACGGGCAAGAGAGTGCCGGCCTGTACTATAACCCTGGGTACTCATATTTCAAGCAGGGTATGCTTGGCAAGTCAATACTCAATTTTGAGCGGTGCAAAAGGCTAGACCCGTCAGACGCGGATGTAGACGCGAATTTGGAGTTGGCATATGCCCAAACGGACAAGATGCAGGTGGTGGAGCCGCTCCTTGTGAGCCGCTTGTGGACTCAATTTTGCAATTGGTTGAGTTCAGACGGGTGGGCCGTGGCTTTTTTGATCCTTTTCTTCGCTGCCATGGTCGGCGTGGGCTGTTTCTTGTTTCTCGACTCGGTGTCGGCACGCAAGGCGGGCTTTTTCGGCGCGGCGGTGGTGCTGCTGTTGGCCGTTGGCGCGCTCACAATATCCATAAGGAAGAAGGCAGAGATGGTGTCGGGCAAAGATGCCATCATTATGGTCTCGTCGTCGACATTGGCCACGTCGCCAGACAAGAATGCCATGCAGATGGCTGTGCTCCATGAGGGTACGAAAGTGACAATTGTTGACACTCTTGGGGAATGGGTGGAGGTGAAGCTCCGCGACGGCAATGTTGGTTGGCTCAAGGTGGCCGATGTTGAGAAGATTTAGATTGCAAGGAGTCACGTGGCCATAAAGAAAGGGGGGGCGTTTTTGCGCGCCCCTTTCTTATTTGCCATAATGAGCGGATCTACTGCCACAGAGGAAAAGGTGCGAAAATCGCAAAGAACCGCGCCAAAAGTCCGTCACCTAAAGTATTGTGCAGCTTATAAATCCATTGAGATATAGAAGAAGGACACCGGCGCAGAAGCTGCGCCGGTGTCAAGGTTAATGAGTTTAGAGGCCAACTCTAATCTTTGGCCTTGTATGAGAATCTGTCGAAAACACCTTGAGCCTTGCCTCTTGCCGATGTTTTCTGCGCAAAGAGGCCAATGTATGCGCCTGTGAAGCCGCCCCCGGCCTCGGAGCTTATGAAACGGGTGTTCATTCGCCCGAGGTCTGTGAAGTTGTGGCCGTCTGTGGAGACGCTGAAGGAATAAAACTCTGGAGAGCCCTCGATACGCAGCGTCACGTCCTTGCCGCTCACCTCAATCTCTTTTTCCGCATGGCGTAACTCGCCGAGTCGGTAGCGAAGCCGAGCATACGCCTTGCCATCGGCTTTGCGGACAAGAGATATGTCATAGTGCGTATAGCACTTCATATAGAGCGTCATGCCGGCCTCGTCACCAACGTTTTTGCCATAGAGTGTTACCTTGGTCTCGGCTACGAAATTGGCGTGTTGCTGCCTTCGCCCAACGAAAGTGGGCGACCCTTCCGCGTCAATACTTTCCGTTGTCGCCGTGAGCGTCAGTTTACCACCTTTGACGGAATAATTGGCGGGTGAGTAGTTGCGCAGGTAGTTCCATTCAAGGCCGAGCGGTTTGCTGAAGTCGGCTTCTGCCGCGGGTGCGGCGAAAGGGTGTTGTGGCAGGGTGGGGACATCCATCTGCAAGGCGATTGTGCCGTTGCCGTTAACGACGGGCCAACCTCCTTTGGGCCAAGACACGGGAGCGAGGAACGTCTCACGGCCCATGACATGATTATTGCCACTCACGGGACGGAACGCCAGGCAGACCATCCACCACGAGCCGTCGTGGGCTTGGACAAGGTCGGCGTGGCCGGTGCCTTGGATGGGGTTGTTCTCCGCGGCCTGGCAATAGTGCGTGAGGATGGGGTTTGACGGGTTGCCCAGATATGGCCCGTCAATCTTGCGGCTGCGGGCTATGGTCTCCGAGTGACCATATTCCGTGCCGCCCTCGGCAATCATAAGGTAATACCAGCCGTCTTTCTTATAGATGTGCGGGGCTTCGGGGTATCGGCCTCCCATGCCTTCCCATATGAGTTTTGATTCTGTCTTCTGCTCTCCCGTAAACGGGTCGATCTGGCAAAGCCAAATGCCGTCATTTGGGTTTGAGACCATGTAACAGGTGCCGTCCTCGTCCCAAAAAAGCGAGGGGTCTATGCCCTCTTGCCTCAGCCATACTGGGGCAGACCACTCTCCGCGTATATCCTTGGTGTGGACAATGAAGTTGCCGCCTCCGGCCACATTGGTCGTTATCGTGAAGAAAGTGCCGTCATGATACCTTATAGTCGGGGCGTAGATGCCGCACCAGGAGCCGGATTTCTCCAAAGGCAACTGCTCCGGGCGCGTCAGGCAGTGGCCTATCTGCTCCCAATTGACAAGGTCGCGACTGTGGAAAAGCGGAACGCCAGGGGCGAACTCAAAGCTACTCGTCACAAGGTAGTAGTCTGAATCCACCCGGCAGACGCTAGGGTCAGGATGAAACCCGGGGATGACGGGGTTCTTGTAGCCAAAGCTTTGCGCCCATATGGCGACAGAAGCCGAGAGCAAAGCCACCGTTGCTATGTGTCTTTTCATCGTCATAAATATTTTGTGTTCGTAATGTTCGCAAAAAAAAGTTGCATGGGCAAATAATACGGCGTCTCGTTTGCTCTTTTTGAGAAAGTGAGTAATTTTGCGGTCGGAAATGCCGATATGGCTCAGTTGGTAGAGCAACGCATTCGTAATGCGTGGGTCCTCAGTTCGAGTCTGAGTATCGGCTCTTTGATTTAGAGTTTTGGCCCTGACCTGAATAGGTTGGGGCATTTTTGTATCCCCACGCCAAACATATAGCAAAAAATGTACTCATACGAATATCCGCGCCCCGCGCTGACAGCCGACGCCGTAATCCTCTCCACCAATACAGAAGGCGCACGAACCGTGCTGCTCATACGCCGCGGCAATGAGCCTTTTGCCGGCAAGTGGGCCTTGCCTGGTGGTTTTGTCAATGAAGGCGAGACATCGGCCGAAGCCGCGCGCCGCGAGTTGGAGGAGGAGACGGGGGTGCGGCTAGACAGCGCCGACCAGTTGGCGCAGATTGGGCTATACGACACGCCCGGCCGCGACCCGCGCGGATGGACCGTGAGCGCTGTCTACGCCACAGAACTGCCTGGCGAGCCTCTGGCGCACGGCGGCGATGACGCGACCGAGGCAAAATGGCACAAAGTGGATGAGTTGCCGCCCTTGGCCTTTGACCATGACAGGATTGTGGCCGATGTGCTGGACATAATAAGCTCCGAAGAGTGACAGCGAGGCAGCGATATGACGTCGTCTTGGGCCACTTTGCCAAGGCCATGCCTGATGCCGACACTGAACTGGCGTTTCGCAACGACTATGAGCTGCTTGTGGCCGTGATCCTTTCGGCGCAGTGCACTGACAAACGCGTCAATATGGTCACGCCGGCGCTTTTTATGCGCTGGCCTACGGTGCAGTCTTTGGCCGGGGCCTCTGAGGCCGATGTGTTGGCGGTCATCTCTTCCGTGAGCTACCCAAACTCAAAGTGTCGCTATCTGGTGCAGATGGCGCGAATGGTGTGCGATGTCTTTGGCGGGCGTATCCCTCGCGGCCGCGAGGATCTTATGCGGTTGCCTGGCGTAGGGCGCAAGACGGCCAATGTCATGCTCATTGTTGCCTATGGTCAGCCCGCCATGCCTGTGGATACGCACGTGTTTCGCGTGGCGGCGCGCTTGGGGCTGACGCATGGCTGCAAGACTCCGGAGCAGACGGAACGGCAGCTCGTCGCCATGATTCCCGCACACCTATTGGGCAAGGCACACCATTGGCTCATACTCTTTGGTAGATACACGTGCACGGCCATATCGCCGCGCTGCGCCGACTGCGCGCTTGCCGGCCTGTGCCTGCGTCTGCACCCAGAGACCGCAGACGAACCGTCACTTTTCTAGGCGTCACGACACACGAAAAAAGAGTTCCCCGACCTCCTTGTTAAGGGAGGTCGGGGAACTCTCGTCATACTACTCTTGCCCTAGTGTCGGCTAGTTCTTGAATGTCAAGTGGTCTCCGTCAACGTCCACCGTCATAGGTTTCTCTTTGTTGACTTCGCCCGCCAATATCTTCTTAGACAAGTCGTTAAGCACGTAGGTCTGAAGAGCCCTCTTGACAGGGCGCGCGCCAAACATTGGGTCGTAGCCTGCGTCGGCCAGCCAATTGATGGCTGCCGGGGTGATCCTCAGCTCCACACCGTTCTTTTGGAGCATCTTCTGCACTGCGGCGAACTGTAAGCCCACCACCTCACGAATGCGCTCCTTGCTGAGCGGGGTGAACGTCACGATCTCGTCAATACGGTTGAGCAACTCCGGGCGTATGGTCTTGCGTAACAATTCCATAACCTCGCGCTTGCTGGTCTCAATGAGTTCCGGCGTAATCTTGTTGCCATTCTTCTCAAACTCCTCCTGGATAAGGTTGGAGCCGAGGTTGGACGTCATGATTATAATGGTGTTCTTGAAGTCCACCGTGCGACCCTTATTGTCCGTCAGGCGGCCATCATCAAGCACCTGGAGGAGGATATTGAAGACATCGGGGTGAGCCTTCTCAATCTCATCGAGCAGAACCACGGAATACGGCTTACGCCTTACGGCTTCAGTCAACTGCCCGCCCTCATCGTAGCCTACGTATCCCGGAGGCGCGCCAATCAGGCGCGAAACACTGTGTTTCTCCTGATACTCCGACATATCGATACGAGTCATCTGCTGCTCATCATCAAAGAGAAACTCAGCCAATGCCTTGGCCAACTCCGTCTTGCCCACACCCGTGGTGCCGATGAATATGAACGAACCGATGGGCCTGCGCGAGTCTTGCAATCCAGCGCGAGAGCGACGCACCGCGTCGGCCACGGCATGGATGGCCTCGTCTTGGCCAACGACCCTCTTGTGCAACTCATCCTCCAAGTGGAGGAGCTTGGTGCGCTCACTCTCAAGCATCTTGGACACAGGGATGCCGGTCCAACGAGAGACGACCTCCGCTATGTCGTCCGAGTCGACCTCCTCCTTGATAAGCGCGCCCGAAGCCTGCATCTTCTGCAACTTCTGGTTGAGCTCGTCAATCTTCTTCTGAGCCTCTGTCAGCTTGCCGTAGCGCAACTCTGCCACGCGGGCGTAGTCACCCTCACGCTCGGCTTTTTGGGCGTCGAACTTAATCTGCTCAATTAGGGCTTTCTGCTGCTGGATGTCCTCGATGACGTCTTTCTGCGCTTTCCATTGAGCCCTGTGCTCGGTGCATTGCGCCTTCTGCTCGGCAATCTCCTTGTCAAGCTCGGCGATCTTGGCCGTGTCCCCCTCGCGGAGGATGGCCGCACGCTCAATCTCTAACTGTTTGAGCTTACGCTCCAAGTCGTCAATCTCTTCCGGCACGGAGTTCATCTCCATACGCAGGTGAGCCGCCGCCTCATCGATAAGGTCGATAGCCTTGTCTGGCAGGAACCTCTGCGAGATGTAACGACGAGACAGGGTGACGGCCGAGATTATGGCCTCGTCCTTGATGCGCACCTTGTGGTGAGTCTCGTACTTCTCCTTGATGCCTCGGAGAATGGCGATGGCGTCCTCCTCCGAAGGCTCGTCAACCATCACCGTCTGAAACCTGCGCTCCAGCGCCTTGTCTTTCTCAAAGTACTTCTGATACTCGTCCAGCGTGGTCGCGCCTATGGCTCTTAGCTCACCGCGGGCCAGTGCCGGCTTCAAGATGTTGGCCGCGTCCATGGCTCCGTTGCTCTGGCCTGCGCCAACGAGCGTGTGAATCTCATCGATGAACAAGATTATGCGCCCGTTGGACGACACGACCTCCTTCACCACGCTCTTCAGCCTCTCCTCAAACTCACCCTGGTACTTGGCGCCGGCTATGAGCGCGCCCATATCTAGTGAGAATATCTCTTTGTCCTTGAGGTTCTCCGGCACATCTCCGCTTATGATTCTGTGCGCAAGGCCCTCGGCTATGGCCGTCTTGCCCACGCCCGGCTCACCAATGAGGATTGGGTTGTTCTTCGTCCTCCGGCTTAAGATTTGCAGTACGCGCCTTATCTCCTCGTCACGGCCAATCACGGGGTCAAGCTTGCCTGTCCTCGCACGGTCGTTGAGGTTTATGGCGTATTTGCTGAGGGCGTTATATGTCTCCTCCGCATTCTGGTCCGTCACCTTGGAGCCTTTGCGCAGTTCACGAATGGCGGCTCGGAAGTCTTTCTCCGTGGCTCCCGCGTCTTTGAGTATCTGCGCGGCAGTCCCTTTGCCTTCCAAGACCGCGAGCAAGATGAACTCCACCGAGACGAACTGATCCCCCTCGGCCTTGCTCTCCTCTTGCGCTTTGAGCAGTACGCTGTTGGCATCGCTACTAAAGTAAGTCTGGCCATCGCCACCGCTCACTTTGGGCAATCCCTTTATGGCGCGGTCTACGGCCTCGGCCACAGTGGGCGAGACCCCGCATTTGTTGAAGACGTAGTTGGTCACGTCTGGCGTGGTCTCCATTATCGCCTTCAGTATGTGAAGAGGTTCCAACGATTGCTGTCCGCTGGCCTGTGCCATCTGCGCAGCCTTGTTGATGGCCTCTTGCGACTTGACTGTAAAGTTGTTGAAATCCATATCTTAAATTTTCTCCTTTTCTGTCCCTTGGCTTGTGGGGTGAGAGGCTTGCGTCTCCCCGCCCTTGCCTTGGGCTTCGTCCTCATAATCCTCAACTGCTGTGCCAATGGCTGCGGTGTGCCAAATAGGCGCACGAATGGTTGCAATAGATGCCGTTTTTAAGACAGAAAGTCAGGCCTGTGGTTTGCTTCTGCCAAAAAGGCGGAAGCTGCCTTCATAAGGCGTTTGGGAGGATGAGGATTGCGGCGTGGAGCAAGATTCGGCGGAGAATCTTGAGGGCGTTGGAGACTTGTGTCTCGACTGTGCGCTTTGAAATGCCCAGCGCGTCGGCAATCTCTTGGTTGGACATGCCATCAAAGCGGTTGAGCATGAATATCTTACGGCATTGCTCTGGCAACTGCGCAAGAGCCTTGGCCACTTTGGCCTGCGCCTCGCTTTCTTCAATGAGGCTGTCGGCGGCGTCTTGCGCCATGTCGTCAGACATCATCAGGGCTTGGGCCTCATATTGCCGCCGCACCTTCTCATGCTTTAAGACGTTTAGGCACGCATTCCTCACGGCCGTGTAGAGAAAAGACTTGACGTTTGCCAGCTTGGAGGTGTGCCTCTGCTCATAGAGCGAGACAAAGACGTTTTGCACGGCGTCGGACGCCGCATCGTCATCGGCCAAGAAACGCAGCGCGAAAAGCGTCAATGGGGTGTAGTAGCGGTCAAAGAGTTCATGGAAAGCGGCGTGTCCGAACTCGGTGGCCATATTCGCCACGAGCTCATCGTCTGTCATCTTGTGTGTTTGTCCCGCAGCTGCCATACTTCCGCGAATATGGCGTAATTGGATGTCTTTTGCAATAGTTTTGAAATGCGTGGTTAGCCTGATGTTCTGCCGTATGATGCCTATGACTTCTTTGGGATTGCTAAATTTTGTATTTTAGCGCAGATAATTTAAACTTCAGATGACAATGAAGACAATCCTTTGCGCCCCTATGGCATTGGCTCTCGCCCTGACGGCCTGTGGTGGCTCTCGGCAAGAGGCTGGCGCGCCGTCACCGCTCATTGGAGTGGATCAGTGTGGCTATCGCCCAGCCGATGGCAAGATGGCTCTGTTGCTTACGGCGGGTAAGAAATTTTCTGTCGTTAGTGAGGCGGATGGCTCCGTGGCCATTGAAGGTCAGGTTGGTGAGGCCCGTTTTTGGCCTGAGGCTGGCGACAGCGTGCGCCAGATGGAGTTCTCGGCTTTGCGCGAAGCTGGCGCCTATCGCATTGTGGTGGACGACACTTTGGCTTCAGCTCCGTTTGTGATCTCTGACACGGTCTACGCCTCCGCCCTCCGCTCGGCTGTCAAGGCGTTCTATTATAATAGGGCCTCAATGCCCATCGAGGCTCGCTATGGCGGCAAGTGGGCAAGGCCGGCAGGCCATCCTGACACTCTTGTCTTGATTCATGGCTCTGCCGCGTCTGCGGAGCGGCCGGAGGGGACTGCCATCTCGTCTCCGCGTGGCTGGTATGACGCGGGAGATTACAATAAGTATATAGTTAACAGCTCCATATCCACATACTCGCTCATGCTTGCCGCCAAACTGTGGCCGACGGCCACGGATGCCCTGCGGGTGGGCATTCCCGAGAGCGGGAGTGGGATTCCGGATCTTGTGAGCGAGACGCTATATAACTTACGTTGGATGCTCACTATGCAAGATCCCACAGATGGTGGAGTCTATCACAAACTGACCACGCTAAGCTTCGAAGGCTTCATCATGCCGGCCGATTGTCACCAGCAGCGATATGTGGTGGCCAAAGGCACCGCAGCCGCGTTGGACTTGGCGGCCACAGCCTCTTTCGCAAGCCGATTGCTGCCTGGCGTCAACCCTTCGCTCCAATCTTTGGCAGACAGCTGCAAGAGCGTGGCTCTCAAGGCCTACAATTGGGCCAAGGCCAATCCTGGCGTCACGTTTCGGAACCCGGCCGACGTCTCCACGGGCGAGTATGGCGATGACAATCTTTCCGACGAGTGGCTATGGGCGGCGACGGAGATGTGGTTAACGTTTGGCGGTGACGACTACGCCGCCGATGCCCGTGCCCACACTGTGGCATGTCAAGTGCCATCGTGGGGCGTAGTGTCCGCTCTTGCTTACTACTCCATGGTGGCTGATGGGCGCAATGTGCCAGGCTTTGACGCAAATGCGGCAATATGCTTGAGTGCGGACAGCCTGTTGCGGCGAGAGGCGGAGTCTCCCGTTTGCCTCTCGCTAGAGAAGTTTGACTGGGGCAGCAACTCCAGCGTAGCAAACGAGGCTATGCTCAAACTTGTGGCTGCCAAAGCGGCTCCCGAACGTGCGGCCGCTATGCGCGCTTCCGCCCTCAACGATGTCCACTATCTCTTCGGTCGCAACGGCGTGGGCTATAGCTTCATGACTGGCGTAGGCTCGCGCTCGCCTATGCACATCCATCACAGGCCATCCGCGGCCGATGGCATTGACGAGCCGGTGCCAGGCTTCTTGGCCGGAGGCCCCAACACGGTGGTCCCGACAGACTGTGGCGACGCGCCCACGCGCAGCCAATACCCTGCCAAGGCCTATGCCGACCAGGAGTGCAGCTACTCAACCAACGAGATTGCCATAAACTGGAACGCCCCGCTTGTCTTTGACCTTCTTGGGTTGTGGGGCAATTAGGCTCAGGAAAAAACTTAGAAGAGATAAAAAGTAAGCCGTGCCGACCGATTGGTCGGCACGGCTTACTTTTTATGCGGCGGGAGCGTCTATGGCCCGCGTCATTCGGAGACAGGTTTCAGGAAATCATCGAAATAGCGTTTGATGTAACCCATAAGGTGAGTTCTGTCATGCCCGCTCACGTTGTGTGGGTGGTTGGGGTATACGGAGTAGTCGATATAGATGCCTTTCTCAATAGCGCTGTTTAGTAGCATCTGGCTGTTTTGCCATACCACGGTGCTGTCCATGGCTCCGTGAATCACCAGCAGTCGGGCCTTCAGGTTGCCAATCTTGCCCAAGAGGCTGTTGGCCTCATACCCGTCGGGGTTTTGCCGCGGCGTGTCCATATACCTCTCCCCATACATCACCTCGTAGTATTTCCAGTCGCATACGGGGCCGCCGGCCACGCCGGCCCGGAACACGTCAGGATATGTGGTGAGCAGGCTTATGGTCATGAAGCCGCCGAAGCTCCATCCGTGTACGCCAATCCTGCTTTTGTCCACATATGGCAGCGAGCGCAAGTAGTCCACGCCCACCATCTGGTCTTCCATCTCCAGCTTGCCCAATTGGCGATGCACGCATTGCTCAAAGGCGGAGCCTCGCATCTCGGTGCCGCGGTTGTCCATGGTGAAGACAATGTAGCCCTCTTGTGCGTAGTAGAGCATCCACGCGCCGGCGCCGTTGAGCCAGCTCCCGTCTACCAATTGCGAGTGTGGGCCGCCATAGACGTATACAATGGTGGGATATTTCTTGGCGGGGTCGAAGCCTGTGGGCAGAATCATGCGCCCCGTCAGGCGGTGCGCCCCGTCTGCGCTCTTGAGGTCTACCAACCGAATCTTTGGCATGGCGAAGCCGCAGAACGGGTTCTCCACTTTTGCCGCCAGGCGGTCTTCATTGCCATCGGTAGAGCGGAACCGGCTCTCCTTGGCCACCGTTGGGCAGCTGCTGTTGATCACCATGCGGCTCTTGCCGTTGGCATAGGTGGCTGCGCTGGTCCGTTTCTCGGGGCTCAGTGGCGAGAAGCTCCCGTCTAGGCCAATGGCCGCGACATTGCGATACATGTAGCCCTCCCTGTTGGTTTGGGCAATGACCTTTTGCGTCTTAGGGTCGAAGCCGTATGTGGCGGTGACGCACCACTGGCCGCTTGTGAGCTGACGGACGTTGCCCGTGCGGACGTCATAGAGGTAGAGGTGGCGGAATCCGTCGCGATAGCTGGCCCAGACGAAGTGGTTCGCGTCGGTCCACAAGGCCGGCTCGCAAGGCTCCACCCAATGACTGTCAGACTCCTCAAAAAGTGTCTTTGTCAGTCGGCCCGTGCGGCTGTCATACAAGTTGTACCACATGTGGTCTTGGTCGCGGTTTATCTCCGCCATCCCTATGAGGCTGCCATCGGGGCTCCAGCTGATGTTGGTGAAGTAGCGGTCTACGGGCTGCGCCGTCTTGAGATATGTCGTTTTGCCCGTGGCTACGTCATATATTCCCACTGACACTTGTTCTGACACTTCGCCGGCCATGGGGTAGCGCGTGTTCACCACCTTGCCTTCGCGCGCCGTCACGTCCACAAGCGGGTAGTTCGCCACCATGCTCTCGTCTTTGCGGTAGAAACAGAGCCGCTCGCCATCGGGACTCCAAAACATGCCGCCATTGATGCCGAACTCGTTGCGGTGTACCGTGGACCCGTATTTCACCCCTGTCTCGCTCGTCTTGTCCACTCTTTGTGTTTTCTTGCCGTCAGACACGTACAGGTCTCCCCCTCTGGTGAAAGCCACGCGGCGGAGGTCGGGGCTTATGGCCACGTCGTCATACGGGCCCTCGACGGAGGCCGTCCGTTTCCACGCCCGGCAGTCTATTCGGCAGATGTCTTGCCCGTCCGTCACCCACAGGTCGGTTGGCGTGGCGGCCTCCAAAATGTAGGCTCGGTTTCCGCCAGACGCTTTGCGGATGTCGTCAAAGGAGCCGATGACGCTCTCGGTGCCATCCGTGGCCGATGCTGCCAGCGTGTTGTCGGCCTTGTAGAAGATTATGTCGTCCGTCTTGTGGCAGCTCCACGAACTAAGGCTGTAGGGATATAGGTTTCCGAACTCCTTGCCTCCAGGCACCGAGTTTTCAAGGTCGAACTTGCGCAAGTCTTGCCCCGCGGAGGTCGTGAGCGACGCCAAGATGGCTGAGGTCATGGCGATAAGTGCTTTGTGGTTCATTGTCTGTTAACTCATTATGTGGCAAGGCTGCGAATGCCCTGCGCAAGCGCGAATTTAAACCAAAAGCGGCTAAAGGACCCGTATGCGCCGTTCTGTTTGAAAATTAAAGGGCAAACGGTTTGTTTATGGCCTCCTATTTTTATATTTTTAGCATCTCGAATGGCATGGCTCTTTGGCGGCAGACCGCGCCGGGCTCATGACAAAAGAAAAGAATCTACTGACAAGATGAAAATAAAGAACATTGTGGCGGCGTTGGCCGCCGTTGCCGCGTGCCTGCCCTTGCAGGTGAACAGTCAGGCGGAGGCCGTCGAAAACTCATGCAAGGCGTGCTTTCAGCACCCTTACATAATCTCCGGCCGCCCATTCAAGTCTTTGCTGACGGGCGATGAGGTGGCCGAGTTCCACACCACGCTCTTCTCTGGCACCACATATCGCATTGCCGTGGGCAACGGCGAGAGGAGCAATGTCATATTCACAGTCTATGACACGGATCACAATATGCTCTTTTCCAGCAAAGACTATGGCAACGCGCCATATTGGGATTTCTCTGTGGACGGATATATGGACTGCATCGTCGAGGCGCGACTGGACAACACGGTGGCCTCGTCGGGCTTCGCCATTGTCATGACCGGGTTCAAGCTCAACGAGGGGGTGGAGTAAGGTGCCTGCGAGAGCCTAAGGGGGACTCTAAAAAAGAAATCTTTGCATGAGCGACAGCATTCTTGAGGCGCTCGTCCAGCTTTTTGCCGTCGTGGCGTCAGTCCGCGGGGCGAAAGACATGAGCGAGCGCAGGATGGTTGTGTATAACTTCCTCGTCTCGCAGCTCAACACGGAGTTGGCGAACAAATATATCGGGAAGTTTGACGACTATTATCGCAATAATGTGAGCCTTGGGCTGCGCAGCGAGAACCAATATAAGGCCATCTCGCGCGTGGCCTCGAAGGTGATGAGGATCACCTTCGAGATGAACAAGGAGATGTCGCTTTTCCAGAAATACATTGTCCTCGTCCAACTCTACGAATACCTCAACACTGGCCACATATCTTACGTCGAGCAGGGCCTTGTCAACGACGTGGTGGCGGACAAGTTCAACATTAACCGAGAGGAGTTTGAGCTTGTCCGCGATTTCATCCTAGACACTCACAACGTGAGCGAGAGGGTGGTGTTCTCTGGCAAGAGCAATTGTGAAGACATCCAGGAGCCTAAGCACGTCTTTTGGGAAGACTTGGAGGGGGAGATAGATTTTGTCTACCTCCCCATAGTCAACATTTTCCTCTTCAAGTGCTTTGGAGAGCAGCACCTCGACATGAACGGCTCGATGCTCGTGGCAGGGCGCACTTACATTATGAGGGCGGGCAACTCAATCCGCAACGGCGTCAGCTCGCCCATCTTCTATTATGACATGATGCGCCAGGTGGTCTCCAACGGCAATGTGGTGCCCATCACCATCGAGGCGCGCAATGTGGTCTATTACTTTAACAAGAAGACTTGCGGCATCCACAGCCTCTCGTTCGAGTCCCACTCCGGCCGCCTGGTGGGCATCATGGGCATCTCCGGCTCCGGCAAGAGCACATTCGCCAACGTCATCTCCGGCATGGCCAAGCCTACGTCTGGCAATGTATATATCAACAACATAGACATATATGAGAATCCCGACGCCGTCAAGGGTCTCATTGGCTTTGTGAGCCAAGATGACATATTGGTTGAGGATCTCACCGTCTATGACAACCTCTACTTCGGCGCGCGTATGAGCTATGACAACTTGCCATTGCCCGTGCTGCATGAGAGGATTGACAAGCTGTTGCGCCTCCTGGGCCTATATGACGTGAAAGACGTCAAGGTGGGCAGCCCCCTAAACAAGAAGATAAGCGGCGGGCAGCGCAAGAGGCTTAACATTGCCCTGGAGCTTATCCGCGAGCCCTCCATACTCATTCTAGACGAGCCTACGTCTGGCCTTTCCAGCCACGATTCCGAGAATATCATTGAGTTGCTCAAAGACTTGTCTATCAATGGCAAGCTGATTTTTGTGGTCATCCACCAGCCATCGTCAGACATTTTTAAGATGTTTGACCAGCTGCTCATATTGGACACTGGCGGCTACCTCATATATGACGGCAACCCCGTCGAGAGTCTCAGCTACTTCCGTCTCAACCTCCATATGCTCTCGTCTCGCGAGGTGGAGTGCCGCAGGTGCGGCAACATCAATGTGGAGCAGGTGCTGGACATAATCAGCCAACCTGTGGTGGATGAGTATGGAAACAACACGCAGGTGCGCAAAGTTAAGCCTGAGGAGTGGTATGAGAAGTTCAGGTGGGGTGCGATAGACACAAACTATGTGGGCGACCCGGAGCCTCTGCCACCGGTGACGTTCAAGACGCCGGGGCGAGTGAAGCAGTGGTGGCTCTATCTGCTGCGCGACGTGAAGTCCAAAATGGCCAACGCCCAATATGTCATGCTGAATATGTTGGAGACCCCGGCCATGGCTCTCTTTGTGGCTTTGCTGCTGAGATATTACAACGTGTCGTCGCCAGACGGATACACGTTTGCCGACAACGTGAACATCCCCGTGTTCATCATTGTGGCTGTTATAATAGCCTTCTTCGTGGGGCTGACGGTGAGCGCGGAAGAGATAATACAGGACAGGCAGATACTGAAGCGAGAGGCGTTCCTCAACTTGAGCCGCACGAGCTACATAATGTCAAAATGCACCCAGACCACCATACTCTCCGCGGTGCAGATGCTCTTCTTCGTGGCTGTGGCAAACAGCGTCTTGTCCATAAAAGGGATGTTTTGGGACTATTGGCTTGTTCTATTTTCTACAGCGGTGTCGGCCAATATGTTGGGTCTCAATCTATCAGACATGATGAAAAAGACCATCAACATCTACATCATCATCCCGTTTATGGTCATCCCGCAGCTCATATTGAGTGGCGTCTTCGTCAAGTTTGACAAGATGAACCCCGATGTGAGTTCCGTCACATGCGTGCCACCCTATGGACATATCATAACTGCCAGGTGGGCCTTTGAGGCCTTGACGGTGAATCAGTTCTGCTATAACGACTACGAGACGCTGTTCTATAAGTATGACAAGTCGAAAAGCCAAAGCTCTTATTATAAAGATTTTTGGGTGCCTGCCATGAAGTCATACCTCAACCGCGTGACGCGCAACTCTGACAATGTGGCGTCAGACCCGCATGAGATTCAAAAGACGCTCAACCTGTTGTCTCATGAGATATCCGCCAACGCGGGCCTTTGGCCAGACATACGCCCCCCGAGGGTCGATATGTTCGCGTCTGGCCTCTTCGGCTCCGCGGCGTATAACGTTGTCAGCCAATATCTGGAGGAGGTGCGACTATATAATGTGGCGCGTTATAATAAAGCGGATTTGGCTCTCGACCGTTTTAAGCAACAGTTCACGGCGGAGCATCTTGACAGTTTGCGCAGGCAATATCACAACTCCAGCATAGCGGACTTGGTGACGAGCCCGTCTGGAATCCTTACTGAGGTCATAACGGAATATGACGGTCGCTTGTGGCAGAAGAATGATATGGTGTTTCAAAGCACCGACAAGGCTTTCAAGGCCCCGCTCTTCTCTGCCTATAAGACATTCTGCGGAGTGATGATAGACACCTACATATTCGACCTAGTGGTCATTTGGCTCATCAACTTACTCTTGCTCATCGTCTTGCTAGACGGGCGATTGGGCCGCGCCCTGCGAAAGTAGGGTGGGGCGTCAGTCCACAATCTTGAAGCGTATTCTCAATATTTTTCTGGCTGCGTCATAGTCATGGCTGACGAAGCGGACGTGACCAATCTCGGACGTGTTGGTCACGTGCAGCCCCGCGCATAGGCAGTCGTCGTAGTCTCCCACGCTCACAACCCTCACTGTGTCCGACGCCCCTTCGGGGAGTCTGCGCAAGTCGAACTTTTTCTTTGCCTCAGCCTGCGTCAGGTAGTGGAAGGAGATGTCTAAGTGTCGGTCAATAACCTCGTTCACGGTTCGCTCAACCTCGGCAATCTGGTCATCGGTAGGACTCGCCTCCATGGCGTAGTCTAGCTTTGACTTCTTTCGCTCAATGTGCGCCTCCACGGCCCTGCCGCAATGGAACGCATTGTCGATCGCGCGGTTTATTATGTGTTCCGCCGTGTGGCTTGGGCGGTGCTCCTCCTTGTTATGCGCATTCAGCAGCGCGGCATTCTCATCTTGTTCCATGTCTTTAGTTATACTTTGATGGCAGCACGCCAAACTCCTCCTTAAAGTATTTCGAGAAATATTTCGGGTTGTTGAACCCCACGGCATATGCCACGTCCGCCACGTTTTGCGCGGGATCCTTGAGCATCTGCGCCGCCCTCTTGAGCCTTATTATCCTGATGAACTCTATTGGCGGGCGGCCAGTTATGGCAATAAGTTTTTTATACAGATGCACGCGGCTCATTCCCAAGTGGCGGCTAAGGTCTTCAACCGAGAGGTTAGGACTGGCAATGTTTTGCTCCACGTAGGCTATGGCTTTCTGAATAAGCTGCTCGTCTAGTGGCGTGATGTCTATCTGACTTGGCTCGGGGTCTATCTGATTTCTTGACGTTTGCTGCCTTTTGTGGCTCAACTCTATGAGCTTATGTATTTTGAGGCGGAGAATCTGTGGGTTGAACGGCTTGGTCAGGTAGTCGTCCGCCCCGTTGGCCAACCCCTCTATGTTATGCTCTTCGGCCGATTTTGCCGTGAGCATGATAAGTGGAATCATGCTCGTCTTTGGGTCTCCTTTCAATTTGGCGCACAGGGTGTTGCCATCCATTATGGGCATCATCACGTCCGTTATGATCAGGTCGGGTTTGCCCTCTGCGATCTTGTCGTAGGCCTCCGCCCCATCGTGAGCCTCCACCAGGTCGTAGTTCGCGCGTAGCGTCTCGCGGAGCAGGGTCAGGAAATCCTCATTGTCGTCCACGATCATCACTGTGGGGCGTTTGGGTTGACCCTTGCCTTTGGCTTCTTCGGCCTTGTCCGTGTCAGACGCCATGTCTGAGGCTGGTCCCAGATTCGTCGGCAGCTCGACGGTGAAAATGGAGCCGCCTTGCGGATTGTCTGTCATGCTCACCAAGCCGCCATGCAAGGCTACGAACTCTTTCACCAAGTGCAGGCCTATGCCGCTGCCGACAATGGACGTGTCGGTCTGTGGCACCTGATAAAAACGCTCGAAGATATGTGCCTTGTGTTCTTCAGGAACGCCCATGCCCGTGTCACGTACACTCACCAGGGCCTTTGTCTTGTCGGCCGTGAGACTCACGCTCACCGTCACGTCTCCTCCTGCGGGCGTGAACTTATAGGCGTTGGAGAGCAGGTTGTCTATCACCTTGCCTATCTTGTCTTTGTCGAACTTCATGTAGATGTTTTTCTCCGCCGCCTCTAGAAAGAAGTTTATCCTTTTGCCAGACAGCTTGACGAATGCCTCGCAGTGGTCATTGACAAAGCTGACCATGTCTCCCTCAGACAGGTTGAGCGTCATGCCGCCTTTGTCGGCCTTACGGAAGTCTAGCAATTGATTCACAAGGCCTAAGAGTTTGACCGAGTTTCGGTGCACTAGCTCAAGTTGGTCGCGGTTGGCGTCATCGGCCGGCAAACTGTCCAAGATGTTGTCCAAGGGCGAGATTATGAGGCTCAGTGGCGTGCGCAACTCGTGCGATATGTTGGTGAAGAACCTGAGTTTCATATCGTCCACTTGCTTTTGCCTCTCCACCTCGTCTAGTATCTGTCGCAGGCGGAATTTGGCTTTGTCTCTATCCCTTATCCATTTGATGGAAAAGAATATGGCGGCTGCGATGGCGCAGGCGTAGAGCGCATAGGCCCACCCCGTCCGCCACCATGGCGGCAATATGTCAATGTCTAGCACCGAGGCCGTCTCACTCTCCAATCCGTCGCAGTTGGCCGCCGAGACCCGTAAGCGGTAGTGGCCGGGCGTGAGGTTGGTATATGTGGCGTAGTTGTCGTTGGTTGTGATTTGGCCGCCGCTGAAGCCCTCCAGCACATATGAGTATTTCACCTTTTCAGGCAGCACGTTGCTCATGGTGGAGAAGTAGACGGTGAACATATTCACGCCATAAGGCAGCGCAATCTTGTCACAGAAAGGCAGGGCTTCGGCGAGGCTGAAATCTCCCCTCGCGGACTTTGCCACTTTCACTGGTTGGCCAAAAGTGCTGAGCCATGTGAAGCACACGTGCGGCCGCTCCTTGTTATACGTGATATCTGCCGGCTTGAACTTGTTCACTCCGTTGGCCCGGCCCACGATCACCTCGCCGTTGCTCACGCAGGCTATTGCGCGCTCGTTTATGGAACCCGTCAGGAAGCCGTCTTGGTCGCCATAGCTATATGTGCGCAAGTCCACCATCTCGTTGCGGTCGTCTTTATGCACTTCCACGCTCGTTATGCCGCTCGCCGTGGCCACCCATATTCCGCGGCTGTGATCTTCAATCACGCCCAGAGTGGCATCGGTGGGCAGGCCGTCACTTCGGCTCAAGTGGCTCATACGGCTCAAGTCTTTACCGTTGATGACGTGAAGGCCATTGTTGGCGCACACCCATAGCAGGCCGCGAGAGTCATAGAGCATATCGTTTATGGCAATGTCTAGAGACTTGTCACCCACATCGACTCGGCTCACGGCGTAGTCGTTTCGACGGTCCACGACGCAGAGGCCTTCGGACGTCCCGACGGCCACGCGCCCGTCGCGGAGCGAGACGATTTTTCGGACGTTGCGGCCTGGCAGTCCGTCAGCTTCATCTATCTGCCGCCAGGAGCCGCTTCTCTCGTCTAAGATGGCGAGACCCTTGGCCAATGCGCCGAACCATACCTTGCCGTCTTCTTGGCATATTGCCCACACATTGTCCGCCGCTGCGGCGGGGGCTACGCCGGTGGCGTTGTGGAAGCGGCGGAACGCCCTGCCGTCATAGTGACACAGGCCGCCAAGAAAAGTGCCGACCCACAGCC
>CAKUVM010000028.1 GCA_934699135.1 uncultured Bacteroidales bacterium
GCTTAAGGTCGTCAGTGTCAATGCTTGCCGCGCCAGATTTGTCCTTGCTGATGGAGCGGGCGTTGCCGGAGATGTCGGCCGAGGCCGCGCCAGACATGCTGCACATCACGTCGCCGCAGTCTTTGAGGCGGATCTCGCAGTTGCCGGCACCCGCCGCGTTCACGCTCACGTTCTCCGCGCCAATGACGCAGGCTTCAAGGGAGCCCGCGCCATTGAGCTGTGAAACGAACTCGTCCTTGACGGCGGCGTGGTCAATGTCTATGTCCGAGGCGCCGTTGCTGCGGATCTTAAGGGCGTTGACGGTGATGCTGTCAATGTCTATGTCCGAGGCCCCGCTGACGTGTATGGAGAGGGTGTTGAAAGAGACGGGCTTCTCCATAATGATGGAGCAGGCCCCCGCGGCCTCAATGTAGCTCAGGTCGGGGGTTGAGGCGTAGACCGTGACTTTGCCCGAGCCGCTCATTTTATTGATGATGGATACGTTGTCTTTCTGACGGATGAACAGTTTGTCGCCGTCTTGCTTGACGGTATATCGGGCCACGTCTTTGGCGTCGCCGTCTAACCTTATGCTGTCGGTCTCTCCCTGGGTCAGGATGAGCGTCACGGCCCCGCCTACGTTGACGCTGCTGAACTTCTCGGCCTTGATGGCCGTGACGATGGCCTCGGCGTCTGCCGTCGCGCGGTCAGAGGCGGGGCGTTTCTCTATTATGCAAGAAGTTGCCGCGATGGCCATGATGGCGGCCGCAGCCATTATCAGTGCCTTTTTCATATCAGAATGTATTTTAGTGTTTATCGTGTATTACTTATTAAGCAGCCCGCGCGTCACGGCGTTGAAGAGCAGCTCCATGTTCACTTGCGTCTCCTCGGAGTCTTCTTGCCGGCGCGCCATAAAAGAGAGGCCGCCTATGCTTGGCTCCGAATATATGATGTCTGGCACGGTCTCACCAGGCATGAGCGTGCCGAAGGTGAACTCTTGAGAGAGCTGCCCGACGGATTTGTTCAGCAAGATGCTGTGGCTGTCCAAGATCACCACGTTGTCTAGCAATTGATCCACGTCGTGGACCTGATGAGTGGATATGACCGCGAGGCGGTCTCCAGTCATGGCGGAGGCCATCACTTTGCGAAACTGTGCTTTGCTGGGGATGTCCAGACCATTAGACGGCTCGTCCATGAGCAGCGTCTTGGCCCCGGAGGCCACGGCGAAGCAGAGCATCACCTTTTTGCGTTGGCCAAGCGAGAGCTGGTCCAGGCGGCGTATGTCGGTGGTCATGTCGAACTCCGCCAGGCCGCGCTCCAGCTCTGAGTGGTCAAAGTGGGTGTAGAATGGCGCGTTGGCCCTGACGTAGGTCGAGAGGGACACGTGCGGAAGCTCAAACTCGTCTGGCACATAGAAGATGCTGGCCAGCGTCTCTGGCCTCCTGAGGCAGACGTTAGTGCCATCGGCCTCCACCACGCCCGCCTTAGGGCGCAGCAATCCGCACATAAGGCCAAGGAGGGTGGTCTTGCCAACTCCATTCTCCCCAAGCAGGCCGTATATGCGGCCATCCTCCAGCCGCAGGCTGAGGCCGTCCACCACTTTGGGAGTTTGGCCGGGGTAGCTGTATGTTACGTCTTTTATGTCTATCATGGCTATAATCGCATTGTGTTGGTGTTATACTTGCGTAGTACACTGCAAATATACGCAGACTTTGCGTTCTCGCAACAATATAATGCGCAAATGTTGGGAAAAGTTTAGGGTGCAAGGGTGGGGGCGGCGAAAATGCTCATGAGGCGGGCGGCATTCCCATGGTGATGCTTGGTTGTGATTGTCAGCCTCTGCGCGACAGCTTGATGATGATGAGCGCAACGGACAGCAGCGCCGTGATGACGGCGCCGGACGGCAGGTCAAAGAGAAACGAGAGCGCAAGGCCCGCCGCGCACCCGACTAGGGCCACGAGGCCCGAAAGAACCATGACGCGCGGCAACGTGTGGACGAAACTGAGGGCTATGGCCTGAGGCATTGTGAAGACAGACAGCACCAAGATGATGCCCACGGCTTTGATGGACAGCGATATGGCCAAAGCCATGATTACGGACGCTATGCCAGACACGAGCCGTGGCCTCCATCCCGCCACTTGAGCGTAGGTGGGGTCGAAAGACGTGTAGAGAAGCGGGCGGTAGAAGATGACGGCCAACGCCACGACCACGACGGCCAACGCCCCGCTGGCCAGCACGTCGGCGCGGCTCACGGCCAGCACGTCGCCAAACATGAAGCCCATGAGGTTTGGCGCATAGCCAGGCGTGAGGCTCATGAAGATCACGCCCACGGCCATGCCCAGCGACCACAGCATGGCAATGGCGCTGTCTGTCCTGACGCCGCCGCGCTCCGTGGCCACGTTTATGCCCAACGCGCAAGCCACGGCGAAGGCTAAAGCCCCGAGCGTGGGGTCGAAGCCGGCATAGTAGGCCAGCCCTATGCCGCCAAAGCTGGCATGGGTCACGCCGCCGGCCGAGAAGACTATGCGGCGCACCACCACGTAGGTCCCCACCACGCCGCTCAAGACGGCGAGCAGGCACACGGCGGCTATGGCGTTGCGCGCAAAGGCGTAATCTAAGATGCTGGCGTCCATTTTTAGTGGTTACACAGGGTCAGTGTCTGCGTGGCCACGCGGGCCGCGGCGTCGCGGTCATGCGAGACGAGCACCACGCCCATTTGTCCTTTGAGGCGCGGCAGCAGGTCATATAGGGTGGCTTCGGAGTCGCGGTCGAGATATGTGACGGGCTCGTCGAGGATGAGCAGGTCTGGTTGGCTCATGAGCGCGCGGCACAGCATGGCCCTTTGCCTTTGCCCTCCCGATATTTGGCCAATGGGGCTGTCTGCCACGGCCTCTAGGCGCGCGAAGCGTATGAGTTCCGCGGCTCTGTCTTTGGCTTGGCGGGTGGCGAACAGGTGATGCCCGCGCGCCTGGCCCATCAGCACCACGTCTCTCACCGCGATGGGGAAGTCGAGGTCGGCGCTCACGGCCTGTGGCAGGTAGCCTACTTTTAGCCCCGGGTGGCGTATCACGTGGCCGTGCAATGGCGGCAGCAGGCCAAGCATCACTTTCACTATTGTAGTCTTGCCGCTGCCGTTGTCCCCTTCGAGCGCGAGCAGCGTGCCGCGGTCAACTTCCAGTGAGATGTGGCTCACAATGGCGCGCCCGTCATATCCGGCCGCCACGTCATGAAATGTGAGCAGGGCGTCTTTGTTCATCTCTTCGATAGGGCGTCGGCTATGGTGGCCATGGTCTTGGGCCAATCTGCCGCCTCGGGTGTCAGTGAGACCACTTTGGCCCCTATCTCCTCTGCCGTGGCGGCGACGCGGTCGGGTGTCATGCCGGGCTGGATGAAGACCACTCTCGCGCCCGCGGCCTTCGCGTCGTTTGTCAACTCCGCGTAGCGGCGAGGTTGCGGGGCCACGCCGTCGGTGGCCACGGAGAGTTGGCGCAGGCCGTAGTCTCGCGCCACGTAGGTCAGGGCGGGGTGGTAGACCACGAAAGTTTGTCCTGGCCAAGCCTGGGCGGCTCGCTCCATCATGGAGTCTGCCCGGGTCACGTCGGCCAGCAGCGCGATGAGCGCGGAGTCGGCAAATTGGGCGGCGCGGGGCGTCACCGTCTTGATTATTTCCGCCACGTTGCGGCTCATGATGGCCGCCTGTTTGGGAGAGAGCCAGTAGTGCGGGTCGGCGGCTGCGGCGTGGCAGTGGTGTGAGGGTGTGGTTATGAGGCTGATGCCGCGTGACGCGTCGGTCCATTTCAGATTGGGCGCGGCGTCCATGATGCGGTCTCGCCATGTGGTCTCGAACTCTAGCGGGCCGAAGGCGATGTAGGCCGTGGAGTGGGAGAGGCTGGCCATTTGGCTGGGGCGGGGGGTGTACGTGTCGTGGTCCGCGCCGAGGGGGATCATGACGTTCACTTCAATGTCAGCGGGGCAAAGGCGCGACACGAAGTAGCCCATGGCGGGGTTCGACACGGTGAGGCTCTCGCGGCCCGCTCCCTCGCCTCCGCCGCAAGACGTGGCCGCCAAGGTTGCCAAGGCCAACGTGGCCGCCAAGGCGCTACTGCTGGCCAAAGAGCTCAAAGACATCTTGCGAGTAATTTTTTGAGACGGGTATGGAGGTCGGCACCGGGGTGTCCAGTTTGACGACGAAGCCGTCTTTCGACTTCTCAAACATCCTGACGTGCTGGCGGTTGACCATATAAGAGCGGTGGCAGCGGATTATGCCTTTGGCTCTCATGTCGTCCTCAATGGCCTTAAACGTCCCTCGGACCATTGAGGAACCCATTTTCTGCCCGTCGGCGTAGTGCACGGTGAGGTAGTTGTCCGCCCCTTTGATGTATAGGAGGTCGCTTGCGCTTATGGCCAGCTTGAGCTCTCCTTTGGAGTCGAAGAAGTTGACCATCTGCGGGTCGTCCGCTTTGCCCGGAGTGCCGGAGTGCGTGGCGCGATATTCGCTTATTATCCTTAGCCGGCGGTCCTTGTCTCGCCAAGAGAAGTAGAGCCACATGACGCTATATGGCAGCAAGATGATCCACCCCGTGTTCTTGAACGATATTTTTAGCAATTCGCCCACCGGGCGCGCGTCATTGAACATGAAAATCTCCAGCAGGGTGAAGGAGAAGGCTATGGCCACGACCTCGGCCGCGATCCACAGCAGGTAGGCCCAATAGGCTATTGGGCGGCGCAACGACTTGCAGTGGCGATACAAGATCAGGCGGCTGATGGAGACCACCACCGCGCCAATGACCACCAGGAGGGACGACAGCATGAAGTACCTGCCCTCAGACACTCCGCCCTTAAGCCACTCCCTGGAGCCGTAGGGTTCAAAAAGGTTGATAAAGAAGAGAGTGAACAGGGCCGTGAACACAACCAGTCGCACCTGGTTGCCCTTTTCCACTAAATATTTGGGTATGTTCTTGCTGAAGTCCATGATTCAGTGCGAAGATAACATTTTTTCGCTTTGCGCAGTTGGGGAGGCCGACAAACGGCCCTATCGTGCCGACATATACCTGCGTTTAAGCCTCAGGAGCAGCAACGTGGCGGCAAGTGCCAGTCCGGCCACGAAGCCGAACCAGATGCCGACGGGGCCAAGCCCCACGACGAAGGCAAGGACGTAGCCAACGGGGATGCACGTGGCGGCGTAGGATATGGTGGCCACGCGGGCGGGGTAGTTGAAGTCGGCGAAGCCGCGGAGCGCGCCGATGGCCGTGACCTGCAGGCCGTCAAAGAGCTGGAAGAGCGCGCCGACGAGGATGAGGTGCGCCGCAATCTCAAGCGCGCCCTCGCTGCTTATGACGAGTGCGGGCAAGACATCACGCAAGGCTATGAGCGTGAGCGCCGTGCATGCCATGAACGCGGTGGCGAGGCACAGCCCCGTGACCGCGTAGCGCCGGGCCGAGGCCATATTCCCCGCGCCGCAGTCTATCGAGACTTTGATGGTGACGGCCGTGCCTATGCCTCCGGCCATGAGAAACGTCATGCTGGTGAAGAGGTTGACCACCTGGTGCGCTGCAATGGCCTCGGTGCTGATCCAGCCCATCATGATGCCGCCCATGGCGAAGCCCATGCACTCTATGACGGACTGCACGCCGAGTGGCAGCCCTATGCGCATGAGGCGCGCGGTGAGGCTGTGCGTGCGGTCGCGGGTCGGGACTATGCCAAGTTGGCGCAACTTGCGGCGCAGGATCACCTCCATGGCCGCCCACATGAGCGTGCGGCAGATGAGCGTGCTGACGGCGGCTCCATAGGCACCCATGCCGGCATAGGCCCCGACGCCGAAGATGAAGACGTAGTTGAGGGCTATGTTGAGCAAGTTGCACGCCAAGCCTATGACCATGGGCGACGTGGTGTCTTGCAGCCCCTCTATTATGGTGCGGGAGCACACGAACATCTGCTGCCCAATGAGCGAGGCGGCGTAGATGGGCAGGTAGTAGCGCGCTATGGCCACCACCTCGGCCGGCTGTCCCATGAGCGGCATGGCCAGCGTCAGGATGGCCAATACGGTGAGCTGGAACAAGACAATGCGCCAATTGAGAGCGCGCGCGTGCGCCACTAGCGTGTTGATGGAGCCGATCTGGCCGCGGCCGAGCCTCCTGCCCACGAGGGGGGTGATGGAGGCGGCCATGCCTATGCCGAGGAACATGAACGGCACTGATAGATTGCCAGAAAAGGACACGGCGGCAAGAGGCACGTCGCCCAGGCGGCCGACCATGAACGTGTCGGCAATGTTGACCAGCATGGAGCTGGCCTGTGAGGCGATGACGGGCGCGGCCAAGGCGAGCAGGGGCAAGACGTAGCCCCCCCGGCTGCGGCTGCAGAGGGTTGTTTGGGACATGTGTGAGATGTGTGCGGAAGCCTCTCGCGAGGCGGATGGGGGAAAGCGCGGGTTAGAGTGTGCGAACCACGCCGATGACTTTAGACAGCGAGCGGACCTCGCTCTTGGCTATGGAGAATGGCGCCACCTCCGGGTTGTCGCTGCGGCAGAGAAACTGGTCTGGCGTGGCGGAGTCATTGAATATGCGCTTGATCATGATGCCCTGCTGACCATCGACCACATAGACGTCTCCGAAGTCCACCCACGAATCGGCATCCATTTTTTTGCAGGCCACAAGGTCGCCACTGACAAACGTGGGCTGCATGGAGATGCCTTGCACCCTTATGAGGAAGTCGGCTCCGGCTTGGGCGAACTCTGGCACCAGGTAGTGGGCGCACTCGTCTAGCCTCACGCCAGGCTCGTCCACGCCATTGAAGCCCGCCAGGGCGGCGAGTGGGATGAGCGGGAGCGAGCCAGCCTGCGGCTCTCTCACGGGCTGCGCCTCCACCCCGGCCAAGTTGCCGCCAAAGCGCGCCATCATGGGTCCGTTGCCAAGGAGCAGCCACTCGGCGGATATGCCGTAAGACTTGGCCAACATGGACAGATTGTCTGTCGAGGCGTTGGCTTTGCCGCCCAAGATGAGGGACAGGCGACCCAGGTAGAGGCCTAGCCGCTCCATAATCTCATTCTTGTTGCGCGCCAGGCGACTTTTCAAGATGAAGTTGACGGCTTGACAGAACCTGTGGTTTATGTCTTCTCGGAGGGTCGGGGTTTGCGTTTGCTCCATAATTTCTAGTGTGCTTTTTGAGGTGCGTGGCAAAATTAGCTTTTTTTTGCTGATTCTCAAAAAACACGGCGGCTTAGCCCGTCATAGCAGCAGTTGCGCCACTCTGAAGAAGAGTGCCGAGACGACCCACGCCACAGCAGTGGTGTATGCGGCCGTGAAGACGGCCCATTTCCAAGAACCCGTCTCGGCCTTTATGGCGGCCACGGTGGCCAGGCAGGGGAAGTAGAGCAGGATGAAGAGCAGGTAGGCGTAGGCCGAGACGGGTGTCATGCCGTCGGCCTCCATCTTCTGCCTCAGTGCCGTATACTTGCCCTGGTCGCCGTCTTGCTCGGCGGCTTCTAGGCTGTCATCGTCGGCGAAACTGTCATCATCGGCATAGAGCACGCCGAGCGTTGACGCCACAATCTCTTTGGCGCCGACACCGGCAATGATGCTGACGTCTTGTTTCCAGGTGAAGCCCTGCGGGCGGAACACAGGCTCCACAAACTGCCCAATCTGGCCAATGAAGCTGCGCTCCTGCTGCTCTTGCCGGCTCACGCCCTCGTGGCGCGGGAAGTAGCCTAGCGCCCACACTATCACGCTGGCCACCAAAATTATGCCTCCCATCTTTTTGAGGTATTGGCGGCCTCGCTCCCACGTGTGGCGGCAAATGGCCTTGGCTGTCGGGAATCGGTATGGCGGCAGCTCCATGACGAACGGGGTGTCGTCATCGCGCATGACGAAGCGGCAGAAGACGCGGCTCATAATCACCGCCATGACGACGCCCAAGGCGTATAGTGACACCACGATGGCCGCTTGCCACCGCGCGGCGAAGAAAGTGCCGACGATCATGATGTAGATGGGCAGCCGCGCCGAGCAGCTCATAAACGGCACCACGAGCATGGTGACGAGCCTGCTCCGCCTGCTCTCGATGGTGCGGGTGGCCATGATGGCCGGCACGTTGCAGCCGAAGCCCATGATGAGGGGGATGAAAGACTTGCCGTGGAGGCCCATGCGGTGCATGAACTTGTCCATAATGAAAGCGGCGCGGGCCATGTAGCCCGAGTCTTCCATAAGCGCGATGAAGAAGTAGAGGATGAGGATTTGCGGCAGGAAGACGATGACGGACCCCACGCCAGCCAGCGCGCCGTCAATGACCATGTCGCGCACAGGACCTGCCGGCATCAGCCCGCCGAGCGTCTGCCCCAGCCACGCCACGCCGGCGTCAATCCAGTCCATTGGCACTTGGCCAAGCGTGAATGTCACCTCGAACATAAGGAAAAGGATGGCGAAGAAGAGCGGGAAGCCCAGCCATCTGTTGGTGACGAGCTTGTCTATCACGTGGGTCATGCGATAGGCCCCGAGCTTGTCTCCCATCTTGTACCCGGCCTCGGCCAGGGCGCCGCGGATGAACCCGTATTTGGCGTCCATGATGGCGGTCTCGCTGTCGGTCTGCAGGTCGGCCTGTATTTGCGCCTGGGCCTTGCGGCAGGCCGCGTTCACCTCGGCCGCGTTGGGCAGAGAGGCAACGATGTCTTGCGTAGCCTTGTCATTTTCCAGCATCTTGATGGCCAGGTAGCGCGTGGAGTATTTTGTGCGCACTTGCGAGTCGGCCCTGAGGGTCTGCTGCACCGTGGCAATGGCTTTCTCGACATATTGGCCGTGGTTGACGTGGATGTGGCGTGCCACGTTGCGCCTGGGCTTGTCTCCGCTGGCGAAGTCCTCGTCATGGTCCGCGACGGAGTCTTTCTCGGCCATCTGGTCATGCCATTTGCGGATGTCTCGCGCCACGTCGGGATTTATGTTGCCCTGCGCGTCGAGGAAGTCAAGGCCCTCATACATGTTTATGATGACGTGGAAGAGCGTCTTGACACCCTTGCCCGTCTTGAAGACGGTGGGGATCATGGGCACGCCCAGCAGCGAGCCGAGTTTGTCGCAGTCCAGCTTGTCTCCGCGGCTCTCCATCTCGTCATACATGTTGAGGGCGCACACCATGCGCAGGTTCATGTCTATGAGCTGCGTGGTCAGGTAGAGGTTGCGCTCAATGTTGCTGGCGTCTATGACGTTGATGATGACGTCTGGCGTCTTGTCCACAATCTGTCGCCTCACGTACATCTCCTCAGGGCTGTATGCCGTGAGCGAATATGTGCCCGGCAGGTCCACTATGTTGAAGTCGTAGCCCTCAAATGTGGCGTGGCCCTCTTTGGCGTCCACCGTCACGCCGGAGTAGTTGCCGACCCTCTCGTGGGCGCCCGAGGCGAAGTTGAAGAGCGACGTCTTCCCGCAGTTGGGGTTCCCCACCAGGGCCACGTTGATGGTGCGCCGCTTGCGCATGGCGGCCTCTTTCATCTTGGCCTCGTCGGTTATGAGGCCGCAGTCGTCATCTTCGAAAATTTGGCTTTTTTGCGAGTCCGCGTCGTCATTGCGCATGAACTCTTTGGCCTCTTCGGGTGTCATGACCTCAATCATGGCGGCCTCGTCGCGCCGCAGGGATATTTCGTAGCCCAGTAGCCTGTATTTTATGGGGTCGCGCAGCGGGGCGCTCAGCAAAACCTCCACCATGTTGCCGCGGATGAAGCCCATTTCCACAATGCGCTTGCGGAACCCTCCGTGGCCCAAGACTTTTACCACCACGGCCTTATCGCCAGTGTTAAGCTCGGAAAGTCTCATGTCTCTTTATGTTTACTTTTAACGTTTCAAAGTTACGTCATGCTAGTGAGAATTTAAAGCGCAAACGCTGTGGGAAACAAAAAAGGCGACCGCCCCAACTCGGGGCGGCCGCCGATATCTCTTGAGAAATTATTTCAGCCGGCTATTTGACGGCCTTTTGCCTCTTGGCCTTGCGCGCTATGATCTCGTAAGCGATAGGCGTGGCGAGAAGCATGGAGCTGAACGTGCCGACGAACATGCCGACGAACATGGCGAAGACAAAGCCGCGAATCACCTCACCGCCAAACAGGAAGATGACCAGCAGGGTGACGAGGGTTGTGGCCGAGGTGTTAACCGTACGCGCGAGAGTGGAGTTGAGCGCGTTGTTCATGACAGCCGCCGGGTCGGCTTTGGGCATGAGGCCAAACGACTCGCGGACACGGTCGAAGATGACCACGGTGTTGTTGATTGAGTAGCCGACGATGGTGAGGATCGCGGCCACGAACGACTGGTCGACCTCCATGGAGAACGGCATAATGGAATAGCAGAGAGAGAAGACGCCCAGCGTGAAGATGACATCGTGAGCGAGGCCGACAACGGCTGCCACGCCATAGGCCACTTTGCGGAAGCGGGCGAAGATGTAGAGGAACATGACGAGGAGCGACAGCACAATGCAGTAGACGGCCTTCTCGGTCATGTCTGAAGCCATGGTCGGGCCCACCTTCTGCGAACTCATTCTGTAGTCTGTCAAGAAAGTGTCTTTGTCAACGCCCTCGGGCAGATAGCTCTTGACACCGTCGTAGAGACGCTGCTCAATGTCATGGGTGGCCTCGGCGGAGGTGTTGTCAACATTGAAGTTGGTGGCGATGCGGACTTGATTGTCGTTGCCGTAGGTCTTGACCTCGATGTTGGCGCCATCGAAAGCCTTGAAGAGCGAGCTCTGCACGTCGGCCGATGAGACGGGCTGCTCAAAACGGACCACGAAAATCTGGCCGCCGGTGAAGTCGATGCCCTTGGAGAGGCCGCGGAAGCAAAGCGAGCCGATGCAGACAATCATGGCCACGGCGTAGACAACGTAATAAGCCTTGCGCTTGCCGAGGAAGTCGAAGCTGACGTTTTGCAGGAAGTTCTCGGTGAACTTGGTGCCGAATCGCATATTACCGTCTTTGGAGGCGAGGCGGTCTATGATGATGTGGCTGAGGAAGACTGCCGTGAAGAACGAGCAGACGATACCAATCATGAGGGTGGTGGCGAAGCCGCGGATCGGGCCCGTGCCGAACGTGAAGAGGATGACGGCCGTCAGGAACGTGGTGAGGTTGGAGTCCACAATGGCGGACATGGCGTTAGAGTAGCCCGTCTGGATGGCGTTCTGTAGTGAGTGGCCGGAGCGGAGCTCTTCCTTGATGCGCTCGTAAGTGATGACGTTGGCGTCAACGGCCATACCGATGGTGAGGACGATACCGGCTATGCCAGGCAGCGTCAGGACGGCGCCGAACGACGCGAGGACACCCACGATAAAGAAGAGGTTGCAGATGAGGGCGAAGTCGGCAGTGAGGCCGGCCTTGACGCCGTAGAAGACAACCATGTAGATCAGGACTGCCACGAAGGCAATGAGGAACGACCACAGGCCGGCCTCAATGGCCTCCTGACCCAAAGACGGGCCCACGACAGTGTCCTCTACGATGGTTGCGGGAGCAGGGAGCTTGCCGCTCCTGAGGACGTTGGCGAGGTCTTGCGCCTCCTCGGTGGTGAAGTTGCCTGTGATCTGGCTCTGGCCGCCTGTGATCTCGTTCTGTACGGTGGGGTAGCTATATACGAAACCGTCGAGGACGATGGCGATGGAGCGTTTCTGGTTGGCCTTGGTGAGCTGGGCCCACTTGCGCGCGCCCTCGCTGTTCATGGTCATGGAGACCTCGTAGGCCGCGCCGCCATTTTGAGACACTTGCGAGCGGGCGTTGGTGATGACGTCGCCCTCGAGCGGCGCGCGCCCGGTGTTGCTGGTCTGCTTGATGGCAATCAGCTCGTAGAGCTGCTCTTTGGGGTTGCACTGGATGCCATAGTAGCGGGTGGCTTCTTCTCCCTTCATGGGCTTTACGCCCCAGAGGAGGCGGAGGTCGTGAGGCAGGGCGCGGCGCACGGCGTCTGATTTGAGGTACTCGTCAACCTTGTCGCGGTCTTTGGCGAAGGCGAAGCCCACGAGCGGGCTGCTGCCGGCCTGGATGGGGTGGAGGTATGTGAAGAGGGACTCGACGCGGCCTGCGGCGGCTGTGGCGGTGTCTTGGCTCTGAGTCTCGCCGAGGAGGGCGAGAGCCGTGGAGTCTGCCTCGGCGGCGGGGGCTGCGGCTGTGGCGGCCGCGCTGTCCGCGGCAACGACCGTGCGCGTGGCGGCGTCGGCCTCGATAAGCCTGGAGAGGATCTCATTGTTGGTGTAGGTCTCCCAGAACTCGAGGCTGGCGGTGCCCTGGAGGAGCTTGCGGACGCGCTGCGGGTCTGTCACGCCGGGCAGCTCAATCATCACGCGGCCCTTCTTCTCCAGCTCCTGGATGTTGGGCTGCGCCACGCCGAAGCGGTCGATGCGGGTGCGGAGGACGTTGAAGGCGTTCTGGATGGCGCCGTCAGCCTCTTCGCGGAGCACGCTGATGACCTGGCTGTTCGACATGGAGAGGTCGATGCGGTCTTTGAGATCCACAGTGGCGAAGATGGTTGCCAACTGGCCGTTGGGGCTGAGCTTCTCAAACTCTTGGCCGAAGAGTGTGATGAAGTCGGACGTTGACGACTTCTCGCGCTCTATGGCGTTGTCTATGGCCTGGTTGAATATGGGGTCGGTGTTGTAGCCGGAGAGAGCCTTGACGATGTCGGAGACTTTGACCTCGAGGATGAGGTTCATGCCGCCCTTGAGGTCGAGGCCGAAGTTGATCTCCTTGCTCTTGCACTCCAGATAGGTGTATTTCTTGATCCACAAGAAGTTGTAGACCGGCTCGTTCGCGATGGAGTCCAGATACGCGGCCTCCACCTTGGGGTCGCCAGCCGATGCCTCCTTAGCGTCGCTCTCCACTTTCTTCGTGAAGAAGGTGAAGGACAATTGGTACAGACACACGAGCGCCAGGAGTATGGCGAATGTCCGTACAGCTCCTTTGTTTTGCATCTCTAGAATAGTTTTTTGTATGTAAGCTACTATATCATTTAGCTAATATAACGCGCAAAGATATTAAAACAATTTAGGAAAGACAAAATGGCCGCGCCTCATAATGACGGGCCGTGCCCAGTGTCAGGCCTCTTGGGCGGGCTTGTTCATCTCCCTCCACAAGATGTCTTTCAGCTGCGTGACGTTTAGTCCCGTGTGGGAGGAGAAGATGACCGTCGGGATGTCGGTCGGCAGCCGGGCCTCGATCTTGGCGCGGTCTTCGTCCGTCACAAGGTCGGCTTTGGAGATGGCCAAGACTCGGTCTTTGTCTAGCAGCTGCGGGTTGTAGCGTCGCAGCTCGTCTAGCAGGACGTTGTATGCCGCCAAGACGTCCTCAGTGTCGGCCGGCACGAGGAACAGCAGTATGGAGTTTCGCTCTATGTGTCGTAAGAATCTCAGCCCCAGGCCTTTGCCTTCTGCCGCGCCCTCGATGATCCCAGGGATGTCCGCCATGCAGAACGAGCGCCCGTCTCGATATGACACGATGCCGAGGTTGGGCACGAGCGTTGTGAACGGGTAGTCGGCAATCTCTGGTTTGGCCGCCGAGACCACGGAGAGGAGGGTGGACTTGCCGGCGTTGGGGAAGCCAACGAGGCCGACGTCGGCGAGTACCTTGAGCTCCAGTATGGCCGTCAGCTCCTCGCCATCCTCACCGGGCTGCGCGAAGCGCGGGGTCTGGAACGTGGACGTGCGGAAGTGCCAGTTGCCCTGGCCGCCTCGCCCTCCCTTGGCCAATATTTTCTCCTCGCCGTCTTGCGTGATTTCGAACAGCGTCTCGCCCGTGTCGGCGTTCTTGATCACCGTGCCGAGCGGCACTTCTATTATCTGGTCTTTGCCGTCGCGGCCGAAAGCCCTCTCGCGCCCTCCGCGCTCTCCGTCTTCCGCGAAGACGTGGCGCGCGAACTTGAGGTGTATGAGGGTCCAGAATTGCTTGTTGCCGCGCACGATGACGTGGCCGCCGCGCCCGCCGTCGCCGCCGTCGGGTCCGCCTTTCTCAATATATTTGACGTGGCGCAGGTGTGCTGAGCCAGGCCCCCCGTGTCCGGAGCGGCAGTATATTTTGACGTAGTCTACGAAGTTAGATGCCACGGTTGTGCGTTAAGGTTGTGGTGTGTTTGATAAAGTGGAAACCCTGTCGCCCTGCCTCTGTTTTGCCAGGGGCTGGGACGGCAGGGTGGTGTGGTTTGCAAGGGTTGTGGCGCAGGGTTATTTCCTTGCGTCCACGGCTTTCTTGATGTCGGCGAAGATGCCGTCAATTGAGCCTACGCCCTTGATGTTGACTGCCACGCCCTCTTTCTTGTAAAAGTCGAGGACGGGTTTTGTCTGCTCGTCATAGGTCACGAGCCTCTTCTGTATGGTCTCGAGGTTGTCATCGGAGCGTCCGCTGGTCTTGCCGCGCTCTATGAGCCTGGTTATCAGCTCATCGTTGGGAACCTCCAGGTTGAGGCATACGTTGACGGTCGTCTTGTATGTGGCGAGGAGGTCTTTGAGTGCCTTCGCCTGAGCCACGGTGCGGGGGAAGCCGTCGAAGATGACTCCGTTGACCTTTACCATCTTGTCAAGGTAGGAGTCTATCATGCCAATGATGACCTCGTCCGGCACCAGCTCACCCTTGTCCATATGGCCCTTGGCCAGAGCCCCGAGCTGGGTGTTGGTGCTGATCTCCTTGCGGAGGAGGTCGCCGGTGGATATGTGTGCGAGGTTGTATTCCTTGATCAGGTTCTCACTCTGAGTGCCCTTGCCAGATCCTGGGGGGCCAAAAATGACGATGTTCAACATTTCTATTGAAGGTTATATAGTATGTTTTTCTTGCGTTTTTGCGGGGTCGCCTAGGGGACCAGGGTCAGGATCTCTGGCATGTTGCGCCCGTAGCCGTCATAGTCCAGGCCATAGCCCACAATGAAGTCGTTGGGGATCTCCAGTCCGATGTATTCCGGCTTCCTCGGCAGCTTGCAGCTGCCGGGTTTGAAGAGCATGGTGGCCACGCGCACTTCGGCCGCGCCCTTGGCTTTGCATTGCTCCACGAGCATCTGTATGGTGACTCCGGTGTCCACAATGTCCTCAATGAGGACTACCGTGCGGCCCTCCAGGCTCTCGTTGAGGCCGATGAGCTCCTTGACGACACCAGTGGACTTGGTGCCGCTGTATGAGGCGAGCTTGACAAACGAGATGCGCGATGGGATGTTGACCTTTTTCATAAGGTCGGCTGCGAACATAAAGGCGCCGTTGAGGACGCAAAGGAAGAGAGGGTCTCTGCCGTCGAGGTCCTTGTTTATGGCCTCGGCCACCTTGGCCACTGCCTCTTGAATCTGCGCCTCAGGGTATGAGGTCTCGAATTGTTTGTCTAGGATGGTGACTCTTGCCATTTGTTTTTGTGCGCAATGTTTTGAGGCCAGGCGGCTTGCGGGCCATCCGTCCGCAAGCCGCCTGACGATGGGCAAAAGTATGAATTTTTATTTTGAGTGCTGCTAAAATCGGCGGTAATAAAATAACTTTACGAAGACAAAAAGAAAAGCGAACGTAGACAATGAAACCTGTCATCAGCATCATTATGGGCTCCACGTCGGATCTTCCGGTCATGGAGCCGGCCCTTAATTTCTTGGAGCAGCAGGAGATTCCGTTTGAGGTGAACGCCCTTTCGGCCCATCGCACGCCCCATCAAGTCCTTGCCTTTGCCGAGGGCGCGGCGCGGAGGGGCGTCAAGGTCATCATAGCCGCCGCGGGCGGCGCCGCTCACCTGCCGGGCGTGATTGCCGCTGCCACGCCGCTGCCGGTGGTGGGCGTGCCGGTGAAGGCCTCCATCTCGATGGACGGGTGGGACTCCATGCTCTCTATGATTCAGATGCCCCCGGGTATCCCTGTGGCAACGGTGGGGCTAAACGCGGCGCAAAACGCGGCCATATTGGCGCTCCAGATCATTGCCACGGGCGACGCCGAGGCCGCCAAGAAGATTGTGGCGTTTAAGGCCGGCCTGGAGAAAAAGATTGAGAAGGCCAACGCTGAGCTGGCGCAGCGCAAGGAGTGGAAGTTCAAGACTAACTAACGGCCCCCCCGCCGCGTCAGTCGTGAGAAAACCCCTCGGCGAGCAAGCGTCCGCCGAGGGGTTTTTCTTTTGCGGCAGGTCTTGTTGGCGACCTTAGTCGTCTAGCTTCAAGACGGCCAGGAAGGCCTTTTGCGGAACTTCCACGCTGCCTATCTGTTTCATCCTCTTTTTGCCTTCTTTCTGCTTTTCAAGCAGCTTGCGCTTTCGCGAGACGTCTCCGCCGTAGCACTTGGCGGTCACGTCTTTGCGCACGGCCTTGATGGTCTCGCGGGCAATGATCTTGGCCCCTATGGCAGCCTGGACGGCCACGTCGAACTGCTGGCGCGGGATCAGCTCCTTGAGCTTGAGGCACATTTTGCGGCCTATGGTCTCGGCGTTGTCTATGTAGGTGAGGGCCGAGAGGGCGTCCACCCTCTCGCCGTTGAGCAAGATGTCTGTCTTGACGAGCCTGCTGGGGCGATAGCCAATGGGGTGATAGTCAAAAGAGGCGTAGCCGCGGCTTATGCTCTTGAGTTTGTCATAGAAGTCAAAGACGATCTCGGCCAGTGGCATGTCGAAGTTGAGCTCCACGCGGTCTGTGGTTATGTAGGTCTGGCCGGTCTGCATCCCCCTCTTTTGGAGGCAGAGCTTCATGATGGGGCCTATGAACTCGCTCTTGGTGATTATCTGCGCCTTGATGTAGGGCTCTTCGACGTGGTCTATCACCGTGGGCTCCGGCAGGGCCGATGGGGTGTAGACTTCCACCACTTCGCCTTTCTTGGTGAAGGCCTTGTATGTGACGTTGGGCACCGTGGTGATGACGCTCATGTTGAACTCCCTTTCGAGCCTCTCCTGGATAATCTCCAGGTGCAGCAGGCCTAGGAACCCGCATCGGAAACCGAAGCCAAGGGCCATGGAGCTCTCTGGCGTGTAGGTGAGCGAGGCGTCGTTGAGCTGCAGCTTCTCAATTGATGCGCGCAGCTCCTCATAGTCTGACGAGTCGATGGGGTAGATGCCGGCGAAGACCATGGGCTTGACCTCCGAAAAACCGTCTATGGCCTTGGCGCAGGGGCGGTCAATGTGTGTGATGGTGTCTCCCACCTTGACCTCGCGGCTGGTCTTGATGCCGGAAATGATGTAGCCCACGTCGCCAGTGCCGACGGTCTGGCGCGGCTCCATCTGCAGGCGCAGCACTCCCACCTCGTCAGCGTCATATTGCTTGCCTGTGGCCACGAACTTCACCAGGTCTCCTTTTGAGATCTCGCCGTTGACCACCTTGTAGTAGGCAATGATGCCGCGGAAGGAGTTGAACACCGAGTCGAAAATCAGGCACTGCAGCGGGGCCTTAGGGTCGCCGACGGGGTGCGGCACTTTCTCCACAATGGCGCGGAGGATTTCCGGCACGCCGGCGCCCGTCTTGCCGCTCGCGCGGAGAATCTCCGTGCGGTCGCAGCCGATGAGGTCTATGATCTGGTCCTCGACCTCTTCGGGGTTGGCGCTTGGCATGTCAATCTTGTTGATGACGGGGATTATGACCAAGTCGTGGTCTATGGCCTGATAGAGGTTCGAGATGGTCTGCGCCTGGATTCCCTGGCTGGCGTCCACCACCAGCAGCGCGCCCTCGCATGCGGCTATGGAGCGGCTGACCTCGTAGGAGAAATCCACGTGGCCAGGGGTGTCGATGAGGTTCAGGACGTATTTCTGCCCGTCCATCTCATAGTCCATCTGGATGGCGTGGCTCTTGATGGTGATGCCGCGCTCGCGCTCCAGCTCCATGTCGTCCAGCACCTGCGCCTGCATGTCTTGCGCCTTGACGGTCTTAGTGTACTCTAGCAGACGGTCGGCAAGCGTGCTCTTGCCGTGGTCGATGTGGGCTATGATGCAGAAGTTCCTTATGTTGTTCATCCTTGCGTGGTCGTGAGTTGCACTGAAAAAGACAATGTGCGCAAAGATAATGAAAAAAGAGGATGCGGGACGGCGGCGGTGGCGTTTACGGCATCGGTAATTATTATTACATTTGTGAATAAGTTATAAGAGCGCGAGATGTTATTCAAATCACTCTTCGGCCGCAAGAAGCCCCATGCGGGCGGCGCGCAGACAGGCTATGCGTCGGTGGCCGACTTTGTGGACAGCAACTTGGCCGACGTCAAGGCCCTGCTGTCGTCGGTCGGGTATAACGACCTATCCAAAAGACTGGAGGACTTGGCCGCCATGGCGCATTGCCACGTCATGGCCCTGTGTCAGAAACAGACGAGCCCGAACAAATTTATGGTCATAGAGTCGTCGGACAGGAACATGTGCCAGCGCGGCACCACGTTCACCTGGGCCCACGCGCAGCCAACAGCCAGCGCCGATGCCGCAGCCGCAATCGCCGCCTTGCCGTTCAATATAATCGGCGGCACGGGCTTCATCTCCGTGCCGGTCAAGAACGACCGCAACATGCTCACCGGGATTTTGCTCGGCATATCGACCGACACGCTGACGGGGCTGGACAGCAAGACGCGCCTGCTACACCTTATGGCCCCGCTGCTGGAGGCCGAGATCCGGTGCGTGAAGCTGCGGCAAGACGTGCGCCAATGCGAGCAGAGGATAGCGTCGCTGAACCAGAACATTGAGGTGATGAACGCCGACCTGCGCAAAGAGCAGGAGCAGACCATGGAGAGCCGCGAGCTGAAGAGCATCTTCCTGACCAACCTGAGCCACGAGATCCGCACGCCCATGAACGTGATAATTGGTTTCATAGATCTTTTGGAGCAGACCACCGACCCAGAGGAGAGGAAGAAGTTCGTGGAGATTGTGAAGCAAAACAGCCATCAGCTGCTCAATGTCATTGACAACCTCATAGAGATCTCAAAACTTCAGAGCAGCTACATGCTCAAGCCCGCCTGTCCGGTGCAGCTCAACGAGTTGCTGACCAAGATCAAGATGAAGTATCAAGACGTGCTGCGAAAGATGGGCAAGGACGTGGCCATTGAGACTACATTCGCCCTCGAGACCCCAAATGACACCATTTGGAACAGCGATGAGATAATATCAAAGGTCATATGCCAGATAATGGACAACGCCTGCCGCTACACAATGACGGGCAAAATTTCAATATCTTACACCATCAACCACAAGGAGGCCACGTTTTGCGTCACGGACACGGGGCCAGGCATTAAGTCTGGAGATGAGGACAAGATATTCGACATGTTCGACTCGTCGCCCATGATCGCAAAAGACGAAGAGGCAAGCCACGGCAAGGGCATTGGCCTGGCGTTGGCTCGCAAATATCTGATGCTGGCCAACGGCCGGATATGGCTAGACAAGACATACAAGGCCGGAGCCTGCTTCTACTTCTCCATCCCCACCGAAAAACTTTAGAGAGACATGACCCAACAGTTGCCAATATACAAGACGGACAAATATCTGGAGCCCTATGCCAAAATCTTGGAGAGCAGAAAGGCCAAGACCATAGCTCGGCTAGAGGACATAAAGGACACCTGCGGGCCATTGGCCGAGTTCGCCAAGGCGTATGACTATTACGGAATGCACCACAGGGCAGGCGTCTGGACGCTGCGCGAGTGGGCTCCCGGAGCGACGGAGATTTTCGTCATTGGCCCGTTCTCCGGATGGAAAGAGGATGAGCGCTTCAAGATGAAGAGGCTGGAGTTTGGCAATTGGGAGATAAGCATCCCCGACGGCGTCATCCGACACGGAGACAAATTCAAGATGTCTGTCCACTGGACGGGCGGCCAGGGAGAGCGCATCCCGGCCTACATTGGCCGTGTGGTGCAGAACGAGGAGACCAAGGTGTTTGACGCCCAAGCGTGGGACTTTGAGCCTTTCCCGTGGACCGACGGCGACTTCAAGGTGCCCCGGGTGCCCAGGCTGATCTATGAGGCTCACATAGGCATGAGCGGCGAGAAAGAGGGCATTGCCACATATGATGACTTCCGTCGCAACGTGCTGCCACATGTCATCGAGATGGGCTATAACACCCTGCAGCTCATGGCCATCCAGGAGCATCCCTACTACGGCAGCTTCGGCTACCACGTCTCCAGTTTCTTTGCCGCCAGCAGCCGTTTCGGCAAGCCGGAGGACTTGAAGAGGCTGATTGACGAGGCGCACGCAAACGGCATTGCAGTGGTGATGGACATTGTGCATTCTCACGCCGTGAAGAACGAGAATGAGGGCATATCTAGGCTCGATGGCTCCACCGACCTGTATTTCCACTACGGCGAGCGCGGAAACCATCCAGCGTGGGACAGCCGCTGCTTCAACTATGGCAAGACGGAGACCCTCCGCTTCCTGCTCTCAAACTGCCGTTGGTGGCTTGAGGAATATCACTTTGACGGCTTCCGTTTTGACGGCGTCACGAGCATGCTCTATTATGACCACGGCTTGGGCAAGGACTTTACGGAATACGCCGACTATTTCAGGGCCAATGAAGACGAGGACGCCATAAGCTACCTCATGATGGCCAATATGCTCATTCACCAGCTGCGGCCCGACGCCATCACCATTGCCGAGGAAATGAGCGGCTATCCGGGCATAGCGGGGCCTTTTGAGGCCTGCGGCGTGGGGTTTGACTATCGCCTCTCGATGGGCATCCCGGACTATTGGATTAAGCTCATCAAGGAGGTGCCGGATGAGAAATGGCCGGTTGGCAAGATTTTCTACGAGTTGCAGCTCCATCGCCCCGAGGAGAAGGTCATAAACTATGCAGAGAGCCACGATCAGGCGCTGGTGGGCGACAAGACCATCATCTTCCGCCTGATGGACAAGGAGATGTATACGAGCATGAACCTTGAGAGCCAAAATATGGCCGTGGACCGCGGCATGGCTCTTCACAAGATGATACGCCTCGTCACCCTCTTCACGGCCACGGGCGGCTACCTCACGTTCATGGGCAACGAGTTCGGTCACCCGGAGTGGATCGACTTCCCGCGTGAGGGTAATGGATGGAGCTACAAATATGCCCGCAGGCAGTGGAGTCTTGCCAAGGCTGACTATCTGCGTTATCATTTCTTGCAAGACTTTGAGCGGGAGATGATAGATGTGTTCAAGCAATTGCCCGAGCCCAGCTACCCGTATAGGTATTATGACTATGACCCGACGCAGGTCTTGGCCTTTGGCCGCGGAGACTATCTGCTGGTGTTCAACTTCAGTCCGTCAACGTCTTACACCGACTACGGCATACCGGTGCCGGCGGGGCGGTACAGCATAGTCCTCTCGACCGACGAGGGGCGTTTCGGGGGATTTGACAGAAACGACATGTTCTTTGTCTTCTACACCCAGAGGCTTGGGAATCAAGACGTTTTGCGCCTGTATCTGCCTAGCCGCTCGGCAATGATATTGAAAAGGAAAGACATTGTCCACATAAGGTAGGGTTTTGTCTCGCATCCGTCAACTGTCTGTGGCAGTGGGAGGTAGCCCCCATTGCCACAGATTTTTTTGCGCGATGCCTAGGCGGTGATGAAGGCAGGGGCGATTTCTGATGAAGCGAGGGCAAATAAAACAGCCCCTCGGTGAGAACCGAGAGGCTGTAAACCTTAGTAGCGGGGAGCCGACTCGAACGACTGACCTTTGGGTTATGAGCCCAACGAGCTACCACTGCTCCACCCCGCAATATGTCTTTGCGATTCGTGGGATAAACCTTAGTAGCGGGGAGCCGACTCGAACGACTGACCTTTGGGTTATGAGCCCAACGAGCTACCACTGCTCCACC
>CAKUVM010000029.1 GCA_934699135.1 uncultured Bacteroidales bacterium
CCAACGCTCAGTCCGTCAATTCCATCAAGCACGCAAGAGACATAGTCAAGTGGGCCTATGAGGCCAGCGTTGGCGACGTGTCTAAGCTCTTCCTTTGCGATGATGAGTTCGTCTTGGCTCTCCTCACAGGTGAGCAGGAGAAGGGCTACGCCAAGGTATCTGACGTCTCGGCGGGCATAGCAAGCCAGATCCGCCGTGACAAGAAGGCCGAGGCCGTCACTGCCGCCACGCAGGGCAAGACCCTGGCCGAGATAGCCGCGCTCTACAATGCCAAGGTAGATTCCGCTGCCGCCGTGTCTTACGGTCTCAACAGCGTCCCGGGCGCTGGCATGGAGCCTGCCCTCGTAGGCAAGATCGTTGCTTCAGAGAAGGGGAAAGTATTCTCTGCCGTCAAGGGCAATAATGGGGCCTACGCTTTCGAGATCATTGACGCTCAGCCGCAGCCGTCCACAGAGGAGCAGGTGCGCAACGCATATGACCAGCGTATGCAGTCCATAGTCTACGCCATCCGTCAGGCTGTGACAGATGTGGACATTGAGGATAACCGAATCAAATTCTACTAGGCCGGCAACGCGTAGAGAGAAATAAGCGCAAAGGCCGCCGCTCGTCAGGGCGGGCGGCCTTTGTCTTTTCCCGCGCCCTTTACATATCTCCACCAGAATAATTAGCCATGGCAGCAAAAAACGATTTGACACCGGCCAAACAGTTTCTTCGCAACTATCTCGATGATGAGCGAGTTGCCTCCATCCGCGCCCACCTCGCAGGCTCTGGGACAGCCTCGGGCTTCACTGTGGGTGGCCTTGTGGCGTCGGCACGCGCGGCTGTCGTGGCGGCGTGCGGTTGTCGAAGAAATGTGGTCGTCTGTGCCGAGCGAGACGACGCTCCCTACGTCTACCATGATCTCTGCTGCCTGCTCGGCGATGACAAGGTCTTTTTCATGCCCTCCTCTTTCCGCCACGCCCCAAAGGCGGATGGATACGACGCGCAAAACGTCCAACTAAGGACTGAGGCCTTGTCTCATTTTGCTGTAGATGCGGAGGTGACGGTAGTCACTTATGCCGCGGCCATGGCCGAGAGGGTGCCGGCATCAAAAGTTTTGAGGGAGGACTTTCTCTCGCTCCATAAGGGAGACAAGATAAGCCTCTCCTTTCTTGTCGATACGCTCGTGGAGTATGGGTTCACAAGGTCCGATTTCGTTTTTGGCCCAGGGCAATTCTCTGTTCGCGGCAGCATCGTTGACTTTTTCTCTTTCGCCTCCGATGCGCCCACGCGCGTTGACTTTTTCGGAGACGAGGTGGACTCCATCCGCAGCTTTGAGCTTGACACGCAGCTCTCGACGGAGAAGATAGAGTCAGTGAACATAGTGCCTGACCTAGGCCGCTCCGACGCATCGGCCTGTCTGGCCCCGTTCTCTGCGTCGATGCCAGACCAGGTGGCCCTGTGGTTTTTCTCGCGCTCGCTTTGCGCCGAGATGATCAATGCGCACTACGCCTCAGTCGTGGAGAGCGATGACAATGAGAACCCTGTTTCAATCGGCTCTTTCTGCAAAGCTGAAGATTGGATGTCCGCTGTCAGCTGCCGCTGGGTGGACGTGGTGGACGGCGTCAAAGGTGCCGAGTTGGACTGCCAGACGGTGCCTCAGCCACTCTTCAAGAAAAACTTTGACCTGCTCGAAGATGACATATATTACAAGTCTGCCGATGGCTACAAGGTCTTCCTCTTGTCAGACAACAGCCGCCAGCTCCAAAGGCTCAAAGTCATCTTGGGGGAGCGCAAACGCAAGTTGTCTTATCAAGAGCTGGCGTTGTCGCTCCATGGCGGGTTTGTAGACAAAGCGTCGCGCCTGTGCTTCTATACCGACCATCAGATTTTCGAGAGATATCAGCGATACACGCTGCGCAACGACCAAATGCGTCAGCAGCAGCAAAGCATAACCCTGCGCGAGCTGAGCGCGCTCAATGTGGGCGACTATGTGGTCCACATTGACCACGGCGTAGGCGTTTTCGGTGGCCTCGTGACGCAACGCCAGGGAGGCAAGACGTTCGAGGCCATCAGACTGACGTTTCAGGGAGGGGACACGCTGCTGGTCAACGTGCAGTCAATGCACAAAATCAGCAAATATCGCGGCCGCGACGGCGTGCCTCCAAAGGTGGAGCGGCTCGGCTCCGCGCACTGGAGCAGGCTCAAGGAGAAAGCCAAAAGCCGCGTCAAAGACATTGCCCGTGAACTTATCGCCCTCTATGCCAAACGAAAAGAGGAGCAAGGCTTCGCTTTCTCCCCAGACTCATATATGCAGCAGGAGCTGGAGGCCTCGTTTCTCTATGAAGACACCCCGGACCAGTATAAAGCCTCCCGGGCCATCAAGGCGGATATGGAACGCCAGGCCCCGATGGATCGTCTGGTGTGCGGAGACGTGGGCTTCGGCAAGACTGAGCTCGCCATCCGCGCGGCTTTCAAGGCCGTGTGCGACGGTAAGCAGGTGGCAGTGCTAGTCCCGACGACGGTGCTGGCCTTTCAGCATTACAACACGTTCCGCTCTCGACTCAAAGACTTGCCGTGCAAGGTGGAGTATGTGAGCCGCTTGCGCAAGAGCTCTGAGATTCGCGACGCCATAAAGAGGTTGGCGGCTGGCGACGTTGACATCATCATAGGCACTCATCGCCTCATTGGCAAAGATGTCAAGTTCAAGGACTTGGGGCTGCTCATCATTGACGAGGAACAGCGATTCGGCGTGGGGGTCAAGGAAAAATTGCGTCAGCTCAAAGTGAATGTAGACACTCTCACCCTCTCCGCCACGCCCATCCCGCGCACGCTCCAGTTCTCACTTATGGGAGCGAGAGACCTCAGCGTACTCGCCACGCCGCCGGCCAACAGGCAACCCATTGTCACGGAGGTGCAGACGTTTAGCGAGGAGGCCATGTGCGACGCCATCAACTTTGAGGTGGCGCGAGGCGGGCAGGTCTTCATCATAAACAACCGCATTGAGCATCTGGTGGAATTGCAGCGGGTCATAGCCCGGCTGCTGCCGCAGGTGCGCACCGTCGTGGCTCACGGGCAGATGGAGGGCACAATGCTGGAGAGCATAATGCTCGACTTTATTGATGGGGACTATGATGTTCTGCTCGCCACCACAATCATTGAGAGCGGGCTAGACATCCCTAACGCCAACACCATCATAATCAACAACGCCCACCAGTTCGGCCTCTCCGAGCTGCATCAGCTTCGCGGGCGCGTGGGGCGCAGCAACAAGAAGGCTTTCTGCTACCTTTTCGCGCCGCCACTCTCCACCCTTACGCAAGACGCTCGCCGGAGGCTCCAGATCATTGAGGAGTTCTCCGACCTGGGCTCTGGCTTCAACATTGCCATGCAAGACCTCGACATCCGAGGGGCTGGCAACGTCTTGGGGGCGGAACAGTCTGGTTTCATCACCGACATGGGATACGAGACCTACCAGAAAATTTTGGCCGAGGCCATAATTGAGCTGAAAACGACGGAATACAAGGAGCTATTCTCCGACCCCGCCGCCGCGGCGGCAAACGACGCCATCCCGCAGTTCGTGGCCGACACGCAGGTTGACACCGACGAGGAGATCCTCTTCCCCGATGACTACATATCCAGCATCTCGGAGCGCATGAGGCTGTACAAGGAGCTTGACTCAATGAGCCGAGACGAGGACATTGACCGCTTCGGCCGAGAGCTGGAGGACCGTTTCGGCCCAATGCCCAGGCCCTCCGCCGAGCTGCTGGAGGTGGTCAAGATCAGGATTCGCGCGCAGAAGCTTGGCGTGGAGCGAGTGCTGTTCAAAAACAATCAGGTGACGTTTTACTTCGTCTCCGACCAAAAATCGGCGTTCTACCAGTCGCCCGTCTTTTCGGCCATCATTGGTTGGATCCAGGCCCACCCGCGCAAGGCGCAGCTCAAACAGACGGCAGACAAGCTCAGCATGGTCATAAAAGACGTCAAGACCTTGGCAGATCTCCGAGCGCTGGTAGACGATATGGCGGCCGAGGCCAGGGTGGCGTAGGGCGCGGCGTCTCCCTCAATTTCCGTGGAGGCGAGGTTTTTCCGTCCATAAACCCTAACTTTGAGAGCGTGCCGGACGGCCATCGGCGTGAGCCTGGCATCACAGTGAAATAAGTGAAAGTATAATGTCTTCCATCCTCATAACCAACATCGTGGTCCTCGTGACCATGCTGCTGCTCTCGGCCTTCTACTCCGGCAGCGAGATGGCTTTTCTCTCGTCAAACAAGCTGCTCATCGAGATAGGGCGGCCCAAGCACCCGCGCCTGGCCAGCATAATAGACATTTTCTATGCCCGCCCGTCGTTGCTCATAGCCACCATCCTTGTGGGCAACAACGTCACCATGGTCATCTTTGGCCTCGTCTTCTCAGACACTGTCGGCCCGTGGTTGGGCGGCTTCGTCCACAGTTCCTCGCTCGCCCTGCTGACCCAGACCATATTCTCCACCATCATTGTCATCGTCACAGGCGAGTTCCTGCCCAAGAGCCTCATCCAGCTCAACCCCTCCACCATGCTCTACGTCTTCGCCGTGCCGCTTTTCTTCTTCTACATCATATTCTACCCCATAGCCGTAGTCATGCAGAAGTGCGCCACGTTCTTCATTCGTTACATTTTACGCTCGCGGGCGGAGGAGGACGCTGCGGAGATTCTGCCGGGCAGGGTGGATTTTGACAACCTCGTCTCCATGCAGGCCGAGAAAAGCGGGGGAGACACCGAGGTTGGGCTTGAGGCCAAACTCATGAGAAACGCGCTCGACTTCTCCAAGATAAAAGTGCGAGACTGCTACGTGCCGCGCACCGACATCGTAGCCATCAGCATAGAGGAGACCGTGGATAAACTCTACGAGAAATTTGTCTCATCGGGCTACTCGAAAATTCTTGTCTACCGAGGCTCTTTTGACAACATTGTGGGCTATGTCCACGTCTCTGAGATGTTCAAGGGCGCCAAGACCATCCGCTCCATGATGTCACCCATAGCCGTGGTGCCAGAGACCATGAGGGCGAACCTGCTGCTCAAGCAGTTCACCAGCCAGCACAAGAGCATAGCCATTGTGGTGGATGAGTTTGGCGGCACGTCGGGCCTCATCACGCTAGAGGATGTCTTGGAGGAGATCTTTGGAGAGATAAATGACGAGCACGACCAAGACGAGCTCGTGGAACAGAGGATTGACGACCGCACATTCATATTCTCCGGCCGAGTGGAGGTGGATGACGTCAACGAGAAGTTCGGCCTCCGGCTCCCCGTGTCTGATGACTATGACACCTTGGCGGGTCTCATTCTCTCCGAGGCGCAGTCCATCCCAAGGCAGGGCGAGATGGTGAAAATAGATAATTTCGAGTTCAAGATCATTCAGGCCGGCCACGCCACCATAGACAAGGTGCAGCTCACCATCGTATAACGCGCGCATATGCCCATTTTTCAGCATTGCGCCGTTTAAATGTGCCTATAATTGAAAATATTGGGCTAACTTTGCCGAGCGTTGTGCGGACGGCTCCCGCCACAGGTGGTGGCCTTCCTGACCCACGGCGGGGCCGACGCCATCAAGGTAAAAATATCACTAAAGCATACAATGAAACAAATTTTCTGCACTTTGGCCTTGGCCGCGGCTCTGCTCACATCTTGCCAAAAGGAGCAGGCGGGTCAGGGTTGCGCCATCGCCGCGACGGACTCAACGAAATGTGCCATAGCCTTTGTCAACACCGACACTCTCCTCAGCAACTACGAATATGCCAAGAAGATGTCTGAGAGCCTAAACAACAAGGCCGAGAACTCAAGGGCAAACTACAACGAAAAGCTGCGAGTCTTCAACCAGGAACTCTCCGAGTTCCAGCGCAAGGTGCAGAACAACGGCTTCCTCTCTATGGAACGCGCCCAGAGCGAGCAGGCCCGACTCCAGAAAGAGGAGCTGAAGCTTCAGGAGCTTAACCAGCAGCTCAGCGCGGAACTGATGCAGGAGCAGGCGCGCGTGACCACAGAGTTGCGAGACACCGTCTCGAACTTCCTCCAGGGCTACGCCAAAGGCCGCTACACCCTCATCCTCAACAACAACATGAGCAACGACCTTGTACTCTACTCCGTCCCTGCCATAGACATCACGGCCCAGGTGGTGGAGGCCCTCAACGCCCGCTACGCCGCGGCGCAGAAATAGGTCGCCCCAAGAAAGGATATTGTGTTGGGGAGGCTTCCGAAAGACGGAGGCCTCCCCTTTGCTTTTCTTTGCGATTGCCGCTATCTTAGCGAGGCTAAAGAAGAACAGATTATGGACTCTCACGACAATAAGGCCCTGTCGCCGCTCGGCTGCATAGACGCGGTGTCTGACATTGTGGGGCGCGGCCTGCCGCGGCAAGACACGCTCAACCTCGTGGCTGAGACCCTGCCAGACGCGTTTGACGGACGGGCCGTGGCGCGGATTGACTATGCGGGCCTCGTTTTTCAGACCCCGGGCTATGCCACGTCGCCCTCTTTCATAGCCGCGGACTTTGTCACCATCGATGACAGCAAGGGGCGTGTCATCGTCTCGGCAAAACCAGGGGAGAGCATTGAGTTCACGCCCGATGAGCAACGTATGCTCACCGTGGTGGCTAAGCTGGTGTGCGGGTTCATCGACAGCTTCCGGGGCAGGGACATATACGCAAACCGCCCAAGAGAAAAGGGCGCGGCGGTGAGCGAAGACTTCCGCAAGGCCCTGACCACGGACAAGAAGCCGCTCCAGCTCTTCTTCAACAAGCAGGTCCTTGACAGATACGTGTATCTTGACATGATGAAGTACAAGATACACAACATACTCTTCGTGGCCACGCTCTATGATGCCTTCACGCTCGAAAACGATGACGGCTTCTTTGAGCAGTTTATGGGCGAGATATACCAATACAGCCTCTTCTCGCTCCCGCGCATCACGGGCGTGGCGTCGGCGGAAGACGCCATGGAACTTATGAAGACCACGCGTTTTGATATGGCGCTGCTCATGGTGGGCATTGACATGGACTCGCCTTTCCTCCTCAGCGCGGCCATAAAGGAGAGGCAGCCAGACATCCCGGTCTACCTCCTGGCCAGCCAGAAGAGCAGCGTGGGGGCGGTGGAGAAGAGGGCGCAAAAGACTCCGTCCGTTGACAAGGTCTTCGTCTGGGGAGGCAACTCCGATGTCATATTCTCCATCGTCAAGTCAACGGAGGACGCCGCCAACGTGGCCGATGACACCCGCATCGGACTAGTCCGCGTCATTCTGCTCGTTGAGGACTCCCCGGAATATTACTCCAAATATCTCCGAATTCTCTTCTCCATTGTCTTCAACCAGGTGCAGAAACTCTTGCAAGAAGACGACCGCAACGAGATAAACCGAGTGTCCAAAATGAGACAGAGGCCCAAAATCCTCCACGCCCGGAACTATGAGGACGCCATGTACATCATTGAGCGATACCGCGACCACCTGCTCTGCGTCATTTCCGACGTCGAGTTCGAGCGCGGCGGCAAGGCCGACGACCGTGCAGGATATAAGCTCCTGAAAACCATACAGGCCGAGCTGCCTCAGCTGCCAACGATTCTCCAAAGCGCAGTGCCGGAAAACCGCGCCTTGGCCAACGAGCTGGGCGTCACCTTCCTAGACAAGGACTCGGAGACGCTCCAGGCCGACCTTGTCAGTTTCCTCACAAGCAGGTTGGGGTTTGGCGACTTCATTTTCCGCAACAAGCAGGGGCGCCCCGTGGCGCAGGCCAAGGGAATCAAGGAGTTCGAGACGGTCTTCCGAAACATTCCGGCAGACAAGCTCAAGCAGCAGTGCCGCGGCTACCGCATCTCATCGTGGCTCATGAGCCGCGGCGAGATTCCGTTGGCCAGGACTCTCAACGCCATCTCTTTTGCCGACTATGCCGACCCCGAGGAGTTCCGCGCCGAGGTGCTGCGCCTTATGGACGAATATCGCGACGACAGGCGCCGAGGCAAAAAGCTGGACTATGACGAGGTGGACATGCCCGACGAGAAGAACATCATAATGCTCTCGCCCGGCAAGCTCGGAGGCAAGGGCCGCGGACTAGCTTTCATCAACACCCTCATCCAAAACCTGGACACGAGCGAGTTCGACGCCCGCATCAACGTCCGAATTCCCATCACGGCCATCATTGGCACCGACGAGTTCACGGCCTTTATGAAGCGGGGAGACCTCATGCCATACGCCATGTCCTGCCCCCCTTATGAGGAGCTTCGCGAACGGTTCAACGCCACGCCATTGTCAGACAAGCTCATGGCGCGCCTCAAGCGCTTCGTGGGGCAGGTGCGCCGCCCGCTGGCCGTGCGCTCCAGCTCCCTCTCCGAAGACTCGCTCAACCAGCCTTTCGCCGGAGTCTTTGACACATATCTTGTCCCAAACAACGCCGACACGGCAGAGGAGAACGCTGCCAACGTGGCCTCCGCCGTCAAGATGGTCTTCGCCTCAATATATTCCCCCACCAGCCGCGCCTATTTCCAAACCACCAGGGTGAACATTGAGAAAGAGAAGATGGCCGTGGTGGTTCAGGTCCTTGTGGGCAATGAATACGATGGGTTCTACTATCCGCACATAAGCGGCACGGCGCAGAGCTTCAACTATTATCCCGTGGCCCATATGCAGCCGGAGGAGGGCTTCGCCGTGGCGGGGTTTGGGCTGGGATATTACGTGGTGGGCGGCAGCAAGGCCTTCCGCTTCTCGCCCGCATGGCCGGCAGTGGACACTATGTCAGTCCAAGACATGGTCAAAAACACACAGGTTGACTTCCTTGCCGTAGACCTGCGCCGCAAGGCCGTGGACTATGTCCACGATGGAGAGACGGCGCCCCTCCAGACGCTAGACATCCTTGAAGCCGAGAAACACGGCACGTTGCGCCACTGCGCCTCGGTCTACAATCCGCAAAACGACGCCATAGAGCCTGGCTTGCGGGCCTATGGCCCAAGGGTGGTGAACTTTGCGGACATCCTCAAATATGACTACATTCCCCTGCCGCGCCTGCTCTCCGTGGTGCTAGGGGCCGCGAAAGATGCCTTCGGCACCCCTGTGGAGATTGAGTGGGCTGTGGATCTGGAGGAAGACGAGAAGGGTGTGCCGTCTTTCTACCTCTTGCAAATGAAACCCATAATAACCGACCTGAGGGGCGACAGTGTGGAGGTGACGAGGCCGGCGAAAGAAGAGGCCTACCTCTTCACCACGCAGAGCCTAGGCAACGGCAGGGTGGACGGCATAACGGACATCATCTTTGCCGACCCCGACGCCTTTGACAAGATGCAGACGGAGCAGATGGCCAAAGAGATAGGATATCTCAACGACCTCATGATGCAAGAGGGACGAGAGTACATCCTCATTGGCCCAGGCAGGTGGGGAACGCGAGACAAGTTCATTGGCATCCCTGTCCAATGGTCTGAAATTTCAAAGGCCAAGCTCATTGTGGAGATGAGCCTGCCAGGCTTCCCGCTCGACTCGTCTCTTGGCTCGCACTTTTTCCACAATGTCACGTCAATGAACATTGGCTACCTGGCCGTCATGAGTGAGAGCCAGACAGATTTTATCAACTGGGAGCTTCTGCGCCAGCTCCCTGTGGTGCGCTCCACCACGTTCTTCCGCCAGGTGCGCGCCTCGCGCCCGTTGGACATCCGTATGAACGGCAAGCGGCGCATGGCGGTGGTGCGGCCTGGCGGCCCTGACGAGACCATATAGGCCAATGCGGCGGCAGCCGTGCGACCCGCCTGCGACATTTCATTCTTGTCGCAGGCGGGTTGTCTCGTGCCGTGGAGGTGTCTCATCTTTAGACAGCGGTGTCCATTTTTTTGACAGTAAGGCTTAGTCTGTCCGATGGTAATATGTTGATTGATAGGCGTCTGCATTCTTTGGCACGCTATTGGCTCCTCTTGGTGTCAGAAAAGAGAGTTTTATATATGGACATCAAGATTGAGAAGAGAAAAGGGCTCACGCCGCGGCGTGTCGTTGTGGCGTTGGGCGCGGTGGCGGCTGTGGGCCTTGTGGCCTGGGCCGTGGCAGGCGGCGCTGCTGGCGGGCTCAGAGTGTCTCGCAGGTCAATCACGGTCTCCACTGTCACCCGCGGTGAGTTCAACGATTTCATCCGCGTCAGCGGCCGCGTGTCCCCCATCTCGGTGGTGCAGCTCAGCCCCGAGGAGGGTGGCATTGTCCGCGAGAAGGTGGTTGAGGAGGGGGCGAGCGTAAAGGCGGGAGACGTCATCCTGCGCCTCTCCAACTCCAACCTCGACTTGCAGATTCTCAATGCCGAGGCCGAGCTGGCCGAGAAGCAGAACCTCTTGAGAAACACGCAGGTGGCCATGCAGCAAGACAAGTTGGCAAACGAGCAGGAACGAATCCAGCTCAATATGGAGGCCGAGCGCAAGGGGCGAGGCGCAAGCCAGAGCGAGAGGCTCTATGCCCAAAAGTTCATAAGCCGAGAGGAGTGCCTGCAGGCGCGGGAAGACTATGAGCTGGCTCTCCGCAAAAAAGCCCTTGTGGAGGAGAGGCTGCGGCAAGACTCTGTGTATCGCACAGTGCAGATGGAGCAGATGGAGGACAACTTGGCGAACATGAGGCGCAACGTGGTGCTGATTCGCGAGCGCAAGAGCAAGCTCGAGGTGCGCGCCCCGATAGACGGCGAGCTGGGGCTGCTCGACGTGGAGCTGGGGCAGAGCATCACGGCGGGCCAGATGGTGGGACAAATCAACGACATGAGCGACTATAAGATTGAGGCCAAGATAGATGAGCATTATATTGACCGGGTCACGGGGGGCCTCCCCGCTGAGTTTGAGCGGCAGGAGAGCAAATTTGCGCTGCGCGTCCGCAAGGTGTTCCCAGAGGTGCGAGAGGGGCGGTTCCGCACCGATTTCGTTTTCGACGGAGACAGGCCAGACAACATCCGCAGCGGCCAGACCTACTACATAAATTTGCAACTTGGCGAGCCCACCGAGTGCCTCATGATTCCCAAGGGGGCGTTTTTCGCCTCCACGGGCGGGCAGTGGATCTTTGTCTTGAGCGCCGACGGCTCCAAGGCCTTCAGGAGGCAGATCCGCATAGGGCGACAGAACCCGCAGACCTATGAGGTGCTGGATGGCCTGGAGGCCGGCGAGAGGGTGCTGACATCGGGCTATGAGGCATTTGGCAACAATGATGTTTTGAGCATAACGGACTGACGTTTTTCACATTGTCACATCATGGGCCTGGAGATGGAAGACGGAGGGGCATGGCTCGTCTTGTCCGTAGGGGCGTTCTCTTGCGTGCTTGGGGCGGGGCAGTGCGTCCTCTCTTTGGGCGAGCTCATTTGGGTGTTGCCTTTTTAGCTAAAGTGAAATTATTAACCGGTTAAAACAATACTGATATGATAAAAGTGGAGAACATGAGCAAGGTCTTCGCCACAGACGACGTGCGGACCATTGCCCTCAACAACATAAGCCTTGAGGTGGCGGATGGCGAGTTCGTGGCCATCATGGGGCCGTCTGGTTGTGGCAAGTCCACGCTCTTGAGCATCTTGGGACTTCTGGATAACCCTACGTCGGGCCACTATTGGCTGGCGGGCCGCGAGGTGGGCGGTTTGCGAGAGAGCGACCGCACCAGGCTCCGCAAAGGCTCCATCGGTTTCGTTTTCCAGAGCTTCAACCTCATTGACGAGCTTAACGTCTTTGAGAATGTGGAGCTGCCGCTCATATATATGAAAGTGCCCGCGGCAGAGCGCAAAGCGCGCGTGGAGGCCGCGCTGAAACAAATGGCCATAAGCCACCGCGCCACGCACTACCCGCAGCAGCTCTCGGGCGGACAGCAGCAGAGGGTGGCCATAGCGCGGGCTGTGGTGGGAAGGCCCAAGATGATTTTGGCCGATGAGCCCACGGGCAACCTTGACAGCCACAATGGTCAGGAAGTCATGGAGATGCTCTATGCGCTCAACCGCGAGGGCACAACCATTGTCATGGTGACGCACAGCCAGCGCGACGCCTCTTTCGCCATGCGGACCATACACCTTTTCGATGGTGAGATTGTAAACGGATAAAATGCAAGGCAATATGATTTGGCTCCGAAATTTTGTCCACGCCTTTAGGCGTTTCTTCACGGCCAGCCTGCTCAGTCTGCTTGGCCTGGCAGTGGCCTTTGGCGCTTTCTTCGTCATAATGACGCAGGTGGACTATGATTATTCGTTTGACAAGGGCTTTGACGGGTATGAGAATATTGTGCGCGTCGAGGCGTGCGTGGGAAATGACAATGAACGGCAGGCATACCTGTGTCGCCCTGTGGCCGATATCATAAGTTCTAGTTCGCCACATGTGGTGGGCTCCATGCTCGTTGAAGGGTGGCAGATGACCGTTAAGGAGGTGTGGGCGCAAGACCGTTGCCATGATAATGTGATGGTAAGATTCGGCTTTGGCGACTTTTTGTCCATTTTGCGTCCCGAGATGCTCGTGGGCTCCACGGGTGTCTTGCCGCTTGGCAAGGCCATCATTCCCGCCAGTTTGGCGCAGAGGTTTTTCGGCAGGGTCGATTGCGTGGGAGAGGCTTTTCAACTGGGTCAGGAAGAAGATGTGGTGGCGGGGGCATATGAGGTGGGTGGCGTGTATCGCGACTTCCCATGTAACAGCACGTTTGGCAACTGCATATATGTGTGCGAGAACCACAAAGTGGAAGAGAGAAGCAGAAATGACTGGACCACATGGAACTATCATCTCTACCTCCGTCTGGATCGCGCCGATGCCATAGACGATGTCATGTCCGCCGCATGGCTCAAGCTACAAAAAGATGGCGACCCGGGCTACGTCTCCGGCACCCCCGAGGAACTGCAAAACAATATGTTGCGTTACACGTCGTTGGCCGATGTCCACTTCTCGCCCGTCGGCGGGGCCGACTGCGCCAGCCGTTCCACCATGTGGCTGTTGGTGGCCATTTCCATTGTCGTGGTGCTGGTGGCGGCCATCAACTTCACAAATTTCTGTTTGGCCGAGACCCCCATGCGCATCCGCGGCATCAATACTCGCAAGGTGCTTGGCGCGTCGGTAGGCTCTTTGCGCTTTGGGCTTGTCTTGGAGAGCGTGGCCATGTGCGCCTTGGCGTTCGTCTTGTCCGTGGTTCTTGTCCGCGCTTTGGGTGGTGTCTTGTCACAAAGCATTGTTGAGGGTGTGCTTTCGTTCTCCAGTCATTGGCGTCTGCTGTGCGTCACGGCGTCGTTGGCTCTCGCCGTGGGATGCCTGGCAGGTCTCTATCCGGCGTTCTATGCCACGAGCATTCCGCCCGCCTTGGCCCTCAAGGGCAGCTTTGGCCTCTCGCGCTCCGGACGGGCGTTGCGCACGGGGCTTCTGTGCTTGCAGTTTGTCGTGGCCTCGGCACTTATGGTGTGTTCTTGCATCTTGTTTTGCCAGCGCGACCACATACACAATGCCGAATATGGCATCGACAAGGACGCGGTGGTGGTTGGCGAGGCCAGTGCGCGAGTGCGCGAGAGTGGCGAGGCCGTCAGGGCTAGCCTGAAGACCATCCCGGGCGTGGACGATGTCAGTTTCAGCTTTTTCCGCATAGGCGGTGACGAATATCAGCGGTGGAGGCGCGGCGACGCCGACCGTCATATGGAGTTTTATTGCCTCGCCTGCGATTGGCGATACCTGCGCACCCTGGGCGTCAAGATAACCGAGGGACGAGACTTTCTTGAGACCGACAATGGCGCCTACATCTTCAATGAGGCGGCCAGGGCCAAATATCCGTGGCTGACCGTCGGTCGCCCGTTGGAGGAGAGCGCTAATGCGTCAGACAATCAGCTCGTTGTTGGCTTCTGTGAAAATGTGAGATTCCGCAGCATGAGATATGGGGTGGAGCAGCCCATGGCTTTTTTCATATACCCTTCATCGTGGGGCATGGGGCTGGGGTGGTTTGTCAATATCCGCCTCTCCGCTGGGGTGGACAAAGAGGCGGCCATGACGGCGTTGCGTGACGGCTTGGAGCGTTTCAGCCCGCATGACGACCTTGACCTCAGTTTCTTGGACGATACGCTGGACCTTGTCTATCGCCGCGAGTTGCGCACGAGCAGTCAGGTGAGCGTCTTTTGCGCCATTGCCATGGTCTTGTGCCTCATGGGTGTGTTGTGCCTCACCATGTTCGAGGTGGAGTATCGGCGCAAGGAGATTGGCGTGCGCAAGGTCCTTGGCGGCACCGTTGCCGATGTGGTGCTCATGTTTTGTCGTCGCTACGCCATCTTGCTGTCTTGCTGCTTCGTGGTGGGCGCACCGCTGGGCTGCGCTTTGGCTGCGCATTGGCTTGGCGGCTTCGTGGAGCGCGCGCCGTTGTCGCCAATTGTCTTTGTGGTGTCGTTCGTCTTTGTGGCGGGCCTCTCGCTTGCCGCTGTGGCTTTTATGGTTTGGCGCACGGCCACCAGCAATCCTGTTGACGCCTTGAAGGAATAGAGACCCCAAAACACCTGTAGTGGTTTAGTTTTTGCCGCCTCGGGGACATGACGATGCCTCGGGGCGGCAATTTTTACGTGATGCCTGGCCGCACCGCCAATGCGAAAAAACACTAGCTTTGCTCCCATGACAACAAATGAGACAACAATGACGGCGGCAGATTTGGCCAAAGTGCCGTCTCCGTGCTATGTGCTGGAGGCCGACAAGCTACGAGACAACTTGCGCCTCATCCGCAGGGTGCAAGACAGCAGCGGGGCCAAGATTATATTGGCTTTCAAGGCTTTCTCCTTGTGGGACGCGTTCCCCATCATCCGTGAACAGTTTGACAGCGCCACGGCCAGCTCACTCTGCGAGGCTCGCCTGGCGGCAGAGGAGCTGGGCAGCCCCGCCTACACCTATGCGCCAGTATATTCGCCAAGCGAGATTGATCAGATCTTGGCTTGCAGCTGCCACATCACGTTCAACTCGTTGGCGCAGTTGCGACGCTTTGAGCCTAATGTGGGCAGGGCGGAGCACAGAGTCAGCGTGGGGCTGCGCGTCAATCCTGAGCTCGCGCAAGTCGAGACCGACCTCTATAACCCTTGCGTGCCGGGCTCGCGCCTGGGCATCTTGGCGGCCGACCTGCCGCAAGAGTTGCCGGCCATCGTAGAGGGACTTCACTGCCATGCGCTCTGCGAGAGCAGCGCCGAGCAGACCGCCAACCTCATCGGCGCCTTTGAGGCGCGCTTTGCGCATTGGCTGCCGCAGGTCAAGTGGGTTAATTTTGGCGGCGGGCACCTCATGACGCGCAAGGGCTACGATGTCGAGAGGCTCATCTGTGCCATCAAGGCTTTCAGGGAGCGGCATCCCAACCTTCAGGTCATCTTGGAGCCTGGCTCCGCTTTCGCTTGGCAGACGGGCTTCTTGCTCTCGACGGTGCAAGACATTGTGGAGAACTCTGGCATCAAGACGGCCATGCTCAACGTCTCTTTCGCCTGCCATATGCCAGACTGCCTCGAGATGCCGTATAAGCCCGTCATCCGCGGTGCGCACTTCGACCCGGTGGAGGGGTTGCCCACATATCGCATGGGCGGCAACTCATGCCTTTCGGGAGACTATGTGGGCTCTTGGTCTTTTGACGCGCCTCTGAGCGTGGGAGACACCATAATCTTTGAAGATATGATTCACTACACCACGGTCAAGACCACTATGTTTAATGGCGTCACACATCCCTCCATAGCCATCTTCGACCCTCGGCACGGGGGCTTGCGCATGGTCCGCGTGTTCTCGTATGAGGACTATCGCGGCAGAATGGGATAGGTGACTGTGTCTATCGTACGCCGGCCTCTAGTGGTTGAGCAAGAACCTTTCCGCATCTAGCGCCGCGCGACATCCCGAAGCGGCGGCCGTCACGGCCTGTCTATATGTTGGGTCGCACACGTCGCCCGCGGCGAAGACACCTTCAACGTTGGTCTGCTGCCCGCGGCCGATCACTTTTATGTAGCCCTGCGCGTCGGTCTCTAAGTCAGGGAAAGCCAATGTGTTTGGCGTGTGTCCTATGGCCAGGAAGAAGCCGGAGATGGCAATGGTCTCCTCCTCGCCCGTGGCCTTGTTGAGCAACCTTGCGGCCTCCACTTTGCCATCGCCCTCCAAGGCCACTGTCTCGCGGCCAAAGAGAATTTCCACGTTGGCCGTGCCGCGCAAACGCTCCTGCATCACCTGCGAGGCGCGAAGCGCGTCGCGGCGCACCACCACATACACCTTGCGGGCCAGTCCGGCCAGATATATGGCCTCCTCGGCCGCCGTGTCTCCGCCTCCAACCACGGCCACGTCTTTGCCGCGATAGAAGAAACCATCGCACGTGGCGCAGGCCGATACGCCAGCCCCTGCGTATTTTTGCTCATCGGGAAGCCCAAGGTAACGAGCCGAGGCTCCTGTGGCCACAATGAGAGCGTCTGCTGTCATCTCTTTCCCGTTGTCCAGAGTCAGCCGAAAGGGCCTGCGCGTCAAGTCCGACTTCACAACTTGCCCAAAGCGCATGTCTGTGCCGAAGCGTTGCGCCTGGGTTCTCATGTCTTGCATCAGGTCAAAGCCCGTGCGCCCGTCAGGAAATCCCGGGTAGTTCTCCACCTCTGTCGTCTGCGTCAGCTGGCCGCCTTGTAGCAGCCCGTCAATGAGCACGGGGTGTTGGTTGGCGCGTGCCGCATATATGGCGGCTGTGTAGCCTGCGGGGCCCGAGCCCACGATAATCAGGCGGGCGTGTTCTGCTGTCTCATTTATGTTCATCTCGTTTCTGTGTCTGATAGGTTGATGTCTCCACCGCGAAGATAGTCATTGTCCGTCGCGTGAGGAGGAGACAATTCCGCTTGGTGTCCATTTCTTGCTGACGCGTATCTCCGCCTCGTCATACGCCACTCCGCTCACAATGCCATAGCCGCCGCTCACGTTGGAGAAAACGCGCCCCGCGCTGAAAACGGGCAGAAACACATATCGCTGCGCCTGCGCCGCGGTTTGAAGGAATGTGTAATAGTCTTCGGTGTGATGGTATAGCCTCACGGCCACGGTCGCGCTGTCTGGCGTGCCGCGCAGGGCCGCCGTCAGCCCGTCCCACGCCGTGGTGAGCGTCACTGGGCTTCTTCCGTTGGCCAGGCGGATGAGTCGCGTGTCTTCAAAAAGGCCTATGAGGGAACTCTGCGTCCCAAATGCGCTTCCCGCGTCGTTAAACGCGCTGCTCAGATAGTCACACTTCAGCACGCTGTCTTTGGCTGCCCCGCCGCGATAGGCGCGGCTTCTCACCTCAATCTGGTAATAGTCCGTCGTGGCCTTGTCATCGGTCAAGAATGTCGTGATTCGCAGTGTCGCCCCGTCGCGCAGCGTCAGTGTGTCCATTCCCTCAATGGCTGCCGGGCTCTCCATGCGCGTGTGTCCGCTCAGCTTGGCGTTCAGTTGTGGGGCGTTGGCTTCCACTGTCAGCTCGTCGCCCGCTTTCACTGCCAGTGCCGTGAATGTCACGCTCGTCTGTCCCTCGTCCAGGTGCAGGCTCTGCCGTATGTTACCGTTCACCGCGAGCGTCACGTTCGCTGCGCCCACGGTGGAATATACTGCCGTGTCAGAATATGGCACGCTGGCCGTCAGGTGTACTGTTATCTCGCGCCCAGTCTCCGCCAGGCACGTCATCACGGCCACGCGGCTGCCGCTGTCTGGCATAAGTTCCGTGGCGTCAGTCTCGCAGCCCTGAGCCAAAGCCGCCAGGCTGGCGGTCAGAAGTGTATTGAATATTTCACGTAGGGCCATGGGAATCCTACTAGGCTGAATTTCTTTAGACTATATGATGGTCTATCGGCGTCGCCTGTGGCTTTCCAATAGACGAACATAGGGTTTTGCCTCCCGTAGGCGTTATACACGCCAAAGCTCAACAGGCTGCCCACGTGGTCGTCTCCAAATTTTATGTTCACGCCAATGTTGAGCTGATGGTTGGCGGGCATTCTCATGGCGTTGCGCCGCGCGGGGACGGCAAACGTGGCGTTGGAGCCGGCAATGGAGTAGTGTTGCGTGGGGAGCGACAGCGGCGCGCCAGTGCCATAGCTCCATGAGGCGGACAGGTCTACGCCCGGGCGCAGGTCGAACGTGGCGAAGAGCTGCACTGCGTGCAGGCGGTCGTTGTCTGACGGCACGCTGCCGCCGCCATTGACACCCTCAAAGCGGCTGCGGGCCTTGCTCAGCGTGTAGCCCGCCCACCCTGACAGCCTGCCCTTGCGGCGGTGGGCGAATATCTCCAGTCCTCTGGCGTAGCCGTGTCCTGTGGAGCCGAGAGCGTCCCAGTCATCGCCGCTCATGACCTCGTAGGGCGATATGTCGCTATACGTCACTTGACGCGGCATCCATTTGTTATACGCCTCCACGGTCAGGGTCACGTCGGGCAATATGCGCCAATTGGCCTCCACCGACAGCTGGTGCGTCTTTTGCGGCCCCATGCCTTTGGGCACCGGCATCCAGAAGTCGGCGGGTGTGGCCACGTTCATTATACGCATCTGATACACGAACTGCGTGGTGAGCGAATAGCCCAGTTTCACGCTCACGTTGCGCCCGGCCTCCCAGCCCGCCATCAGCCGCGGCTCCGCCACAATGTATGGCGAGTCTTCCGAGCGCCCCACGGCCGTCAGGTGCAGGCCTGCCGTGGCCGTCAGTGCCCCCCGGCGCTGATGATCCTCCACATAGGCGTGAAACTCATACCGTTCCATGTCCACGCCGCTGCGCATTGGCTCGGTTGTGGCATATTGGTCCTCTTCTGTCTGCGCAGCTACCGTCATAAGAGGCTGATAGAGCCTATATGTGGCCCATGCGCCCAAGCGTATCTGTCCGAGGAGGTCAAGCGCCGGGTATACGCTCACGTCGGCTCGCGCTCCGGCGTCGTGGATGCCGTTGAGGTAGCGGTTGCCCAAGAAGCCGCGGGCGGCGTTTATGCCCGCTCTGTACCTCTGGCTGTTCCTAAACCTGTATTGGCTATACCATATCGTCACGTTGGCAAACACGTTGGGAGAGAATGCGTGGCTCCATCTGAACGAGCCCAAGATTGTGCCCCAGGAAGATTGCGCCATGTCGCTAGTGGAGAGCAGGCGCGCCTCATCGCTGCCATAGTCTATGGCCACGTCCTCCATATTGGTGTTGTTGTTCAGCCTGTCGCGGCTGAAAAAGAGGCTCAGCCGCAGTCTGTCGCGGTTGGGCAGCGTCCAGTTGAATTTGCCGTGGAAGTCATAGAACATATATGAATACCGACTGTCATCTTTTTGCAACTGATACGCTATGAGGTCGAAATAGGTGCGTCTGGCGGAGAGCATATAGCTCGACTTGCCGCGCGCGAACGGGCCCTGGACCATAAGGCTCGAGGCCACCAGGCCGATGTTGGCGTCGCCCTCGAAATGGTCCATATTGCCGTCCAGGGTCTTCACGTCCAAGACGCTTGACATCCGCCCTCCATAGCGGGCCGGGAAGCCGCTTTTGAGCAGCCGCGCGTTGCTTATGGCTTCAGAGTTGAAGACGGAGAATAAGCCGAGCATGTGGTTGGGGTTGTAAAGAGGAGCGTCGTCAAGATACACCATGTTCTGGTCTTGGCTGCCGCCTCTGACGCTCATGCCGCCAAACCCCTCGCCGCCGCTCTGCACGCCTGGCGTCTGTTGCAGGGTGCGCGTCAGGTCGGCCTCGCCCATAAGCGTGGGCATGGCTCTCACTTGTTCCATTGGCAGAGACGTCACGCCCATCCGCCCCGCCTCGCCAAGCCCGCCATCTGTGGCTCTTACGTCCACGGCGGGCAGCAAGACGTGTTGCCGCAATCTCACGTCGCCAATCATGGTGTCAGTCCGCAGCTCAACAGTCCGCACGATGGGGGTGTAGCCCACATATGACAGCCGCAGCGGCACTCGACCCGTCGGCACGCTTATGCTGAAAAACCCATATTCGTTCGTCACGGCCACGCGGCGCAGCAATGTGTCCACCACATAGGCGCCCATCAACACCTCGCCAGTTATGCCGTCGCGGCAAAATCCGCTCACGGTGCGCATCCGCACGCTGTCCGAGGCCACCACAATCTTCTCTCCTTGGTTCACGTAGCGGACGTTGTAACGGCCAAAGACGGCCTCTAGGCATTGCCCCACGCTGTGGCGGCCCTGCGGCATGCGCACGTCGCCCTGCGGGACGATGCGAGACGAGTAGGCCACCAAAATGCCGGCTTCACGCTCCACAATGGCCAACAGGGAGTCGGCTGGCCCCACGAAAGGGCGAGGCAGCGTCAGCCTGCGCCCAATGGCCTGTGATGGCTGCGCACAGGCCGTCTGTCCTCGCATGAATACGCACAGGGTCAGCGCGACGCACAACAAAAAAAGGCGCCTCAAAAGGCGCCTTTCAAACAAATCACCATTTATATCTGTCATCGATACCCGTACCGGCCCCACGTTTGGGGCTAATTTAGTCAGATATTGTCAGATAACCATTGTGCAGGGTAAGTTTTTTGTCAAAGTGCATATTTAGCTCCTCCACCACGCTCGCCAAGGTCTGATCCTTGAAACTTGTGGTTATGAGCACACTGTCTGCCGAGCAGCGGAAGTCCACGCCCTTCAGCTCGCCGTGGTAGCACGTCTTCAACTCTTCCACCACTTGCGCGAGAGACGCTTTGTGGAACGTCATCTCGCGGCTGCCAATTCTGACGGGGCCCGATGCCGAGGCCAATTTTTGCAGCTTGCCGTCGTCCCACGTGGCCTCCTCGCCCGCCAGCAGGCTCACGCTCCCGCTCCCAGCCTCCATCATGACGTGCCCCTGCTCAACGCGCGTGCGCACCCGCTCCTCGCCAGGCCAATGCTCCACGGAGAATGTCGTGCCAAGCACGCGTACCTCGGCCTCGCCAGAGCGCACGGCAAACGGGCACTTCTCGTCATGACGCACCATAAAGAGGCCTATGCCGGTGAGCTTGGCCTTGCGGCTCTTGCCGCCGTTGGTGAAAGCCAACTGCGAGCCTTTGCCCAGCACGACCACTGAGCCGTCGGGCAGGGCGAACGTGTCGGTGCGCTCTGTCGCGGCGTAGAGAGCCGTCTCGTCGGCCGCCCCGCGGGAGATGAGCGTGAGAGCCACCATCGCTAGCGGAATCACCGCCGCCGCCACTCGCCACGCCAAGCGCCAGGCGATGTGCGATTTGCCGCCTCGCCCCGCGCTAACGCGTCTCTCAACCGCCTCCCAAACCTCGGCCTTGCGCCCCTCCACCCTGATGGCTGCCGTGGGGTCGCCCGCCCTTGACAATATGGCTTCGAGATTCGCGTCTGGCCCTATGTCGCTGCTCTGTCCCATTTTACCTTAGTGAAAGTTGACCACGTTGAAAATGTTCACGGGTTGCACCTCTGGCTGTTCGGCCACATCTGTCGCGGCCTCGGTGACGTGAGCCGCCTCTCCTT
>CAKUVM010000030.1 GCA_934699135.1 uncultured Bacteroidales bacterium
CTGTTACTTCTATCAGCTCAGTGGCATATACGGCAGCCTTGAGCTATGCCCAGAACTCACACTAGGAGGGTTTTCTAGTGAGGAAAGCATTGGCGGAGCCATGGATGAAGTGCAATACCCCTCTGGCGAAGTGGCCTGGGCGTTGGGCAGCGCCTGGGGGCAAAACATAGACAACGGAGAAGAGGCGATGCCATATCCAGAGCCTGGCAACGCGGCCCGCGTGTATAAAGTGGATCTTCTATCTTGCAACGGCAGCGGTGAGGTTATTGGCATAACGTTCAGCAACACCAACAAGCCAAAGACCGACTCACACCACTTCGATGAAGATGGCGTATGCACCGCGGCGGGCTGCGGAGCAAAAAAGACCGCGCTCTCTCGCATTGACGCTGATGGCGGCAAGGTGGAGACATTTGACCTTTCCGGCCGCATGACGGACGGCACGGGCCGCGGCCTGGTCATACGCCGCCAAGGCGGCAAGTCGCGCTTGGAGCTGCGATAAACAAGAGCCGCATAGGGCGCACGACACTGAACAGCCGCGGCCCGATGGCAAAGCCATCGAGCCGCGGCTGTTCAGTGCTACACTGCGCCTAACGCCTGACTGAGTATCGCAACCACACGGTGTCCCCCACCCTCGAGACGTCGCACAGACGCAGGAGCGTGGCCGGGCGCGACGCGTCGTCTATGCCATCAAAGACCGACGTCATGTCACGCCGCCCGTCAATGCCAGGGCCAATCATCACGCTCACCTCGTCAACAAGGCCGGCGGCGAGCAGTGAGCCGTTGACGTGGCCTCCGCCCGTTATGGCCAACCTCTTCACGCCAAAGTCGCAGCCAAGCCGCTCCAACGCATCGGGCAGGTCAATGCCGCCGCGGCCTGTGGCCATCCACGATACGCCCTGCCGCGAGAGCTCGTCATGATATGCCCGCGGGCAGTCTTCTGACGTTATGACAAGCAACGGCCTGCCGTCATATTCCCTGGCACCCCAACGAAGCCTCCCCAGCGTGTCTAGCGCGACGGTATATCCGCCATTTGCCGCCTTATGGGACGCAGGCTCGCCTATGGGTGCCAGATCCGCCGCGTGGAAAGGCTCCGCCTCGGCATAGTGCATCTGCATGGTGACGCGGCCCATAAGCTGACTGTCGCAGCCCAATTGCTCCAAGGCATCATAATACGAGTTGGTCGGGTCAATCTGTTCCGTCATAGCGCAATCGATGCGCCCGTCCACCGACTCCATCATGTGGACAATCACGTAAGGTCTCTTGCTCATACACACTCTCTTTTACAGGTTCGCAATCCATTTTTCCACGGCCTCCTTGGCCGTCTCGCGGTCTTTTTGAGCCGTGCGCCCCCTGAGCGCGAGACCCTTTTTTACAACCGCGCCAGCGCAAGCCTTGCGGAGGCTGGCCTCGGTGGCGGAGAGTCCGCTGCCCTCATGCGTGCAGAACGGCATGACGACCTTGCCAGCCCAATTGTGCCGCTCAATGAACGTGTAGACAGCCATTGGGCAGTCCGCCCACCAGTTGGGATAGCCAAGGAAAATGACGTCATAGTCTTCCACCTTCACGTCTCCCTTGATGGCAGGCCGCGCCCCAGCCTCTTTTTCTTTCTTGGCCTGCTCCACGCAACCGTCATAATCATCGGCATATGGCACGACAGGCTCAATGTGGAACGTGGCCGCGCCCGTCTGCTCGGCAATCGTCTCGGCCAAGACTTGAGTGTTGCCCTTTTCCACATGACCCACGCCATAGTTCTCGCCAGAGCGTGAGAAATAGGCCACTAGGACTTTTTTGCCAGCCAAACCGCCATTGTTAGCATTGGCAGCGGAAGAACTGGCCTCCCCTCCGTTGGCAGCGGCGCAAGAGGCGCTGGCCACGGCAGACAGCACGGCGGCCGTGATGACAGACTTAATCTTATTCATATGTGACATTGTTTTTTGTCTTTTCTTACTAACGCAAAGATATGCCCACCCACAATGGGACGGCATACCCAAAAGGCAGGTCTTGTTACCCAAATTCCGTAGCTTCGCGCCGTGAAAAAGCGAGTGACGAACCAAGACAAGGGACAAGACCTGACGCAAGGCCCCATTGGCAAGAGCATTGCCCATTTTGCGCTGCCATATATGCTGGCCTATTTCCTTCAGGTGCTGTATGGGTTGGCGGACATGACCATCATTGGCCATTATTGCGGCGTGGAGGCCACTACGGCCGTGGCCAACGGGGCGCAGGTGATGCACATGTTCACGGTGGTGGCCATAGCCCTCTCCGTCGGCGGGACTGTGTGCATAGCCAAGGCCACGGGGGCGAGAGACGCGGCGGCGCAGAGCCGCTACGCAGGCACCACCCTCACGTCTTTCGCCGTCTTGGGCGCAGTGGCCACGGTCTTGCTGCTGACGTTTTGCCAAGACATTGTGTCGGCCATAGACACGCCCGCCGAGGCCGTCGCCGCCACCGAGGATTATTTGAACATCTGTTTCGCCGGCGCGCCGTTCATTGTGGTCTATAACGTCATAGCCTCCATCTTCCGAGGGCTGGGAGACACCCGCCGCCCCATGTATTTCGTGGCCGCAGCCTGCGCCGTCAACATTGGGCTGGATCTACTCTTCATTGGCCATATGGGTCTGGGGCCGTCGGGCGCGGCTCTTGGCACCACGCTGTCGCAAGCCTTTAGCGTGCTTCTGGCCGCCATCAGCATTCGCCAAGGCCGTGAGGCGAGCCCACCTGCGGGTGGACTGGCGGGCCGTGGGGGACATTTTCCGCATCGGGACGCCAGTGGCCTTGCAAGACGGCTTCATTCAGCTGTCTTTCATGCTCATAATGGTCATTGCCAACGGCAGGGGCGTGACGGACGCGGCCGCCGTGGGCATTGTGGAAAAATTTATAGGGATTCTGTTCATCGTGCCGTCTGCCATGTTGGCCACCACCTCGACCATGGCTGCCCAATGCCTTGGCGCGGGAATGCGCCCCAGGGCCGAGGCCACACTGCGCTCCACGTTGGCCATTGCCGTGGCGTTTGGCGTGTTGGCCTCCGCGGCCATATCCGCCGCCCCAGATGTCGCCGTGAGCCTCTTCACAGCCGACCCGGCCGTCGTGGCCAGTGGAGCGGAATATCTGCGCGGCTATGTGTGGGACTGCCTCTTTGCGGGCATACACTTCTGCCTCAGCGGCTATTTCACCGCCTGCGGGCTGTCAATAATCTCCTTTGCCCACAATTTCGCGGCCATAGTCTTGGCTCGCCTCCCGTTGGCCTATGCGGCCTCGGCCATGTTCCCGTCTTCCCTCTTCCCCATGGGCTTGGCCACGTGCGCGGGCTCGCTGCTGTCTGACGCCATATGCGCGGCCGTATTCATGATCTTGCGCCACAAGGGGAGAATTTAGGGCTAAATGCCGCGGCGGGAGGCCAGACGCCCGTCCCACTTCAAGACTTCCAACTTGCGCCGCACGCCCCAATAGTAGCCGCCCAACTTACCGCCCGCGGCCACGACCCTATGGCAAGGCACCAACGGCACGACAGGGTTGGCCCCTACGGCCGCCCCCACGGCCCTGCATGCCCGCGGCCGACCCACAGCCGCCGCAAGAGCAGAATAGCTGATGACCGACCCGAGAGGGATGCGCAAGAGAGCCTCCCACACAGAGTGTTGGAACGCCGTGCCGAAAAGACGCAGCGGCAGAGGCTCATCAGCATCGGCCCACGGGTCTTCCAACGCACTGACGACCCGCATATGAAGGGACTCCTCCCTCTCGCGCAAGCGCGCCCCGCGCGCCTGACGGCTCAAGAGACCAAGAGCCGCCCCCCTATCGGCGGCAAAATTTATGGCGCACACGCCACCGCCCGCCGAGGCCACCAAGACGTCGCCCACGGCCGAACCCAGGAAACTATACCGCACGTCAGCCCCGCAAGCCGAGGCCATAGGCGCGAGAAGCAGCCGCACGGGAAACCAATAGCCAGCCCGCAGCGTGCCGACCTCGGAAAAGAAACCGGGGAAAAGCTCCGTGGCCGCGACCGCCTCAGACTCCACTATTTCAAAATCTTATTGAGCGTGATGATGAGCTGCGCGCCGCGCAGGTCTTTGGCCAAAATGGTGCCATCTTGGGCAATGAGGATGCTGGCCGGGATGGAATGGACACCATAGAGTTGCGCCGGGGCGCACTGCCAACCCTTGAGGTCGGAGAGGTGAATCCACGGCATCTTGAGGCTCTCAATGGCTTTGAGCCACGAGTCGCGGTTGCCGTCGAGCGAGACCCCGACCACCTCGAGACCCTTGGCGTGGAAAGCCTCGTAGGCGCTGCGCACGTTGGGCATCTCCATGCGGCAAGGCCCGCACCACGAGGCCCAGAAGTCGAGCAGCGTCACCTTGTTGGCCTTGACAATGTCTGAGAGGCGCACCGCGTTGCCGTCGCGGTTGGGGCAGGCGAAGTCGGTGAACTTGCGCCCCACCTCCGACCGCCTGGCCGCCGCGCCTTGCTCCATCTTGGCCATGGCCCTCTTGAAGCCGGGTCTCTGCGGCTTGTTTTGCGCCAGCAGGGCGGCCAGAGCCTCGCAGTCGGCCTCATTGAGCATGGGGGCGTACATCTCAAAGACCACGTCGGCGGCCACGGTCTCTTTGTGTCCCCTGACGAAAGAGACCACGTTGGCCATGCGCTCCGTGGCGAGCGAGTCGGCCGTGTTTTGGTAGGCTTTCTTCACGTCTGGCGAGAGCCTTGGGTTTTGGAGGGCGTTGACGTAGGGTTGCGCCTGGGCCACAATGTCGTTGTCTCTTTGCGCAAAGAGCCTCCACAGCGAGTTGGTGACGTTGCCGACCACATCGGCGGCGCGGTCGGGGTCTTTATACAGGCGGACGTTGATTGAGCCGGCCTCTGCCACCACGTCAGACGCGAAGGCGGGCCGCCCGCCCTTGATGCCAACAAGATAGAGCAGTGACGCGCCGTCCACCGTGCCGCTGAAAGAGAACGTGCCGTGGCTGACGCGGGCGGTGTCGATGGGAGTCAGACCCATGGCGGCGGGCGCGGCCAAGATGATGGTGTCGGAGTCTGTGCCGCCCATAAGAGTGCCCTTGATGGAGAAAGTGCCGGAGGTCTGCGCCAAGGCCGGGGTGGCGATGGCGGCCAGGAGTGGCAATATGAGTCTCATTCTGAAAAAGGTTCGGGATTCGATTTTTGTATGCTCCACAAATTTAGCAAAAAGGGCGAAACGTGGCCGAGATAGGTGAGACACTTATGTTTGAAACACATTTGTAACATACATTCATTGTTGCAGAAACACACACAAACGACGAAATGGTTAGATTTGCAACGATGAATCAAAAACAAAATCAGTATGAAGAAACATCTACTCAATTTCTTGACCGCCGCCCTTGCGGCATTCTCGCTTTGCACGTCGGCAGTGGCGCAGACCACGGTGACGTTTAAGCCTAGTGACTTCCCCGCAGTAGCAAGCGCCAAGCAGACATTAACATCGGGAAGCGTCACAATCTCCATCACCCAAGGAACTGTAGACAAGGACAAGATCAGCGTCTTTAAGGGTCAAACCGCAACAGTGAGCACCTCGGCAGGAGTGATCACAAGTGTCGCTTTCACTTGCACGGCAAAGGGTACGACAAAATATGGCCCAGGCTGTTTCGCCTCTCAGACAGGCTACGAGGTTTCTGATGCGGTTGGCACGTGGACGGGTTCTAGCAAGGAGGTGAAATTCTCCGCGACTTCCAACCAAGTCCGCGCCACCCAGATCGTCGTCACCGTCAATGCGGGCGGCGAGAGCGAGGATCTGAAACCCGCCGAGTTGGAGTGGAGCGAGACGTCGTTCTACGTTGAGCAGAACATTGACGAATTCGAGGCCCCCAAGTTCAGTGCGGCCACGACGGCCAAAGTAAGCTTCGCGTCAGACAACGAGGAGGTCGCCAAGGTTGACGAGACGGGCTTGATAAGCCTCGCGGGCGGCGTCGGCACTGCCACCATCACGGCCTCCAGCCCCAAGGACGATAATTTCTACGCAGGCTCGGCAACGGTGAAGATAACCGTCATCGCTGAGCGCAAACGTGTGGCCTACACCCCCGCCAAGGAGATTCGCGACGGTGGCAAATATCTCATTGTCGTGGCCGATGGCGACCAGTACAAGTACGCCAAGTGCGCCAGCGACGACAAAGGGTACGGCTACCTCAATGTGGAGGATGCCATAGTGAGCGGCACTTCCCTCAAGGCCGTGGTGGGCAACGAGTTTGAGGTGCGCGCCATCGACGGCGGCTACACCATATCCGACGCCGAGGGGCGCACCGTCTATATGAAGGGCACGTACAACAGTTTCAACTTTGGCGAAGCCGAGGAAGGCAATGTTTGGACCATCTCAGTAGACTCATATGGCCAGGCCACAATAACCAACGTCTTGAAAAGCAAATGGATTCAGTTCAGCACCGAGCACAACTCCTTTGGCTCTTATGACGAAGAGAAAGGCATCTTGCCAACACTCTATGAGGCCGCCGGCCAGACGGCTCTCCCAAGCGTCAAGGCGAACGGCACGGCGGACGGCATCCTGTACAACCTGATGGGCCAGAGGGTGGACGCGGCCTACAAGGGCATAGTGATTTCCAACGGCCACGCCATAATCAAGAAGTAAGTCCACTCCTTTAGTTTTTCACCCAAATGGGGAGATGACGATCTGTGCCCACGGCGCAGACCGCCGCCTCCTTTTTAGTAACCGACAGAAATGAAAGGAACGGCACTGGCAATAATCCTGGCCTTGGCCGCGGCCACACCGACGGAGGCCATAACGCGGCAAGAGCTGGCGGACTATTACAAGTCTGCCGACGGGCTGAAGAAAGCGGAATTGAAGACCGCCCTCTCCACCTTGCTGCAGAAGCACACCGATATACCATACGGAAACGGCTCAAACAACACCACATGGGGGGCCTTTTACGTGACGGACCGCACGGCGGACAACAAGGTGGTCAACCGCTACAGCCCTGAGGAGTTCTCATTCTCCAGCCGCGGCAGCGCGGTGAGCGGGATGAACATTGAACACTCTTTCCCCAAGAGCTGGTGGGGTGGCAGCAAAAACGCCGCATACCGAGACCTCTTCAACCTCTACCCCAGCCCATCGGACGACAACAGCCAGAAGAGCAACTACCCCATGGGCAAGGTGACGGACGTGAAGCACGACAGCGGCGAGGGCTACGACAAGGTGGGCTACGGCACGCTCGACGGCTCGCGCCAGCAATGCTGGGAGCCGGGCGACGGCTGGAAAGGCGACTTCGCCCGCGCGTATATGTACATGGCCGTGTGCTACCAGGGCCTCTCGTGGGTCAAGACGGGGCTGGTGACCCTGCAAGCGGGGGACTACCCCTCGCTACGCGACTGGGCGCAGACGCTCTACCGCCAGTGGAGCGCGGCAGACAAGGTGGATAACATCGAGACCAAGCGAAACAACGACGTGCAGGGCATCCAGAAAAACCGCAACCCGTTCGTTGACTTCCCGTTCCTCTGTGAATATATCTGGGGCGACAGCGCGGACGTGGCTTTCAACCTGTCCACCGCCGTCACCACAGCCAGCGATGACAGCCGCTATGGCACCTACACCCCGTCGGAGCCAGACCCAGAGCCCGGACCCGAGCCCGAGCCTTCACCATACTTCTACTACGCCGACTGCAAGACCAACTTCGGCTCCATGGAAGAAAGCATAGAGAGCGGCTCGCTAGACAGGGTGTGGACCCAGACGACAAAGTACGGCTGGAAAGCCTCGGCCTACGTGAGCGGGAAAGCCTGCGCGGCCGAAGCCACGCTCACAACGCCTGAGATTGACTTGACAGACGGCAAGACGGCCACCTTGACGTTCTCACACGCCGTCAACTTCACCAAAACACCAAGCGAAGACCTGAGCGTGGAGGTGGAGTGCGATGGAGAGACCAGAGTGCTGAGCGTGCCTAACTGGCCCGAAGGCAAAAACTGGACATTCGTGGAGAGTGGCGACGTAAGCCTAGACGACTTCGCCGGCAAGGTCATCCGCCTCATCTTCCGCTACACAAGCACCAGCTCCGTGGCCTCGACATGGGAGATCAAAGAGGTGAAGGTGAGCGGCGAGAAGAAATCCACCGCACTGCCAGACACCTATGGCAAGCCCGCCGCTCCGGACTACAACGAACCCTACGAGGCCTACACCCTCAGCGGCGCACGCATAGCTGACGTCAGCGAAGCCCCCGGCGCGGTGATCATCCGCCAAGGCGGCCACACGTGGCTCATTGTCCGCAAAAAGTGATAAAGTAATTTAGGCACACAAGCCGATTCATCAAAAACCAAGGGGGTCGCGCCACACGGGAATATGCCGCGCGGCGCGACCCTTTTTTAGGCGGGCGGGCGCTTTTTCGTTTCTTTTGCACTATCTTTGCAGATGACGAAAAAGTATTAAGAATCATATTAGTAGCAAATCATGGTAAAACCCACGCCAACAGAGAAGGTCATTGACCTTGGCGACGGCCGGACAATAACCATCGAGACTGGCAAGCTGGCCAAGCAGGCCGACGGCTCGGTGATGATCAAGTGCGGCGGCACATACCTGCTCGCCGCCGTGACGAGCGCGACGGAGGCTAAGCCGGACACCGACTTCATGCCCCTCACCGTCGAGTATAAGGAAAAGTTCGCCTCGGCGGGCCGCTTCCCCGGCGGCTTCACCCGCCGCGAGGGCCGCGCCTCGGACTATGAGATCCTCATAGCCCGACTGGTGGACCGCGCCCTACGCCCCCTCTTCCCAGACAACTACCACGCCGACACTTTTGTCAACATAACCCTCTTCTCGGCAGACGAGGATGTCATGCCCGACTCGCTGGCCGGCCTCGCGGCCTCCGCGGCCATGACCATATCCGACATCCCGTTCAACGGGCCAATCTCGGAAGTCCGCGTGGCGCGCATCGACGGCAAGCTCTGCATCAACCCGTCCGCTAAAGACTTGGAGCGCGCCGACCTGGACATTATGGTGGCCGCCTCAATGAACGACATCAACATGGTCGAGGGCGAGATGAAAGAGGTGTCTGAGGCCGATATGCTGGAGGCCCTCAAATTCGCCCACGAGGCCATCAAGAAGCAGTGCCAGGCTCAGATTGAGCTGAGGGAGATGGTGGGCAAGCCCAAGCGCGAATATTGCCATGAGGAGAACGACGAGGAGCTCCGCGCCAAGGTTCGCGAGCAGTGCTACGAGAAGGCCAAGCAAGTGGCCCGCAGCCGCATTGCCAACAAGGCGGAGCGCGGCAAGCAGTTTGAGGCCATAAAGGAGGAGTTCATTGCGAACAACTACCCGGAGGGCTACGAGGGCGAGATTCCCACGGCCATGATCTCTCGCTACTACCATGACGTGGAGCGCGACGCCGTGCGCCGCGTGCTGCTCGATGAGCAGATTCGCCTCGACGGCCGCAAGACCAACGAGATCCGCCCCATCTGGTGCGAGGTCGGTTACCTGCCCGGCCCTCACGGCTCCGCCATATTCACCCGCGGCGAGACGCAGAGCCTCTCCACCGCCACCCTCGGCACCAAGCTAGACGAGAAGCTCATTGACGAGGCCACGGTGCAGGGCACGGACAAGTTCCTGCTCCACTACAACTTCCCGCCCTACTCCACCAACGACCCCAAGGCCCCACGCGGCGTAGGACGTCGAGAGATCGGCCACGGACACTTGGCCATGCGCGCCCTCAAGAACATGATTCCGGAAGACATCCCATACACCGTCCGCGTGGTCTCCGACATTTTGGAGAGCAACGGCTCGTCTTCCATGGCCACCGTCTGCGCGGGTTGCCTGGCGCTTATGGATGCCGGCGTCAAGATCAAGAAGCCTGTGGCGGGCATCGCCATGGGTCTCATCACCGACACTGAGAGCGACAAGTATTGCGTCCTCTCCGACATCCTTGGAGACGAGGATCACCTTGGCGACATGGACTTCAAGGTCACCGGCACCCGCGACGGCATCACTGCCACGCAGATGGACATCAAGGTGGACGGCCTCAAATACGAGGTCTTGGCCAAGGCCCTCAACCAGGCCCGCGAGGGTCGCATGCACATCCTTGACTGCATGCTTGAGGAGATGCCCGCGCCGCGTGAGGACTACAAGCCGCACGCTCCGCGCATCGTGACCATCAACATCCCGAAAGACATGATTGGCGCCGTCATCGGCCCGGGCGGCAAGATTATTCAGGACATTCAGGCCACCACCGGCACCACCATCAACATTGATGAGGACAACCAGAAGGGCATCGTGAGCATCGCGGCCGCCAACAAGGCCAACATCGACGCCGCCCTGGAGCGCATCAACCAGATTGTGGCCATCCCGGAGGTCGGCAAGGTATACAAGGGCAAGGTCAAGACCATCACGGCCTTTGGCGCATTCGTTGAGATCCTGCCCGGCAAGGACGGACTGCTCCACGTGAGCGAGATGGACTGGAAGCGCATTGAGGATCCCAACGATTTCTGCAAAGAGGGGGACGAGATTGAGGTCCTTCTCAAAGAGATTGACCCCAAGACCGGCAAGATGCGCCTGAGCCGCAAAGAGTTGATCCCGAAGCCAGAAGGTTATGTTGAGCGTCCGGAGCGTCCGCGCCGCGAGGGCGGTGACCGTGGCCCGCGAGGCCCGCGCCGCGAGGGTGGCGACCGCGCGCCCAGGCACAACAACAATGACTAAGACGGCGCAAGCCAAATGAGCCAGCCCCCGATGTCCCGCACTTGCGACATCGGGGGCTTCTTTTTTAGACAGATTGTCGCCCCGGGTCCTTCCTTATTGCCAACACGATAACTTTTTGTATCTTCACGCCATCGCAAAAAAGAACATGCTCTTGTGGCCATCCCTAAGCTAAGGAATATGAACAAGTTAATTCTATTATTTCTCCCCGTGGCAGTTTGCGCAAGCGACTGCGCGGCGCAAACTGACGAGCCTCGGCTGGTGCAGTTCGGGGTGCGCGCCATGGTTGGCGGGTCGTACCTTATGGGCGCCTTTGACGCCATGGACGACTACAGCGCCGGCAACAACACCATGCCTGATTTTTGCATAGAGACTCTCCCCACGGTAGGTGGCGGACTGAGCATGACGGCCACCGTGCGGCATCATTGGAGCATAGAGACCGGACTATACTACCAGATGCGCGGCGCGCATATGGAGGAGGACTTTTACTGGTTTCGGTGGGATGACGAGCCGGACTATCTGGCTTGGCGAAAGACCAACGCCATCCTCCACTACGTCAAAGTTCCCGTCTTGCTACGTTTCTCGCACCAGATTGGCATGCTCCCATTGGCGTGGGAGGCCAAAGCGGGACCCTACGTGTCGGTGGCGGCTGGCGGATGCTCGCACACCACAACCAAGGTGATGCGTGACGACATATTTGACGACCCGTTCCCAGTAAGAAGCGTGACGAGCAAACACAAGTCGCACGACCTGTTCGATGACAAAGAGATGGAGAACGCCCTCAACGCCGACAATGAGGGCGGGACGCGCCGCGTCGGCTATGAGAGCCGGCGCCTGGACTGCGGCATAACCCTGGGTGGCGGCGTGACGTTTTGGCGTCGGCTCTACGTGGGAGTGGAGAACGACTGGGGCATACTGAGCGTGATGAAATTGAGTGGCGAAGGCGAGAGCCACAAGTTGCGCAACGAGACATTCTCTTTGGTTGTGGGCTACAACTTCTGAGCCTCCCGCGGGACTACAAAATAAACGGGCGGGCGGAATCATCTTTCGAGATTCCGCCCGCCCGTTTTATGCATTGACAGGCAGGGCCTTATTTCACAAAGTGGAGGATGTGCCCCATACGCTCCTTCTTGGTGCGCATATAATATTCGTTATACTTATTGGGCTGAATCTCAATCGGCACATTCTCAACAATCTCAAGGCCATAAGACTCCAGCCCCACCCTCTTGACCGGGTTATTCGTCATGAGGCGCATGCGATGCACGCCAAGCTCCTTCAAGATTGACGCGCCCACGCCATAGTCCCTCTCATCCGGGTCGAAGCCCAGGTGGACATTGGCGTCGACCGTGTCCAGCCCCTCCTCTTGAAGCTTATACGCCTCAATTTTGGCCATAAGGCCTATGCCTCGCCCCTCTTGGTTAAGGTATACCACCACGCCCTTGCCCTCGGCCTCTATGGTTCGTAAGGCCTTGTGAAGCTGCTCCCCGCACTCGCAGCGCATGGAGCCGAAAATATCGCCCGTCATACAAGACGAGTGGACGCGCACCAAGATTGGCTCATCTTCTTTCCACTCACCCTTTATGAGTGCGACGTGCTCCTTCCCGTTGCTCTTTTGACGGAACGGGATGAGGCGGAAGTCGCCATACTCCGTGGGCAAATGCACCTCGCTGCCTCGCGTCACGAGGGTCTCCGTCTTGAGTCGGTAGGCAATGAGGTCTTTTATTGAGATGAGCTTCATCCCATATTTCTTGGCAATCTCCCTCAACTGCGGCAGGCGCGCCATGGTGCCGTCTTCATTCATAATCTCAATGAGCGCGGCGGCGGGCTGCAGGCCGGCCAGACGGGCCAAATCTATGGCCGCCTCGGTGTGGCCGGAACGGCGGATCACGCCCCTGTTCTGCGCATAGAGGGGGTTGATGTGGCCGGGGCGGCCGAAGTCGGTGGGCTTGCTGGCGGGGTCGGCCAGGGCGCGGATGGTGGCCGCGCGGTCGTGGATGGAGACGCCCGTGGTGCATCCCTCAAGCAGGTCCACCGACACGGTAAACGGGGTCCCGAGGATTGACGTGTTGTCCGAGACCATGTGCGGCAGCTCCAGCTCCTCGCAACGATCCATTGAGAGCGGCGCGCACAGCACCCCCCGGCCGTTTTTGAGCATGAAGTTGACCTTCTCTGGCGTAATCAGCTCGGCCGCGGTTATGAAGTCGCCCTCGTTCTCGCGGTCCTCATCATCAACAACAATGACAAACTCACCGCGGCGGAAAGCCTCGACAGCGTCCTCTATTTTGTCAAGATGCTCTCTGGCATCGGGATTGACATCTGTATTCATATATTTGTAGCAGAACTTTTTTGCACGTGAATGGAGCGGGGCTAGAATGCGGTAGGGTCGCCTTGTTCGCGCCGCTTGCGCAACTTGGCCAACCTCCTCTTGCGAATGAGGAGCTTGATCCTGTCCGCCACGCGGGCGTAGGCCTCGGAGCGGAAGAGCGCGGAGTCGGTGGCCGACTTATACGTCAGGAAAGAGCCTATGACGGCCAAGACGGAGGTGGAGAGCCACATTCCGCACCACACGGGCCAAACGCTCTCGCGAGCCATCTTGGCGCCAAAGGTGTCTATGACGTAGTAGAAGATGAAGAAAAGCACCGAGATGACAATGGGCGTGCCAAGTCCGCCTTTCCTTATTATGGCCCCAAGCGGCGCGCCAACGAAGAAGAAAAGGATGCACGCCACGGGCAGTGAGAACTTACGGTGCATCTCCATCTTGTGGCGGTTCACCTTCAAATGCTCGTTGTCATAGTTCATCAGCCTCTCGTCCACCACCTGCTTGTTGCCCTTGGCAATGCGCAAGGCGTTTTGCATCGCCGTGAGCATCTTTCGCGGCGTGAGGGTATGGGCCAGGCTGTCCACCGCCAACGCCGACACGGTGTCTATTGCCAAGACCATCAGTGAGTCGCTCTTGTAACGATAGTTGGCTTTCTTGAGTGTGTAAGACTTCACGTCGGTGTTCAACTGGCGCGTGAGGGAGTCGCACATGTGGCTGAGCGAGTCGCGGTCATGATGGAGCTGCGCCAAGTCCTTCATCCTGTCATTGGTCTTGAAAGCGTCCTCGCTAGTGCGAGAGAAGTCGAGGCCATCGACCTTTATCTGGAACACCTCTTGCGAGAAGGCATCGTGGCGATACATCTGACGGTCGCGCTCCGTCATACGGCGGTTGCCCATCGTGACCTTCTCATCATATGTGATGCCGCTATACAGCACCAGGCGGATCATGCCGGCCTTGTTGTCGATGTCCATGAACCCCGAGTCGGCCATCGTCACATTGACGTTGCGGTTGACGCGGTCGCGATGGTCATGGATAATGAGGTCGTAGAGCGCGCCCGTCTTGCGGTCTTTGCGGCCAATCTTGATGCGGAAGCCATCCACTCCGTCATAATAGACGCGCTCTTTCAGCTCCAACTCCGGGCGTTGCTGCCGCACGCTGTAGAGCAGCGAGTAGAACTTGAGGTTGGCCACGGGCAGCACGTTGTTCGAAAACCAGAAAGCCATGACACTCACTAAGCCGGTGACAAAAATCATGGGTTTCATAATGCGGAAGAGCGACACGCCACTGGCCTTCATGGCCGTGAGCTCATAATTCTCGCCCAAGTTGCCAAACGTCATGAGCGAGGCCAGCAAGATGGCCAACGGCAACGCCATGGGCACCACCTGGAGCGACACGTAGAACAAGAGCTCCGCCATGACGCTTATTTCCAAGCCTTTGCCCACAATGTCATCCACATATCTCCACAAGCCCTGCATCACGAGGATGAAGAGCGAGATGAAGAACGTCATGGCCAGTGGGCCGGCGTAGTTGAGCAGGACGAATTTATGGAGCTTTTTCATGGCACGCCGCAAGCGGCTTCAAAGATAGCGATAAAAAAATAGTATCAGTTGAGGCTGGCCGAGAGGAAGTCGGCATATGCCGCGGCATCCTCGTCATAAGATCGGCTGGCCGAGAGGGCGTTGCCGTCAGCATCCACCACCACGTAGAAAGGTTGCGTGTTGGCCCCGAACTTATGCCTCTGCAAGAAACTCCATTTGTCGCCCACGGTCAGGAGGCGCGCCTCCTTGCCGGCCTCCTTCACCACCAGCGGCTCGGGGAGCGGGGTCTTGTCATCCACATAGAGCGAGACGAGGATGAAGCGATCATCTATGAGGCTGGCCACCCGCGGGTCGGCCCATACGGCGGCCTCCATCTTGCGGCAGTTGACGCACCCGTGACCCGTGAAGTCGAGCAGCAGCGGCTTTCCCTCGGCGCGCGAGGCGGCAAGGGCGGCGTCATAGTCCGTAAAACGCGCCTCGACAGTCTTTTGACCCAACTTGAAATCTTGCGTAGACACTGGCGGGACAAACGCGCTTATGGCTTTGAGCGGCGCGCCCCACAGACCCGGCACCATGTAGACGGTAAAAGCCAGCGAGGCCAACCCCAAAAAGAGGCGCGTGGAGCCGATGGAGCGGCCGGGGTCGTCGGACCGGAATTTGAGCCACCCCAACATATAGGCGCCCAGAAGCGCAAAAATGACAATCCAGAGGGAAAGGAAGACCTCGCGGTCTAGCAAATGCCACCCGTAGGCCATATCGGCCACGGAGAGGAACTTGAGGGCGAAAGCCAACTCTATGAAGCCGAGTGAAACCTTGATGACGTTCATCCACCCGCCGGAGCGCGGGGCCTGCTTCAAGAGGCTCGGGAAAAGGGCGAAGAGAGAGAACGGGATGGCCAAAGCCAAGGCGAAGCCAAACATCCCCACAGCCGGGGCCAAGACGCTGCCCTCGGCCGAGACGGCCACAAGCAAGAAGCCTATGATGGGGCCCGTGCACGAGAACGAGACAAGAGCCAACGTGAACGCCATGAGGAAGATGGCGGCGAAGCCCGAGGCGCGACCTTTGCGGCTCTCCACCTTGTCAGTCCAAGAAGACGGCAGCGTGATCTCAAACGCGCCGAAAAACGAGGCCGCAAAAACCACGAGCAGGAGGCAGAAGAAGACGTTGAAAACCGCATTTGTGGCCAAAGCGTTGAGGCTGCCAGCCCCCAGAAAGCCCGTGACGACGAGGCCCAACGCAAGGTATATCACAATGATGGCCGCGCCATAGGCCAATGCCTCGCACACCGCCTTGCCCCGCTCCTTGTTGCGTTTCAAGAAAAAGCTCACTGTGAGCGGTATTATGGGCCATACGCATGGCGTGAAGATGGCCAACAGGCCTCCCAGCAGCCCTTGAAGTAGCACCTGCCACAGAGGCATGGAGTTGGAGAACACGGCCTCGCCGCGGCCCTCCATCTGAGAGATGACGGGAGCCCACGGGCCGCGGCTCAACACACTGTCCGCCACCACGGCCACGACCGGCGCGGCCTCACGCAGCGTCTCAGCCACAGCCACGGCCGGCGCGGCCGACGGCAGGATGACGGAACCGGCGGTGGAGAAGTCCACCCGCGTGGGAGGGAGGCAGCTCGCGTCATCGCACGCGCCATACTCTAGCGAGACGTCGAGGACGTAGTCACTCTCCGTGAAACGGACGCGCTGCACAAACGTGACAGACCCCTCAAAATATCGCAGCTCCTGGCCAAACATCTTGTCAAACTTCCTGATCTCCCGACCGCGCGGGGTGAGGCCACCCTCCAGCTCCACTCCCTTCAACGCGTTGACCATAAGCGACGCGCTGATGGGGCCGTCATCACCAAGCCCTGTGGAATAGACATGCCAGCCCGCGTCAATCTTACCATCAAAGACGATGTCTGCCTCGCCTTTCTTGTCATTCTTCTCCAAACGGGTGGAGAAATGCACAGGCTCCGCCACCTGAGCGAAAGCCGATGTGGCGAAAGCCACAATGAGCGCAACCAGAGTGTAGATGTGCTTCATTATTACAAAGGGAACGTGAATAAGAACCGAAACAAAATTACTCAAATAGCCCTCACGAACAGCCGAGAGCCCCCCGCGCTTATCCATTATTAACACATTTTGCGAAGTCATGATATTGAAAGGCAGTAACTTCGCAGCGTTAGATTATTGCATAACAGAATAGACACAATGGTACAGAATCTACTGGAAGGCAAGCGCGGCATCATCTTCGGCGCACTGAACGACAAGTCCATCGCCTGGAAGGTGGCCGAGAAGGCCAAGGAGCAGGGAGCCGTCTTCACGCTCTCCAACACCCTGGCAGCCTGCCGCATGGGCGAGGTCATCGACCTGGGCAAGGCCACAGGCTCGGAACTCATCCCCGCAGACGCCACTAGCGTAGACGACCTGAAGAACGTATTCTCCCGCTCGCAGGAGATCCTCGGCGGCAAGATCGACTTCGTCCTCCATTCCATCGGAATGTCGCTCAACGTACGCAAAAAACGCGAATACACCGACCTGGACTACAACTTCCTGGGCAAGACGCTCGACATCTCCGCCATATCGTTCCACAAGATGCTGCAAGTGGCCTATCAGATGGATGCCATCAGCGAGTGGGGTTCAGTGCTCGCCTTGACCTACGTGGCCGCGCAACGCACTTTCGACGGGTATAATGATATGGCGGACGCCAAGGCCCTGCTGGAGAGCATAGCCCGCAGCTTCGGCTACATATATGGCCACGAGCGTCACGTCCGCGTCAACACCATCTCGCAGTCGCCCACGGCCACCACGGCTGGCTCCGGCATCCACGGCTTCGGCGGACTTATGGACTTCTCTGACCGCATGAGCCCGCTGGGCAACGCGTCGGCCGAGGAGTGCGCCAACTTCTGCATCACCATGTTCTCCGACCTCACGAAGAAGATCACCATGCAGAACCTCTTCCACGATGGCGGTTTCTCCTCAATGGGCATGAGCGCGCGCGCCATGAACCAATATAACAAGAGTTTCGATGGCGAGTAGCCCGCCATCCCACAGGGCACTAAAGAATCCCGCATGGCGCAAAGCGCGCCATGCGGGATTTACCTTTTACAATTGACACCTACTTCAGCTCATCGGCCACAAACTGTGCCACGGCCACGGCCACGCCGGCCTGCCCCTTCGGGTCGCCGGTGCGGGACAGGCTGTGATCCAAGCCCTCATATTCCTTCAGTTCGGCCGAGGGCATCACCTGCTCAAGATATTGGCCATAGGTGCGCGGAACCACGGCATCCGCCAAGCCAAAGACAATGAGCGAAGGCCCCTTGTATCTCGCCGCCTCCTTCAGAAAATTTGTTTTTTGCGCCATGCGGATAAAGTCGCGGCCTATGGTCACGGCGCCTCCCCACAGCTCCAACCTCTTGGGCGGCTCGGCGGGATTGAACGTCACGCCAAAAATGGAGCCGCGCACGGCATCTTCGCGCATGCTCACGGCCGGGGCCATGACGGCCAAAGCCCTGACCACGCGCTTGCCCTCATCTGCGGCCGCCAAGATGCTCACCGCGCCTCCCATGGAGTGACCCACCAGAGCTACGGAGCTGACAAACGGCAAATCTCGCGCATAGTCAATGACAGCCTCCAGATCCTCCTTCTCCGTGGCCACCGTCATATCCTCAAACACAAAACGCTTGTCCACACTGGCCCCGGACCCGGCAAAGTCAAACAACAGAGTGGCCACGCCGCGCCGCTCCAACTCCACGGCCACCTGGCGGAGGAGGGCGTCCTCCTTATTGGAGCCGAAGCCATGGCACAGGATGGCCATTGGGCATTTTTGGCCTTCTGCCAAACCTGCAGGCTTGTGATAAACAGCACTGAGCGTGGCGTTTGGCCCCTTGACGGAGACCGCCTCGCCCTGCCCAAAGGCCCACACCGGCGAAAGCAGCGCAAGCGAGACAGCGCAAAATAGACTGACGCAAAACTTCATCTTACGATCCATAATTATGATTCAATTATACTTACTCACATTCATATTGGGGCAGCGACCTGCGCCAAGACGCTAATTTACGCAATTTTCCTTTCCCCTTCTCTCTTATCATAACCAACTGAAACTCAACAACGCCACACACCGCAAAAGAAATTTATTTCATAAAAAGTGCGCCGCGCCCCTTGCAGAGTAAAATAAAAATCCTACCTTTGCAACGCAATCGGGAAGAAAGCGACAGGCTTTCAACCGAGAGCAGATTAAAAGGTTCGGTACCGTAGCACAATTGGATAATGCCCTTGGTTACGGCCCAAGAGATTGGGGGTTCGAATCCCTCCGGTATCACTAGGAGAGCGTTAGCAGTCTGCTGACGCTCTCTTTTCGTATATCTGCTCTAGACCGCACGTTTTTTGCCGTGGCAAATCTCATCGGCTGACGCACACGTTGTCAACCCGCACCAATCCGAGAACCATGCGGCTCAGCCGGACGCGACCCTTTTCAGGCGCGCCAAAAAGTTAAGAAGCTGTAGAAGAGCCGCATTGGAGCAGCGAGCGGCATGAATTATATGACGGACATCTCCTTTGCGAAACCTTGCGCACAAAACTCGGCTGTTTTTGTTACAGCCCTCGGGAAAGGACGCGCCAGCCGCAGAAGCGCAATACCAGGCGACCCCAACCCCGCAACACCAATCGAAAAAAGCCGGCCTCACAAGGCCACAGCCCAAGACGTCCGGTCGGTGGACAGGGAGACGCGCGCCCCGGGTGCGTAATAGCGCACAGAGCTGCCTTTTGTGGCGTTTACGTCCAAGGCCTCCGTGGCCGAGACCTCCGCGCGGCTCTCGCCCTGGGCGTTCACGCTGACGCGGGCGCACATCTTCTTGCGCATATTGAGTGAGCTGGCGGCCTCGAGCGTGCAATGGAGCGTGCCAAGGGTGCCCGTCAGCCACACGTAAGATCTGTTGGCCGCCACAAGGCTCATGGAGCTTGCGTTTGCCGTTATGTGCACCTCCATGGCGAAGTCGGCCGAGACGCTGACTTCCCCAAGCCGCAGGCACCCACGAGTCCATATGTTGCTGCCCGACGTGCCATGAATGAGGCGCAATGTGCTGTCACACACCACATACACGTCAATCCTCCTCGTCTTGCGATATTTGAACGCTCCAGCGCTTATGGTCAAACCGCCATTCTCCACGGCGCAGTCTACAGCCCTCGCCACCGACGGCTCGGCACGGACCACGCACGTGGGCGCAACTGGCGAGGCCGTCTGTCCTTTCTTGCCCAGCAATTTGGCAGCGACATCGGCCGGCAGCTTATCCACCTCGTCATTCATCACCAAGGTCATGTTTATGCCCCTGGCCACTGTGACGGAATGGAACGCCTCAAGCCCGCGCACTATGCGCAGGGTGGTCTGCGCCACCCCTTCTGACGGGAGCAAAAAGGCGAAAGCCAGGGCCAGGGACGCCGCGACGGCGCGCCCGACCCTGGCCCCGGCCTCACGCCAGCCGCAGTCAGAGGCTGGCATACTCTCGCGAGTAGCGGAGCATCTGCTCGTCATACTGCTCGTCATAGTCTATCGTCACATCTTGCGCCACGCCGTCCGCGTCGACCTTCAGCGACAGCCTAGGATTAACAAAACCGCTGAACGGCGCGAAGCCCAGCGCGGCATACCTGTCGCGCACCTCGGCATGGAGCGCGGGGTCTACTTTCACGCCATAGGTCTCGACAAGCTCCCGCGCGGCGGCATAGTCGCCCTCGCTCTTAATGCGCTGCACGTGGCGCAGCAACTGGCCAAACAGTTCACGGACGCGGGCGTAGTCATATATCCTTACGCTGTGCCGCCCGTCATGCTCCTCCATGCGCACAGCGCCGCAGGCTGAGCCTCGCACCAGCACCCAATGGGCAATGATGGCGCGGTTTCGCATATGCGCCTCTTCAAGGTTGGCGCCAGGCTCCAAGCGGGCAAGCTGCACGAGCGCGCCGTTGCGCAGGTAGCTGTCATATTCGGCCCACGCCACGTCTTGACTCTCCACGATGCCTAGCTCAACCATGCGGTCGTCCGCCATAAAATATAGCGCATAGAGGTCGGCGCGCGCCTCCTCGATGGTACTGCCGTAAGATTTCAGGTCGTCTAAAGACACGCCCCCGCGCAACTGGCCGGAGCCGTGTCCAAGGCACTCATGAAGCTGCGTATGCAGTTCGTCGGCCACCCTGCCATATCGTCGGCATCGCTCCACCTCTGCATCCGTGGCGGCGAACTCGGTCAAGACGCTCTTGCGCCCAGGGTCGCGCCGTTCGGCCTCATCG
>CAKUVM010000031.1 GCA_934699135.1 uncultured Bacteroidales bacterium
TCGGGGTGACTGGATTCGAACCAGCGACAACACGCCCCCCAGACGTGTACTCTAACCGGGCTGAGCTACACCCCGAAAGTCTGACCGTCCTTTTTGTAAGACGATGCAAAGATAGTCGTTTTTTGAATATGCGCAACGATGAAGCGAGAAATATTGTTTCAGTACGAAAAAAAAACGGCACGCCGGTATGCCCCGGCGCGCCGCCTCATTTTGCCTTTCTTGGCGGGTTAGAGGACTATGTTCACCATCTTGCCCGGAACCACGATCACTTTGCGGATGGTTCTGCCGTCAATATATTTTGCGGCCTGCTCCGACGCCACCACTGCGTTTTCCACGGCCTTGGCGTCGGAGTCGGCGGGGAACTCCATTGTGAAACGCGTCTTGCCGTTGAACGCCACCGGATATTTCACCGACGTCTCCACCAGATGGCTCTCGTCAAGCTCTGGCCAATGTGCGTCGCAGACCGTGGTGACATGCCCGAGAGCGTGCCAGATCTCCTCGGCAATGTGAGGGGCGAAAGGCGCCAGCATGATGGCCAATGGCTCCAATACGGCCACTTTGCGGCACTTCAAAGCCTGAAGCTCGCTGAGCGTTATCATAAACTGGCTCACGCACGTGTTGAATGAGAACCGTTCGATGGCCTCGGTCACTTTCTTGATGCACGTGTGCAGGGCTTTATATTCTTCTGCGGTCGGCTTCTCTGTCGAGAGTTGGAGAGTGTCGCCGTCGCCGTAGTAATGCCTCCACAGTTTGCGCAAGAAACGGTGCACGCCGTCAATGCCGTTGGTGTCCCAAGGCTTTGAAAGCTCCACGGGGCCGAGGAACATCTCATACATTCGCAGCGTGTCCGCGCCAAAACGCTCCACGATCATGTCGGGGTTCACCACGTTGAACATCGACTTGGACATCTTCTCCACAGCCCATCCGCAGACGTATTTGCCGTCTTCCAAGATGAACTCTGCCGTGTGATACTCAGGCCTCCACTGCTTGAAAGCCTCAACGTCCAGAATGTCGCCAGACACAATGTTCACGTCCACGTGGATGGGCGTGACGTCATATCTGTCTTTAAGCCCGAGCGAGACGAACGTGTTGGTGTCCTTGATCCGATACACGAAGTTGCTCCGTCCCTGAATCATGCCCTGATTCACGAGTTTCTTGAATGGCTCCTCGGTGGAGGAGATGCCAATGTCAAACAGGAACTTGTTCCAGAACCTGGAGTAGATGAGGTGCCCCGTGGCATGCTCCGCGCCGCCCACGTAGAGGTCTACGTTTTGCCAATAATGGTTGGCCTCTGGCGAGACGAGCGCGTTGTCATTGTGCGGGTCCATGTATCGCAGGTAATATGCGCTAGAGCCGGCGAAGCCCGGCATGGTGCACAGCTCGTAGGGATAGCCCTCGGCCGTGCACCAGTTCTTGGCGCGTCCCAGTGGCGGCTCGCCGCTCTCTGTGGGCAGATACTTGTCCACCTCCGGCAGGCGCAGTGGCAGCTGATCCACGGGCAGCATATGCGGCTGGCCGTCTTTGTAGTACACGGGGAACGGCTCGCCCCAATAGCGTTGGCGGGAGAAGATGGCGTCGCGCAGGCGGTAGTTGACCTTGACGCGGCCAATCTTATGCTCTGATATAAACTTCTTGGTGGTGGCAATGGACTGTTTGATTGTCAGTCCGTTGAGGTTCAGCCCGCCAACGGCCTCGCGGCCAGGCATGGGCGAGTTGCACACAATGCCCTCTTTGGCGTCGAAGCTCTGCTCTGACACGTCGGCTCCCTCCACCACGGTGCGGATCTCCAGCCCAAAGGTCTTGGCGAAGGCGTAGTCTCGCGAGTCATGCGCCGGCACGGCCATGATGGCTCCCGTGCCGTATCCGGCCAAGACGTAGTCACTCACCCAGATAGGTATCTCCTCCAATGTCAGTGGGTTGATGGCATACGAGCCAGTGAAGACGCCGGTCACCTTGCGGTCGGCTATGCGCTCGCGCTCCGTCCTCTTGCTGGTCTGGCTCACATAGTCATCAACGGCCTGTTTCTGCTCCGGCGTGGTCAACAAGGCCGTGTACTCACTCTCCGGGGCCAAGACCATGAACGTGACGCCAAACACGGTGTCCGCCCTGGTGGTGAAGATGGTGAGGACTTGGTCTGAGCCCTTGACGCGGAATTTCATCTCGGCGCCCTCGGAGCGGCCGATCCAGTTGCGCTGCGTCTCCTTTATGGAGTCTGACCAATCCACCGTCTCCAACCCGTCCAGAAGCCTCTGGGCGTATGCCGAGACGCGCAAGCACCACTGCTTCATGACTTTCTGCACCACAGGGTAGCCGCCGCGGACTGACACGCCCTCCACCACCTCGTCGTTGGCCAGGACGGTGCCGAGCTTCGGGCACCAGTTCACCATCATGTCGCCCAAGTAGGCAAGGCGATAGTTCATCAAGATGTCCAGCTGCTCGTTTTTCGTCTTTGCGTTCCACTCGTCGGCCGTGAAAGAGAGCTCCTCGCTCTGCGCCGCGTTGACGCCCTCGGTGCCGCTTTTCGCGAAGTGGGCGGATAGCACCTCTATCGGCCTTGCCTTGTTGAGCTTTGTGTCATAGAACGAGCCGAACATCTTCTCAAAGGCCCACTGCGTCCACTTATAGTATGACGGGTCGCACGTGCGCACCTCGCGGCTCCAGTCGAAGCTGAAGCCTATCTTGTCGAGCTGCTCGCGGTAGCGGCGGATGTTGTTCTCCGTCGTGACGGCTGGGTGCTGGCCGGTCTGAATGGCATATTGCTCAGCGGGGAGGCCGTAGGCGTCATAGCCCATAGGGTGGAGGACGTTGAAGCCCTTCAGCCTCTTGAAGCGGGCGTAGATGTCTGAGGCTATGTAGCCCAGCGGGTGGCCCACGTGAAGGCCGGCGCCCGACGGGTAGGGGAACATGTCGAGGACGTAATACTTAGGCTTGTCGGGGTTTATCTCGACGCGGTAAGTGTTGTTCTCGGCCCAGCTCTTCTGCCAACGGCTCTCAATCTCTCTGAAGTTATAGTCCATTGCCATTCGTGTGTGATTACAAAAAAATGACGCCAGTCCGTGGGTTCATTCATCCGCAGACCAACGTCAAAAGAAAATGTGTTTTGCTTTTGTGACCCCGTGGAGACTCGAACTCCAATCAGCAGAACCGGAATCTGACATTCTATCCATTGAACTACGGGGCCTGAAAACGCCAGCAAAGATAAGGTTTTGCCCATCCAATAGCAAAGGCGAGGGCAAAAAACTTGCCTACCTCACCGTCTCGGCCTCTCGGCGGGGCATGCTGAGCGCGTATCTCACGCCCACGCGCGCGGCGAAGCTGTGGTAGAGGTCGCCGAAGTCATAGGCCCAGTTGGTGCGGAGCGTGAGGCCGTGGCGGAGCGTGAGGTTCAGATATAGTTTCGTGTATGTTTCGTTCTTGGGCCGCGAGAAGAAGTAGTTCTCTTTGAGCGTCCAGCTGCTGCTTGGGTCGGGGCCTGTATATTTCTCGCGGAAGTTGCCGTAGTTCCTCGACGCCGTCACGCGCAGCGAGTAGGCCAGGCGGCGGGGGACTATGTCGCCGCTCACGCCCACGTTGACGGCCCTCACCCTCATGTTGGGAAACGTCTGGCTGAGCGTCATCGTGCCCTCCGGGGCGTAGCGGCTCACGGTCTCGCGGGTGTGCATGAGGGCGTTGCCCATAGAGAGGCCTCCGCGGGTCCAGCCTTGCGGGGCGCAATAGTTGGTCAGGTACAGCGTGCGGCCGCCATAGGGGAGGCCGTGGTTATACGTCTCTTCCAAAAACTTTTTGAGAGTCTGGTAGTTTTCTATCTTGCCGTTGGCGGTCTCCCATCGCTCCACGTCGGCGGGTAGGAAGACGTGTTCCTTTAGGTATGGGATTCGCCCCGCGTCCCAGTCTCCCGGGTACAGGTACGTCATCCCGCCCTGCCGGTTCGGCACGCATGGGTCGGGAAACCCCTCATCGCCCTCCCACTTTGTGTTGGCATACTCCAGGGCGACCTCCTTCACCGCCTTGCAGTGCCGCAGCGTCAGCAGCAGGCCGGCGGTGAAGTCATTTATCCCGTATCGCGTCGGGTGCTTTGCCTGCGCGTCGGCAAAAGGTCGCTGATAATACAGCTTGCCGCCAAATGGCTCGAAATCCAGGTCGAGGCCGAAGTCCCACATCCCTTGGTGCGCTCCCGCCGCGTTTGTGGTCTCGCCGCGAAACACCCCGCCTCCGAACTTGTCCGCGCTGCCGTTCTTGCCAAGCACAGAGGCCCAGAAGTCGACTGGTATCTTGGTCCCGTCGGGCAGGCGTCCGCCCATTATGACGCTGTGGTACAGTCCCGCGTATGGCCTGACGGGCAGCGCCCCGACGCGCGCGTAGACGAATTTCTCATGCAGCAGGGCGTCGTCGGTGAAGTTGTCGCAGCCGTCATCGTTCATCCAGCCGAGAGACGCGCCGCCGCGCAGCTGGATGAGGTCTTTGACGTATTGGGCGAACGGGACGGGCAGTTTGCCCAGTGGCAATGACCAGTAGTCCAGCAGCCCCGCCCATACCCTCGGCAACGGGCGGGCGTTGTTGCTCATGAGGTATGAGCCCACGGAGAGGCTCGTGTTGCTTTCCACGGGTGTGTAGTCCTCCAGTCCCATCTTTATGCCGAACATCCACAAGTCGAAGTCGGCATACAGTTCGTGGAGCATGGTTCGGAGCCTGTCGCTGCTCACCTGCGCCGCCATGCCGGCCCTGAATTTCAACGCTGGGTTGCGAAACGTGTGGGTGTACGCGGCGTCGAAGCCCGTGGCCACTTCCGCCTGGTCATATTGCGCATACCGCCCCCATTCGTTGCTGTAGCTCAGCTGCGGGCGCAGTTTGCCGTTTGTGGCAGCGGATGCCCATGCCGAGGCGGACACGGTCAGGCCGTCTTGCAGCTGCGCCGCGCATGGGGTGGCGGCCGTCAAGGCAAGGAGGAGTGGCGTGATGTTCCGGAGGCTTCTCATTCATTAAGTAGGTTAAGTAAGTTGTGTGCCTAGATGTCATAAAATCGTGTGGGAGGGCGTGCCCTAACGCGAGTCTCGAGGGGTAAAGGTATTAAAAAAACGCATATGGGGTGGCTCCCGTTGCGTTCCCGCCATTAAAAAGCTACCTTCGCGAAATCCGATTTCTGTTAACATCAGTCTCTTTGCGAGTCTCATAACAGCCAAAGAATGCCACTCATAAGTATAGTCGTGCCAGTCTACAACGTTGAGGCGTATGTGGGCAAGTGCCTTCGTTCGTTGCAAGCCCAGACACTGAAAGACTGGGAGGCTATTGTGGTGGACGATGGCTCCACCGACGGGTCTTCCGCCATCTGCAAGGAGTTTTGTGAGGGTGATCCGCGTTTCAAATATATCCGCAAGGCAAATGGCGGTATCTCCAGCGTGCGCAATGTGGCCTTGGACGCGGCTCAAGGTGACTACATTGGTTTTGTAGACAGCGATGACTGGGTGGAGGCGGACATGTATGAGAAGCTGCTCAAAGCGGCTGTTGGTGCGGATGTGGATATTGTCATCTCTGGTTGGGTCGATGAAAGGGAGGAGGGTGGCGATGGCGCGTCCTCCTTGTGCAGGTCTTTCTGTCCGGCTGTCTTCTCGACCCATGACGCCCTGTGGATGCTGCTGCAAGACAAGGAGATAAAGAGCCACTTGTGGAACAAACTCTTCAGAAGAGAGGTTGTGGACGCTGTGCGTTTTGACGAGGGTCGAATTTATGAGGATACGTTGACGACGTATAAGTTGTTTTTGCGGTCGAGGAAGATAGTGAGGATTGGCGACTGCCTATACCACTACTTGGTTCGCAAGAGCGGAATAAGCAACAACCGCAGGATTATGACGCGTTTCCAAGCCTATAAGGCCTCGCTTGAGCGATATTGTGACGTCGCGCGTCGCGGTGTGCTGTCCCCGCAAGAAGATCTTAGTCTCCGCCGCAAGATGGCCGACGGCTACGTCAAGACAGCCAGGCAGCTGTGCCGCTCCACTCATGATTTAGGGCGGTCAATGGAGCTTATGTCAGAGCTTGACGCCGTGCTGCGCCAATGCGACGTCAATGTGGGCGACTTGCGGCTGCTCTCATTAAAAAACATGTTCCATGGGTTTCTTTTGAAGCATTCTCACAGGCTGTTCTACCTCTCTAGCGTGGCCTTTACCCCGATCAAAAAAATACATAGACAATAACTGAACCTGATTATGGCCATCGGTAGCGATAAGAAAGATGTCGTGGAAGTGCTGGTCTTGGCCTGCGCTCCGATGAACTCTAGGCAATTGGCCAGTTCTGACAACACATTCTCCACAGGCAAGAGGGTCTATCACTTCAATATGGACTCTATGGCCGAGGGCCGCAGGCCAGACATCTTAGTGGTGAGGAACAAGTGCGTCAAGAGCAGGACGGAGTTTGACGTGCCGCAGGCCAACACCTTGCTGCTTATGTCGGAGCCGCGGAGCGTGGTCAAGTTCCCGCGACGCTACACAGACCGGTTCGGGATGGTGTATAGCTGCCAGGAGTGTGTGCGCCACAAGCACATTGTGTACGGGCCGGCGGCCATATGGTGGTTCGTAGGCATTGACAAGAATGGGCGCCAAACACCTGAACACATTGGCAGCATAACGTATAATGCGCTAAAAAACAGCCCGCTGCCGCAAAAGACCAAGGAGATGTCCATCATTGTCAGCAATAAGACATTTTCCGCTGGTCATTTGAAGCGTTTCCATTTTGTTCGGAAACTGAAGCAGCGGTATGGTGACAGAATAGACTTCTTTGGCAAGGACTTTAAGCCGGTGGTGGATAAATGGGACGCATTGGCCCCATATAAATATACCATTGCCATAGAGAACAGCAGTGAGAAATTCTATTTCACGGAGAAAATAATGGACGGCTTCTTGGCCGGGTGCCATGTGGTGTATAACGGTTGCACCAACATAGAGGATTATTTCCCGCAGCCCGCCATGACGAAGTTGGACATTGACGACTTCGAGGCCGCTTGCCGAACCATTGACAGCCTTTTGGATTCCGACACTTATGAGAAGTCAGTTCCCGACATTGTCAATGCGCGTCAGCGCACGCTAGACGATTACAACTTCTTGCACATCGTTGCCCGCTGCTGCGATCAGATGGAGCTTGGCGGCCATTCCATCGGCAAAGCCGTAATAAAGCCCCTCTCAGGCATCGGCAACATTCCCAATGTGGTGAACCACCTGTTTGTCAGGCCGTTCTATCAGTTGCTTGGCAAATTGGTTAGGTTTTCCTCAAAGTCCATATGTTGTTGAACTATTCCTTTTTGGGGTGAGTGGTTGATGATTTTGAGTTGAAAAGATGATTATGGGGTGTTCACGCTCCTCTTTTGTTCCATTTTTTGTTTTTATATTACATTTCCATAACTTAGGGCGTTGGTTCTGATTTGTTGAGTGGGGCAATTGGGCTATGTATAGCTATGGAAATTGTCGTACTCAACTAGCGAGCCGTTGAAGAGTTGTGTTATACGAATGTGCTTATTCTCATGTAATTCAAAACAGCTTTTTATGTCTGATCCGGTTTTGTCCTTTGTTGTCCCAGTGTATAATGTTGAGGAATATGTAGAAAGGTGTCTTCTTAGCATTCTGACTCAGTCGTTAGAAGACGAAATGTATGAGATTGTGATACAGGATGATGGCTCTACAGATGGAAGCCTTTTAAAAGTGAGAAATGTTTTAGGACAAAGGCATAACTGCAAAGTCTTGACATCCGAGAACAGAGGTTTAAGTGCCGCTAGAAACTCTGGGCTTAGGGCGGCCACGGGGCGTTATGTTTGGTTCGTTGATTCTGATGATTTCTTAGAGGCAGGGTGCCTACGGCATATTGTTGAGGTGCTGTCTCACTCTCACGTTGATGTCTTTAATACTGGCTATAAGAAAATAGTTGGAGGTGTCACAAAGCAGAGGTCTGTGCCATGGGGACGGTTTGGATACATTCAGGCTTGGACGCACATCTATCGCAGAGAGTTTCTATGTGTCAATAACTTGCGCTTCGTCCAAGGACTGCTGCACGAGGATTTTGAGTTTACGCCTAGGGCTTCGTTTTTAGCAAACAAGGTAGAAAATATAGCCGTTAAACCATACGTTGCCTGCAAAAGGCCTGGGTCAATAACAACAACATTTAATCCAAAGAGAGCTTTTGATATGGTTGAGGTAGCCATCAGCTTGTACGAGTTTCAAAAGTCTCATTGTGCACAAGGTTGTAATTTCAATAGGAGGGTTGCACTGGCTCTGAACAATGCACTGCGATATACATTGGACACCCATTGGGGGGCTATCAATGAGTGTATGCTGAATCAAAAACTTGAATCTAATAAGTACTTGCTTACGTCGCTATTTAAGACGTTGATTCCGAAATATTTGCTTATGTATGTCCTGTTAACCCTCTGCCCGTCAAACATTGTCGGCACGTATCGGAGAATGAGGTGGTTGCTCTAGCTTGCTTTTATTAGTTGTCTGTTGGTTTGTGGTGAGAAGTGCGCATTTTGATGTGCAGTGAGAACTCGTTTGGTCACGGAATGGGATGCATATTGTTCGTTGCGTCTGTTGCGCAAATGCTGTTTAATGTTGCGCAATCATTCCTCCCTCAAGCATGCTAGGACGACGATGCACGCGATACGGCGTGCCTGCTCCTCCATTAGGAGGCTCAAACTATATCGATTGTGGCAAATGTGTGATGACCAACTACTTTGCGGAGCTGATTTTATACAGATATTCAGGGGCAAAATCAGCTCCATTGTCCCACTCCACAGTGTTGAATGGAATGCTGAAACGCTTGAATTTGTCTAGGTTCCGAAGAGGTTCAAACACTTCACCTTTTAGTGACGCATACAAGTCCACCACTCTGACTTCCCCATTGTTGAAGTGCAGGCGCAGTTTATAACCGCCAATATACTCGGCTTTAGTAATCACAAGAAACATGGCGTGTCATTTATTTTAATGGTTCCATCTTTTTAGATTGGCTCCGTTCTGCGCTAGTTGCCAGTCTTCAATAAGCTCATTCCTATGTATGTCTAACCATTCAAGAATTATGCGTAGCGCACGCCCCGGCATCTCGCCTTTCACCACACCGGCCCGATACTCACCATACCAAGCGCGGAAGTGCGGAGGCATGTGGTCGTTATAATTCAGCCAAATCGGGATTCCGTAAAAGTAACTAATCTGTGGCATTGTGCAACTTGTTTACTGTGCGCCTGCGCATTACGTTCGCAATAATAACAATTTAAAAGTACTAATCAAAACAGCTTTTTGACTTCGTCACGTCGCAGCCACTGGCTTTGAGATATTCCTGCTGTGGCTCCAGGCACTCACCATGCCACGTGTTGAACTCTATGAGCGCGATTCTTCTCATCTCAGTTTCCTTATCCCGTTCGGGGTCTCTATGATGCCCTCGCTCCGCGTCTTGCGCCTTATGGCCTTGTTGGCCTCGATGGATTCCTTCGTCTTATAAGGCCTCTTATGGTCCAGGTGAGCCACGATGGCGGAGTAGCGCAGCTGTATGGGGCGGATGCCCATGTTCATCAGTCTCTCGCCAAACTCGCGGTCTTGGCCGCCGTAGTGCATATCCTCGTTATAGCCGTTCACTTTGAGGGCGTCCTCGCGCCAACCAGAGGAGTTGCACCCGTTCCATGTGGCCTTGGTGGGCGTGATGAAGTTCATGAGGGTGGCGAACCATCTCTTGCCCACGAGCTTGGTCATCTTGAACGATGTCGGCTGCCCGTGGCCGCGCAGCCAACTGATGGAGAACACGTTTCCGCTGTCAATGTCGGCGCGCGTCACGAGGTTGCTCACGTGCATTGTCAGCTTGAAGTAGCCGCCAGATATGAAGCGGCCCTTGCGGGCGTTGGCGTGATGCACGGCCACAAAGTCGGCCCGGGGGATGCAGTCTTGGTCGGTGAATATGAGGTAGTCTGACTCGGCTGCCACCAGGGCTTTGTTCAAAATCTCTGATTTCTGAAACCCTCGGTCCTCGTGCCATACATGCTTTATGGGCAGAGACTGGGCGAACGACTCTATGAGCCGACGCGTCTCATCGGTCGAGCCGTCATCGGCTATCACAATCTCATCGGGCTTGCGCGTCTGGTGGCAGTAGCCCCACAACGTCCGCTCAAGCCACCGCGGGTTGTTGTATGTCGATATGACCACTCCGATGGAGAAGTCTTGTGTCTCGTCTGTCATTTTGGGGCCTTTAATGTTTTGTGTTTTCTTCAGGAAAGTCCTTGTGTTTCAATTTCCACCGCCTGTGGCTCCATAGCCATAGCTCCGGCAGGCGGTGCAAATCGTCTTCCAAGAAGGCGGCGAAGCGCGCCGTGCACTCCGTCTCTGGCAGTTCTTGCGGATTCTCGGCAATGAGCTTGAGCTCCACCTCATAATGCCCGCGCTTGTAGGCCACGAAAGAGGGGTAGACGAGGGCGATGTTCAGCTTGCGGGCAATGTGTTCCGGCCCCACGAGGAAAGGCGTGTCTTGCCCGCAAAAAGGCAGCCACATCTTTTGCGCGCCGCGGTGCGGGCACTGGTCTCCAATGACTAGCGTCACGCTCACGCGCCCGTCGCGGATGCACTTGAATGTGTAGCGGAAGCCATGCTGGCTCTCTATGGCAATGATGTCGCGGCGGGATCGCACCTCCACCGTCATATGGTTGGCGAAGCGGTTGCCCTGCGGCTGGTAGAAGGCGTGGATCTCGAACTTGGGCGAGAAGATCAAGGGCCAGCTGGTGAACCACTCCCAGTTGCCAATGTGTGCGGCATAGGCGAAGACGCTCTTGCCCTTTTCCATAAGGTTCTCTATCACCTCCGGATTGCGGATCACCATGCGGCGGAGCAACTCCTCATCGCTTATGGTCAAGGCCTTGATGGTCTCGAAGAAGTAGTCGCTCAAGTGGCGGTAGAACCGGCGCTCAATCCGCTTCCGCTCCTTGTCCGTCTTTTCCGGGAATACCGTCTTCAAGTTTTGGCGCACCACTTTGAGCCGGTAACCCATTACCCAGTAGAGCGTGAAGTAGACCACGTCGGCAAAGACGTACAGCACGCCCATTGGCAGGCGCGAGAACGCCCTCAGGCATTTGCGCCCGATGCGCTCCAAGAGATTAAGCCGTCCTATGTTGCGGCCGTTTTGGCTCACTCCCGCGGGCAGGTCGTCAAACACTCTCCTGCCGCTATGTTGTTCTTCGTTTGGCACGACGGTTTCCTTTTTATGTCAATATAATATATATGCAAAGGTAAGAAAACGCGGGGCATAGTCAGCGTCCGCAACAGCGCTCTACACTAAATTCGACAATGTCCCGCAAGGCGAGCGCATATTACACTAAAATATGGATGACGGTTGCAAAATAACACAACACTGCGCGGCGGAACGGTAAAACCAACAAAATCTCCTTTTTTCGCACAATTTATAGCGAAGCATTTTGTTAGTTGTTTAACGCAACGTAAATTTGCGTCTGCGTATCGTCAGCTAGGTCACGGCACGCCCGCCATGGTCGGGGTCGTCGGGCGGCGGGGGCGATAGATATCGTGCGACAACAGTAAAAAACTCATATCACGCAATGCTTACCATAAGTCAGGCCGTCGAAAAGGTGGTCAAGGTGAAACCTTTCGTCACGGAGGCCCTGTGCGAGGGCCTTATAAACATATCCTCGCTCTCTCGCCAGATTCACCCGATGGTGGAAAAGCTTACGGGCAAGGATGTGAAGCAGGTGCCATTGTCATGGCGCTCAATCGTCTGGTCCCTAATTTGAAGGGGAGCTCTGAGATGACGTATCGGAACATGATCACCTCGCTCGGCGACATCATTGTCCGCTCCGACCTGACGGACTACACGTTCCGCAACTCGCCGTCTATAGTGGACAACCATGTGAAGCTCATGAACAGCCTGGCTGGCCGCCAAGATCAGTTCTACACCATGGTGCGCGGCGTCTTCGAGTCGACTCTTGTCGTCGGCACCGAGCTTTGCCCTCTGGTGGATGACTTCTTTCAAGACGAGGAGTGCTGCTACCGCAACGCCAACCTCTCGGCCATCACGCTCAAGCTCTCGGCCAGCAACGTCCACTTCGTGGGTTTCTACTATCAGATCCTCAAATTCATAGCCTGGGAGGGCATCAACGTCAAAGAGGTCATCTCCACCACCAATGAGTTCACCATCATCGTGGCTGAGGAGGATGTCGACGCGGCTTTCGCCATACTTAAGAACCTCAAGCAGAGCGGCAAGATTGTAGAATGAGGCGTCTCATGGCCTTTTCAGCGCCTGTGCGCCGCGCCGCGACACTCTTTGCGGCGTGCGTGGCGTCTTGCCTCGCCACCAGCGGGCAGATCGCGCCGCTCAACGCCAAGAGCAAGTCCGCGGCTGGCGGCAAGACGTCTGCCGAACAGATTCTGCCACACGTGAAGGCTTGGCGCATGGCGGACGACTACACCGTGGCGGACACTGCCGTGGTGGACACCATTTTGGCCGAGCATCAGGTCAACAACCCCATCTGGCGGCGCAGCCTGGCAAACGTCACGCTGGGCAACCTGGGCTCGCCAAGCCTGCCGACGTTTTATCCCGCGCTGAGACGAGACGAAGGCAACGTCTTCTACAACAGCCTGCTGCCGCTGATGTTGGAGCCTGAGGACTTCACGTTCTATAACACCGTCACGCCCTATGCCAACCTGACATACCAAAAAGGCATCCCAAAGGCGCGGCGCGAGGAGTTTTTCTCCGCCCTCTTCACGCAAAACGTGAACAAGCGCCTAAACATTGGCGCAAGGATGGACATCAACTCGGCCATCGGCCGATACGAGAATCAGAGTGCTGACAACAGCAAGTTCGGCATGTGGGCCTCGTATGATGGAGACGTGTACAAACTTCAGCTCCAGGCGTGGTATCAGAAATATGACATTGAGGAGAACGGCGGCATTACGAATGACAGCATAGTCCTCTATCCCGACCTTTTTAACTATGACAAGGCCGAGGACTATCCCGTGCAGTTTATGGACGCGGGCAACCGCCTGGCCACATACCGTCTGCTCTTGGCCCACAGCCTAGACTTGGGCAGCGTGACGCGGTCGGAGGGAGACAGCGTGGAATATGACGTGCCGGTGGCAACGGCTTTCCATAAGTTGTACGTAGACAAGTCTCACCATGAGTTCACCATAGGTGACCTGTCAACCTACGCAGATCAGCTCGATGAGCTTTTTCCCGCCATCCTTGTCGATCCCGCGCGTACACATGACAGCCGCAAATATATGCTTGTCAGCAACTTGTTTCAGCTCAAGCTGAACGAGGAGTTCAACAGCCTCTTGCGCTTTGGCCTCCGCGCCTACATTGGCAACGACATCCGCCAATACTATTGGGACGCCGAGTCGGAGGTCGTCACAGACGATGAGACCGACGAGCAGAGCCTCGTCTTCCACCGCAACAAGAAGAATCGCGTCAGCACCTATATGGGTGGTCAGATATTCAAGAACATAGGCGACAGGCTTCGGTGGAACGCCGGGGCGCGCTTCATGCTGCAAGGCTACAACGCCGGCGACGTGGAGGCCGATGGCGGCGTGAGCGTCACCATTGGCAGCGGACGTTGGGCCACAGACGTGTGGGGCAAGGCGCGCTACGCGTTGCGGACTCCGTCGCTCTGGGAGGAGCGTTTCTGCTCCAACCACTATGAGTGGAATTTGGCCCTGGACCGCGAGCAGAACCTCGACATAAGTGGCGGCCTGCGCATCCCCGGCGCGGGGGTTGACGTGACGGTGTTCAGCTCCACGCTCCACAACCGCGTGTTTTTCAACTCGCAAGGCGTGCCAAGCCAAAAAGCCGACGTGACGCAGGTGATGGGGGCCTGCGTGAGGGCGCAACTCACGCAGAGCCATACCAACCTCAACACCATAATACGCGCCGCGGCGCAGAAGACGACAGACAATGACGTGGTGCCGGCCCCGGCTTTCGCCGTCTTTGCCACGTCCTATTGGGAGCGGCTCTTCTTTGGGGTGCTGCTGACGCAGATAGGGTTCGACGTGAGATTCAACACCCGATATTACACACCGGCCTACATCCCCGCCATCATGCAGTTTGTGCCGCAGGGCGAGCGCAAGACGGGCGGCTATGGCTATTTCGACCCGTTTGTCAACTTCCACCTCAAGAAGATAAGGGCCTACGTCAAATATGAGCACGTCAACAACCTCTGGGGCTCAAACGACCATTTCAACACCATCCACTACCCGGCCAACCCGCACACGTTCAAATTTGGCCTGTCGTGGAATTTCTATGACTGATGAATACTGAGCTGCTCTACCACTATATCAAGGGCCTCAACGCTCCTCAGCGCGCCGCCGTCATGGCTCCCGAAGGCCCTATGCTCGTCATTGCCGGCGCGGGGTCTGGCAAGACGAGGGTGCTGACCATGAGGATCGCCTACCTCATCGCCCAAGGCGTGAGGCCATATAACATATTGGCGCTCACGTTCACCAACAAGGCCGCCAAGGAGATGAAGGAGCGAATCGCGCAGATGGTTGGCGCCGAGGCCCGACAGCTGTGGATGGGCACGTTTCACTCCGTCTTTGCCAGAATTTTGCGCGCCGAGGCTTCTACGTTGGGTCTCTCGCCAGATTTCACCATATATGACGCGGCAGACTCCAAGTCCCTCATAAAGAACATTCTAAAAGGAATGAACCTTGATGAGAAGAACGGCTATAAGGCATCTACAGTCCTTGGGGCGATCTCGGCGGCGAAAAACGACCTCATCATGCCTCAAGACTACGCCCAAGACGAGGAACTCATGCGGCGGGACAAGGCTGCGGGACGCCCAAAGGTCGCGCATATCTATGCGCTTTACATGGAGGAGTGCCATAAGGCCAACGCGTTGGATTTCGATGACTTGCTGCTCTATACCAATATCCTCTTCCGCGATTTTAAGTCGGTTTTGGAAAAATATCATGAGCGTTTTCTTCACATCTTGGTAGACGAGTATCAAGACACCAACCTGTCTCAGTATGTCATAATAAAGCGCCTTGCCGAGGCTAACGAAAACATTTGCGTGGTGGGCGATGACGCCCAGAGCATCTACAGCTTCCGCGGCGCCCGGATTGAGAACATACTCAATTTCCAAAGAGACTATGGGCATTGCAAGGTGTTCAAGCTGGAGCAGAACTACCGCTCCACGCAAAACATTGTGGGCGCGGCCAACCGCCTCATAGCCCATAACGTAAGCCAGATACCCAAAGATGTCTTCTCCGAGGGTGAGGAGGGAGACAAGATTCGCGTCTGGGGCTGCGCGTCAGACACCACCGAGGCCGCAAAAGTGGTTGGAGACATTGTCTTGCGCATCAGGCTCGAGCACAAGAGGCCTAGCGACTTTGCTATCCTTTACCGCACAAACTCGCAGAGCCGCGTGCTGGAGGAGGAACTGCGCAAGGCCGGAGTGCCGTACAAGATATACGGTGGACTGGCTTTCTATCAGCGCAAGGAGATTAAAGACGCTCTGGCATATCTGCGCCTCACGGTCAATCACAACGACGTGGAGTCTTTGCGCCGCGTCATAAACTACCCAAAGAGGCAGATTGGAGACTCCACGGTAGACAAGATGGAGCAAGCCGCCCGCGAGAGTGGGGAGACGCTGTGGAACACCATGTCCACGCCCCGCCTCCTGGCCAAGGCCGGGCTGCGAGACAGCGTGGTGGCAAAAGTGATGCGTTTTGTAGGGCTGATTGACGCGCTGTCCCTGCAGGCGCAGAGCCTAAACGCCTATCAGTTGGCGGTGGAGATGCTGTCGCAGAGCGGAATTTTGCAAGAGCTGAACGCTGCCAAGAGCGAACCCGACGGCAAGGAGCGGTTTGACAACGTGCAGGAGCTGCTCAACGGCATAAAAGACTTCACGGAGAGCCAGATGGAGCTTGGTGAGCCGACCGACGTGAGCCTCTACCTGCAGCAAGTGAGCCTGGTGACGGACCTAGACGACACGGAAGAGGCGGAGCGCGTGACACTTATGACCATCCACTCCAGCAAGGGCTTGGAGTTCGACTCCGTCTACATTGTTGGAGTGGAGGACAATCTGTTTCCAAGCCAGCGCGTATCGCTAGACCGTGAAGGGCTGGAAGAGGAGCGCAGGCTCATGTATGTGGCACTCACGCGCGCAAAAAAAACGGCCACGGTGAGCTACGCGCGGCGCCGTTTCCTGAACGGCAAGACAACGCCCAGTCGCCCAAGTTGCTTTGTCAAAGAACTCGATCCTCGTTTTTGTGACAAGCCGGAGGAGGAGGAGAGGCCGTCTGACGGATTCGGCGGATTCTCGCAGTGGGGCGGCGATGCGACCTTCGGCTCCAGGCCAAGGTTTGGCGGCCGACCGTCGCCTTGGCAAGAAGACGGCCCCGCGCGGGTGATACGCGAGCCGCGCCCCGGGTTTCGCAAGGTTGAGAGGCGCATGCCGCAGTCTGACTTCCGTCCGGCCGAGGCCCTGACCCAGACACCCGATGGGAAATATACCATCGGCGCGCGCGTAAGCCACGAGCGTTTTGGCCCAGGCACGGTGAAAGAGATCATTGGCAGCAACCCTGCCGATATGAAGCTGCGCATAGCCTTCGACACGCAGGGAGAGAAGACGCTGCTGCTCAAATTCGCACGAATACACGTCATTCAATAAAAAATCGACCAACAAATGAAATACGCTACCACCATCATTGCCATAGCCGCCATGGCCCTGTGCCTGACGGCAGGCGGCTGCTCGCACAAGGGCAGCTCAAGCGTCAGCAGCCGAAAGCACACCACCACGAGCCGCACAGCTCCCAAGGTGCGCCCAGTGGTCACAGAGACTGCGGCAGACAGGGCCGCGCGCATCCAGGCCGAGAAAGAGGCCGAGGCTAAAGCCAAACAAGAGGCCGAGGAGGCTAAGGCCGCGGCGCTGAAAGCCAAACAAGAGGCCGAGAAAGCCGTGGTGGTGAAAGAGGAGAAGGTGAGGGTGATAGAGTCTAAGGCGAAAACCGATGACAACTGCCGATACCACATCATTATAGGCTCTTTCAAAATGTTGCAAAACGCCAGGCAGATATGCCAAGACGCCATTGCCAAAGACTTCTTGCCGAGCATAATGGAGAATGAGGAGGGCATGTATCGCGTGGGCGTTTACTCGTCGGCCACTGAGAAGACGGCGAGGGAGAAAATAGCGGCCCTGCGCAAGAGCCACCCCGAATATGTGGGGATGTGGCTTCTCGTGGAGAAAAAATAAATAGCCTATGGTGCGCAATAGTTTAATTGCAGGTGTGGCGTGCGCGGCTGTCGTCATGGCGGCCTCGTCATGTTCACAACACAGTAGTGAGCCTCTTTCTCTATGGATGGCGCGCTCCGAGGTGGCGCGCTCCGTAGATCCCGCTGGGCTTCAATTAGTGGCCATGAGCCGCGTGGCTGATTCGTTCGCGGCCGAGGATCTGCGCTCCTACGTATGGCAGTGGGCCGATAGCCTGACGGCAGAGAGGTCTGTGGCCCGGGCTTATATGGCCGACTCGCTGTCGGTCTTCGACGCCGGTTCCAATCTATATCGCCGTCGTTCCGCTGTGGCCGACACGGTGCTTCGCGCATGGTCGGTAGACAATGGCCGCCGACTTCTCTCACTCGTCGACGCTGCTGACGCCGGTGTGGGAGGCGACACCCTCAAAGCGCGCTTGAAGGCTGTGACGCAAGCCATTATGGGGCTTCGTGACCATAAGACGGGAATGTGGAGGCGGATTCTGGACTGCCCGGGAGGAGATGCCAACATGGTCGAGGCCACATCGAGCGCCCTGATTATCTATTCCGTGCTCAAAGGATGCCGGCTCGGGCTGCTGCCGGAGGAGATGCGGACGCAGGCCGAAGAGTGCTTCGGGCAGTTCGTGGAGATGTTTGTGAGGATAGGGGAGAAGACAGGAGACGGGCGCAACCTGCTGACTGTCACACAGTGCCACATGATTGAAGATAAGTCCCCGGACAACGATCCCGAAGCTGTGGGCGCATTTATGTTGGCCAGCCTCGAGGTAGGAATGTGACTCCTCCTCGAAAAGAATAAACGAATAAGCTATGATTGACCAGTTTGCCGACGTCAAGATACTCCGTTACCATGTAGACGGCTTCGAAAGCCTGCCGCTTCGAAAGAAACTGTTGCTATATCACCTCTCGGAGGCCGCTCTGTGGGGGCGTGACATATTCTGGCACCAGAACTGCGCCGAAGGGTTGGAGCTGCGCCGGGTCCTGGAGGCCATTTATGTCCATCAGAAAGGGCATGGTGGGGCGGACGCTCGCCTGAGCGAATACGTCAAGCGTCTATGGTTCTCTAATGGCCCGCATCACCATTACAGCAATGACAAGTTTGCGCCCAGCTTCACAGAGGCTGATATGCGGCAGTGGGCCGCGGAGGCGGCTGTGCCGTCAAATTGGCTGACGGCCGGTGTCTTGTCACTGCTCTTCGACCCGTCGGTGGCGCCCAAGAAAGTCTCCCTAGATGCCGGTTCTGACGTCGTGGCCGCCTCATCGGTCAACTTTTACAAGGGTGGCGTGACGCAGCAAGAGGCCTCCAACTTTTATGCCGATACAGAGGGGCGGCATCCGCTCAACAGCCGGCTGGTCAAGACATCTGACGGGCGACTGACCGAGGAGGTGTGGCGCGCTAAAGACGGGGCCTATGCCGCGCCGCTGCGCAAAGTGGCGGATGAGTTGCGCAAGGCCGAGGAGTATGCCTGCAACGAGTGTCAGGCCCGCGCCATAGGCAAACTGATAGAATATATTGAAGACGGAGACCCTCGTAAGTTTGACGAATTCAGCATCCTGTGGGTGCAGGAGAAAGAGGCGGACGTGGACTTCATCAACGGCTTCATTGAGGTATATGACGACCCTCTGGGCCTCAAAGGCACATGGGAGAGCATTGTGGAGCTGACCGACGCCGCTGCTACGCGTCAAATTGACCTCATAGCCGCCAACGCCCAATGGTTTGAAGATCATTCTCCCGTTGACGAGGCTTATAGGAAGAAAACGGTCAAGGGTGTGAGCATGAATGTGATAGAGGCCGTCATGCTTGGCGGAGACTGCTACCCGTCCACTCCCATTGGCGTCAACCTGCCCAACGCCGACTGGATTCGCGAGACCTACGGTTCCAAGTCCGTGGCCTTGGCCAACATAACCCGAGCCTACCACGATGAGGCCGAACGGCGCGACCCTGGGC
>CAKUVM010000032.1 GCA_934699135.1 uncultured Bacteroidales bacterium
CAACTTGCCACGGGTCACAGACCCGATGGCCTGACTTTACTCGCGGTCAATGTAGGCACAAAAACTCACTCTTGAAATACTTTTTTGCTCTTTTTAACTAGACGGCGCAAATCAGTGACGAGCGACGTTTCCAGAGTGTCAAAATCAGTGACGAAACGCGTATGCGGCTTACGCGGCAAAGGAAAACGCAACCATCTCCCCACACAAAAAACAATCCCCCTGCGACACTTTTTTGTCGCAGGGGGATTACCAAAAAGTCAACAGCTACTTCACCGTGAAGCGGAATACGTAGAATGTCTGGGGCTCAAGCCTCAACATGACGCTCTGACCATCCGTCGCGAGTTTCTCCTCAACCACCGGTACCACGGTGTCAGGAGCGTCGAGCGTATTGTCGGCCACGGGGTCGTCAGAATGTAGCGTGGTGACTGTATATTTGTCCACCACCTGCTTCTTCTTCAAGCCCTTGAGCTGAAGCGTCACATCTTGCGCCTTGTCGGCCGTGTTGACGGCCTTTACCACGAAAGACCCGTCCGCCGCGTCATACACCGCCGAGGCGAAGAGGCCGTCTTGCCCCTCGGATCCCTCAATGGCCTTGCCGTCCATCAAGAGCTTCATGGTGTTCGTCCCCCTGTTGTGGGCATAGAGTTGCTGTACGTAGTAGCTGGCGGTCTTTACCGAGCGCGTGTTGTCATACCATATCATATCGGGTCTCCATTGCCAACCCTCCACGTGGGCGAAAAGGGGCGCATAGGTGGCCATACGTACCACATCTGCGTTGCGCTCCAAGCCCGTCATGAAAGCCGCCTCAAGCAGCGAAGCGTGGAAGTGATTCCACTTCTTGCCAGCTCCATGGCAGGCATACTCGCCGGCAAAGACCTTGGGACCCTTGCGGTCGTAACCGTCATAGCGACCACCTTGGGCAAGGAACCAGCTCTCCGGGCGATAGAAATGCTCATCGACAAGGTCTGCGCCCAGCTTCTTCATCTCGGGCCACAGGTAGTCAAACTGCTTGCCCTCGGAGTCGGGGCCAGACGAACCCACGATCTTTATCTCTGGATGCGCCTTGCGGATTGCCTCAACGAAAAATTTTAGCCTTTCAGGATAGAGAGCGTCCCACTGCTCATTGCCCACGCCAATGTATTTCATATTGAACGGCGCGGGATGACCCATATCTGCGCGCAGCTTGCCCCACGTGGTCGACGCGTCGCCGTTGGCGAACTCGATAAGATCAAGACAATCTTGGATATAAGGCTTGAGAGCCTCGGCCGTGGCGGCCACGTGAGCGTCCGGGTTCCCGTTTTGGAACTGGCAAGCAAGGCCCACGCTAAGGATTGGCAGCGGCTCTGCCCCAATGTCTTCAGACAAGAGGAAGAACTCGTAGAAACCAAGGCCATAGCTCTGGTAATAGTCTGGGAAGAAGCGGTGGGGGAACGTGTAGTGCCAACGGTTCTCGTTGAGTGGGCGGTTCTCCACAGGGCCGACGCTATTCTTCCACTGGTAACGGCTTTGGAGATCCGTGCCCTCCACAATGCAGCCGCCAGGGAATCGGAGCACGCCCGGACGGATGTCGGCCAAGGCTTGCGCCAAGTCGGCGCGCAAGCCATTCTCGCGGCCTTTCCACGTCTCGGCCGGGGAGAGCGACACGTGCTCCAGATCAACGCTCTCGCCCGCCAAGAAGATGCGCAGCTTGCCTTTCTTGACGGAATCGGTGGCCTTGATCGTGGCCGTATATTTCTTCCACTCCGTGCCGTTTATCTCCACATCGGCCGAGCCTATCACCTGCGTCTCGCCCATCGACGCGGGGTCGGTCAGCTCCACCGTTATCTTGCTCTTGCCCTTTGTGGCCCTGGCCCAGACTGAAAAACGATACTCTTTGCCCTGCTGCACGGCCACACCGAAGAACCCTTCGTTTTGCAGACCCGTGCGCTTGTGCGGGTGGCCGGCGGGGTCGAGGTGGACGTAATGCGGGTTACGCTCAAAAGGCGCGCCCGCGGTCATCACCTCAACATTTCCAAAACTCTCCCACCCCATAAGCGCCTGCGGGAACTCAAAGGAGCGGTTTTTGACCATCTCGGCATAAAGGCCTCCATCGGCCGCAAAATTGATGTCTTCAAAAAACAGACCATACATGGTCTGCGCTATCGGCGCGCCTTTGGCTGGCTTGGCAGCGTCGAGGACGAACGTCTTTTGCTGCGCTTGCGCCGATAAAGCCGTGATGGCGGCAATGGCCAAAACTCCTATCTTACTGTTTCTCATCTATATGCATTTTAATATTTGACGGCATAGCCGTAAAAAGTGGAGGCCAGAGGCGGTGTCGAAGCCGCACGGTGACCGCCCAACTTAGAAATGACTTTAGCCCGGCCTTATTTAACTGCGAACGTGACCACAGACATGGCGGGCATGGAGACGGTGACTATGCCATCATTGCCAAGCTTCGCCCCGTCAAATCCCTCCAAGTCAATCTTGTCCGGGTTCTCGAACGTGTTGTAATCGGTGATGTTGTCTGCCTTGACCACCTGAGCGTCGGCAATGGCCTTGGCCTTGAAGCCGCGCACGTCCACCTTGACTGTCGCCTTTTGGGAGAGATCGAGGTTGGCCAGGGAGATGTGGATGACTCCATTCTTGTCTTTTGAGGCGGAGGCAGACACGCGGTCGGCCTTGAAGCCACCGTTCTCGATTTGGCCGGTGGTGGTGGTTGAAGGCAGGAGCGTGGCGTCTTGATGCACCTTATACATGTCAAAGATGTGATAGGTCGGGGTGAGCATCATCTTGTCACCATCGGTAAAGATGATGGCCTGCAGCACGTTAATGATCTGCGCCAAGTTTGCCATGCGGACGCGGTCGGCGTGCTTGTGGAAGATGTTGAGCGTGACGGCCGCTATGAGCGCGTCGCGCATTGTGTTTTGCTGAAAGAGGAATCCGGGGTTTGTGCCGGGCTCGACGTTATACCACGCGCCCCACTCGTCTACCACGAGAGCCACCTTCTTCTCCGGGTCATATTTCGTCATGATGGCGTCATGACGGGTGATGAGTTCATCCATATGATAGGCCCGCTCCATAGTCTGGACATACTGCTCGTCAGAGAATTTGGTGGCGCTGCCCTTGTTGTCCCATCCGCCAGGGTGGACATAGTAATGGAGCGAGAGGCCCCACATCTGCCAGAGCGGGACGTTGCGCATCATGGTCTCCGTCCAGTTGTAATCATCGACATTGGGGCCGCCGGCCACCTTCAGCAGGTGATTGTCGCCATAGTTGCGGGCGAAAGTCTGGTAGCGGCGATAGAGGTCGGAGTAATAGGCCGGCGTCATGTTGCCGCCACAGCCCCAACTCTCGTTGCCCACGGCGAAGAAGTTGACTTTCCAGGGCTTCTCACGGCCGTTCTTCTTACGCAAGTTGGCCATCGGGCTCTCACCGTCAAACGTCATATACTCCACCCACTCGCTCATCTCCTCCACCGAGCCGGACCCCACGTTGCCGCAGATGTAAGGCTCCGTGCCAATCTCTTCGCACATATTGAGGAACTCGTTGGTACCGAAAGAGTTGTCTTCCACCACTCCACCCCAGTGGGTGTTCACCATCTTGGCGCGGTTCTCTTGCGGGCCTATGCCATTCTTCCAGTGATACTCGTCGGCAAAGCAGCCGCCCGGCCAGCGCAGGTTGGGTATCCGGATCTTCTTGAGCGCGTCAATGACGTCTTTACGCACGCCGTTCACGTTGGGTATCTTCGAGTCCTTGCCAACCCACAGGCCGCCATAGATGCAGTGGCCGAGATGTTCGGAGAAATGGCCGTAGATATGACGGCTTATGGTGGTGTTGCCCATATCCGCGTTCACCACCACTGTGGCGTCTTGCGCAAGGGCCGGCGCAGACGCGCCCGCGAGGGCGAGAAGGCCGAGAGCTTTGCTGAAGATGTTCATATTAAAATATGTATTTGCGTTTTTCGGTAATTAAATCAGGCGTGCTAATTCTTTCCGCCCATCTGTTTCCGTTTGCAAATATCTTCAATTTTTCCGGCCTGAAGGTGGACAAAAGAGTTTTTAGGGGTGAATAAGTGTTTGAGTGATGTGTGAAATTGTCATAAAAGAGAGGGAGACGGCCCTTACCAGGCCTCACGGCAGTCAAAACGCCCGCACCACACAGCCCGCGCCTCCTCGCCAGTGCAGTGGAGCAGGATCCACCGCCCAACGTCATAGGCCGCGGCCTCTCGCGCCACACTCTCCACCTCCGCCTGCCCTCTCCCCTGGAGGTGCAGGCCGCCGACAAACGCCCCGACGCGCTTCCGTCCCAACGGGCCGAACACGTGAGACAACAGCTGCGGCAGGCCGTGATGCGTGCACCCGCCCAAGAGCCACTCCTCTCTGCCGTCAGAGACCAATGCGAAAACCTCGTCAGAGAATGTGTCCGCCCCCACGCCATCGGCGGCCAACAGACGGGCGTTGGGCGGCGCGGCCTGCGGCAGGGTGAAGAGTGTGAGCCAACCATCGTGCTCACAGAGGCCGCCCACGCGGCGCAAGTCAAACTGTCGCAACAACTCCGGCTCCGGCATCCCAATCTGTTTGCGCATCCGCCCCAAGGCACCACCGACCCCTACCTGGACGGAGAAGCGTCGCCGCTCCGCATCCGGACCCAAAAACAGCGGCCCGTCATAATGGTACTCGACCATGGCTCGCAACCCGCCTGTGTGGTCGTAGTGGCCATGGCTCAGCACAACGGCCGAGGCCCGCGCCAAATCCACTCCCGCCGCCGCGGCGTTAGATGACAGGGCTTCGGGGTGCTGGCCAACGTCCATGAGCAAATGCCGCACGGGGCCGCCACAAGCCGGAGACACGGTCACCCACAGGGCCAAGCCATGCTCCCTGCGCCACGGCGCGGGCAGGGCGTCATCCATCAACACCCGCAAGTCTATCACAGCAAATCTTTACGGCGGAAGAAAAGGGAAAGCAAGATGCTCAGCACAACCGACGCGCCCACTACAATGAAGAAGGCGTATTTGTTGTCCTCCATATAGTTGGAGACGTTCATACCATAGAGGCTGGCTATGAGCGTCGGGAGCATGAGGATGATGTTGATGCTCGTGAGCGTCTTCATGGTCCCATTGATGTTGTTGGAGATGACTGACGAATAGGAGTTGCTCATACTGTGGATAATGTTCCTGTATATGTTGGTGGTCTCCTCGGCCTGCTTAAGTTCAATCTCCACGTCCTCGGTCAAGTCCTCATCGCAGGCGTCTCGCACCGTCTTGGAGTGCACCAGGCGATAGAACAGCACGTCGTTGCCCTTGAGCGACGTGACAAAATAGACCAGTGAGTTCTCTATGCGCTGGAGTTTGAGCAGCTCGTCATTGCGCACCGTCTCTTGCAGCTCCGACTCTGAACTCATGATCTGGACGTTGATGTTTTTCAAATACTTAAGAAACCATACGGAGGCAGAGAGCATGAGGCGCACAGCCAACTCATAATGATTGGCCACGGTGATGCGCTTTCTGATGGTGTAGACCACAAAATCGTCCAGCATCTCGGTCTTGTAGTTGCAGATGGTCACGCAGACGTCATCTTTTATCATGATGCCGAGCGGCACCGTGGTGAAGTCTATCCTGCTGTCGTTCCGACGGATGGGGACGCGGATCACAATGAGCTGCCAACCGTTGTCGTCCTCGTCACGACGCGGCCTCTCATCGTTATCCTCAATGTCTGATATGAAGGACTCCGGCACTTCCAGCCCGGAGATTAGGAAATTTCGCTCCTCGGAGGTGGGGCATTCCAATGAGACCCAGCAGTTGGGCTCCCACTTGTCCGTCACCTCAAAACCTTTGTTGTTGATGTAGAATGTCATCATGGCCTTTTGCCAATTAGGGAAAGAATTATGGGACTATTAGCAGGCTCGCGCCGACGCTTTTCGGCCCCCCCCGTCCCATAGCCATCAACAACTGCGGGGGAGAATAGAAGCGGCTAGGGAAGACGGCCGCGCCCCGCGCGTGAAGACGAGACAGAGACGCCGATGCGCCTCACATTGTTCGCCGGAGGGTAGTCGTCCATACTTATTGCTATTGGTTAAACATCTGGCGGGGCGTCGGTCCAAGTGCCCGCGCCCCACGCCTTGCGGCGGCAAAGGTAGTCAACAATCGGCAACCCGCAAGTGGCAGCCGCTCCAAATAAGGCATATCGTCCCAAAACTACAGTCTCGCCATCCCCGCGGCAAATGGACAGCTTGGACGGCGGTCGGGGCGATAAAAGCGACTAAATTGCGGTCGGAAAAACAGAAGCGGCGGCAGACCGCCCGCCGAAAAATTCCGGCCAACTCAACTTACAGCAACACATCTACTGACTATGACCGCGACAACAGAAACCAGAGGCTCGCTGAGACGCAAAATGGCAGAGCTCAACATTGTGAGGGCGTTGCCCACCTCCATGTGGCAGAGGTCTCTCCAAATTGCCGAAATTCCCGAAGACGTCATCTCGGCAGTGATCCGCAGCCGCCGAATGACGGCCGCCACCCAATATCTCAACACCAGGCTCTCGCAATGCCGCGTCTCGGACCGACCGGCACCGAGGCCCGCCATCGCCCCACTCACGCCCAGGCGAAGGACCGTGAGGCGAGTGACGCCACGCAGCGCGCCACAAGAGCCCCCCCTCTCCCTGCCCACGCCCACCGACGGGCTGACGCGAGCCTTTGGCGTAGAGCTTGAGTGCGTGGGAGCGAGGAGGCAAGACATTGTGGCCATGGCGCAAGAGCGGGGACTCACGGTTATGAGCGAGAGCTACAACCATCATGACCGCGCCTACACCAAAATCGTGACCGACAGTAGCCTGCACGGCACTGACTGCAACGAGGTGGTGACGCCGCCACTGGGGGCTTGGGACACCCTGCGCGCCATCTGCGAGGCCATAAGCGCGGCCGGGGGAGGCGTCAACGCCTCGTGCGGACTTCACGTCCACGTAGACGCGCACGGGTTCACGCGCCAGCAGTGGCAAAACATAGGTCACAACTACTGGATGCTCAGCAACATCATAAACAGCTCACTCGCCCCGTCGAGGCGGAGAAATCACTTTTGCCGCGTCGTGGACATCCCGGACTCTCCCGCCATGTCTCGCGAGGCCCTGCGCCTGTGGTCAAGAGGCCGATACTGCGCAGTGAACTACGAGGCGTGGAGGCGGCACAAGACCATTGAGTTCCGCCAACACCAAGGCTCGCTAAATTTCAACAAGATACGCGACTGGGTGCTTTTCTTGGAGTCTCTCGTAGAGTGGTCCCAAGACCATTGCATCACAGGCGAGCCCGTGGGGCGCAAAGACGACCCGCGCCTTGAGGGGCTGAGGGTGGACCTCTTGCGCGAGATGGGGCCGCGGGAGTGAGCTTCGGGCCTTTTTGTGGAACATTGAGGCATCTTGCTGTTGCGTTTTTTGTGCCGTTTGGCGTATATTCGCGGCGTGTCTGTGACATTTGAGGATGCCCTGATGGTGAAATGGTAGACACGAGGGACTTAAAATCCCTTGGCCGCAAGGCCATGCGGGTTCGAGTCCCGCTTGGGGCACCGAGCCGGCCCGGCAGCGACAATTCGCTGCCGGGTCTTTTTTATTTTCTGAGCCGACAATGACGGCCGTGAAAGTGATAACCCGCGTAGGCTTTTTAGGGTTATCTTCGCGGTGTAAAATTCAGGTGGGCGCGGCCGCCTTTTGTGAAATATTCTCATGGTCGCCCACCATATGCGTCATGGCCTCATTGTTTCGCACATCCACCACAGACACTCTTCTGGTCCTCCTCCGTGAGGGGCGGACGCTCTCCGTGCGCCAGCAGGTGCTGCTCACGTGCCTCCTCAGCGTGCCGTCCATGCTGGCACAACTCTCACATGTGGTGATGGAATATATCGACGCGTCGATGGTGGGCAGCCTCGGAGCCGACGCGTCGGCCTCTGTGGGCCTCGTGGCCACGAGCGCATGGATGGTGTGGGGGCTGTGCAACGCCGCCGCGGCCGGGTTTTGCGTGCAAGTGGCTCATCTGGTTGGCGCACGCAATAACCACGGCGCACGCGCCGTGCTTCGTCAGGCCATCGTGGCCACGCTGGCTTTCAGCCTCATGGTCATGACCGTGGCGCTCAGCGTCAGCGGCGAGCTGCCTCGGTGGCTTAGGGGCGGCGAAGAGATATGCGGCGGCGCCACGGACTACTTCCGCCTCGTGAGCCTCACGCTGCCTTTCTCACAGATGGCCATGCTGTGCAGCGGCATGTTGCGCAGCAGCGGCAATGTGGTGGTCCCCAGCCTCTCTAACGTGGCTTTGTGCGCTCTCGACGTCGTTTTCAACTTCCTCCTCATATTCCCGTGCCGCACAGCGGGGCTTTTGGGCGTGGAGCTGTGGCTGCCCGGCGCGGGGCTTGGCATCAGGGGCGCGGCCCTGGGCACTATGGCCTCGGAGATCGTGGTGTCCGGCTTCTTGCTGTGGTACGTCTTCCGCCGTTCGCGGACGCTGCGCCTGTGCCATGAGAAAGGCTCATTCTTGCCACGCAAGGCGTGCCTGAGGCGAGCCGTGAAAATATCGCTGCCCATGGGCGTCCAGCACCTGGTCATGACGGGTGCTCAAGTGGTCAGCACGTCCATCGTGGCCCCACTTGGCAAGATGTCCATCGCCGCCAACTCATTTGGCGTGACGGCGGAGAGCATCTGCTACATGCCTGGCTACGGCATTGCCGACGCGGCACAGACGCTTGTAGGGCAAAGCCTCGGGGCGGGGCGCGAGAGGCTGATGCGGAACTTCGCCCGCGTGTCGGTGGTCATGGGCATGGGCGTCATGGGCGTCATGGGCGCGGTGATGTATGCGGGAGCTCCGCTCATGATGGAGCTTCTCACGCCCGTCGAGGAGATACGCGCCCTCGGCGTGGAGGCGCTGCGCATCGAGGCTTTCGCCGAGCCTATGTTCGCGGCCGCCATTGTCTGCTACGGGGTCTTCGTGGGGGCGGGAGACACGCTCAAGCCGTGCCTGATGAACCTGGCCAGCATTTGGGCCGTGCGCCTCACATTGGCCTACGCATTGGCGCCGTCATTGGGGTTGGCGGGAGTCTGGACGGCCATGTGCGCCGAGCTGTGCTTCCGCGGCGCAATATTCTTGGCGCGGCTGCGATGGGGCAACTGGCGCAAAGGCGCAAAAAGTAATTTGGGTACACAAGCGTGACGCCATAGTCGTTACCTTAGCCATACGGAAAAACTTCGGCCGCGGGCTCGACACCTCGCGCCGAGCAAAGACATATAGACACATGGAGACAATAAAGAATCAGGAGTTTGGCGGAGAGAGGCCCCTCTACCGCGCGCACGACCTCAGGCTTGAGGACGTGACAATCCACACCGGCGAGAGCGCGCTTAAAGAGACGCGCGACATCGAGGCCATACGTTGCCGCTTTGAGGGCAAATACCCCTTCTGGTGCACCGACGGCTTCAAAGTCCGCGACTGCCTCTTTACCGAGGGCGGGCGCGCCGCGCTGTGGTACTCTCGCAACCTTGAGATGACAGACACCTTGGTGGAGGCGCCGAAAATGTTTCGTGAGATGGATGGCGTGAAACTGACCAACGTGCGCCTACCCCACGCCGCGGAGACCCTGTGGCACTGCAAAAACATTGAGCTGCGGAACGTGGAGGTGAACGAGGGCGACTACATCTTCATGCACTGCGAGAACATCAAGGTTGACGGCCTGAAACTCAACGGCAACTACTCATTCCAATATTGCAAAAACGTGGAGATCCGAAACTCCATACTCAACACCAAAGACGCGTTTTGGAACACGGAGAACGTGACCGTGATTGACTCCACCCTCAACGGGGAATACTTGGCATGGTACTCCAACAGGCTCACTCTCATCAATTGCAAAATCATTGAGACGCAGCCGCTCTGCTATGCCAACAACCTGCGCCTCATCAATTGCGAGATGGCGCCCGACGCCGACCTGGCCTTTGAATATAGCGAAGTGGAGGCCGACCTGCGCGGCCACGTCACGTCCGTCAAAAACCCGCGCACTGGTCACATTGTGGCCGACAGCATCGGGCAGATCATAATTGACGGGAACATTAAGGCGCCAGCCAACTGCCTAATAGAGACACGCACGCAAAAATAGCTTACATTCGCGTGACGGTGGCGCGCCGTCTCGCCACCATCAAACAAGCCACACCATAAACATGACATATAACTTCGACGAGCGCGTGTCGCGCCACAACACCGACTGCTACAAATGGGACGTGGACGCGCCCGAGAAAGACGTCATCCCTCTGTGGGTGGCCGACATGGACTTCCGCGTGGCCCCAAGAATTGTGGACGCCCTGCGGCGCAGGGTGGATCATGCCATCTTTGGCTACACCAAAGTGCCAGACAGCTTCTATGAGGCCATAACCAACTGGTACTCCCGTCGTTACGCCTGCCACTTCGAGAAGGAGTGGATTCTGTACACATCCGGCGTCGTGCCTGCCGTGTCCGCCATCATCAAGGCCATGGCGGGGGAAGAGGGCTGCGGCGTGCTGATGCAAACCCCTGCCTACAACTGCTTCTTCTCCAGCATCGCCAACAACAAATGCCACGTGGTGGAGAACAAGCTCGTGGCCAACGGGGACACGTACGATGTGGACTTTGACGACTTCGAGCGCAAGGCCGCACTGCCGGACACCAAAATATTCCTGCTATGCAGCCCTCACAACCCTGTGGGGCGAATATGGACGGCGGACGAGCTGCGCCGCATGGCGGACATCTGCCAAAGGCACGGAGTGGCCATCATTGCCGATGAGATTCACAGCGGCATCATAATGCCAGGCCATAGCTTCACGCCTTTCGGAAACATTGGGGACAAGTACCAGGATGGCTGCGTCATTGCCGCCTCTTGCTCCAAGAGCTTCAACACGGCAGGATTGCAGATAAGCTACATAATAGCCCGCGACGCTCGGCTGAGGCAGGCCGTGGACAAGGCAATAAACGTCAACGAGGTGTGCGACGTCAACCCGTTTGGCGTCATAGCCTTGCAAGTGGCGTTCAACGAGTGCGAAGACTGGCTCACAGAGATGTGCGCCTACGTCAAGGGCAACTATGACTACCTCATAGACTTCACGGCGCGCCGGCTTCCGATGGTGAAAGTGGCACGCCTGGAGGCCACATACCTGGCTTGGGCGAACTGCCGCGCGCTTGGGCTAAGCTCTGAGCGGCTGGGCGCCAAACTACTGAACGAGGCACGCGTGAGGGTGTCGCCCGGCAACATCTACGGCGCGCCGGAGGGCTTCTTACGCATCAACTTGGCATGCCCCAGAGGCCAATTGGCCGAGGGGCTGGAGCGGATGGCACGTTGCCTAAACCCCGAGGAGCGAGACCGATGACAGCCAAAGAAGAAGAGACGCTGCTGCCGCTCGCACTGCGCGCGGCAGCCCACGCGGCGAAAGAGATAATGGACATCTACGCCTCGGGCGCAGACATGGGAATTGTGGAGAAAGAAGACCACACGCCCGTGACACGTGCCGACATGGCCAGCAACGCAGCCATCGCCAAGGCCTTAGAGGCCAGCGGCCTGCCCATACTGAGCGAAGAGACGGCCCATGAGGACTATGCCACGCGCAGCCGCCACAGGCAGATGTGGATTGTGGACCCGCTAGACGGCACGAAAGAGTTCATCAAGCGCAATGACATGTTCTCAGTCTGCATAGCCTTGGTGGAGGGTCACCGCCCCGCGCTTGGCGTCATAGCCGTGCCGGCAACCGGGAGCGTCTACTTCACCCGCGGCGGGGCGGCATGGCGCGGCTCGCTCCAAGAAGACGGAACGGCGTGCCAAGAGACCAAGTTGCCCGTGCGCTTCGGCCCCGTCCCACACATTGTGCTAGGCAGCGTGAGCCATCCCAGCGCAGCCGCCAATAACGTGGCTGACGCCCTGCGACTCCTTGACGTGTGGGCGGACGCCACTCTGCTAGGCGTAGGCAGCAGCATAAAGCAGTGCATGCTTGCCGAAGGCGCCGCGGCCCTCTACCCGCGCTCCGGCACCACCATGGAGTGGGACACGGCAGCCGGGCAAGCCATATTGGAGGCGGCGGGCGGCGGGCTTGTGAAGGTCTCGGACGGCGAGCCTATGGAGTATAACCGCCCCGCACTGCGCAACCCCGACTTCGTGGCGTTCGCACCGGGCGTGCCACGCGATGTGGTGCGGGTTGCGGCCGTGGCCATAAGAGAATGACAAGACAATAGCATATTAATCAACAACAAATCCAATAACCGTGAATAATTTCACCCCCCCGAAAGCAACGCGACAAATTTAACCGCCTGCACCACAGCTAAGAAAAGAATAACCTGGCTAGACAGCCTCAAAGGGTTCGCGATAATTTGTGTGGTGATAGGGCATGTGGTGGACGGCTACATAGGTGGCTTCACATACCCGTCCGCACTAGTGGCGGAGTTTGGCATCTATCAAGCGTTGTACGCATTCCATATGCCTCTATTCTTCCTAATTAGCGGGTTCATGTTCTCCCTGGCCTACATTGATAAAGACTGTAGGGCCAAGGCCTCAAAGCTCAAGACGCAACTGTTGGACATAGCTGCAGTCTACGTCATCTTCTCAATCCTCCTTGTCGCCTTTAAAGTGCTGTGCGCCAGGTTCGCGAACAATGCGGCCTCATTCAGCGACCTGCTCAGCATCGGGTGGAGACCCATAGCCCCGTATTGGTATCTGTACGTCCTCGCTTTCTTCTACGCGTCCAACATCATACTGGTCAAATTCAAGAAGAGGGCGATAATGGCCACCGCTCTCTTCATATTGAGTGCTTTCGCGGCTCTGCTGCCATCATTCCCGACCGAGACCATCTACCAATTCATTTTCTTCCTCCCGTTCTTTTACCTAGGCACCATTTTGCAACGCAGCGGCCATACGCCCCATTGGAGCGTGGCCATCACGGGAGTTGTGGTCGCATGCGCTCTTTGCCTACTTTTCTGGAGCCACAGCACAGAGTCATATTCAGGGATAGTGTCGCGCCTGCCTTTCGTCAATACCATTGTCGCACTTGGCCTCAGCATCTTCTTTTGGAAAGCATTCTCGGCCATAAAGTGGCTGGACAACAAGGCGTTCGCCCTCTGTGGGCGTTATTGCCTGGAGATTTACGTGACGCACTGCTTCCTGACGGCGGGCTTCCGCAACGTTTTCATCGCACTGGGCGTTACCAACTTTTGGCTCAGCCTGCTGCTGAACACCGCCCTCTCCACCGCCCTGCCCATTCTCTTCGCGATGGGGCTTGAGCGCATGGGGGGGCATGACATCTTGTTCCGCCCCGCTCATTGGGTGAAGCAGCTAAGGGAGCGCGGGGCGCAAGCCAGTGGCGGCTTTTGATTAATTTAATCTGCCATCCTTGCAAAATTTGAGCAGGGTGAGTAATTTTGGCGTGGTCTGACCACAGGCCGCGCCCGCGCCATGGGCGGCAGGGAAAAGACAAAATTATTCAATCATAAAGTCATGATTAAGATCGACGATTTCAATTTCAAAGGCAAGAAGGCCATCATCCGTGTGGACTTCAACGTGCCCCTCGACAAGAAGACTGGCGAAGTTAGCGATGACACCCGCATCCGCGGCGCTCTCCCCACCATCAAGAAGGTCATCGCTGACGGTGGCGCCGCCATCCTGATGAGCCACATGGGCAAGCCGAAGAACAACCCCGATCCCAAGTACTCCCTCAAGCAGATCATCCCCGCCATCGAGAAGTATCTCGGCAAGATTCAGTTCGCCGAGGACTGCAACAAGGCAGACGAGGCCGCCAAGAACCTCAAGCCCGGTGAGATCCTCTTGCTAGAGAACCTCCGCTTCTACCCGGAGGAAGAGGGCAAGCCACGCGGCATTGAGAAGGACGATCCCAACTACGAGGCCGCGAAGAAAGAGCTCAAAGCCGCTCAGAAGGAGTTCGCTAAGCACCTGGCATCCTACGCTGACGTGTACGTCAACGACGCCTTCGGCACCGCGCACCGCAAGCACGCCTCCACGGCCATCATAGCCGACTTCTTCCACGAGAACGCCAAGATGTTCGGCTTCCTCATCAACAAGGAGGTCGCAGCCATGGACCGCGTCCTCAACAACGCAGAGAAGCCTTTCACGGCCATCATGGGCGGCGCCAAGGTCTCTGACAAGATCAACATCATCAAGAACCTCCTCAACCGCGTCGACAACCTCATCATCGGCGGCGGCATGACCTACACTTTCATCAAGGCTCTGGGTGGCAAGATCGGCGCCTCGCTTTGCGAGGATGACAAACTCGACCTCGCCAAGGAGATTCTCGCCGAGGCTAAAGCCAAGGGCGTGAACGTATACTTGCCGAAAGACGGCCTCAACGCTGACAAGTTCGACGCCAACGCCAACACCAACGTCTCTAAGATCGATGAGACTCCTGACGGTTGGATGGGTCTCGACATCGCAGACGAGACCATAGCCGAGTTCACCAAGGTCATTGCCAACAGCAAGACCGTCATCTGGAACGGCCCGATGGGTGTCTTCGAGTTTGACAAGTTCGCCAAAGGCACCTCCGCCATCGCTCACGCAGTGGCCAAGGCCACGCAGGAGAATGGCGCGTTCACCCTCATTGGCGGTGGCGACTCCGTGGCCGCCATCAACAAGAACGGGCTCGCCGACAAGGTATCTTACGTATCTACCGGCGGCGGAGCAATGCTTGAGTACATGGAGGGCAAGGTTCTCCCGGGCATCGCGGCCATCCGTGGTGACAAGTAGGTGACAAGGGCTTCGGCTCTTGCCGGCTATCACGCATAAGTTGGGCAAGGCCGCGGTTGGCAGACTTATCTCTGCCGACCGCGGCCTGCCTTTTTGATTTATTTTACCTACTTTTGAGGCCACACGGCACACCACAAACGGCATCATGACATACGAGTTTTCAGAAGAAGAGAAAGAGCGATATAGCCGCCACATGCTGCTCAAAGGCGTGGGGGCGGCGGGGCAGGCCAGGGTGCGCGAGGCCAAAGTGCTGCTTGTGGGCGCGGGCGGCCTGGGTTCTCCCGTGGCCTATTATCTGGCGGCGGCAGGCGTCGGCACGCTTGGCATTGTGGACTTCGACACCGTGGACACATCGAACCTCCAGAGGCAGACGCTCCACACATCGGCAGATTTGGGCCGGCCAAAGGTAGAGAGCGCGGCGGAGAAACTGCGCGCCCTAAACCCGCACGTATGCGTTGCGCAGCACCGCGAGAGACTCACAGCGAGCAACGCCATGGGCATCATCCAAGACTATGACTTTGTGGTGGAGGCCACAGACAGCCTTGCCGCAAAATTTCTCATAAACGACGCCTGCGTCTTGGCGGGCAAACCATTCTCCCACGGCGGCGTGCTGCGATTCGAAGGCGAGACCATGACCTACGTGCCAGGCCACGCCTGCTACCGCTGCATATTCAACGCCCCACCGGCGGCGGGGCAGGCGCAGACGAGCGCGCAGGTGGGCGTGGCCGGCCCCGTGGCCGGGGTTGTTGGCGCGCTGCAAGCCACAGAAGTCTTGAAATACTTCACAGGCACAGGCAAGCTGCTGACCGACAGGCTGCTGACCATAGACGCCGCAGAAATGGCGTTCCACACCATGAGCGTGCGCCGCTCGGCTCATTGCCCCATCTGCGGCCAAAAGCCAACCATTTTGTCACTAGAAGACGAATGAGCCTCAGAGACCAGAACGATAACCACACACAAACGACACAACATGCAAACAGCCAGAAGCGTACGCTTGCGAGCCGCGGTGGCCAACCTGTCGGCAATATCGGAGGGCGAGGAGAGCGTGGCCGTACACAGCGGCGCGCCGCTGCCATCGGTCGAGGCGTTAAAACGCATAGTGGCCCTGGTGAAAGACATCGTGTTTCCCGGTTTCTTTGACAAGCGCCAGGCCGTGGGTGACATCCGCACCTGCTACATTGGCATGAGCGTGGAGCAGCTGGGTTCACTCCTGCAAACACAGATAGCCCGCGGGCTCGTCTTCGGCCAAGCCGACGGAGAGGAGAGCGTGGCAGAGCGCGCGGCAGACCTCACTGTTGACTTCATTGAGCGGCTGACGACCATAAAGCGGCTCCTCTACACCGACGTGGACGCCATGGTGCACAACGACCCCGCCGTGCGGAGCAATGGCGAGGTGATATTTTGCTACCCTATGGTGCAGGCCATGGTGCACTACAGGGTGGCGCATGAGCTGCTGACGATGGGCGTGCCTGTCATCCCGCGCATAATCTCGGAGCTGGCGCACTCTCAGACGGGCATAGACATCCACCCGGGTGCGCAGATAGGCGACCATTTTTGCATTGACCACGGCACGGGCATCGTGATTGGCGAGACGTGCATAATAGGCTCGCACGTGATGCTCTACCAGGGCGTGACGCTCGGGGCCAAGAGTTTCAGCCGCGGCGATGACGGCATGCTGCTCAACGTGCCTCGCCACCCAATCATTGAAGACAATGTGACAATATATTCCAACACTTCGGTCCTTGGCCGCATAGTCATTGGCCATGACACCATTGTGGGCGGCAACGTGTGGCTCACGCACAGCGTGCCTCCCCACTCCCTCATAATGCAGAGCCGCGCCACAAGCTCAACTTTCACCGACGGCGCGGGAATCTGAAATTCCCCCCCCCACCCACCCTGCCAGAAGATTTTTGTGGTAGGGACAAAGAAAGCCGCCCCGCATGACAATGTGTCATGCGGGGCGGCCACTTTTTTATGCAGAGTCCCCTAAGACCTAGTCGAAGAGAAAGAGCATCTCACGATACTTGGGCAGAGGCCACATCTCATTGTCCACAATAAGCTCAAGCTTATCGACATGATAGCGGATGACATCGAGCAGCGGGCGCACGTCCTTGTCATAGGCGTAGGCCTTCTCACGCTCGTCCTCAATCTTGTTGGCCTTCTTGCGGGCGTCTATCATGGTCTGGACTGTGGTGCGGATGGTCTTGACGTGGTCAGAGATCTTGCGGATGAGCTCACGCTCGTTCTCCGTCATGGCGTCGGCATCGGCACCCATCACGTCCTTCATGCCCTTGACATTGTTGATGAGGATGTTCTGGTAGGCGATGGCCGTGGGGACGATGTGGTTGATGACAAGGTCTCCCATGACACGCGCCTCGATCTGCACCTTCTTGACGAATTTCTCCATCTCGACGTCGTGGCGCACCGTGAGCTCACGCTCCGTCAGGATGCCGGTCTTTACGAAGATCTCTTTGCTGTGCTCAGACAGCATGGTGTCCACGCTCTCAGGCACGCTTGTGATGTTGGTCAGGCCGCGACGCTTGGCCTCCTCTTTCCACTCCTCGGAATAGCCGTTGCCATCGAAATGCACGGGAGCGGACTCCACGATGAGCTTGCGGATCTCCTGGAATATGGCCTCGTCCTTCTTCACGCCCTTGTCAATGAGGGCGTCAACATCCTTCTTGAACTCGCGGAGCTGGGCTGCCACAATGGCGTTGACGGCCGTCATGGCGCCGGCGCAGTTGGCGGAGGAACCCACGGCGCGGAACTCGAAGCGATCCCCCGTGAAGGCGAATGGCGACGTACGGTTACGGTCAGTGTTATCAACCAAGATCTCCGGCAGGCGACCAATGCCGAGCTTGAGGGCGGTCTTCTCCTCGGGGGTCATCTTGGCGTCGGAGACTTTCTCAACGATGCTGTTGAGCATGGCGGAGACTTGCGTGCCGAGGAAGATGGACATGATGGCTGGCGGCGCCTCGTTGGCACCAAGGCGATGGCTGTTGCTTGCGTTGAGCACCTGCGCGCGGAGGATGTCCTGACCCTTATACACGGCAGCCATGACGCAGGTGAGGAACGTGAGGAAGAGCATGTTGCCCTTGGGGTTCTTGCCAGGTGCGAAAAGGTTGATGCCCGTGTCGGTGCAAAGACTCCAGTTATTGTGCTTGCCGGAGCCGTTGATACCCGCGAAAGGCTTCTCATGGAGAAGGACCTCGAAGCCGTGGTGCTTCGCGATCTTCTTCATAATGTCCATAAGGAGCAGGTTGTGGTCGTTCGCCACATTGACCTCTTCGTATATCGGGGCCAGCTCGAACTGGCCGGGAGCCACCTCATTGTGGCGCGTCTTGGCCGGGATGCCGAGGCGATGGCACTCAATCTCTAGGTCGCGCATAAAATATGCCACGCGCTCGGGGATGGAGCCGAAGTAGTGATCCTCAAGCTGCTGGTTCTTGGCGGAGCTTGCGCCCATAAGGGTGCGGCCGGTCAGGACCAGGTCGGGACGGGCCAAGTAGAGGCCGCGATCCACAAGGAAATACTCCTGCTCCCAACCGAGGTTGGAAATGACTTTGGTGACGCTCTTGTCAAAATACTGACAAACATCCACAGCGGCCTTATCCACCTCATGGAGCGCCTTGAGGAGCGGCGTCTTGTAGTCGAGGGCGTCTCCCGTGTAGGCAATGAAGATGGTGGGTATGCAGAGCGTGGAGCCCACGATGAAAGCGGGCGAGGTGACATCCCACGCCGTGTAGCCGCGGGCCTCGAACGTGGCGCGGATGCCGCCGTTGGGGAATGACGAGGCGTCCGGCTCCTGCTGCGCGAGGTGCTTGCCGGCAAACTCCTCAATTATCTTGCCATCGGGGCCGTAATTGATGAAGCCATCGTGCTTCTCGGCCGTGCCGTCGGTGAGGGGCTGAAACCAGTGGGTGTAGTGCACTGCGCCGTGGTCTATGGCCCAAGCCTTCATGCCTGCGGCCACGCCGTCGGCAAGGTCGCGGCTGATGAACTCGCCGTTGGCTATGGCTTTCTTCACCTGCTTGTAGACGGTGCTCTGGAGATACTTCTTCATGGCCTCGTCATTGAAGACGAGCTCGCCATAGATGTCCGGCACTCTTTCCTCGGTGAACTTGACATCCGGAAGCTTCTTCCTCATCAGGTCAGTCAGGGCTTGAAATCTGAGTGTTGCCATATGGGTGTTGGTTTAAAGATTTTGTTGTTCTTTTGAATTGAAGGCCGAAAACGCGTTTCTGCGCCGATACCCC
>CAKUVM010000033.1 GCA_934699135.1 uncultured Bacteroidales bacterium
GAGCGGAAAACGAGACTCGAACTCGCGACCCCAACCTTGGCAAGGTTGTGCTCTACCAACTGAGCTATTTCCGCAGAAGTCGGGGTACCCGGATTCGAACCGGGGACCCTCTGCTCCCAAAGCAGATGCGCTAACCGGACTGCGCTACACCCCGATAACGAAGCACCTCGAAAGTGGCGGAGAGAGGGGGATTCGAACCCCCGGAACACTAATCGCGTTCGGCAGTTTAGCAAACTACTGGTTTAAGCCACTCACCCATCTCTCCCTGAGACAAGCCCTTTAAAATCAAGCTTACTCGCATTTCTTCTCGAAAGCGATGCAAAGTTAGGCATACTTTCGGGATTCGCAAGAGCGCAGGCTGTATTTTTGATGATAATTTTCTTCGTCTCCAATAACGGTCGGGCAATCAATGTTTTAAAAATTCGGCCTCGTCTGATATATCTTGAGCCGCGAGCCGCGATGGAGCATCAGGACGCGTGGCCGCAGAGGCGCGCACGGAGTCTACGGCCTCGCAGCACACCCCGCGGCGGAGGCATTGGCGGCCAAGGAGACTGACAGCGGCGGCCTCGGGGCGCGACCAGGCTGCGCGAGCCGCAGCCGCGCGAAGGAGACCTTCCGCCACATCGGCGGCATCGAAAGCGGGAGATGGGCGATTCTGCAAGGAACGGGCGGCGGTGTTGAGAGCCAAAGCGAAATCGAAGCCCGAGTCGCGTGCCGCCAGCGCCTCGGCCAGATCCAAGGAGCGGGACATATGCCCCGTGAGAAGGAACGGGAGCATCTCAACCATCTCGACAGACGGCAACGACCCCGCCCAAGACAGCACGCGCCCCGGCTCAGGGTCTTGCGGCGCAAGGGCCGCGGCGGCAATGAGCATGAGATCGCGCCAACGAGTGCGCCACAGGTCGTCGCACTCCTGCGGAGACAGAGAGAGAGAGGCCGCGACCTCTCGCACGTGTTGGAGTGAAAGGCCGTAATTGGCCGCATAGGCATCATCGAGCCTCTTCATAATGGAGGCCGTCGTACCGTTCATATGCCTGCGCAACTGCAACTTAACCTCACGCATCTTGTCTTGGTCCATATGTCAGAAATCAAATATTGAGAAAAAGTTCGTCCTGCTCTTGCAAATGTAATGGAAAAGCCTCAATTTTGCACTCGCAATCGAAAAGATGGTGGGTGTAGCTCAGTTGGTTAGAGCGCCAGATTGTGGCTCTGGAGGTCGCCGGTTCGACTCCGGTCACTCACCCGAAGATGATTGGGAACCCGCCCTCGACGAAAGTCGGGGGCGGGTTTGATTTTTTAGTGACACCGTAAGCTTAATGGCACTAGGCCGGACACAACAGACCGGCAATGTATGCGAGCGGCGCATACTGAGTTCGCAATATTTGGCTATATTGCGCAGTGGCACATGACAATCTCAAAAACAGACCTATGACAAACGTCAAGAGAAGCTACGCCGTGGTGGGCGTGGGCGGCGTCGGGGGCTACTATGGCGGTCGCCTGGCTCTGGCAGGAAAAGACGTCCGTTTCCTGCTCCACTCGGACTATGAATACGTTGCAAGGCACGGGCTGACCGTGAAATCGAGCGACGGCGACTTCGCCTTGCCGCACGCGCAGGCTTACAGGAGTCCCGAAGCCATCGGCCCCGTGGACGTGATTCTGGTATGCCTGAAGACCACTAACGAGCCATTGCTGAAGAGTTTGTTGCCGCCAATGCTGAAACATGGCACAACAGTGGTTCTGATTCAGAACGGTGTGGGAGTGGAAGCGGCTGTGGAGCAGATGGTTCCGGGCGTGAGGCTTGTGGGCGGTTTGGCTTTTATCGGCTCCGCCAAAGTCGGGCCCGGCACAATACACCATCAGTTTTTCGGGAGTCTTAACCTGGCACCGTATAACGTGGGCGATGATGAGGCCACGAGCATTGCCGATGATATGAAAGAGGCGGGCATTGCCGCCAAAGTGATGGGCTATGACGAGGCCCGGTGGAAGAAAGCCTTGTGGAACATGCCTTTTAACGGCCTGTCTGTGGCTCTTGACTGCCAGACGGACACGCTTATGGACGGCAGTTGCCTGAAACTGGTGACGGCACTGATGGGCGAGGTGACAGGCGCGGCTGCGGCTTTGGGCGTAAAACGGGTGGACGCGGCATACGCCGAGCGTCTTCTGGAGATGACGGCCAAAATGCCGCCCTACTCACCCAGCATGAGGCTGGACTTTGAGGCTCGCCGCCCAATGGAGATTGGCTATATGTATGACACCCCCATAGACATGGCCCAAGCGGCGGGCTTTGAGATGCGCAACATGAAGTTTCTGGCCGATATTTTGAGGGCGAAAGAGGAGATGGCCAGGAGGCGTCTCTTCTCCAATAATGACCCCACGGTATCGGCTGATCGTTTTCCGAACCTCCTTACTGGATAGACGTCTTCACCCCCTCCGCATCTAGCAAGGAGAATCCCCTCCCTGGGACGGGGTCGTAAAATGGCCGTCATCCCATCCGCCTGTTTTGGCCACTTCGTCTGGCGGCGTCTCATTTTCTGTGATGTCTTTAAACCAGCGGCCAAAGATGCAGGCGGCCGGTCTTGGCCGTCTTGTTTGATGGTGTGATGGCAATATTTCGCCTCGTAAGGATAGTGGCGGCAACGAGCGTCAGGAGCCCCAAACGCTACAGCGCAAGAGTGGTGGAGTCAGAGTGTCTTGCCGCCAGGAGCCGTGTCGGCCGCGCCGAAGCGCACAGAAAAAGAAGCTGAAGGCACAAGTAATTTCATTGTTTTAGAAAAAGAGAAAGGTGCCAAACCGGATGTCGCGGCTTGGCACCTTTTATTATGCGATTGGGTTTACTTGTCGCCAGTCTTTTTGGCGGGGCCGGCAATGGATTGCCTCATGGCCGTGTCCGCCTCCATGTTCTTGTAGCGAACATAGTCCATGATGCCAAGGTTGCCGTTGCGGAAAGCCTCGGCCATGGCCTTCGGCACCTCGGCCTCGGCCTCAATGACGCGCGCCCGTGCCTCTTGAGCCTTGGCCTTCATTTCTTGCTCAAGGGCTACGGCCATGGCCCTGCGCTCCTCGGCCTTGGCCTGGGCGATGTTCTTATCGGCGTTTGCCTGATCCATTTGCAGAGCCGCTCCAATGTTCTTGCCGACATCAATGTCCGCAATGTCAATGGAGAGTATTTCAAAAGCCGTGCCAGAGTCCAGTCCTTTGGAGAGAACAACTTTGGAGATGCTGTCAGGATTCTCCAATACCCTCTCGTGGCTCTCTGACGAGCCGATGGAAGAGACGATGCCCTCGCCCACCCTGGCGAGCACGGTCTCCTCTCCCGCGCCACCGACGAGCTGACGGATGTTGGCCCGCACCGTCACACGAGCCTTGGCAATGAGCTGGATGCCGTTTTTGGCAACCGCGGTGACGGGCGGAGTGTCAATGACCTTTGGGTTGACGGACATCTGGACGGCCTCGAAGACGTCGCGGCCCGCAAGGTCGATGGCCGTGGCCATCTGAAAGGTGAGGTTGATGTTCGCCTTGTTGGCCGAGACTAGGGCGTGAACCACTTTCTGGACGTGACCGCCGGCCAGGTAGTGAGCCTCAAGGTCATCTCGGCGAATGTTTTGGAGGCCGGCCTTGTGCGCCTCGATGAGCGCCTGGACGATGACCGTTGGCGGCACTTTTCGGATGCGCATGAGGAAGAGCTGCATGAGCGACACATGGACACCCGACACAAGAGCCGAGAACCAAAGGAGCACAGGCACATAGTAGAAGAAGATGCCAAGGACGACGATCAACCCCACCAATAGCGCGACAGGAGCAAAAATTTCCATACACGTCTTGATTGATTATGTTTAGTCAAAAAGCATCGGGGCTGCGCTAGCCACCGTTTGGCTGCTGACAGCCCCGCGCCAGGTTTCCTGTTATTTATCGTTTTTAGTCAACACCGCAAGCTCAAGCTCATCGAGCTGCTTCTGGTCAAGCGGCGCGGGAGCGTCGAGCATGACATCGCGGCCGGCATTGTTCTTGGGGAAGGCGATGCAGTCGCGGATGGAGTCGAGGCCCGCGAAGAGGCTGACGAGGCGGTCGAGACCGAACGCCAAGCCACCGTGAGGGGGAGCCCCGAACTTGAAGGCGTTCATAAGGAAGCCGAACTGCTGCTGCGCCTTCTCTGGCGTGAAGCCGAGAATCTTGAATATCTTGGCCTGCAAGACCGCGTCGTGGATGCGGATGGAGCCGCCTCCGACCTCTACTCCGTTGATGACCATGTCATATGCATTGGCGCGCACGGCTGCCGGGTTGGTGTCTAGCAGGTCATAGTCCTCTGGCTTTGGACTGGTGAAGGGGTGGTGCATGGCCATGAGACGGTTCTCCTCTTCGCTCCACTCGTACATGGGGAAGTCAATGACCCAGAGGCAAGCGTAGTTGGCCTTGTCTCTCAGACCAAGCTGATTGCCCATCTCGAGGCGCAGCTCGCAGAGCTGTTTGCGCGCTTTCATGGCATCGGGCCCGCAGATGATGAGGATGAGATCCCCCGCCTCGGCCTCCATGCGCTCTTTAAGGGTTTGGAGTGATGGTTGGTCATAGAATTTATCGACGGACGACTTGACAGAGCCGTCGGCCTCGACGCGAGCGTAGACGAGGCCCTTGGCCCCTATTTGCGGACGCTTGACGAACTCCGTGAGCTGGTCGAGCTGCTTGCGCGTGTAGTGCGCGGCACCCTTGGCGCAGATGGCGCCAATGTACTCGGCCCCGTCGAAGACGGAGAATCCGTGACCCTGCATTATGTCCTTGATCTCAACGAACTTCATTCCGAAGCGCAGGTCAGGCTTGTCGGAGCCGTAATATTTCATGGCGTCTTGCCACGTCATGCGCAAGAAAGGCTCCTTAAAGTCGATGCCCTTGACCTCGCGGAAGAGAGTCTTCATGAGTCCCTCAAAGACGTTGAGGATGTCCTCCTGCTCAATGAAGCTCATCTCGCAATCGATCTGCGTAAACTCAGGCTGACGGTCGGCGCGCAGATCCTCATCGCGGAAACACTTGACTATTTGGAAATAACGGTCGAAGCCGGCGACCATCAGGAGCTGTTTGAGCGTCTGCGGGCTCTGCGGCAGGGCGTAGAACTGACCGGGGTTCATTCGGCTAGGCACGACGAAATCCCTTGCGCCCTCAGGGGTCGAGCCGATGAGTACCGGAGTCTCGACCTCAAGGAACTTGAGGTTTGAGAGGTATGCGCGAATCTTTTGGCATATGTCGTGACGCAGCTCAAGGTTTTTGCGCACGGCGGCCCTGCGGAGGTCTAGGTAGCGGTAGCGCATCCTGAGGTCGTCACCCCCGTCGGTGTCATCTTCGATGGTGAAAGGCGGCGTGACGCTCTCATTTAGCACGATTAGCTTGCTGGCTATTATTTCAATGTCTCCCGTGGGGAGGTTGCTGTTCTTGCTCTCACGCTCGCGTACTGTCCCGGTCACCTGAATGACGTATTCGCGACCGAGCTTCTGCGCGGCGTCGTTGAGCGCGGCGTCGGTCTCGGAGTTGAAAACTATCTGCGTGATTCCGTAGCGGTCACGTATATCGATGAACGTCATGCCGCCCATCTTGCGCGAGCGCTGTACCCATCCGGCCAAGGTGGTCTCCTTGCCGGCATCTGCGATGCGGAGCTCTCCGCACGTGTGAGTCCTGTACATACTGTGTGTTTCTATAACTCTATTACTCGGCTAAAATATAAAAACAAACGATACCAAGCAAAAAGGGGCGGCGCGATTTTGGGGGGGCAAAGAGCGGAAGCCGCAAGATGCGACGCCTCCAACGTCCCAGACTCACGTTTTTGCCATGGCATCGCCGGGCTGGGAAGATGACGCGCCCCGCCTGGGGCGGCTTGCCAAAGGTGTCGGGGATACGGAACGCGGGCTGGCCGGCCTCCGCCGGCTAGCCCGCCTCGCTATAAGGGGCCGCACCTTATTGGATGTTTAAACTCCTAAAAATAGGATTTGGGTGCCTCGTTGCTCAGTAATCTTCCTGTCGCACTTGGCGAAACCACCTTGCGGTGGCGAAGCCCGCCTTCACAACGATTAAGCGTCGCCCAGTTGGATTTTTTAATGTTGAGTTTAACGATCAAAAATCCGATGCGGCTTTTTCTCTGACCTTGTATTGCAAATATAGCAACATTTCTTTGCAATGGCACTTCTCCGCGGTCTTTTTTGTTCACTCTTCTTGTAAAACGGGCCACCCTTTGTCGTCCCAGTCTATTTTTCGGAGAACTAGCTCTGGGTGCCCGTCGACCCTTCGGTAGGCGTGCATGACCATGCGGTCAGCCCCTCGGAGCGAGACGACCGCGCAATGGCCGGCCGCCACATACCGCTGCTTGTCGGCCTGCGGGATGTCCACTCTCGTGCCGCCGCCAAGGGCCAGATCCTGGCCCAACCGATCCTCGTATGGCCCTCGGATGTCGCGGCTTCGCCCGCATACCACGTGATATGTACTCTCCTCGCCGCGGCAGCAGTAGTCGAACGATACGAACAGGAAAAACCAGCCATCATGCTTAAAGATAAAGGGGGCTTCGATGGCAGCGTCTCCCGGTTTGTCTGCCGTCTCCACCTTCTCGGCGCGGCGTGATGCCAGCGTGTGCCACTCTTGCGGCTCAGAGAGCCCGCTGAGGTCGTCGCGAAGCCTGACGAGCTTTATGCCGCCCCAGAAAGAGCCGAACGACATCCAGGCGGACCCATCGGCGCACACGGCCACGTTGGGGTCTATGGCGTTCCAATTGTCGCGATGCGGGACGGACTGGAGAACCGGCCCCATGTCTTTCCACCCGTAGGCCTTGCTTTGGCGATTTAGCGTCTTGCTGACTAAGTGGCCAATGACGGACTTGTTGGTGGCGAACACCGAAGAGCAATAGAAAAGATGCCACATGCCGCCAGAATATATGACGTCTGGGGCCCAGAGGTGCATCGTGGCCTCCGGGTTCTTCTCCTTCACCCACGATGGCAAGGAGTCTAGGCAAGGGCCGTCAACCTCCCACGTTTTCATATCCACAGTGCGCATCTGATTGATGCCATGGCCAGTGGAGAATGCGTATATGGTATCGCCCTCGACTGCGATGACAGGGTCGTGCGCCCACGGCCTTGACGGGTCGAACTGAGGGTTGGCCGCAGAGGCTGTGTCGGCCACGGCTACGGCGGCCTGCCCATTGGCGGCGGGAGGGTGGCCTTGGCCGCAAGAGGCAACGGAGAGGGTGGCGGCTATGGCCGCCCCGAGGATGGAGAGATTGATTTTGCGTGTCATCTTTGTGGTGTGGGTCTGAGGAGGCGATGGGCTAGCGCCCCGTCATCTCACCTCCCGCATTTTGCGCCACGAAGATGCCTAAAAAAGCCTCGGATACGGTGGATTTAAATTTCGTTTTGGTGGACTAGCCACGCATATCCGCCCATTAGCCAGTCTGCTCTTCAGCCTCCGCCTCTACGCCATCCGCCACAGGCGCGTCGGATGGCAGCGGTCCGCCTTTGCGCACATCGGTGCCGAGCCACTCGTCCGTAAGCCTTCGACCGCTCTTGAAGAAGTGCCACACATCCACCAAATTGAACAGTGGCACGAGGAGCAGCATGTTTCGCAGCATGGCCGTGCTCCAGCTGGCGCGCCTTCCATCGGCCGCGCGTACGGTCTCAAGCCCGTAGAGCCGCTTGCCCATGCCGTTGGCGCGGCCATCGCGGAGCAAGAAATAAGCCACGCCTGCCACGCTGCCCGCAATGCCAGGCAGCGTGGCCAGCGTGAGGCTGAATATCAAGTCGACAAGGGCCGCCGCCTCGCGCTCTATGCGAGGCTTTGTTATTAGGCCTGTGAATATTTGGCCGAGAGTCGCCATGCCCGCTTTGCCCCCGCTACTTCTTTCGCATCACGATGTTGACAGGGACGCCGCAGAAGTCCCACTCCTTTCTTATCTTGTTTTCGAGGAAGCGTTTGTATGGATCGTGGACATACTGCGGCAGGTTGCAGAAGAACGCGAACGTGGGCGACGGAGTCGGGAGCTGCGTGACATACTTGATCTTCACCACCTTGCCCTTGGTCTCTGGCGGCGGGAAGGCCGTGATGGCGGGCAGCAGCAACTCATTGAGCTGCGAGGTGCCTACTTTTCGCCTCAGGTTGTCGAACACGCGGCAGGCCTCCTCCACCACTTTGTGGATGCGCTGCTTATTGGGTACGGAAGTGAAGATAATGGGGATGTCGGTATATGGGGCGAACTCCGCCCGCACGGCCTCCTCCCACCTTTTCATAGTATTGTTCTCCTTCTCAATGAGATCCCACTTGTTCACGACAACGACGACGCCTTTATGGTTTCGCTCAATGAGGCCGAAGATCTTCTTGTCTTGCGCCTCGAGGCCTCGCGTGGCGTCGAGCATGAGGATGCAGACGTCTGAATTCTCAATGGCTCTGACGCTCCTCATGGTGGAGTAGAACTCCACATCGTCTTTCTCCTTGTTTCGCTTGCGGAGGCCGGCTGTGTCAATGAGGTAGAAGTCTTTGCCGAACTTATTATACCGCGTAAAGATTGAGTCTCGCGTGGTGCCGGCTACGTCTGTGACGATGTTGCGGTCCTCGCCAACGAAAGCGTTTATTATGGAGCTTTTGCCCGCGTTGGGTCGGCCCACCACGGTGAATTTAGGGAGCGAGTCGTCAATGTCGCTCGTCACATTGTCTGGCAGGAGTGAGAGCAAATGGTCGAGCAAGTCTCCCGTACCGCTGCCGCTGGCGGAGCTGATTGCGTATATGTCTCCAAGGCCGAAGCGGTAGAACTCGTGCATGTCGGCCAGGCGGTCTCCCGTGTCGGCCTTGTTGGCGACCACTATGACCGGCTTGCGGCTTCGCCGGAGCATATCGGCCACCATGTCGTCATAGTCCGTCACGCCCGTTAGGATGTCCACGACGAAGAGTATGACCGAGGCCTCGCCTATGGCAAGCATCACCTGCTGGCGGATCTCGTCTTCAAAAATGTCGTCAGAATTGCTGGAATAGCCGCCTGTGTCGATGACGGAGAATTCTTTGCCGTTCCAATGCACCTTGCCATACTGGCGGTCGCGGGTCACGCCCGCCACCTCGTCCACTATGGCCTGCCGGGTACCCACAAGGCGGTTGAAAAGAGTGGACTTGCCTACGTTAGGGCGTCCCACAATTGCCACAAGGTTTGCCATTTTTTCCTTATTGTCTCTGTTATTATTAGTTTACTTCCCGGCTCGCTATCGGCTTCACAGCCGACGAAGCCGGGCGGTTTCCTGAAGAGGGTCGCGCAACGAGCGCAGAGTCCGCCTCAAGCCGCATCTATATTGATTGGCAAGCTCAAAGTTAAGCTAAAAATTTGAGAATGGCCGCATTGCTACCCCCTCCTCACCACAAGGATGCTGGCCTCATAGAGCAGCCACACGGGCAGGCTGACGAGCGCGAGCGTGAGAGCGTCGGTCGTCGGGGTTATGATGGCCGCGAGGGTCACGATGGCCAGCAGTGCGTGCCTGCGGTAGCGGCGCATGAGCGGCGCCGTGACCAGCCCCAGGTTGCTTAATATCCGAGCCACTACCGGCAACTCGAAAAGCACTCCCATGAGCAGACAGAGCAGCAGCAGATTGTCCACATACGAATCCAGCGTTATCATATTGGTCACTAAAGGAGACACCTCATACGTGGCCAAGAATCTGAAAGCCAATGGGAAGACCAGCACATAGGCCATAGCGGCGCCCCCCGCGAAAAGCACGCCGCCCCACAAGAAAGCCCCGCCCATGGCGCGTCTCTCGTTGGGATAGAGAGCCGGAGCCAGGTAGCGCGCCATCATCCACGCCACAATGGGGGCGGAGAGGCACAAGCCGGCGCCGACAGCCACCTTGAAGTGCATCATAAGCTGGCCAGACAGGCGAGTGTTGATGAGCCCGCCGCCAAGGTCGGGCGGCTCAAGCCCGCTGAGCAGGCGGTAGAGAATGAAGTCGGGGCGCGACGGGGCCATAACGAAATTAAAAATCTCGTCTTTGAGGCAGAAGCACGCCACCGCGGCCACCGCCACCACCAAGAGGACACGGGCGAGCAGGTCCCGCAAGTCGTCAAGATGCTCCCAAAAGGTCTTATCGGCAGACGCCCCCATGTGCCGCGGCTTCAGCCCCTGGTGGCGGAGGCGGGAGTGTCGCCGTCCTTGCCGCCTTCCTCCTTCTTCCCCTCCTTTCCCTCCTTCCCCTTATCCTCTTCCGGCAGGTTGCCCGCCATGGCGTCGCGGAAATTCTTGACGCCTCGCCCGACACCGCTCATGAGCTCAGGGATCTTCTTGCCGCCAAAGAGCAGAAGGGCAAGCAGCGCGACGACCAGCACCTCCTGGCCGCCGAGACCCAGAATCAGCAACTTCATACTCGCTTACATTAATGTTAGAATTTTGCGGGCAAAGGTAGCTAATTGTCAGACAAGAGAAGGCGCGCGCCATCGAAAGCTCACATTTTTTCAACGAGTGTGACAATTTGTCGCACCGGGCCATTCGCCGATAATTTCGGCGCAAATGTTGAAAACGTTTCGCCGTGCCGATAAGGCGGCGCATATTTGCGCCATAAACAAAAAGACAGATCATATGGAGATTCGCAAATACGTGGCGGCCGTGGCCGCCAGTATGGTGTGCGCGGCCTTTGGCGCATACCTATATTCACGTTACGAGGTGGCGAGTGCCACGGCACGTGACAGCGCGAGCGCCGCGACGCCTGTCCGCAACGTGGCCCTGGCGCCAGCAGCCCCCACCGACTTCACCGAGGCGGCCGAGCTGACCGTCAACGGCGTGGTGCACGTCAAGGTGACGCAGCAAAGCCAGCAGCCTTCTTATGGCGGCGCCGACCTGTTCGAGTTCTTCTTCGGCCCCGGCATGGGCCGGCAGCAGAGGCCCGAGCCTATCCGGGGCGCAGGCTCGGGCGTGATTATCAGCGCGGAGGGTTACATTGTCACCAACAATCACGTGGTGAGCGGCGCGGACAAGATTGAGGTGGTTCTGAACGACAAGCGAAGCTTCCCCGCCACGCTTGTGGGCGCGGACCCGACGACGGACATAGCCCTCATCAAGATTGACGCCGACGGGCTTATGCCGTTGACGTTTGGCAACTCGGACAACGTGCGAGTGGGCGAGTGGGTGCTGGCCGTTGGCAACCCGTTCAACCTCACCAGCACGGTGACGGCAGGAATTGTCTCGGCCAAAGGCCGCCACGTGGGCATCAACACGTCGAACATGGCCATAGAGTCGTTCATCCAGACCGACGCGGCCGTCAACCCGGGCAACAGTGGCGGCGCGCTTGTGAACACGCGGGGCGAGGTCATTGGCATAAACACCGCCATAGCCTCACCCACGGGGTCGTTCTCCGGCTACTCCTTCGCAGTGCCTGCCAACATTGCGCAAAAGGTGGCTCAAGACCTGATGACGTATGGCGAGGTGCAGCGCGCCCTTCTTGGCGTCTCGATTAGCGAGATTGACGCGTCGATGGTCGAAGACCTGAACTTGCCTAAGCCGGAGGGCGTGCTAGTCTCGGCCGTGTCGGACGGCGGCGCTGCGAAAGAGGCCGGAGTGCGCGAGCGCGACGTGATAACCAAACTTGACGATGAAATCATCAACTCGGTGCCGGAGCTGCAGTCTCGCGTGGCGCAGCACAGGCCCGGCGACTCAGTGAAACTGACCGTGATCCGGGACGGCAAGGAGAGAGAGCTGGTGGCCACGCTGCGCAACGTCCGCGGCACGACGGGCATAGTGAAAGGAGAAGACAACCAGACCCTCGGGGCCGAGCTTGCGCCAGTGTCGGAGAAAGAGCAACGCTCACTCGGGCTGCGCTACGGACTCAAGGTGGTGAGCCTTGGAGACGGCAAGCTCAAGGACGCCGGGGTGCGCGAGGGCTTCATCATAACCAAAGCCAACAGGGTGCCCCTCACATCGGTCAAGGACTTCCGCCAAGTGATGGCCTCGGCCTCAGACGGGCTCTTCATTGCCGGCGTTTACCCTGACGGGCGCGTGCGCTACTTCGCCATCGACCTGCAATAGAACCCCCTTGGCAGGCACACCCGATGGCGGGCGGCGGCATGCGGCTAGACGATGGCCGCATGCCGTTTTTTGTCATCCTAGCGGCGGTTAATATATGGCGCAAAATTCGTAGCCTAGCGCATTTTTCGTTACCTTTGCAAGTCTTTCGTGCGCCATGCACAGAAATGGAGCCGACAAGCCCTCGGACGGCGACAGAAACGCGAGGGCGGAGCCGCCCCGTCAAGCCCAAAGATTAACTTTTTTTGGCGGAGACGGGAGTAACGGGCGTCAAGGCGGTACGTAGAAGTAAATTGTATGGCAATTGGGCGGATGCCAAATTCCGCCCGAAGGAGATATATCATGAGACAGTTAAAAATCAACCCCTCCATCACCAACCGTGAGAGTCCGTCGCTGGACAAGTATCTGCAAGACATTGGCCGCGAGGAGCTCATAGGAGTGGACGAGGAGGTGGAGTTGGCTCAGCGCATCAAGCAGGGCGACCAGGCGGCGTTGGAGAAGCTGGTGAAGGCGAACCTGCGCTTCGTTGTGTCTGTGGCCAAGCAGTATCAGAACCAAGGTCTCAGCCTGCCCGACCTCATCAACGAGGGCAACATCGGCCTCATCAAGGCTGCTGAGAAATTTGACGAGACCCGCGGCTTCAAGTTTATATCCTATGCCGTATGGTGGGTGCGCCAGTCCATCCTTCAGGCCCTGGCCGAGCAATCGCGCATCGTGCGCCTGCCGCTCAACCAGGTTGGTTCGCTCAACAAGATAAACAAGGAATATACGAAATTTGAGCAGGAGAACGAGCGCAAGCCATCAGCCGAGGAGCTTGCCGACAGGCTCGACCTACCGGCGGACAAGGTGCAGGACACCCTGCGCGTGTCTGGCCGCCACGTGTCTGTAGACGCCCCGTTTACCGATGGCGAAGAAAACAGCCTCTTGGACGTGCTGGTGAACAATGACTCTCCAAACGCGGACAAGGCCCTGATGCATGAGAGCCTCTCGCGCGAGGTGGATCGCGCCCTCAGCACCCTGACCGAGCGCGAGAGTGACATCATCAAGCTCTTCTTCGGCATAGGCTGCCAAGAGATGACGCTGGAGGAGATTGGCGACAAATTTGGCCTGACGCGCGAGCGCGTCCGTCAGATAAAAGAGAAGTCGATCCGCCGCCTGCGTCAGAACTCGCGCTGCAGCTTGCTAAAGGACTATCTCGGGTAGTCCGGCCACGGAGAGCAGGGCGCGCGCCATATTTACGGGCCGGTCTCAGACCTTGAAGATGGTCTGAGACCGGCCCTGTTTTTGCGAGCGGCGAAACCATCCTTTAGGCTAACAATGAAATTGTTTGGCCCACAAAAGGACTAGATAGAAAGAAAAACACCTATCTTTGTGTCAAAATCGTTATTTGTTTAACACACAAGAGACACGCAGAATGATAAAAAGGCTTAGCGCGCTATCCTTGGCGGCCATGATGCTGGCCAACGGGGCTTCGGCGCAGGAGAAAGATGAGAAGAAGGCCGATGAGGGTTTCGTCTTCACCACGGTGAAAGAGATCCCCATCACCTCCATCAAGAACCAGAACAAGAGCGGCACGTGCTGGGCCTACTCCAGCCTTGGCTTCTTCGAGGCCGAGCTGCTCCGCATGGGCAAGGGCGAGTATGACCTCTGCGAGATGTATTTGGCACACAAGACGTATGAGGACAGAGCCACGGCCAGCGTCCGCCTGCACGGCGACATATCCTTTACCGAGGGCGGCAGCTTCTACGATGCAGTGTATTGCATGCGCCACTACGGCATGGTTCCCGAGACGGCCATGCCGCAGCCTGGCACGCCGTATGGCGACACCTTGGCCAACTTCACCGAGATGTGGCCCGTGGTGAGCGGCATTGTTGACGGCATCAACAAGGGCAAGCAGAAAAAACTGACGCCGGCATGGCACAAGGGCGTGGTGGCAGTGCTGGACACATATCTGGGCGCGGTGCCTGAGTCGTTCTCCGTCAACGGCAAGACCTACACTCCCAAGAGCTATCAGGAGAGCCTGGGCTTGAATATGGACGACTATGTCTCGCTCACCTCATTCACCCACCACCCTTTCTATGAGCAGTTCATCATTGAGGTGCAGGACAACTGGCGTTGGGGCCAGAGCTACAACCTGCCCATTGACGAGTTTATGGCCGTGATGGAGAACGCCGTGGACAAGGGATACACCTTCGCATGGGGTGCCGACGTGAGCGAGACGGGCTTCACGCGCAACGGCATTGCCGTATGCCCCGACGCGGAGCACGGTGCGGACATCACGGGCTCGGATATGGCCAAATGGACTGGACTCAACATAATGGAAAAGCGCAAAGAGCTGACCAAGAGACCGTTGCCAGAGATTACCGTGACGCAGGAGACGCGCCAGGAGGCTTACGACAACTGGGAGACGACAGACGACCACGGGATGCTCATCTATGGCCTGGCAAAAGACCAAAATGGCAAGGAGTATTTCATGGTGAAGAACTCATGGGGCAAAGCCGGCAAGTATGACGGCGTGTGGTACGCCTCCAAGACCTTTGTGAAATACAAGACCCTCAACATCTTGGTTCACAAAGACGCCATCCCCAAGGACATCCGTAAGAAACTTGGCATAAAGTAAACCAACGACCTGAAAAGGCAAGGCCGTGTCAATCAGATGATTGGCACGGCCTTTTTCTTTACGCGCGGCGAGCGAGCCCAACGTTACGTCACGGCCTAGTCGTAGACGAACGAGCTACCGCCGACAAACTCCCTAAGGAGCGATGTGGGCGGGATGGTATCGGCCCCGAGAGGCTGGAAATACCCAAGGAAGCGCAGCAGCCTCTTGGCCTCGGCATAGTGCGGAGAAATCCTCTTGACCTCGAGGAGCAGTGGCTCCGCCTTAACTTTGAGGACGGCGAGCTCATAGAGCGTGCAGGAGTTGAACATGACATCGGCCTCTTCCTGGTTGGTGTATATGAACTTGTCCTCTCCTCGGCGCACGCTGGGCCACATGGCGATGGTGGCCTCGGCGTTGTGGCCACGGTTGTAATAATCCCTGACAATTCGGCGGATGAGCCTATTGTCCGTGGTGTGGATTCGCGTGAGCTGGTCGAAGTTGATGCCTGCGAGCGGCGCCACATATATGCGGAACTTGTTGGCCTCAGGGATCATGGGCGTGAGGGCCGGGGTGAGGCCATGCGTCCCCTCGATTACAATGACGCTCTTGGAGTCGAGTTTCAGCTTGGTGCCATCATACTCGCGCTCGCCTTTCTTGAAATTGTACTTCGGTATTTCCACCTCCTCGCCCCTCATCAGAGCCAAGAGTTGCTCATTGAAGAGCTTGACGTCTATGGCTTCCAAGGCCTCGAAGTCGTAGTTGCCGTCGGCATCGCGCGGGGTGTCGGCGCGGTTGACGAAATAATTGTCGATGGAGAGATTTACGGGCGTGATCCCGTTTAGGACGAGCTGCACGGCAAGCCTTTTGCTAAACGTTGTCTTGCCGCTGGACGACGGGCCAGCTATGAGGACCACCTTTACGTCTTTCCGTCTCTCGGCGACCATGTCGGCAATGTCGGCAATCTTCTTCTCGTGGAGCGCCTCCGCCACCTGAATCAGCTTACGCCCGTCTCCGCGGGCGATGGCGTCGTTGAGGTCGGCCAGGCGACGGATGCCGAGCAGGTTCTGGATTTTGTCAAACTCGAGGAACGTGGCGAACATCTTGTTTTGGTGCGTCAGTGGGGCCAGAACCTCCGGTGTCGCCTCATCGGGCAGTTGGAGCAGAAGGCCGCTGAAGAACTCTTTGAGGTCGAAGACAGAGACAATGGACGTGCGCGGCACCAGGTCTCCGTACAACACCGCGCTCTTGCCCAGCAGCGTATGGACGGCCGTATAGATCTCGCCGTGCTGGATGAGCAGCCGCCTAGTGTCCGGCATATCGTCCAGAATTTTCAGAGCGTCGTCGGTCATCATCTCTCGCCTCTCAATGGGCAGGTCGGCCTCGGCTATGCCCCGCAGGCGCGCCTTGAGGCTGTCGGTCTGCGCGGTGGTGGGGTCGAGCCTATGCCCGTCTTTGCGCAGCTCGCAATAAACGCCCTTGGAGACGGAATGAAGAACCTCTAGCTCCACCCCCGGCATGAGCTCCGACACGGCAACGTGGAGCATAAGCACCAGTGAGCGGACATACATGCGCCGCCCTTCGGGGTGTAGGATGTCAAAAAACTCCACTCTCTTTGGCTGAAAGACGCGATATGAGAGCCCGACGCACTTATTGTTGACCGCCGCCCCAAGGACGGAATATTTGAGCCTGACGCCGAGATTGACGGCCAGCTCAGCAAGCGTTTGACCAGGCAAGACATCGGCAGTCTTGCCAAGGTTGACGCAATCTATCTGAACTTTGTCCATAAAACCCTGTGTTGTGTATGGTTTCTGCTCTTCTTGAGCGGGAGAATTCCCTTCACACAAATATAACAAAAATGGAGCCGCGCCACCAAGCGTCATGGACAATTGGGAAAACGCATTCCTCAAAAAAAAACGCAAGAAAAACAGATTTGCAATACGTGTTTCACACGCTTGTGTTGTCTTATGACAGAAGGCAGAAACCAAACGGGCCGCGCAAGGCCACAAACCCCACGCGCCCGACAAGATACAGGCTCAAGTATGGAGTTCATATTCGAATTGTTTGCCGAAATGCTCGGCGGTGAGAAGGCGCAGCCAGAGGAGTTACGCCAAGGA
>CAKUVM010000034.1 GCA_934699135.1 uncultured Bacteroidales bacterium
GATGACTCGGACTCTGACGACGCCGCCCCGTCCCATCGGTCCGGCTTCTTGCGAGTGCGCCGGCGCGCCATTTTAGCTTTGGCGTTTTGCGCGCCATTAGTGTTCTTTAATATGTTTGGTGGCCAATGGCCGTGGTGCGGCATGGCTCAATGGGTGCTCGCCTCGTTCGTTGTCTTTGGCTTTGGGTGCGGATTCTTCACCAATGCGTGGTCTCTGCTCAAGCATGGCCAAGCCTCAATGGACACTCTCGTGGCAGTCAGCACGGGCATCGCCTATTCTTTCAGTGTCTACAACCTTTTTGCTTCCGGTCCGTGGGCGTCGCGTGGTCTTTATTTTGAGGCCGCCGGCGTCATTGTGGCTTTTGTCTTGCTCGGCCGGATGCTGGAGGAGAGGGCGAAGCGAAGCTCCTCTTCGGCCATAAGGAAACTTATTGGGCTTAGGCCCAAGAGCGTGACCGTCATTACAGACACTGGAGAGCGTGAGGTGCCAATTGCCGACGTCAGGCGCAGAGACGTTGTGCTAGTCCGGCCTGGTGAGCGCGTTGCGGTGGATGGTGTCGTGGTCAGTGGCGAGTCTTGTGTAGACGAGAGTATGCTCACTGGAGAGCCAATCCCGCGGCTCAAACGAAGTGGAGACAGCCTTTTTGCGGGAACGGTCAACCAGAACGGGACATTGCGCTTTGTTGCGAGCGGCGTGGGGGCGGACACGATGTTGGCGCGCGTCATACGCATGGTGAAAGAGGCGCAGGGCAGTAAGGCAAGCGTGCAGAGGTTGGCAGACAAGGTGGCGGCTGTCTTCGTGCCGGTCATCATCATTGTCGCCATCTTGGCCTTCATCGTGTGGGTGGTGGCAGATCCGGCCGATGGTTTCGCCCACGGGGTGCTGGCCATGGTCTCTGTGCTCATTGTCGCTTGCCCTTGCTCGCTCGGTCTCGCCACACCCACGGCCATTATGGTCGGCATAGGCCGAGCCGCCGAGGCTGGCATCCTGATAAAAGACGCTGAAAGCCTCGAGGTGGCGCAAAAGGTTGATGCCGTGGTCTTTGACAAGACGGGGACGCTGACAGAGGGGCGTCCCGTCGTTGTCTGCAAGAAGATTGAGGCGGGGCATGAAGACGCTTTGGGTGTGCTGCTCTCTTTGGAGCGTCAGTCTGGCCACCCGTTGTCCGCAGCCGTCATTGAGGCCTTGGCTGGCGTGGCGGCAGTGGCTGTGGAAAAGTTTGAGAACATTCCAGGCCAGGGCGTGAGGGGCGTGGCGGGCGACCGAGTGTACCTTGCCGGCAGCGCGTCTCTCTTGGAGTGTTGCAAAGTGGCCATTGCTGATGGTTGGCGGGCTCTGGCTCAAGAGTGGGAAAAGGGCGGCGACACGTTGGTGTGGTTTGCCACCTCAGACGGGGTCGTTGCGCTTTTCTCCATAGCGGATCGGATTAGGCCGAGCGCGGCGGATGCTCTCTCGCGACTGAAGGATACGGGTGTGGAGGTGCATCTGCTCACGGGAGACAATGCGGCGGCGGCAAAATCAGTCGCGGCAAGAGCGGGCATCGGGCATATTAAGGCTGGGGTGTTGCCTGACGGTAAGTCTGCCTACATTCAGGATTTACAAAAGCTCGGCCATGTGGTGGCAATGGTTGGCGATGGCATAAATGACAGTGCCGCCCTGGCGCGGGCTGACATGAGCATGGCCCTTGGCTGCGGGAGCGACATTGCGGCCGAGACGGCCATGGCCACCATCGTATCGTCTGATTTGCTCAAGATCCCAGAGACCATACGCCTATCTCGGCAAACAGTCAAGGTTATTCGCCAAAACTTGTTTTGGGCGTTCTTTTACAATCTGATGTGCGTCCCCATTGCAGCGGGTGTACTCTATCCAATCAATGGCTTCCTCCTCAATCCCATGCTGGCAAGCGCGGCCATGGCGTTCAGTTCCGTGTCTGTTGTTCTCAACAGCCTGCGTCTGAAAAGGGTTGAGCTGTAAAACGAGGGCATAGGCAGCAAAAAGGCCGCTGTACGGAACCCGTACGGCGGCCTTTTTTATGATAGGTAAAGGTTGACTACTTTGCTGCGTTGAGCTTGTCAAGTGCGCCCATGACCTCGAGGACGTGCTCGCGGCTGGTCTCCAGCAGAGCCTTCTCCTCGTCATTGAGGTTCAGCTCAATGACCTTCTCTACGCCATTCTTGCCAAGCACGACAGGAACGCCGAGGTAGCAGTCGTTGATGCCATACTCGCCCTCCAGCTTGCAGCATACGGGGAATACGCGCTTCTGATCCTTGACAATGGCCTCGACCATCTGAGCTGCGGATGCGCCGGGAGCATACCATGCGGAGGTGCCCATCAGCTTGACGAGCTCGCCGCCACCGTTCTGCGTGCGCTTTACGATCGCGTCGAGGGTGTCCTTGTCAATAAGGTCGGTTACGGGGATGCCGGCAACCGTGGTGAAGCGTGGCAGCGGTACCATAGTGTCACCGTGGCCACCGAGGAGCAGGCCCTGCACGTCCTTTACGGATACGCCGAGGTGCTCGGCGATGAACGCCTTGTAGCGTGCGCAGTCGAGCACACCGGCCATGCCGATGACGCGGTTGCGGGGGAACTTGGAGGTGATGTGAGCCTGGTAGGTCATCACGTCAAGAGGGTTGGAGACAATGATGATGACGGCATTGGGGCTTGCGGCCACAACCTGCTCCGTCACGGACTTCACGATGCCGGAGTTCACGCCGATGAGGTCGTCGCGGGTCATGCCCGGCTTGCGGGGCAGGCCAGAGGTGATGACAACGACGTCAGAGTTCGCGGTCTTGGAGTAGTCGTTGGTGGAGCCTACGGTCTTCGTATCGTAGAGGGTGATGGGGGCCTTCTCGTAAATGTCGAGAGCCTTGCCCTCTGCCACGCCCTCTTTGATGTCGATGAGGACAACCTCATTGGCGACCTCACGATAGGCGAGGACGTCTGCTACGGTGGCGCCTACGTTACCGGCGCCGACAACTGTTACTTTAGACATTGTATGCGTTTTTATGTTTGTTTCCTTTATGTCAGTTCTTCACCTACAAAAATAATAATGTCGGGCGATATGCGGAAAAATTTCCATTATTATTTGAGGACGTTGATTGTGGCTCTTGTTGTTTTTTTAACATCGTCAGTCGGCGCAAAGGTATGGGTTATAAAGTCTCTCATCGGCCACTGTGGTCTCGGGCCCGTGCCCAGGCAGCACGCGCGTCTCGCCTGGCAACCTCAGCAGCTTGCCTCTCACTGATTCCATTATGGCCGCGCTGTCGCCGCCAGGGAAGTCCGTTCTTCCCACGCTTTGGCAGAAGAGGGTGTCGCCTGTCAGGCACGCTCCGGCCTCGGCAATGTAGAATGACTGGCTGCCAGCCGAGTGGCCTGGTGTGGCCATCACGGTGGCTTTGGTGTCGCCAAAGGTCAGCGTCTCGCCGTCTTGTGTGGGGTGGGAGATGGCAAAAGTGTCTGGCGCGGGCAGGTTCCACTGCGAGCAAGCCCTGGCATTGCCAAGAATCCAAGCCTCATCTGCGGCTGAAGCCCAAACGCCAGCGCCATACCTCTCCATTGTGGCTTTCACGCCCCACACGTGGTCAAAGTGTAAGTGTGTCAGCCATATGCCCTGCGGCTTCAGCCCGTTGAGGTCAATATAGTCCCACAACGTCTTGCGCTCCCCGGCGTCAATGCACCCGGGGTCCACAATCACGCATTCGCCCGTGGTGTCGCACACCACGTAGGTGTGCTCGCCTATGGGATTGAAGGTGAATTGTTTAATTGTCACGTTGCCCATTAGCCCACATTCTCGGCCTGCTCCTCTTTGCCCATCTGGTCAATGAGGAAGTGAAGCCTGTTCTCCAAGTTGACGCGCGCCACGGAAGAGTCTATGTCAAGGAACAGGAGACCCGTCTTCGGGCAAACCTTGCGAAGCCTGTTCTCAATTCCGCGCGCCACAATGTGGTTGGCAATGCAGCCAAATGGTTGCAGGCACACCACCTTGTCAATCCCGGCGCGGCTCAGCTCCATCACTTCGCCGGCAATGAGCCAGCCCTCGCCAAACTGATTGACAAGGTTGAGGACCCCCGACGCATCTTTGGCCATGTCGAAGATGCTGCCCTCTGGCCTGTAATACTTGAAGCGGCTTTTCACTTTGTCCCACTTCTTGTCTCGGCTCTCAACATAGGTCTTCAGGAACTTGGTCACGACTTTGGCCTGCCATGAGCTCTTTTCTATGTCATGACGGTCATTGACCTTGTTGTTGACAAAGGCTTGGAGCAAGAAGCTCATGAGCGACGGCACCACCACCTCTATGCCCTGCTCTTGCAGCCACTCGCCAATGTGCAGCTGCCCGAAGTTGTTATACTTTATGTATATCTCGCCAATGAGGCCTATGGCCCTGGGTTCCACGCCCGTGGTCTCTATGGCGTTGAACTCGTCCACGGCCTTGTCCAGCAGCCCGAAGAGGCCTTTCTCGCGCTTCGTGGCCACTAGTTCGTCTCCTAGTGCGATATATTTGTCCATCAAGGCTTTGGCAGTCCCTTTGACTTTCTCGCGGACTGCCATGGCGCGTTGCATGGCTGCCAAAGCCTCAGTATACTGCACAATCTTTATGGCGAGCGTCAGTGCCAGGCGGATGTCGGCCTTAAAGGCCGGCTGCTCGTTGCCATAGGCCGCGCCTGTGTTGAGCGAGAGAAGCGGCACGTCAGAGAGGCCGGCTGTCGTCAATGCGTTCTTGATGAGCGCGAGGTAGTTCGTGGCGCGGCATTGCCCACCGGTCTGTGTGATGCCGACCACATACTTGTCCCTCTCGTCGCGGTGCTTCAGCATGAATTTCACAATGTCGCCCACAACGAGCGTGGCGGGGTAGCACACTTCGTTATGCCCATATTTCAATCCTGTGGTGATGGACTCCTCATCGGGCTTTGGCAAGTTCACAAGGTTGAAACCCAGCCGCTTGAAGAAGTTTGGGAGCATAGGGGACAGGGAGTCGGAGAACCACGGCACCACAATGGTTCTCTCCGCTTTCTCTTTCTCCGTGAAAGCGTTGTGGATGGCTTTATACGGCTTGCCCTCCTCTTTGTGGCCAAGCGCGCCGCTCTGCTTCAGGCTCTCTACCAGAGACCGCAGGCGCAGGCGCACGGAGCCCGGGCTGCTTATCTCGTCAACGCGAATCACGGTGTGGTTCTTGCCCGCGGCGTTCAATATGTTGGAACACTCGTCCATAAGGAACGAGTCTGGCCCGCAGCCGAACGAGTTGATCTGTATGAGCTGCACATTGGCCGGCAACGCCGCCACGCCATGTGCGGAGTGGATTACGCGGTTGGGGTATGTCCACTGCGAGATGTAGTTCATCTCCAGGCACTCGCCATGGTCGTCACGGAACACGTCGTCAGATATGATGTCCACGCCAAGGTCTGTGACAATTTGCGCCACGCGCTGGTTTATGAGCGGGTCTATGTGATATGGGCGACCCGTCATGACGAATATCATGCGGCCCTCGGCAATGTCTTTGTCCAGCAGCGCGCGCTCCGTCTCCATAAGGTGGCGTTTCACTTCCATCTTCTTGTCTATGGCTTTGCGAACGGCGCGCTTAATTGTGGCGCGCTTGATGCCCAAGGTGGTCAGGTAGTTGTGGCAACTGTCATAGATGGCTTTCTCGTCCACGAAAGAGACTACGGGCGTGTCGAAGTGTATGCCGTAGCGATGCTCTGGGTCCACGGCGGAGCGTATCACGTCGGGGTATCCGCTCACCACTGGGCAGTTGAAGCAGTTGGAGTCGTGTTCGTGCTCTTTGGTCTCTTTTATGACGAGGGGATAGAAGATGCGGCCCACCTTCTTGTCTATCAAGTTCATTATATGCCCGTTGGTCAGCTTGGCCGGGAAGCATATGTTGTCACTCATGATGGAGAAAATGCCGCCGCGGAACAGTTTTGTCGTGCTCTCGTCAGACAGCACGGGGCGCAGCCCGCATTCGGTGAAGAGGGTGTTCCAAAAAGGGAAGTTCTCAAACATGTTGAGTACCCTGGGGATGCCTATGACGCGCGGGTCGGCCGGGTCCACGTCGGCAGTGTGGGCGGTGGCGAAGGTGTAGTGATACTTCTCGTCCACTTGGTTGCGGCCTGGGGTGAGGCTCTTGCTCTTTGAGTGGAAGATCCGCTCACACTTGTTGCCGGCGAAACTTATGTTTCCGTTGGGGAACTTGAAGCGGACCACTTGGCAGTTGTTTGTGCAGCCGGAGCAAAGCACCGTGTCGGTCTTGATGTCGGCAAGCGTGGCCAATGTCTCATCGGGGTTGAATGACGATGCCGTCTTCTCCACGCTCTTTTGAGCTATGGCGTACAGTGCCGAGCCGTAGGCCCCCATCAGCTCCGGGGCGTCCGTTGTCCACACCTCTTTGCCGGAGAGTATCTCCAAGGCGCGCAGCACGGCCTTGTTTTTGAACGTTCCGCCTTGGGCCACAATGGTGTCGCCCAGCCTGTTGAGGTTCTGCATCTTCAGCACTTTGAAGAGGCAGTTTTTGACCACGGATATCGCCAAGCCGGCGGCAATGTCTCCCGGATCGGTGTTTTGGCGCAACGCCTCCTTTACCTTCGAGTTCATGAATACGGTGCAGCGCGTGCCCAGGTCGCACGGCCTGCGCGCCCGGCATGCCATCTCGGCGAAGTCCGGCAGCTTGATGTTCATCATGCCCGCGAAGCCTTGCAAGAATGAGCCGCAGCCTGAGGAGCAGCTCTCGTTGAGCTCTATGTTGGCCACCGCGCCGTTGCGGATGAAGATGGATTTTATGTCTTGTCCGCCAATGTCCAGGATGAACGACACGGCTGGGTTGACGTAGTGGGCGGCCCTGAAGTGGGCCATGGTCTCCACAATGCCGTAATCTAGGTTGAGGGCGGCCTTCACCAAGTCCTCGCCATAGCCCGTAACGGCGGAGCCTCTGAACGTCACCTTGGCGTGGCGGTCCGCCACCATGCTCAGGAACGACCTCAGGGCCTCCTCCACCTTTTTCAGCGGGTTGCCGTCGTTGTTGGAGTAGCTTTTGAACACAATGCGCCCTTGCTCGTCCGTGACCACGAATTTTGTCGTAGTGGACCCCGAGTCTATGCCCAGGTACGCGTCGGCCGACGCTCCCTCTTCAATCTCGGCATATTGCAAAGGCTTGACCTTTAGGTTCTTCTTCCACTCCTCATACTCTTTGTCATTTTTGAACAGGGGAGACAGGTATTGTTCGCCGCCTTTCGTGACCTCGCGCTTGAGCCTGTCGCGAATCTCACCCAGGCTGATGTCCATGCCCTTGTCGGCCGAGAGGGCCGCGCCGCGTGCCGTCGTGGTCTCGGCGCCTGGCAGCAGTATGAGCTCTTCTGGTTTCAGCTTCATCACCCTCACGAAAGCCTGACGCAGTGAGGGCAGGAACGTGAGCGGACCGCCGGTGCAAAGCACGGGTGTGATGATGTCCGCTCCGTGAGCCAACGTGGTCATGGTCTGCATGGCCACGGCGTTGAAAATGGAGGCCGCTATGTCTGCCGTGGGCAGCCTGCGGCTCACGAGATTCTGTATGTCGGTCTTGGCGAAGACGCCGCAGCGCGACGCTATGGGGTATATGCGTGTGAAGGTGGCGGCTTCGTCGCTCATCTTCTTGGGGTCAATGTCCAGGAGCGTGGCCATCTGGTCAATGAAGGCGCCCGTGCCGCCGGCGCAGGAGCCGTTCATGCGGATGTCTGGGCTTTTGTTTTTGTGGAAGAAGACCATCTTGGCATCCTCGCCACCCAAGTCTATGAGCGTGAAGTCGGTGCGGCCCGTCTCTTTCATTGCCGCGCTGGCAGCCAAGACCTCTTGCACGAATGGCAGCCCGGAGCGTTCTGACAATCCTATGCCGGCCGAACCCGTCACGCACACGCTATATATGGCATCGGGTCCCACGGCTTTCTCCATCTCGTCCAGCTGGTTCTCTAGGCACGTGCGGATGTCCGCAAAGTGGCGCTTGTACGAGTTGAAGGCCACCTCGCCCGTCTTCTGGTCTATCACCACGAATTTGATGGTGGTGGAGCCTGCGTCTATGCCGATGCTGTAATGTCTGGTGTTGTCCGAATTGTTTGCTGTCTTCATTTTCCTTATGTGGTTCCCCTTGTCTCACGGCCTTTGGGGGCGCGGCGGGGATTAAAGATGTGTTCTCTGTGTTTTGTTGGCGGGTCTGGTTTGCGTGTCACTCTTTTAGTAGTACAATAGTGCGGCCGTTCGCTTCGCCAACCACTCCGCCACGCGTCACTCGCCATACCCGCATCTTGTGGCTGTTCGCCTCAATCACTCGCCTGCGGATCTTGGGCACAATCGAGACTGCCACAAATTTGCGCAGCTGCCTCACCATGGCCTCTTCTACGTTGTTGCGGGCGGTAGAACCCGAAAAAATACAATTGAACGATGCCGTGTCCGGGGTCATCGTCAGCTCATCGCCCTCCACGCTCCAGTCGCCGCCGAGCGTGACTTTATAATCCAGCCCCACGTCTTCAAACTCCAGCGGCCCGCCGAAGTGGAACGTCAGGCCAACGCCCATCCCCACTTCCACGCCGCCTAGCCCCAGATTCTCTCTTGAGCTAATCCTGACAGCGCAGGTCATGCCGTCCTCTTCGGCATACGTCTCACTCAGATACGTGCGATACGTGCCGGCCAGTGCCAAGTCTTTGCCTGTCAGGCTCATGACACCCGCAGCCACCACCATGGCCGCGGCTGCGGCCATAACGAAGTATCTCTTTCTCAACATGCCGGGCATTTCTGCGTAAGGTGCGGCAAAGTTAAAGTTTTATTCCGACTTATGCGCCTGCGTGTCTATTATAAATAAGTATCGCCGCCGCGCCGCATGTCGTCGCCTCGCGGAAAAGTTTTATATTTGCCCTCCGTTAATATATTTTTTCACGACAAGATGAGTGCATTAGTCATCAATAGCCATGCCGAGCTGGAGGCCCTCGTGGGCAAGGAGCTGGGCGTCTCCGAGTGGCACCAGTTCACCCAGGAGCAGATCAATCTTTTTGCCGACGCTACGCTAGACCACCAATGGATCCATGTCGACGTCGAGAGGGCTAAGCGTGAGTCCGCCTTTGGCAATACCATTGCGCATGGCTACCTCACGCTCTCCATCCTGCCGCACCTCTGGGAGCAGATCGTGGATGTGCGCAACATCAAGGATCAGATCAACTACGGCATCGAGAATTTCCGCTATCAGCAGCCCGTGGTGGTGGGTAGCCGGGTTCGCCTTCACGTCGTTGTCCGTGAGGTGCTTAACCTCCGCGGCACCACCAAGGCCACCATGAGCGTCAAATTGGAGATTGAGGGTCAGAGGAAGCCTGCCTACACCGGTGACATTGTGTTCCTCTATCATTTCAACAACATCTAGTCATTCCCGGCGGGTGAACATAACGCGCGGGCTCGGCGATGCCATTTCGCCGGGCCCGCGCGCTGTTTGCCGGGGCCTCGCCTCTTAGCGTAGCCTGTCCAGGCTCTTCACGAGGGCCTCGTCATCAGAGATGCGGCGGTAGGCCAGATAGTCAAGCACTGCGGCGAGCAGCGGGGTCAGCCAGCCGAGGCAGAAGTGGAATTCTGACCCCATGGCGCCCGCGGCCGTCACGCAAAGGTATACGAAGAGAGCCGTCACGCAGACCTCGATGCCAGCAGCTATGCCAACCATGCGCATCTGAAGAGGGCGGTGCTTGAACAGGAAGAGCCCCACCGCGTTGAGTATCACTGCCACGAGCAGCACAATGGCAAGCGGGGTGAGGCTGCGGACCAGAGGGTCTTGGCAGCCGGGGGTGACGTCCCAAAAACCGTTCCATCGCAACTCCATGATTCCTTTCGCGCTGGCAAAGGAGTCTATAGGCCATGCTATAAGGCTGCACATCAGCAAGATGGCCACCAAAATGAAGATACTCTGTATTCTTTGTATCATACCTTGTGTTATTGTGTTTCGTGTCCCTTTTCCATTGCGCCGCGCAGAGCGCCGCGCGACACCACAAATATACTCAAAACGGCCCTCTTTTCGTGGCCGCGTTGCGCGTAATTTCTAACAGGCCGCCCGCTTGGGCGCAAGGTGGGGCCAGAGTCCCGTCCACCGCTAAAAAGCAGCTAATTTCTCATCATCAAGCTATTTTTCATTAACTTTGCCCCTTGCTTAATTGGTTTATAGTACAATGTCGGAAAATAAAGCAGACGCTAAGGTCACGACGTCCACCTTCGCGCGTATGAAGCGCGAGGGAGAGAAGATTACGATGCTCACGGCCTACGACTACACCATGGCCTCCATCTTGGACGAAGCCGGTGTTGACTCCATACTTGTGGGAGACTCCGCCTCCAATGTTGTGGCAGGCTGGCCAACCACGCTCCCCATAACCATTGACCAGATGATATATCACGGCGCGGCTGTCAAGAGGGCGGCCAAGAGGGCCCTTGTGGTCGTCGATATGCCGTTCGGCTCTTACCAAGCCGGCGTGGGGCAGGGGGTCAATTCCGCCGTGCGGATAATGAAGGAGACGCTTGCCGACGCAGTCAAGATTGAGGGCGGAGTGGAGATTGAGGCCACCGTCAGGGCCATCGTCGCCGCGGGTGTGCCCGTCATTGGCCATTTGGGACTCACCCCTCAGAGCATCAATAAGTTCGGAGGCTACGGCCTGCGCGCCAAAGACGAGGCCGAGGCCAAGAAATTGGAGTCTGACGCCCTTGCGCTCCAGGCCGCCGGGTGCTTCGCCGTAGTGTTGGAGAAAATCCCGACAAAGCTCGCCACGAGTGTGGCGCGGTCGCTCAGCGTGCCGGTGATAGGCATTGGCGCCGGCGATGGCGTGGACGGTCAGGTCCTTGTGGGACAGGATATGCTGGGCATGAGCACCATGTTCAAGCCCAAATTTGTCCGTCGCTACCTGAATCTGCATGACGAGATCGCGGATGCGGTCCGTCGCTATTCCGCCGACGTCAAGGGCGGGAAGTTCCCGAGCGCCGAGGAGCAGTATTGACCATTCACTTGAATTCATCAAAATAACATCCGATCGAAGCCGTGGAGATACTTTACGAGGATAACCACATAATTGCCGTCAACAAGAAGGTGGGCGAAATTGTCCAGGCAGACAAGACGGGCGACCACACGTTGCTCGACGACGTGAAAAAATATATCAAGGAGAAGTACTCCAAGCCTGGCGACGTCTTCCTTGGCGTGGTCCATAGGATTGACCGCCCGGTGAGCGGCGTCGTGCTGTTTGCGCGCACCAGCAAGGCCCTGTCTAGGCTAAACGAGCTCTTCGCGCAGAAAAAAGTGCATAAGGTATATTGGGCCATAACGCAAGAGAGGCCCGAGGCGTTGGAGGCCGAGCTGCGTCACTTCATCGGCAAGAATGAGGAGAAGAACCGCGCCCTTGTCTCCGTGAGCCCGCGCACGGGATATAAGGAGGCGATTCTCAGGTACAGGCTCATCTCCAGTTCCGAGCGGCTCAACCTCTTGGAGGTGGAGCTTATGACGGGGCGTCACCACCAGATCAGGGCGCAGCTCGCGCGCATTGGCTGCCCCATCCGAGGCGACCTTAAATACGGTGCCAAGCGCAGCAATGAGGGTGGGGGCATAAACCTCCATTCCAGGCTTGTGGAGTTTGAGCATCCCGTCACTCACGCGCAGGTCTCCATCATGGCTCCCGTGCCGGAGGCCGACGCGGCGTGGAGGGTGTTTAAAAACATGGACTAGCGAGACGGGTGGCCCCATGCGGGAGCGCATTATCACTTACTGATCAAAAAGACTTACATCACAACATATGTTTGAGAACCTTTCCGAACGGCTCGAGAAGTCGTTCCAGATGCTCAAAGGCGAGGGGCGCATCAACGAGTTGAACGTTGCCGAGACCCTCAAAGACATCCGTAAAGCCCTGCTCGACGCCGATGTCAACTACAAGGTGGCCAAGCAGTTCACCGACAATGTGAAGCAGAAAGCCCTAGGGCAAGATGTGCTGCGCTCGGTGAAACCGGGCCAGATGATGGTGAGCATTGTCTATGACGAGCTCACGCAGGTCATGGGCGGCGACGTGGTCGACATTAACCTTAAAGGCAACCCGGCCATCGTCCTCATGTCTGGCCTTCAAGGCTCCGGCAAGACCACTTTCGCTTGCAAATTGGCGAATCTGCTCAAGACCCAGAGGGGCAAGAATCCGCTCTTGGTGGCAGGAGACGTCTACCGCCCCGCGGCCATCAACCAGTTGCAGGTCTTGGGTCAGCAGATTGGCGTGGGCGTTTTCACAGAAGAGGGCAATACCGACCCCGTCGACTTGGCAAAGAAGGGCATAGCCCAGGCCAAGAGAGACGGCAACGACGTGGTGATCATAGACACCGCGGGCCGTCTGGCGGTGGACGAGGAGATGATGAAGGAGATTGAGGCCATCAAGAAGGCCGTCAATCCGTCAGAGACGCTCTTCGTGGTGGACTCCATGACGGGTCAGGACGCCGTGAACACGGCAAGGGAGTTCAACGACCGTCTCGACTTCGATGGCGTAGTCCTCACCAAGCTCGACGGCGACACGCGCGGTGGCGCGGCGCTCTCCATCCGCCAGGTGGTCAACAAGCCCATAAAGTTCGTCGGCACGGGAGAGAAGATGGAGGCCATAGACGCTTTCCACCCCTCGCGCATGGCAGACCGAATCTTGGGCATGGGAGACATCCGTTCCCTAGTCGAGAGGGCCAAGGCGCAGATTGACGAGGAGGAGGCAAAGAAACTCCAAAAGAAAATAGCGTCGAACAAGTTCGACTTCGATGACTTCCTCTCCCAGATTCAGCAGATCAAGAAGATGGGTAACCTCAAAGATCTCGCGTCAATGATTCCCGGTGTGGGCAAGATGATCAAGAACGTCGATATAGACGACAACGCCTTCAAGGGCATCGAGGCAATAATCAGGTCCATGACTCCGTCAGAACGCAAAAACCCGCAAATCATCAATGGCAGCAGGCGCAAGCGCATAGCCGATGGCAGCGGCACCTCAATACAAGAGGTTAACAGGCTGCTGAAACAGTTTGAAGAGACGCGAAAAGTAATGAAGCTCATGAACTCTGGCGCGGGCCGCAACCTGGCGCGCATGCTTGGCAGCAAGATGGGCCAGCGGTAGGGGAGTTGAATTTGTAAAGTTTTTGTAATGATAAAGATAGACGGCAAAGAGACCGCCAGGCAAATACGCCGGGAGATAGCCGCCGAGGTGGCCGTCATGGTGGCCGAGGGGCGCAAGCGCCCGCATCTGGCGGCTGTCCTCGTGGGGCATGACGGCGGTAGCGAGACCTATGTCGCCAACAAGATAAAGGCGTGCGAGGAGTGTGGCTTTGTCTCGTCGCTCAGGCGTTTTGAGTCTGACATCACGGAGCAACAACTCCTAGACGTGGTCAAGGAGCTTAATGAGGACCCCGACGTAGACGGATTCATTGTCCAGTTGCCGCTGCCGGCCCATATCTCAGAGGAGAAAGTGACAGAGGCCATAGACCCGCGCAAAGACGTGGACGGATTCCACCCGCAAAACGTGGGCCGCATGACCATCGGCGCGCCGGCCTTCATCTCTGCCACGCCGCAAGGCATCGTGGAACTCATCCGTCGCTACGGCATCCCCACGGCGGGCAAAAAAGCCGTGGTCATCGGGCGCAGCAACATTGTTGGTCGCCCAATGAGCATCTTGCTGTCGCAGAAGGGCATAGATTGCACAGTCACGCTCTGTCATAGCCGCACGCCAAACATTGCCGAGGTGTGCCGCGAGGCGGACATCATCGTGGCCGCCATTGGCAAGCCTGGCTTCGTCACGGCAGACATGGTGAAAGAGGGCGCTACGGTCATCGACGTAGGCACCACGCGTGTGCCGGACCCTACCGTCCTGAGAGGGTGGAGGTTGCGAGGCGATGTGGACTATGACGCCGTGGCTCCCAAGTGCGCGTACATAACGCCAGTGCCGGGCGGCGTGGGGCCAATGACCATCTGCTCGCTAATGCAAAACACACTCTTGGCGGGCAAAAAGGCCATTTACGCCTGAAAAGACGGGACTTGGCGTGGCGGGCGTTTGAAAACACAAACTTGTGCGACGTGCCATTTGATATAATTTGGTTCCTCAACTGCGCATTGCAGGTATTTGCCGCAGTCATGGCCATAAAGCTGACGAGGCTCACGAAGATGAATCTGTCATGGATTATCATCTGCGCGGGTCTCGTGCTTATGTCTCTGCGCAGCGTAATACAGATCACCAACGTCTTTGTGCCAGGTTTCGGGTTTGACTCGCACGAACCCTACACCATTGGCAGCGTTGTCGTCTCAGCCTGTTTCGCCGCGGGTGTGTTTATGATCAAAAAGATGTTCGTCTTGCTCAACCAGGCGGAGGCGCGCCAGAGGGAGTATGAGAAGATGCTTCTCAACACCACCATCATGACCGAGGAGAACGAGCGCAGGCGCTTCGCCACAGACCTTCATGATGGCCTTGGCCCCATCCTCTCTTCCATCAAGATGGGTTTCTCCGCCGTGGCCGACGACATATCTGACAAGGAGGTGCGTCAAAACCTGGAATTGGCCATAAATGAGGCCATTGCGACGGTGCGTGAGGTGAGCAACAACATGAGTCCCCACATCTTGTCCAACCTGGGGCTGCGGCGCGCCATCGTCAACTTCATCGGCAAGATGCCGTTTCCAAAAGATATGAGCGTGAGCTACAATATTTCCATTGGAGACAAACGCTACCCGGCCACCAACGAGATTGTCCTTTACCGCGTCTTGTGCGAGCTGGTGAACAATACGCTCAAGCACGCCGGGGCCACGGCCATAAACTTCAGGCTAGATGAAGATGGCGGGCAGCTCAAGCTCACATATAAGGACAACGGCACGGGCTTCCGCCCCGACGACCTCCGGCGCGAGGAGCAGAGGCAGGGCATGGGGCTATACAACATCATATCCCGCGTCTCGTCAATCAAGGGCAGCTATCAGTTTCGCGCCGGGAGCGAGGACTCCACGCCAGGGCAGCACGGCATGGTGGCCGAGATTTATGTGCCAGTTAGTGAAAGGTGACACACATATATATGAATGTTAAGGCTTTATGAATATCTGGCTTGTAGATGACCATCACCTCTTTCGAGCGGGATTTCGCACGTTGCTCTGTCGCCTCCGCGACGCTAATGTGACGTTCGAGGCCAGCGACGGGCGCGAGTTCGTTGACCATCTTGTCGTGGCCAAGCCCGACGTTGTGTTTATGGACATTGCCATGCCGCGCATGGACGGGGTCAAGGCCACGGAGGCCGCCCTGGCCGCTTATCCCGACATCAAGATAATAATCCTCTCAATGTATGGCGAGAAGGAATATTACACCAAACTTGTGGATTTGGGCATAAGCGGTTTCCTGCTCAAGAGCTGCGATTTTAAAGAGGTCGAGATGGCCATAGACGCCGTGAGAAACGGAGAGTATTATTTCTCTCAAGAGCTGCTCCAACAGATGGTTTTTCAGTCGTCCGCCTCGCAGCAAGATTATGACCTCTCGCAGAGGGAACGCGACATATTGACCGAGATTTGCAACGGAGAGTCGAATCAGGAGATTGCCGACAGGCTCTTCATAAGCAAGCGGACGGTGGAGAAGCACCGGGCCAACATCATGATGAAAACGGGGTGCGGCAACACTGCCAGCCTGGTGGTCTTCGCCGTGAAAAACGGGCTGTATCATATTGACTGAGTGGAGAGAACGATATGGGCTACATCCGATTAGACTATTTGCGAGACGCATGTGGCGGTGATGGCGGCCTGATGGCGGAGCTTGTCCAGTTATTCAGGGAGCAGGCGCTGGCTCTTGGGCCGGACTTGGACTCGTTGCTTGTCGGCGCGGACTATGACGCCTTGGCTCTGCCGGAGGGCGGAGCTGCCCATCTCTGCGGCCACGACGGCCATGCGGCGGCTC
>CAKUVM010000035.1 GCA_934699135.1 uncultured Bacteroidales bacterium
TCCTGTTTAACCAACTGACTTTTAATTATTTACGCTGTCGCATAGCATTTATTTTCACATAATTCAAAACAGCTTCTTAGTATATTGCGCTCCAAAGGCCAAAATTGCGGACTGAGACATGGACGGCAAATACATAAACCTGCAGACCGACTTCGGGTTCAAGAAAATTTTCGGCAGCGACTGCAACAAAGACCTGCTTATGAGCCTGCTCAAGGCGCTCATCCCGGAGAGGCAGGACATTAAGGACATAAAGTACCTCAACACGGAGTACCAAGGCGACACCTTCGTGGACAGGAGGGCCATTTTCGACGTGTATTGCGAGAGCGAGGACGGAGACCACTTCATCGTAGAGATGCAGAACGCAAGCCAGGCTTACTTCAAGGACAGGGCCGTCTTCCACTCCACATTCCCCATAAGGGACCAAGCTCCAAAGGGATGCTGGGACTTCAAGCTGAGCAACGTCTACACCATCGGGCTGCTTAATTTCGAGATGGACGACGACTCAGCCGACCCAGACGAGGTGCGCCACGAGGTCAAGCTCATGAACACCAAGACCAAGAGGGTCTTCTATGACAAGCTCACGCTCATCTACGTCATCATCCCGAGGTTCAGGAAGACGGAGGAGCAGCTTGAGACGCTCTTTGACAAGTGGATGTTCGTGCTCAAGAATATGAGTGAGCTCACGAGCAGGCCCGAGAGGCTACAGGAGAGGGTCTTCAAGAGGCTCTTCCAAGCGGCCGAGATTGCGGCCTACTCGCCAGAGGAACTCAACAGCTACCTGGAGAGCGTCAAGGCCATGAGGGACATGCGCAACGTCTTGGACTTCAGCAAGGAGGAAGGCCACGCCGAGGGGCTGGCGGAAGGACTGAGGAAAGGACGCGAGGAGGGCTACGCCCAGGGGGTCGAGGCCACGGCGCGCAGGCTCCTAGCCATGGGGCTGCCGACCGAGACCGTGGCCGACGCCACGGGGCTGAGCCTAGATGAAGTGAACCGGATGAAAGTAGAGTAAATGACGGCGTTTGTTGATTTTATTGTTCGTTTGCGCTCAATACACATTATCTTTGGCAAGATTTGAAAGACAATAAGGAAATGAACAGAGTCATAACTTCAACAATGTGCGCAGCATTGGCGGGTCTCGTGTTCACGGGGTGCGCACAAAGCGACAACAGCAACGCGGCGCAAGACCCGCTGACCAACATCATGACGCGCACGAGCGTCAGAAAGTTCACCAGCGAGAGCGTGACAGAGGCACAGATGGAGCAGCTCATCCGCGCCGGGATGGCAGCCCCGACAGCAGTGAATAAGCAACCTTGGGATTTTGTGATTGTTACAGACGCGGCCCTATTAGACTCCATCCAGACGGCCTTGCCCAACGCTCCAATAAAGAGGGGCGGATGCCGGCAGGTCATAGTGGTCTGCGGCAATATGCAAAAGGCTCTAGAAGGTGAAGCCCAGGCCTATTGGATACAAGATTGCTCCGCCGCGACCGAAAACATCCTCCTTGCGGCCCATGCCATAGGGTTGGGAGCCGTATGGTGCGGGGTGGCTCCAATAAAGGACAGAATGGAGGCGTTAAGCCAGACGCTCAAGTTGCCGTCTTACGTCAAGCCTCTCAACGTCATTGTTTTAGGACATCCTGCCGAGATTCCGCAGCCCAAAGACAAGTGGAAACCGGGAAATGTGCATCACAACGCGACGTGGTGACCGGCAACCTTTGACACCCTCGCCACACCAAACACACCACAAAGCCCCGCATGGCAAACCAACGCCATGCGGGGCTTTGCGCAGGCCTCTCCCCGGCCCATCACATAAGGCCCAACTCCAACCGCGCCTCCTCTGACAGGTTGTCTTGCGACCAAACAGGGTCAAAAGTCAAGTTCACCTCGACCGACTTAACCCCTGGGATGGCGCGCAACTTTTCCATAACCTCCTCGGGCAGGCTGTCTGCCACGGGACAATTGGGCGCCGTAAGGGTCATAAGGATGCGCACGTCGGCATCTGTCGATATTTCCAATTTGTATATAAGGCCCAAGTCATAAATATTCACCGGCAATTCCGGGTCATAAATGGTCTTGAGCTGCTCAATGACAAGCTGCTCCAGCGTCTTGCCGTCTTTCTTTTCCTTGCTTTCTTCCATAGCGGACTGCTATTTCACATCCTGGCTCCTCTCCTTGGCCGCATATGCCATGGCGTAGAGTCGGATCTGCTTAATCATTGCCAACAGGCCATTGGAGCGCGTTGGGGTCAGGTTCTCTTTAAGGCCAATCTTGTCTATGAAGTACAAATCGGCAGTCTCAATGTCATGGGGGCTCTGCCCGTCCACCACGCGTAGGAGCAAAGCGACAATGCCTTTCACTATGATGGCGTCAGAATCTCCCTTGAACATGAGTGTCCCGTCCGGTTTCTGTTCACAATATATCCACACAGTGCTTTGGCATCCCTCAATGACATATTCGGGTTTGCGATACTCCTCAGGATATGGCTCCATGTCATTGCCTATCTCTATGAGGAGCGAATACTTGTCCATCCAGTCATCGTAGGCCGAGAACTCGTCTATTATCTCGTCCTGTATCTCGTTTATTGTCATTGTAGTGTAATAATATTAGCCTAATTGCCGGCTGAACCCGCGCTCCATGTCACGGCCGGCTCAAAGTCTTCGCCTCACAAATTTACCCCTTTGCGCCATTTTTTCCCCACTCACCGCCTCCTTATTGCGATAAATTTGCTTAAATTGCGCAACTGACGATACATCCCGAACAACTTAGACAACAGACAAATGCCCACACGCCAAAAGCTCCTGATGGAGGAGATGGGACGCATGACGGCCGAGGAGTTCCATAAGGCGGACAAGACACCTCTCGTGATTGTGGCCGATGAGATACGCAGCCTGAACAACATCGGGTCGCTCTTCCGCACGGCAGACGCCTTTCGTTTGGAGCGCCTTGTCCTTTGCGGCATCACGGGCACCCCGCCAAACCCTGAAATCCACAAGACGGCCCTCGGCGCCGAATATTCGGTGGAATGGTCGCAAAGCCCAACGGCGCTAGAGGCCGTGAGATGGCTCAAGGCGCATGGCTATGTGACGCTCGCCCTAGAGCAAGCCCGCGGCAGTGTGAGCCTAGAGAATCTGAATGTGAGCAAGGGAGGGAAGTACGCCCTCGTGATCGGCAACGAGGTCAGGGGCGTGTCACAAGAGGCGGTGGACGAGGCCGACACGTGCGTGGAGATCCCGCAGTTCGGCACCAAGCACTCACTCAACGTGAGCGTCTCGGCGGGCATTGCCATCTGGGAGATCGTAAAGCACCTAATTCTCAATAAATAGCAAATGAAAACCATAAAAAAATTCGCATTTGCCGCCATAGCCGCGGCGGCCTGCATGACAACAGCCGCACAGGGTCAGTATAAGTACGAGACCGCGGACTTTTACATCAAAGCTTCTTGCCGCTCCGACATAAGGATAGGGGTGAAGGGTGGCGCCCGCCTGGCGTCGCCCAAAGGCGCGAAGATGGAGGTGAACGTATATGACAAATCAACATCGCCAAGCGGATACTCGGCAATGCGCAAGGAGGTCTGCGACCCCGACTTCGTGATAAACGACTCCAAGACGGAAATGATGGTGGAGGACAAAGGCGAGGGCCGCGAACTGCTCAACGCACTCTGGTGGGTGAACACCGATGCCGTCTTCGAAATCTCGCTACGTGACTCGACGGCGGCAAACGGACTGAAGACCGTGGAGTTTGTGCTGCCGAGCGCAGAGCGCAAAAACTTCATACGAGCCGTCAAGTAGATTTCAGCAACTTGGCTTTGCCCATTTTAACCACGGCGCCGCAAGTCATCCGCAAGGACGACCTGCGGCGTCGCTGCTAAATAGATACCACTATATGATAAAAAGCGGCAAGCCGCAGGCCAACTTTTTGACTATTATTGTACTCCAGCAATGGCTTGGCACAATGACACGCATATGGCCACAGCCTGCATTATTTCAACCAACTGCATTCTTATTATGGAGACTATAAAGTTCACCCCCATCTACAAGCCAACCATTTGGGGCGGCGAGGCTTGGCTCATATCCGCCGTAAAAGGCTCAGAGTCAGTAGCCGAGGGGGGCGCGTTGGCCGGCAAGACGCTGCCGCGGATCTTGGAGGAGCACAAAGACGAGCTTCTTGGCAAAGGCCCCTGGCAAAAGTTCGGCGCCACGTTCCCGCTGCTCATCAAATTCATAGACGCCCGTCAGGACCTGTCAATACAGGTGCACCCCAATGACGAGATGGCGGCGCGCGTGCATGGCAAGCTCGGCAAGAACGAGATGTGGTATGTCGTGGACGCCCTCAAAGGCGCGAGCCTGATAGACGGATTCGCAAAGCCGCTTGCCGAGGCCGACTACGCGCGGGCCGTGGCCGACGGGTCGATTGAGGACTACCTCAACAAGGTGAACGTGGAGGTTGGCGATGTCTTCTACATCCCCGCAGGCAGAGTGCACGGCATAGGGGGCGGCACATATATCGCCGAGATTCAGCAGTCGTCTGACGTTACGTACCGCCTGTACGACTACAACCGCCGAGACGCCCATGGAAACCTGCGCGAGCTGCACACCGAACTTGCGCGCCAAGCCATACACTTCGGAGAGACCACGCCCGACCCCCGCTCCCACTATGTGGAGCGACCAAACCAACCGGTGGAGGTTGTGCGCAGCCCTTTCTTCACCACCACCCTGCTGCGCCCCGCCGCGCCAATGACCCGCGACTACTCGGCCATAGACTCCTTCAAGGTACTTATGACGCTAGACGGCACGTGCTGCCTCACCTCGACAGACTGTGGCACCGTAATCCTCCACCCGCACGAGGCCGCCCTGGTGCCGGCGTCCACACGCAGCATAACCCTGACGCCAGACGGCAAAGCGAAGCTGCTTGAAAGCCACGTATAGTCGCAATGACACAGACAATAAACGCAAAAGAAACATCGGCATGAGACTACTGACAGCCATTGCCGCCCTCATTGGCGGAACCTGTGCGATCGGCGCGCAGGCGCAAGACTTTGTGACCGTGAAAGACGGCCATTTCGAACGTGACGGCAAGCCATACTACTACGTCGGCACGAACTTCTGGTACGGCGCCATATTGGGCTCCGAAGGGCAGGGCGGCGACAGAGCCAGACTGGCGACCGAATTGGACAACCTGAAGGCGGCGGGCATGGACAACCTCAGAATCCTCGTAGGGTCAGACGGCGAGCGCGGGGTGAAGACAAAAGTGGAGCCAACCCTGCAAATAGCCCCAGGCGTGTATAATGACACCATTCTCGCAGGCCTTGACTACTTGCTCATGGAGATGGGCAAACGAGACATGGTCGCCGTCTTATATCTCAACAACTCATGGGAATGGAGCGGCGGCTACGGATTCTATCTCCAGCATGCCGGTGCTGGCGTGGCCCCTAGGCCCAACGAGGCCGGATATCCCGCCTATATGGATTTCGTGAGTAAGTTCGCGGCAAACACCAAGGCCCACGAGATTTTCTATGACTACGTGCGGTTCATCATTGGGCGCACCAACCGCTACACCGGCAAAAAATATGCGGACGACCCCGCCATCATGAGCTGGCAGATAGGTAACGAGCCGCGCGCCTTCAGCCAAGAGGCCAAGGCGCCGTTCGCGGCATGGCTTGCCGAGACCTCGGCACTCATCCGCAGCCTAGACGGCAACCACCTCATAAGCATCGGCAGCGAGGGCTCGTGGGGATGCGAGGGTGATATGAACCTGTATGAGCATATCTGCGCAGACAAAAACGTGGATTACATGAACATCCACCTTTGGCCATATAACTGGGGATGGGCGCGAGCCCGCCACCTGCGAGAGGATCTGGGGCGAGCATGCCAAAACACAAAAGACTACATAGACCAACACTTGGCCGTGAGCCAGAGGTTGCGCAAGCCGTTGGTCATGGAGGAGTTCGGGTTTCCGAGAGATGGATTCTCTTTCAGCAAGGAAGCGCAGACCTCCGTGCGAGACGACTACTATGACTACGTGTTCGGCCTGATCTCCGACGCCCGCAAAAAAGGCGGCCTCTTTGCCGGTTGCAACTTCTGGGGATGGGGCGGAGAGGCCACCCCGGAGCATGACGACTGGCGGGTGGGAGACCCTTACACGGGAGACCCGGCGCAAGAGGCGCAAGGCCTCAACTCCGTCTTCAACTCAGACAAGTCGACACTAAAGATCATCAGCAAATGGAATAAGAAACTCCGCTGAACACTGCGCCGCGACACTCCAAAAGCCACCATCAGCACTGACGGTGGCTTTTCCTTCCCTATAGACCTATTTTCACAAATAGAACGTTGGGTCTGCCACAATATGACAAAAAAGACGAGGCAAAACCGCAGCTTCAGCCAAACCCGCTTTGCCAGCTACTCCCTTTATTGTATATTTGACGCTCAAGCGGGTTTTTCGCCAATGATGACAATGGCACCCCGCCTCTCATAAGATGACGTCATGTTCATTGAAGGAAACTTAAAATATACGGTAACGGATGCCAAATCCAAGACCGTTGCCGCCTGCGGTTGCGTCAATGGAACGCCACAAACGGGACAGCTCACGATTCCCGTCACCGTGAGTCATGACGGAGAGACTTTCGCCGTGACAAGCGTGGCAGACAGGGCTTTTGTCAATTGCGTTGGCATCACGGGGATCGCCTTTCCCGATAGCGTCGCCAAGCTCGGGCGCAACTCCTTCAGCTACTGCACGTCTCTTGTCGATGTCATCATCCCCCAAAATGTCAAAACAATAGAAAGCGGCTGTTTCGCCCATTGTTCCAATCTGGCTCGCATCTCACTTCCGGAAGGACTCGAGACAATTGGCGACGAGGCTTTCGCAGACTGCGGAAGCCTCTCGGCAGTGAGACTGCCATCCACCCTCAAGACAATCCGAGCCAGTGCTTTCGCTCATTGCCGAACGCTCAAAAAGGCGGCATTGCCAAGCGGGCTGCAAAAAATAGAGACACAAGCTTTTTTTGACTGCGACATTGACGAGGCGCGCATTCCCGCCAGTGTATCTCATATAGGGTGCATGGCATTCTCTCTGTGCCGGAGGCTGAAAGAATACGTTGTGGAGGAAGGCAACGCAAAGTTCGTTAGCAAAGATGGAGTCCTGTTCAACAACACGGCAAAGATACTCATCTCCTACCCTTGCGGGCGCGGCGGGCAATACGTCATCCCGGATGGCGTGAAGATTGTGGGCAATGCGGCATTCTGCTACTGCAAAGGCGTTGAGGCCATAGACATCCCAGCATCTGTGAACTACATAAGCGAACGGGCGTTCACGTCATCCACTATCTTCAGGATAACCAACAGAAACCCGAAGCCACAATATTTGGGAGCTAAGGCCATAAAGTCTCTGCCTGTGGATGCGGTGATGAAAGTCCCCGCGGGTTCTATTGAGGCCTATCAAGAGACTGATTGGAAATATCTGACACTAAAGTCATAGGTCATTCCCCCACATCGAACCAACGCCCCCGGCTCTACCCAAATGGCTCGGCCGGGGGCTTTTTTGTCCCTTTGAGTATTCTTCGAACCGAATGAACTAGCCAATAAAGGCAAAATGCTAGAGCTAGGCCATTTCGCACTGTGCGCGCCACCATTACCTCATAAAAACGAGAAAAGCGACTTGGAGCATAAAGCTCCAAATCGCCTCTTTCTTTTCGCAAGAGCGAAAGTCGTCCTGCTCTACTTGCGAAGGCCAAGCTTGTTGACAATGTCGCGGTAGCGCTCAATGTCGCGGCTCTTGAGGTAGTCAAGCAAACGACGGCGGCGACCGATCATCTTCTTCAGCGAGTAGTTCGTTGCAGTATCTTTCTTGTTGAGCTTCATATGCTCAGTAAGGTGGTTGATACGGAACGAGAACAATGCTATCTGGCTTTCTGGGGAACCAGTGTCAGTGTTAGACTTTCCGTACTGACCGAAGAGCTCTTGCTTCTTCTCTTTGTCGAGGTACATAGATATATTGTGTGTGTTATTAAGATGGCGCAAATATACGCTCTTTCTGCCAAAAACACAAACGGTTGCGCACTAATATTCCGTCTCAGTGCATAGATTCTCTTATCCATGAGGCACTCGGTTGAGCCTAGGAGCAAACGGCGCACAACGCCATTTGCAATGCGCGCCGCTGTTCGCTAGTCTATCGGCGAGCGCGGGGGACCCACTTCTACTCCTCGTCTGGAATATCGTTGGCCATGGTGTGATAGACGTTCGTGACATCCTCATCCTCTTCCAACTTGGCAAGGAGCTTGACAACGCCAGCCACCTCGTCATCGGCAAGAGTCTTGGTATCTGTCGGGATGCGGACAAACTCTGCGCTGACAATCTCGAAACCGTTATCCTCCAAGTACTTCTGAATCTGTGCGAAAGACTCGTACTCACCATAGATATTTATGAGGTCGTCCTCCTCATCCAAGAAGATCTCCGACACGCCGAAATCAATGAGCTCTAGCTCAAGATCCTCGAGGTTCACACCCTCTTTGTTCTTGACCTTGAAGAGGCTCTTGTGGTCGAACATGAAAGAGACGCTGCCAGACGTGCCGAGGGTGCCGCCGAGCTTGGTGAAGTAGCTGCGGATGTTCGCCACGGTGCGGTTGGTGTTGTCAGTGGCGGTCTCGATGAGGATGGCGATGCCGTGGGGGCCGTAACCCTCGTAGACCATCTCCTTGATGTCCGCCTGGTCTTTGCTGGTGGCTTTCTTTATGGCGCGCTCAATGTTCTCCTTAGGCATGTTCTCCGCCTTGGCGTTCTGAATGATGGCGCGAAGCTTTGAGTTAGAGTGAGGGTCGGGGCCGCCTGCCTTGACGGCTATGATGATCTCCTTGCCAAGCTTCGTGAACGTCTTGGCCATATTGCCCCAACGCTTCAGCTTGCGGGCCTTACGATATTCAAACGCTCTTCCCATATATCAATGGTTCTTATGTAGGTATGTTGTGTTGTTATGTATCACTAAATGACGTTTTGCCTCTTCAGTTCTTCCTCCACTTGCTCCAAGTCTTGGAAAAACCGCTCTCCATATTTGGCAATAAGAGGCTCTTTGAGAAATTGGTAGACGGGCTTGCCTATTTTTTCGCCCAGTTCCAAGGCCGGCTTGCAGACCTCCCACTCATGGAAGTTCAAGGTCTCGCACCGCTTATATTTCTTGACGCGTATGGGGTAGAGATGGCACGATATGGGCTTTCGCCACGCAGTCTTTCCCGCTAAGAAGGCTTTCTCTATGGCGCAAGTCCACGTCCCGTCCGCCTCGCTGTTGGAGTAGACGCACTCGCAACCGTTTATGATGGGAGTGACAAGGTCGCCGTCTCGGTCTCTCACCCACAGCCCCTGACGCTCAATCTCGTCAAGTTCCTGTCTGTTGAGCAATGGGCGCACCGCGGGGATCGCTTCCTCCAACTTTCGGAGCTCATCATCCTCCAACGGGGCTCCTGAGTCGCCATCGTAGCAGCAAGTGCCTTTGCAGCGGCTGATGTCGCACACGAAGCGACGGCGGAAAATCTCTGTACTGATGACCTTGCCGTCAATCTCTATCATCATGGCAAAATGACAGCGTCGGGAGTTAGGGAGCCGCCGGGCGGACTACTTGTCTTTTGGAGCGGGGGTGCCGTCGTCAATGCCCTGCTGTGAGCCGTCGTCAACAAGAATTCGGCCGCAATATTCACAGATGATGAGCTTTTTGTGCAGGCGGATGTCCAACTGCCTCTGGGGCGGGATGTGATTGAAGCATCCGCCGCAAGCACCGCGCTGGATGGTCACGACGGCCAGGCCGTTGTGCGCGTTCTTGCGGATTCTGTTGAAGGCTGCGAGGGAACGCTCGTCAATGCCTTTGCTGATCTCCTCGGCCTGCTTTTCAAGAGCCTCCTCCTCTTGGCGCGTCTCAGCCACAATGGTGTCCAACTCGGCCTTCTTGTTCTCCAGGTCGTGGTCGCGCTCCTCAATGCGGGCGCGGGCGTCGTCAAGCAGCTCCTGCTTGCGATGAATCTCCGCAGTGAACTCGCGTATGCGCTTTTCGCTAAGCTGACGGTCTAGATCCTGGTACTCAATCTCTTTCGAGATGGCATCGAACTCCCTGTTGTTCCTCACGGAGTTCTGCTGCTCCTCATATTTCTTAATTTGGCTCTCGGCCTCCTTAATCTTGTTCTTATGCTCTACCACTTGGGCGTTAAGCCTCTTTATCTCGTCGTTGAAGTTGCCCACGCGGGTCTCGAGACCGGCAATCTCGTCCTCGAGGTCCTCAACCTCAAGGGGCAGCTCCCCCCTCATGGTGCGGATCTTGTCAATCTTCGTACTCACCTGCTGGAGGTCGTAGAGAGCCTTGAGTTTCTGCTCAATGGGCATCTCCTTGCCAGTTGTCTGTTCGCTGCTTGCCATATTGTTTATTAGTAATATTTTATCGGGTTCGACTCCCTGTACACTTCGTAATGGGCAAAATTAGCTAATTTTCTTGTCAATATTGCCTTAAAAACGCTCTTAGCTACCGATTCGCTCTCATAATGCCCGACATCGGCCACCAAGATTTCCGCCGCGGCATCGGCCATCTGATGATATTTGACGTCGGCCGTCACATACGCGTCAGCGCCGGCCTTTATGGCGTTGGCCGCGAACTCGGCCCCGCTGCCGGTGCATATGGCCACTCTGCTGATCAAAGGGCGCGACCCGGCATGACGGATTGTCCCACACCCCAGCCTCTCTTTGAGTACGCTCAGGAAAGCTGACTCAGACAGCGGCTTCTCCAGATTGCCGACCACGCCGTAGCCAAGCCTGGCGTTGGCATTGGACAGCGGCAAGACGTCAATGGCAGGCTCCTCGTAGGGGTGCGCCCGGGTCACGGCCCGCACCACTGCGCCCTCCAGTCTCTTGGGGCAGATGGCCTCCACGCGAGCCTCGGCCTCATGATGAAGCTCTCCCAACGCTCCGACGTAGGGATTGGCCCCGTCCTCCGCCCTGAATTGCCCCTCGCCGCAGACTGACCACGAGCAGTGGCTGTAATTCCCGATGTGGCCCGCCCCGGCGCGGCTCATGGCGTCGGCCACGTCTTGCGCCTGCGCCAATGGCACGTAAGTGGCCACCTTGCACAGCGAGTCCCTCTCTGGAACAAGCACCTCCATGCCTCGCAGGCCTAGCATGCGCCCCACGCTGCCGCTTGTGCCCTCGGGGCTCTTGTCCGCCGGCGTGTGGAAGGCGGCAAGGCACACGCCGCGCCTCACGGCCTCGATGACGGTGCGCTGCTCTGGCGTGGAGCCCGTAAGCCTCTTGAGGCCGCGAAACATTATTGGGTGATGGCTCACCACGAGGTTGCAGTCTTTTCTGGCGGCCTCTTCCACCACATCGGGCGTGAGATCCACGCACAGCATGACGCCTCTCAGGGCGTCCGCCGCATTGCCCACCAGCAGGCCGCTATTGTCCCAGCCGTCTTGCGTGGCGAGGGGGAATACGGAGTCTAGCGCGGCAATGGCGTCGGCCACGGCGTATGACGGGTTCTCGGTCTGTGTCGCCATGTTCATAGGTATGATGATATCTGCGTCAACATGGATTTTATCTCCGCCAACTTGCCAATCACTTCAGACTTCACCGCAAGCGACGTGTCTGCCACATCGGTGGCCATAGGGTCCCTCTTGGTGCGTCTGGCGGCAGCCAGGCACTCCCTGGCGCCGGCTATCGTCATCCCGCGCTCGCGCAGCAAGTAACGGATTGAACGCAATGAACTGATGTCTCTCGGAGTGAAGAGGCGGTTGTCTTTCTTGTTTCTGTGGGGCTTGACATAGCTGGCGAACTCACGGTTCCAATATCTGACGCAGCTCTCTGTCTCACCCAGCATGTCAGCCACCTCGCCAATGGTGTAATACACCTTGCCGTTCTCTTCTGTCTTTGTCATTATTGTGTAATGTGGTGGTTCGGGTCACAGCCCTTCATCATCAACGAAGTCGAAGAGCGACGGCATAGCGTCGGACGCCGCATTGCGCCTGTGCGACGTGGCGGACGCGTCGCCGTCAGCGTCAAGCTCTGACATTTGGTCGGGGAATAGGCTTGTGCGGCGGTCTATGATGTGCTCCATGGCAAAACGCACCGCCCCCTCGCGTATCACGGCCGAGCGCGACTTTTTCTTGAAAAGGGCGCAATATTCGTCTATAGCAGCCAACTCCCTGTCACTCAAGGTTATGCTGACGGAGTTTCGCCTCACGTCGTTATATTTGATCTTGTTCACGGCCATTGATCTGCGCCAAGACGACTTACAGGGCGCAAATGTAGCTAAAATATTCTGTCCGAGGCCAACGTCCGCCCTATAAATCAACACAATAGGGTTGCTTCATAGACTTATGATGCCGTCATATCCCCTCCCTGGCACGGCACTTCGTGAGAATTGTTTCAAAGAAGACCCGCTTTATGGCTTTTTAACTAAAAAATAATCTGGCCATATGACCAATTAGTTAGACGAAAGATTAACTTTGCGTTGTTTCACAAGGGTGATACAGAACAACATTAATCAAATAAACTATTATGAAGAATCTGTTCGCTATTGCAGCTGTTGCTGCTATGCTCGTTGCTTGCTCCGGCAACAACGCTAAGACTGAGAACACTGAGGCTGCCGCATCTTGCTGCGCCAAAGACTCCGCAAAGGCTTGCTGCGCCAAGGACAGCACCGCTGCTCCCGCAGACAGCACCGCCGCTCCCGCAGACAGCACCGCTGCTGCCGTTGCAGAGTAGTTTGGTTTGGGGCTGACGCCCCACAGCTGACAATTTAAAGAGGGTCCGCGGCCTAGGTCGCGGACCCTCTTCCTTTTCCCTACCCGCCATCATATATGCGGGGGAGGCTAAAGCGGCTAAAGCATAGAAAGGGCGTGGCGAGACGTATTGCCTACCTTACCAGCTACCACCGCCACCGCCGCCGCCAAAATGCCCGCCGCCAAATCCTCCGAAGCTGATACCGCCGGAGCCGCCAATGCCGCCGATGGATGACGAGGTATGAGCATTGCCGCCCGCGTCCAACCCTCCCCACGAGATGTGGCCGCCATCGGCCCCAGTTTGCGAATTGTTGGAAGAGCCAAGGACAACTGCAAGTACAACAACGACAAAGATGGCGGCAAGAGCCAGGCACAAGGCGGCGACCGCGGCGTCTTCTTCTTCTCCATCGGCCGAATATTCCCCTCGGACAGCCCGCATCACCGCTACGGCTCCCGCCTCAATGCCCGCGGAATAGTCATTGTTCTTGAAGTGTGGGATCATTTTGTCGCGCACTATGGCCGTGCACGTGATGTCCGGCAATGCGCCCTCGAGACCATAGCCGGTGCCAATGAAAGCTTGGCCGCGCCCATCATCATTTTTTGGCTTGACAATTATGACAACGCCGTTGTCCTTTTTCTTGTCCCCGACGCCCCACTTCTCGCCAAGCTCTTGCGCAAACTCTGCAATGTCGCGCCCCCCTAGGCTAGAGACGGTCACCACGGCCACCTGGGTAGACGTGGCGCGGCTGAACCTCACGAGCGAGTCTTCAAGCGCCTCGGCCTTGTCTGGGTTCATAAGCCCGGCCAAGTCGTTGACAAGTCGCTGAGGCACGGGGCGTTGAGGCGTCTGCGCCAAGGCCGCGGTCACAGCGGTGAGCCATAGGGCTATGCATATTAGCACGTTACGCATGATTGTTTCTTTGTTTTGTTGAGTCACTTCTGTTTTTTCGCCACACTCTCGGTCAGCTCAATTCGTTGGTCAAGCTCTTTCTTATACTCGCCATTATTCATCTGCTTGGCTTTCGCCAAATAGCTCAAGGCTTCACGCCGGTCTCCGCGCGCCAGGCAGATGTCGGCCGCATGGACTGCGGCGTAGGGCCCGAAATATCGCTTGCTGCCAGCCGACTGGGCTATGGTCGCGTCATATAGCCTGATGGCGGCGGGGATATTGCCAAGCCGGTCTTCGGCTCTGGCCAGGCGGAAGTTGTATTCGGGTCTGTCGGCCTTGGTGGGAGAGAACGACTTGAGAGTCCGCAACGACCGTTCAAAACGGCCATACTCAAACTGTAACCTCGCACGGAGCATTGGCTCAGACACGCTCATGGCCCTCGAGGCCTCTTCAATCGCGCGGCGGTCAATGTCGAAGTCGGAGCCTAACGTCCCGCATTTCTCGGCCATCTGCCTGGCTTTGGCCCTGTCTCCTTTCAATATGTAGGCGTAGGCCATCTCAAGGTATGCGCCGTTGCGGTTGGAGACTCCGTGGTATACGTTCACGAACCGGCTAGCCCATCGTATGGCCTCATCGGGCTGCTCCCTGCGCAGGGCGTATTTCCCTTTTTGGTGGAAGAGGAGCGGAAATCTGTTCATCATGGCCTCGGAGGTGGCGTCTAGTGAGGCCGTAGCGGCCTCCCCGTTTTGACATCGGCCGCAACTGAGGATGTAGGCGTAACGAATCACCGGTGCCTCATTGACTTTTATGGCCTCCATAAGGTTGCTCGGCAAGTTCTGGTCATGACTGAAAAACATATTGGCGAAAGAGAACAGCACGGCCTCGTCACTGACCCCGCCGACGCCCTCAACTTTTTTCCTATATTGCTCAATCTGACGAAATCCCAACTCGGTATCTCCCTCACCAAGGCCCAACAGCCCCTTCAGGCTCTTCCACTTCTCCGGAATCTGGGCAAAAAGGATGTTATACAGCCCCCGCAACGGCATCTGGCCGTCATACGAGGGATACTTTTTTTCCGCCTCCTTGAAAAACCTGTATGATTTCCAAAACTGAAGCCCCCCGCTGAGCAGGCTGCCGCTGTATATGTAGACCATGCACTTGTGTATGTGCAGTTGGCAGAGTAGGTTCTCTTCATATTTCGATCCGCCGGCGGCGTCAAATGCGGCGTCGGAAGCGTCTATATAGGCATCGTAATTTTCTTGGCTGTTGGCCGCCGTATAGTTCATAAGGGCCATGTATTCACGCAAATAGGCGGCTTTCGCCTTGTCTGTGACTTTGGCTATGTCTCTGGCGAAAGCGGCCTTGTCTATCAAGAAGACATCAGCAAAGGCCTTGCTGGCCGCAGGGTCGGAAAACTGGTTCGGTTGGCACCATGCCCACTGCGCCACGGCGGCGAGGGACAAAAGCATAGCAATAAGTCGGTTCTTCATGGCACAATCTTCATATCTTTGGCAGTCGAGCTCTTTATAATCGGCGCAAAACGATTGCTAACGTCAGGGAGCCGGATTGGTCGCTCCAGGCTTATGATTTGCGCCATTCGCGATGGCTACGATTCGGGCAAAGGTAGTCAACATCAGCGAGAAGCGGGCGGACTTGGCGTCATTTTGAACACTTGGCCTTCTGCCGGCCCCGAACTAGCGCAATAATGGACGAGAAACGCAATAAAGGACTATTCATCCTTTCGCCTTTATGCCTACTGGCTCGTACGCCGTCTCAGAGTTTGTGACACCTGTTGTTGAAGTAGACCAAGGCATCGCCATTGTCTACATTGTAAAAGCCGAAAAGGCATTGGCCATATCGGCTGCGCATATACCTGATGGCCAAATCAATATCCCCATCCAGAGAGAACAGCACGGCGTCCGGGACATCATTGAAGTCTGCCAATTGCCCATACTTGCCGACAGAGACATCAATGCCGCGCCCCCTAAGCCGACCCGCCAACGCGGTCACGTCGGAGTCTGAGAAAATGGCCACGTCCTGCGGCTGCTCAAAGCTCCTCTTGCCTTCCAGGGAGCGCATGGCCACGCATCGGGCGAGCGCAAAAAAGTACGCCACCTTGATGCCAGCCGTCGTGAGCGCATTGACTACGGCCCCGTGCCGCGGAAACTCATATTTCTCAGCGAAACGGAGCATGGAATCATAGAAGC
>CAKUVM010000036.1 GCA_934699135.1 uncultured Bacteroidales bacterium
AGTCATTCTTGCAGGACCATGCTCTGCTACGTTGAATATGCCAGTCTCTAAAAGAGAATTGCGCGGTGATGTCGTACTTGCTGTTGAAGCATCTTCTTCAAAACAAGCTACTTCTACTATTTGGCAAACAACGCTTAAAGCTTCAAGACTAGCAACTTTTGAGACTACCAAGTCACAATATAAAAAGGACATTAGCGTTGCTGCAGGCGATACTATCTCGTTAGACTTTTACATTCGAAGCGATGCTCCGCTTGATTGGAGCGCCATCGAATGGCACCCTTACGTCGATATAACAAATGGTAAAGACATCACGACAATGTATGCTGCGCCAGAGATTGTCGAGTTGTATAATAAACCGATAGAGGTCGAGTCATCATACATACTTAAAGACATTGATATTGCGGAGAATACAGACAAAACCGTAGTCGATACAACCTTTGAAACAAATCAGCCTAGCGAAAAATGGAAGTTATATAAATCCTCTGTCAGCAATGAATATACTGATGATGTAACTGCCAATGCTATACTAAAAATAGATAGCTACACGTGTGATAGTACATCCACGGAGATGTTGCTTGTTCTCGCTGACGCTGACGGAGTATTCCATTCAGGACGGGAAACAATCGAAGGCAAAAATTACTTTGGAGCTCCATTCCTTTTGCCTACAACCAAAATAGGCAAGAAGATAAACATAAACTTCTACTCAAAGTCCGAAATATCGAACATCAACGAGGCGCGTATGTCCGCTTCTCTCGTGATATGTATGAGCATCATGACGATACATATTTAGAGAAAACAGTTAGTGGCGACACCATACATCACAACGTAAAATGGACAGTTCACTATAACGTGGACATCGATAAAATAGCGGCTGGTGTCAGTTCTAAATATGCCCACACAGAATTAGGTGCTCTTTACCGCGGTTGGGGGCAATTTGCATGGGACGGGGAGGTAGAAAAAATTGACGCCGAGAAGTTGACGTATAATCCTGAAGAATACAACGTCGATGAAAGCACCCTCAAGGATCGCGATGCCATTAGTAGTCTTACTGCAGGTAATCCGCTAAAGGCTATGGCTTACGATGCTGAACACTGTCGTTGGCGTGGCGAGAATGACAATATTTTTATAACGGCCTTTGGTCTGTGCACGTCGCGTATGGGCGAGGCAGAGATTGTTGTAGAAACGGATACTCATCCCTACGGCATTGGTAGTTTGGCGTCAGTCACTCCATACACAAAGAGCGAGAATCATGGTACATCTTTCAATGGCAGCTTTAGTGTGGCAGGACTTGGTGTTAATGGTGGACAATCACGAAGCAAATCCGAGACGTTGACCCAAGTAGCAGTCATGGACATTAATGGTGACCGTTTCCCTGATTGGCTCTATGCGTCAGGAGGTGAAATGACGGGTCGCATTACGAACATGATCGGGCGAACTAATGATGAGCAATGCACAATGCCTAATGGCTTGAATAGTGCCAATGGTAGCGCTAAATCCACATCAGCAGGAGCCTCTGCGTCAACATCGCCAACTGATGATGAGGAAGGAAACAGCGGATCTACAAAATCGAAGGCTCCCGCGAAAAACAACAAAAGCACAGGAACTAAGGGTTTGCAAGACTGTTCTGTTGAACTCGCAGGTGCATCGGAAAGTGCTGTTAGTATAAGTGGCAACTTCTCAAAAAGCGAAGATGAGGCTGTGCGTGACATGATGGACATCAATGGTGATGGTCTGCCTGATATTGTCTACTCTGACGGGACTGTTCGTTTTGGTAAAGGAGGAGCGTTTACTGAAGCTACTGTTTATGGTCAGGAAGCTATTCGCAAGAGTTCATCCAAGAATAAGGCAGCAGGAGGTGGCGTTAGTATACCTATCGTGGGATATGCTTCGATAGGCTTTGGCACAAATACTACCTCGAGTGACAATAAAGACAGTTATATCATACAAGACGTTGATGGTGATGGTTTGCCTGATAAAATTAATGGTAGTCAAGTCGCATTTAACAACGGAATAGGTTTCGATGACTATGTAGACCTCGCTTTGACAGCCAGCGCAAGTACATCTGTTGCCAATACGACTTATGTCAACACAGCTGTACCAGTAAAAATTGGTACTATATTCGGATTTAGTGTTTACGTAACACCAAATGTCACGGGTTCCTTGTCAAACAGTTTCAGCCGCACAGAGCACCAACTATTAGATATTGATGGCGATGGCTATATTGATATGGTTGAAGCGGGAACTTCAGGTGACATTATAGTTCGTAGGAATCAAGCATCACGCACCAACCTTCTGCGCAGCATCACATCGCCTCTCGGCGCAAGGGCGACTATCGACTACGCCCGCACGGGCAACACCTATGACCAGCCGCAGAGCCGCTGGGTGATGGGCCGCGTGACCACCGAGGGCGGTGACAAGCGCAACGGCGCGACACGTTTTGCGACAGCCTTTGAGTATAACGATGGCTACTACGACCGCCGTGAGCGCGACTTCTTCGGTTTCGGAGAGGTGAAAAGCACACAGCTCGACACAGAGAATGGCGACAAGCCATATCGCACCACGGCTCAGGTCTACGACAACCGCGCATACGAGACACGCGACCTCGTCAAGGAGACCACGGTCACTTCGGCGGACAGCAGCTTGATAAGCAAGACAGAGAACACCTACGCTAAGAAATCCGTTCACGACGGCAAATCGCTTTTTGTCGCCCCGAGCCAAACAAAGACGACCACCTACGAAGGCACGGAGAGCCTAAGCATATCGGAAAGCTACGCCTACGACGAGCGTGGCAACGTCGCGAGCTACACCAGCACGACGCCTCTCGACAGCTACACGACGGAGATAAAATACCATTCGCTAAGCGACAAGAACATCTACACACGCCCGTGTGATGTCAATGTAAGCGCGGACGGCAAGACGCTTCGCCACACCACTTCGCAGGTGAACGGCGTTTGCGACCTCACGCAAATTGCCCAGCTTGCTGACGGCGTGACGGCAACCTTCGACATGGAGCGCGACGAGTATGGCAACGTGACCAAACTCACTCGTCCGCAGAATGCGGGTGGACAGCGTTTCTTCCGCTCGTACACCTACGACGATACGCACCACACCCTCGTAACGAGCGTGGCGGATGCTTTCGGCTATAGCTCAAGCACTGAATACGATTTGAAGTGGTGCGCACCCACCAAACACACTGACATCAACGGCAATGAGATGCGCTACACCTACGACAGCCGCGGGCGCTTGACAAGCGTTGCTGCGCCATACGAGATTGAAGCGGGCGGACTGCCGACAATAGGCATTGAGTACGACGACAAAAACCACATTGCCAAGACAACAAATTATGACGCCAAGACAAAGAACTCGATAGTTACTTACCTCTTCACCGACAACCTAGGGCGGGCCATACAGACCAAGAAGAGCGGTGTGGTTGATGGCAAGGAGGTGATGATAGCTTCGGGCGTGGCGGAGTTCGATGCTTTCGGACGCAAAATAGCCGAAGTACAGCCTGTGACTGACAACACGACCGCACTCAACACGAGCGACATTCTCAATCCGACCATTACAGAGTACGACACTCAAGATCGCCCAGTGAAGGAGACGTTGCCTGATGGCACGGCTTCGACTGCTTCTTACTCGATTGTTGAGGGGTACCTGAAGACTGTTCAAACGGATGCAAACGGACACGTAACGGATAGCTATAAAGACATTCGCGGCAAGGACCGCAAGACCGTGCAACATGCCGACGGACAAGAGTTTGAGACGATCTTCTACTATAACGCTATTGGTGAACTGCTCTCCGTAATCCACCCGAACAAAGAGGTAACGACCTATGAGTACGATGGCTTAGGACGCAAGACCTCAGTGAACCACCCTGACGCGGGACTGACTACTTTTGAGTACGACGCGGCAGGCAATATGACAGCCAAGCAGACGCCGAACTTGCGCACCGCTAACGGCAAGATACAGTACACCTACGACTACGAGCGCCTGAGCGAGATAATCTACCCGAAGAACATCTACAACCGCGTCACATACACCTACGGCGACGCGAGCGAGACGAAATATAACCGCGCAGGACGCCTCAAGCTTGTCGAAGATGGCAGCGGCGGCGAGGCGTACTACTATGGCAAACTTGGCGAGGTGACCAAGACTATCAAGTCGATTATCCTTGCTGAGACAAATATCCGCACATATATCTGGGAGGCTGATTACGACAGCTGGAACCGCATCAACACGATGACCTATCCAGACGGAGAGGTGGTAAGTTATGCGTACGACAAAGGCGGAAACCTCAACTCTATAACTACAGAGAAGGGTGGCGACAGGCAGACTCTCATAGCCGAGCAACGCTACGACAAATACAGCAACCTGACCTGGCGCAAGATGGGCAACGGCACAGAAACGAAGTACGATTACGATGAGAAACGCCTCCATCTGAACACCATGAGCCTCACAAGCAATGGCATAAAGATGATGGAGAACGTCTACAAATACGACAATGTCGACAACATACTCGGCATCTCTAACGCTGCCGCTCCAACGGGTGAGATTGGAGGCGCATACAGCCACACATACGCATACGATGAACTCAACCGCCTGATCAGCGCAAGCGGGAAAGTCAAGGACAAGAATTACGAGTTGCTTATGCGCTACGACGTGATGAGTAACCCGTTGCAGAAAGACTCGGTAACATACGAATACAACACGCCAAACCACCCGAACGCAGTAAGTAGCGCAGGCGGCAAACTCTTCACTTACGACGCCAACGGCAACCCCATTTCAGTAGAGGACACCACAGCCAACACGCTCCGCGTGATGCAGTGGGACGAGGAGAATCGCTTGCAGACGCTTGGCGATGATGGCTACGTTTCAAGATATACTTACAACCACGCTGGCGAACGCGTCGTCAAGAGCCACGGACCAACGACAGTTGCTTTCGTAAACGGCGCACCGCAAGGCATTTTGTGGCACGACAAGGACAACTGGACGATGTACGTGAGCCCGTATATGGTAGTTAATGCCGACCGCTTCACAAAACACTACTATGCAGGCAGCCAACGCATTGCGAGCAAGATAGGCGCAGGCGAGTTCAACAACCTTTACGATGCCTCTAAAGCTTGTGTGACGGCAGGGCAAAAGGACTATGCAGAGCGCCTAAACCTCATTACGCAATCTCGCAACGACTACTACGCTGCACTCGGCATTCCGCCCGGACCGCCAACAGCAAAAGGCATTTATGGCGAGCCAGAGTATAGCGGAAAGTACGGAGAGTACGTTATAGAGCCATTAGGTGATTATAGTGTTCCCACTGGCTGGCCAATGAAGCCATACAAACGTCCGTATGGCGGCACGCCAGGACCGCCTGTGATGTATCAGAAAGCATCAGACCCAGAAGATTCTGAGGCAGGCTATGGGTACTCGAACGCAGAAAGCATTCAAGAAAAGGACATCTATTACTATCACTCAGACCATCTCGGCTCTACTGGCTATATAACTGACAAAGACGGCAGTGCCACACAGTTTGTAAGCTATAAGCCATACGGTGAGGCTTTAGTGGATGAACATAACACAACCTGCGAACAGCCATGGAAGTTTAATGGAAAAGAATTAGATGCTGAGACAGGGCTTTATTACTATGGGGCGAGGTACTATGAGCCGGTGTTGGCGATGTGGTATGGGGTGGACGCGCTGGCGGAGAAGTACCCAAGTATGGGTGGGTATGTGTATTGTGCGGGGAATCCTGTGAAGTTGGTGGATCAGGATGGAAATAAGATAGTATTTGGTGCAAATACTACTAGTGAACAACAATCATTGTATAACAAAACAATATCCGCAGCCCAAAGCAGTCCTTTATTCTCTAAGCTATATTCGAAATTGGAAGAATCATCAATAGAGTATACAATTGTGTTTGGCGCAACGGCAACGTCTACAAATGGTGTAGTAGATGCTCAATTTAATCCTGAAAATAATTCTATAATAATCAATGAGAATCTATCAACAATTAAAGAGGGAGCTATAACTGAGGAATTATTCCACGCACTACAATTTGAGAATAACGAAGATTGCAATAGAGAATTTGAGGCAAAGGTTTTTGTATATGCGTCTGAGTTTGCAAAATCAAAAGCATCAAGTGGAATGGATGATTTTTACGATTATTTAGAGAATAATATGTTGAATGATTCCGAAGGTCGAGCGTTGATGCCGTCAATTGTTAATTCCGATGAGTTTGTTCAAAAATATAAATCTGCAGAAAAATCATATGCGGAGTACAACAAGAATAACAGAATCGGAAATGGCCACTATTGGAAACAGACTAATAAAGCTCCTAACCTTCTAATAAAAATTGTAACTGAGACTTATGAATAGTCGTCATATGATAAATATATATTATTCTTTTATTAATAGAATAAGTGTTGTGCTAATTTCGATAATGAGTTCATTGAGCATCTGTAACGCCCAAGATTTAGTTTCGTATGGCGATTCGTGCGTTGATGTAAATGAAGAAAAATTGTTTAGAGCATTACTCCTAACATTCGGAACTGATTCGACTTGTTGGATATTAAACGACAGTAAATCAACCTTAATAAAGGTGTATGTCGACTCTCTTTGTGGAATTACGGATGTTGTTTTCGTTAATAGTTCTCGAGCTAAACATTCTGTCAATATGCAAAATCAATTATTAAACACGATAAGAAAGAATAATATGACTTTTCAGAAATGCTATGAAAATCCTCCTCTGTTCGTAGATGATTCTACTGAAAGGTTACAACGTATAAAAGAAGAGTATACAACGTATTTAGTGAATCATTATCATAATAGAATTCCTATATCAATTTTTGTGTCAAAATATGATTTCGTAAAATGGGCGAACTTAAACAGGATATGGATGACTGAGAAGCTGTTTTGAATTTATTCAGGGAGCGTGTTTGAGAACCTTGTTCAAGGCTATGTAGCAGTTGGCAAGGTATATCATCGCGACGGTCGAGTCGGAGCGGAACTCGTAGTCGATCGTCAGCCTCCTGAAGTTCTCCATCAATGCGAAAGTGCGCTCCACGATCCACCTCCGCCCGACTGGCACGAAGTCCCTGCCCGGCAGCCTGGGCTGCCGGGTGACCTCGAGCCTCGCGCCGAGCCTCTCCATCACCCTGTCGGCCAGACTTCCCCCGCGCCCGCCGTCCGCCAAGATCCTCGTGAGGCGGCGGGACGCCCCGCGCAACCCGTCGAGGACGAGCCTGGCGCCCTTGCTGTCGTGGACGTTGGCGGGGTGCACCGCCGCGCCTATGATAAGTCCAAGACTGTCAGTGACAACGTGTTGCTTGCGCCCCTTCACCTTCTTGTTCCCGTCTATGCCGCGGTCCGCGTCCACGTGGTGCGACGTCCTCACGCTGTGCGAGTCGATGACGCCCAGGCTTGGCTCCGTCCGCCTGCCGAGCCTCCTGCGGGCCTCGCCGACCAGAAGCGCGGACAGCTGCTCGATAACACCCTCGTCACGCCACTTGCGAAAATAATAATAGACGGTCTGCCAGAGCCCGTATTCCGCGGGGAGCGACCTCCATTGCGCGCCCGTGCGCAGCACGTAAAAGAGGGCTCGGAGCGTCTCCCGCACGCTCCTTTTCCGCTTCCTCTTTTTGCAGTCTATGACTTTTTCCATAACTTCAAGTATCGGGTCAGATTGGTCGGGCAGGCAGTTTTCACAACTTTAATTGTTCGTCTATCTTAAAGTTACGAAAATTTCCCCTCTTAATCAACTGACCTTTAGTTGTTTACGTCATCACATAGCATTTCTTTCCACATAATTCAAAACAGCTTCTAATGCTCCATCGTTCGGCGCACCTTAAGTTTGTATTGTGAATGGAAAATAACTTAGTAGTAAATGCGCAACGTTCAGAAACATATAATATTGCTCTTGACCATACTTCTATGGTCGTGTGTTTCTGTGCGTGCAAATGTCTTGCGTAACGGCAGGACAGAAGGATTATGCGGAAAGATTGAACTTGATAACTCAATCAAGAAACGACTACTATGCAGCACTCGGCATACCGCCTGGGCCTCCGACAGCAAAAGGTATTTATGGCGAGGCGGAGTATAGCGGAAAGTACGGAGAGTACGTTATAGAGCCATTAGGTGATTATAGTGTTCCCACCGGCTGGCCAATGAAGCCATACAAGAGGCCTTATGGCGGCACGCCTGGCGCACCTGTGATGTATGAAAAGCCAAGCGACCCAGAAGATGAGAATGCTGGGTCTGGTTATAACAACGCTTAAGGAATAGAAGAGAAAGATGTTTTCTTATATCATTCTGACCACCTCGGCAGCACAAGCTACATCACAGACAAAGACGGCAATGCTACACAATTTGTATGCTATAAACCATACGGTGAGGCTTTAGTGGATGAACACGCGACGAGTTTTGAATCTCCATGGAAGTTTAATGAAAAAGAGTTGGATTCTGAGACTGGGTTGTATTACTGTGGCGCACGTTATTATGAGCCAGTGTTGGCACTATGGTATGGCGTAGATGCGCTCGCGAAGAAATACAGCCCCCACACACACATAGCGCAAACAAGCCATTTTGAGACAATGAGAGACAGAAACCCGCGCCGCTCAGGCAACCTGCTGGTTGTGGATGACAACAAGGCCATCCTCCAAAGCGTCAGAATGCTCATGGAGCATGACTTTGCGCACATTTTTTGCGCCCCCAATCCTGACGCGGCCGACGCCACGCTGGGTGGCGAGACTCCCGACGTCATATTGCTAGACATGAACTTCCACGCCGGCGTGAACAACGGCAACGAGGGTCTCTTCTGGCTCGGCAAATTCAAGGCCCGATGGCCGAACGCCCGCATGGTACTCTTCACGGCCTATGCCGATGTGGAGCTTGCTGTAAGGGGACTGAAAGAGGGGGCGGACGACTTTGTGGTGAAGCCATGGGACAACGACCGACTGAAAGAGGCCCTGCTGACAGGTCAGGGCGACGAGGGACAAAAGGCTGACGCGGGAGAAAAGATGGCCGGCGGCGTTTATTGGGGCGACAGCGACGCCATGCGCACCCTGCTCAAAGCGGCAGACAGGGTGGCCAAGACCGACGCCAACGTCTTGATAACGGGAGAGAACGGCACAGGCAAAGACGTCTTGGCGCATTACGTCCACGCCCACTCGGCCAGGGCCTCGCGCCCGCTGGTGAGCGTGGACATCGGGGCCGTGTCGGAGACTCTGTTCGAGAGCGAACTTTTCGGGCACAAGAAAGGGGCTTTCACAGGCGCGGACTCTGACAGGGCCGGTTATTTCGAGGCCGCGAACGGGGCCACACTGTTTCTTGACGAGATAGGCAACCTGCCCCCCCACCTCCAAGCCAAGCTCCTGACAGCCCTGCAAAGGAGACAAGTGACGAGGATTGGCACCAACAGCCCTGTTGACGTGGACATACGCCTCATATGCGCCACAAACAAGGACCTGTGGCAGATGGTCGCCGACGGCACATTTCGCGAAGACCTGCTCTACCGCGTCAACACCATAAGGCTTGACATCCCGCCCCTACGAGAGCGCGACGGCGACGCCGTGGCCTTGGCGGAGACCTTTGTACGCAAATTCGCCCTGCGCTACGGACGCGACGTGACGGGACTTACGGCGGAGGCAAGGGACGCCGTGGCGCAATATACATGGCCAGGCAACGTGAGGGAACTAGAGCACGCGATGGAGAAAGCCGTGATAATGACCGATGGAAGACTTGTGGGGCCAGACGCCTTGGATCTGACCCCACCTCACGCCATCAAGACGCCACGGCGACAAGCCCCGCCCCCTGCCACGCTAGACGAGATGGAGGCCGATGCCATCCGCCGCGCCGTGGAAGCCTCGGGTGGCAATATGAGCCAAGTGGCGCAAAGGCTCGGCATATCGCGCCAGACGCTGTATAACAAGATGAAACGCTATGGCATCTAACCTCATGTCATCTCTCCTGCGCAGACCCGCGGCAGGCATGACCATGGTGGCGGCAGGGTCAGTATGCGCCACGCTTGGCGTTGCCCACGGGGCATGGGGGTGGGCCGCGGCAGGGGCTGGCGCGGCTGCCTACGGAGCGTGGATGACACTGCGCGCCGGGCGCAAATCGGCAGACAAGCTTGAGATGATGGTGGAGGCTGTGGACAATAACGACTTCTCGCTCCGCTTTGGCGGGCGGTGGCTGTCGGCCGAGGAGCGAGCTTTCAATGCCGCCCTGGCTCGGCTGTCAGACATTATGCGCAGGGAAAAGGTCAGCCTGGCCCAGCAGGAACTGTACTACTCCGTGCTTGTAGGCACTGTGCGCACGGGGATTGTGACCGTATCGGCCGACGGCTTTGTGCAACAAGTGAATGCCGAGGCCCTTAAAATACTAGGATTGAGCGTCTTGACGCATATGCGCCAACTTGCGGCCATATTGCCGGGGCTGGGCGAAGAGCTTATGGCCATGACCGATGGCGAGAGCCGTCACGTCTCGTTCATGCGGGCGGGGCAAGAGGCGCAGCTGCTCGTGAGGGCGTCATCGGCGCAACTCCGTCAAAAGACATTGCGCCTTTTCGCCTTTGACGACATACGCTCGGCCCTCGACACCAAGGAGCTGGAGTCGTGGATGCGCCTCACCCGCGTCTTGACGCATGAGATCATGAACGCCATGGCGCCAATGATGTCTCTCACAGACACCCTCTTGAACTCTGACAAACTATCGGAGCGAACGCGAGACGGCCTGACGGCCATCCACTCCTCTGCCAGCGGCCTTATGAGATTTATTGAGGCCTTTCGCCGCTTCACGGCCCTGCCCAAGCCCGCGCCCAGGCTTGTGAGTGTGGCTGAGATGCTGGCCGACGTGCGGACTCTGGCCGAGAGCGAGCCAGGCCCCGAAGTGAGAGTGAGCGTTCGCCCGTCCGACTTGATGCTATATGCCGACCCCGCCCTTATCCGCCAAGTGCTGACCAACGTGATAAAAAACGCGCGCCAGGCCATAACGCAGTCTGGCGAAGGCTCACAGGTGGCGGTGGACGCCTTCACGGCGGGCGACACTGTGACAATAGAGGTGGCAAATGACGGGCCGGCGATATCGGACGACATGGCGGAGCAGATCTTCGTGCCTTTCTTCACAACCAAAGCCAACGGCTCCGGCATCGGCCTGAGCGTCTCGCGCCAAATAATGCGGCTGTCAAATGGCAACATAACGCTACGACGCTCGACCACAGGCCGGATGAAGACAACGTTCGTCATCACGTTTGACTGACGGCCATGGCGCAAGACAAGCCGCCGCCCCTCATGCGCAAGAGGGGCGGCGGCTTATGTTTCGCAACATTCGGGATCTCGGCTAGTCGTGATGATAAGGCTCGCCCTTTATTATTGTCTGGGCGCGATAGAGCTGCTCAACGAATATGAGACGCACCATCTGGTGTGAGAACGTCATGGGCGACAGTGATATTTTTGCATTGGCGCGCGAGTAGACATCGGGCGAGAAGCCGTAGGGGCCACCGATGACAAAGACGAGCCTCTTGACCCCAGACGTCGCCACCTTTACAAAATACTGCGCGAACTGTCTCGACGTGAACTGACGCCCGCCTTCATCAAGGAGCACCAACAGATCACCGGCCTCCACTTGCGCCAAGATGAGCTTGCCCTCCGCGGCTTTCTGCCGCTCCTCGGTCATGCTCTTGACGTTCTTGACATCGGGCAACTGCGTCAGCTCAAAAGGCGCATAATGCGCCAACCGGGCCACATAGTCGGCAATGCCCGTTTGCAAATATGCCGCGTCAGTTTTTCCTATGGCCAAGAGGACGGTCTTCATATCACATTCTTACTCAACGAAATACACCCTCTTGACACGCCTGCCTATGCCCGTGAGAATCTCATAGGGGATGGTGCCGATGCGGTCGGACATATTCCACACTGGGTCAGAATCGCCAAAGAGCTCCACGGCGTCGCCCGCCTTGACGCCAGGCACGTCTGTGACATCCACCATACAGATGTCCATGCAGACGTTGCCGGCCACAGGGGCGAAGCAGCCGTTTATCAAGACGCGCCCCACGCCATTGCTTAACCTGCGGTCCACGCCATCGGCATAGCCTATTGGCACGACGGCCACCAGAGAGTCGCGTTTCAGCACGGTGCGGCGGTTATAGCCCACAGTCTGACCCGCCTTGACGCCGCGCACCATGGCCACGTAGGACTTGAGCGTGGCCACGTTGCAGAGGCGCGCGTTGTCTATGGCGGAGACCCCATAGAGGCCAATGCCCAGGCGCACCATCTCCATCTGATGTTCCGAGAAGCGCTCAATGCCGGCCGAGTTGAGAATGTGGCGCAGGAGAGTGTGCCCAACGCCGTCACTCAACGTCTGGCAGGCAGCCTTGAAGTCCGCTATCTGGCGGAGGGTGCCCTGATCCTTCGACGGGTCTTCGCTCTCCACAAGGTGCGAGAAGGCTGAGACCACGTCAAGATTGCCAAGCTGGCGAAGCTTGGCCGCCACGGCCTCGGCCTCAGACGTCTCGAAGCCGGAGCGGTTCATGCCGGTGTTGAACTTAATGTGCACGCCATAGCGGCTTATGCCAGCCTTTGCCACAGCCTCGGAGAACGACTGGAGAACATCCCACCCGTAGATCTGCGGCTCCAGGTCATATTTCAGCATAATGTCGAAGCTGTGGGCCTCGGGGTTCATGACGATGATGGGCAGCGAGATGCCCGCCTCGCGCAGGTCGTAGCCCTCATCGGCGAAAGCCACGCCGAGATAATCCACCCCCTGCTGCTGCATGAGCTTGGCTATCTCGAAAGAGCCAGTGCCGTAAGAGTAGGCCTTGACCATGGCGAGCAGCTTGGTGCCGGGCTTCAGGAAGTGGCGGAAATAGGCTATATTGTGGGCTAAGGCCGTCATGTTGACCTCCATCACGGTGCGGTTGCGCAGGCACTCGAGCATTGTGGTTATCTTCTCGAAAGCGAAAGAGCGCTGACCTTTGAGGAGTATGGCCTCATTGTGAAAATCGGCCGTGGACATGCGGCGCAAGAAATCGTCGGTCGACTCAAAGAACTGCGCCCCTTTGCGCCCGGACATATTTGCCGTTATGCGGGGGCCAATGCCGATGAGGCGATCGACCTTCTTATCATCCAGCAAGCGGCTCACGCGCAGATATAGCAACGCGTCGGGCAAGCCCGTTTGCTGAAGGTCGGACAAGATGATGGTGCGGGTGAGCCGCCTCTTGTCTCCCATGACGTGGAGCATGTCCAGAGCCACCTCGAGCGAGGTGATGTCGGCATTATAGGCGTCGTCAATTATCAGGCAACCATTGTGCCCCTCTTTCTGCTCCATGCGCATGCCCACGCTGTCGAGCGTCTCGACCCTTTGGCGCAAAGCATCGGGCGCAATGCCCGACTCCAGGGCGTAGACAATGGCGTGGGTGAGATTCTCGGCAGACATGGCATCGGTGAGCCGCGACGTAAAGGTGAGCGTCTGGCCGTCTCGCGTCACGTCTAGCCTCAGCCCGCTCGCCGAGACTGCCGTCTCCACATGATATGTGGCCGAGGCGGCGCGCCCCCAGCTTATGAGCCGCGCGGCGTGACAGCGTGAGCGTATGGCCGCCGCCATCTCCTGTTGGTCGGCGCAGAAGAACACGCGGCTTGCCAATGCTGCCATATTCAATTTCTCAGACAGTTTGGCCTCGAATGACGGGAAAGACTCCTGATGAGCCTGGCCGATGTTGGTGAACAAGACGTCGTCTGGACGGACAACGCTCTCCAGCCTTGCCATCTCGCCAGGTTTTGAGATACCGGCCTCTATGATGGCAAGCTTTGTCTCCGGCTCAATCTTAAGCACCGAGAGCGGCACTCCGACCTGGCTGTTGTAGCTGCGCGGAGACCGTATTGTCGGGATGTCCCCTGCAATGAGCTGGCTCAGCCATTCCTTGACAATGGTCTTGCCATTGCTGCCACATATGGCCAAGACCCTAGCCCCCATGGCCCTGCGATGGGCTGCGGCCAAGGCCTGGAGGGCCGCCAGGGTGTCATCTGCCAAGGCGAACGAGGCCTCGGGGAACGCCCCCGTGGCGAACCCTCGGTGGCAGACGAAAGCCCTCATTCCGCGGGCGTAGAGATCCGCCACATAGTTGGCCCCGTCGTGGCGTTCGCCGCGCAGGGCTATGAATATCGATTTGCCTGGCACAAAGAGCCTTCGGCTATCGGTGACAACGTCAGAAAAAGAGAGGTCGGGATTGCCGACAATATCGGCGTGGCATATGCGCGCCACGTCGGCTAAAGAAGCAGTCATATCACAATCCAGCTTTATGTTCTTGAGTATGTGTCATTTTGCGGCATAGGCCACGCGGTGCTCGTCAATGTGCCGCCCACTCTGGCCCGCCGCCATTTTTTTCATATAGCACGCCCTGCACAGCGGCTCATACACGTCTTTTTCGCCGATGACGTAGAGCTGCCTGCTGTCCGTTATCCTGTGCGAGAAGTGCGCCTGCGCGCCACAACAGGCGCACACGGCGTGAACCTTGGTGACGAACTCCGCGATGGCCATGAGCTGCGGCATTGCGCCGAAAGGCTTGCCTTGAAAGTCCATATCCAGCCCGGCCACCACAACCCTCACGCCGGCCTCGGCCAGCTCGCGGCACACGTCGGGCAGCTCCGGACCGAAAAATTGGGCCTCGTCAACCCCCACGACATCGGCAGCACCGACCTCATTGAGAATCTGACGCGCCGAGGCGACCTGCACGCAATGGACCTGATTGGCGTCGTGAGAGACCACACCGTCTGTGGCGTAGCGGGTGTCAATGAGTGGCTTGAAGATCTTCACCACCCTTTTGGCTATGACGGCCCGTCTCATTCGCCTCATCAGCTCTTCTGTCTTGCCAGAGAACATGGAGCCGGTTATGACCTCGATCCAGCCCGTATGGTTGAGGGACAAATCTTGTAGTTCGTCAAACATCAGAATGTCTAGAGATGTGTGTTGTTAGTCTTCCGCCGACCCGCACGGAAAGAGGGCCAGACGGACTGCGAAGTTATGAAAACATATTCAGACCACGGCACTCGCGCGGACTGACAGGGAGTACAAAAAAAGCCGCCTCTGATGAGGCGGCCCCACCCGTCTTGCGGTTTTATCCTGGGACACAACGCGCATGTCTCACCTTACGATCCAACTTTCCAAGAATTCGCCAAAGGCGTTGTTTTCGTTGGCCGTCATGGAGGCTCTGTTGCGGATGTCAAAGAGGCGTTTTAGCGAGTCTTGCGCGGCGTTAAGCTCCTGCTGCTCGGCGGGCGGAGCCTTGCGCTTTTTCTTTTTCAGCTCCGTCATCTGCTCGTCAATGCCTCGTTTGTAGTCTCTCCAGCTTTGCAGCGAATCATTGAGCGGCGTGCCTGCCGCCGAGCTGACGTCGCTCAGCTTGACCCTGACGCGGCCTGGCTCCCTGACAATGATCAGCTCCTCTATGAAGAGCCTCATCATAGGGCGCATCCGCAAGATGCAGATGTCGCTCTTGGGCGCGGAGCCGTCAAAACGGAAGCGGCCGTCGTGGATGGTGGCGGAGTCAACTTTGCCGGCCGTGGAGCCGGAGAACGGCACCAGGTATATGGTCTGATCCTCAAAATTGCGGCCTCCATAAATAGACCCCTCCACAACGTATGATTTGTCTTGCCGGCAAGCGGTCAGCATCGCCAGCGCCAAAACGGCAAGCAACGATATTCTGTACCCTAACATCATATTTT
>CAKUVM010000037.1 GCA_934699135.1 uncultured Bacteroidales bacterium
GCATAGTCCTCAACTGGCCAGCCTTCACCACATATCATGTTGAGATGGGCGAGATCTCGTCCTATCCTGCCGGATATAAGGAGAATGCCGGCATCTTCTGCCACAACAATCCTTGGGTCATCATTGGCGAGACCGTCGTGGGTCGCGGCAACGACGCTTGGGAGCACTATCGCAAGATATGCCCGGCCTATATCTCCGACCAGACGCTCCACAAGGTCGAGCCTTACGTCTACAGCCAAATGGTTGCCGGCAAGGACGCGGCAAAGCCGGGCGAGGGCAAGAACTCTTGGCTCACAGGCACGGCGGCTTGGAACTGGTACACCATCACCCAGTTCATCTTGGGCGTTAAGCCTACCTACGATGGCCTGCTCATCGACCCATGCATCCCCAGCAATATGAAAGGCTACACCATCACCCGTAAGTTGCGCGGTGCCGAGTATGACATCACCGTCCGCAACGAGAGCGGCGCGCAGAAAGGCGTCAAGTCAATCACTGTGGACGGTAAGCCCATCTCTGGCAACGTCGTCAAACATAGTGCCGGCAAGCATACCGTTGAGGTTGTGATGTAATTGTTTGCGTTTTCCTGAACTTTTATGGGAGGCGGTGGCCGTAAGGCTGCCGCCTCTTTACGTTTGGCATTCTGGGGGCTCATACATCTCCACTATGTAGAGACGGGTCGTGACCCGTCTCCCCCCCTGGCTTAAAAACGAAAGCCGTGCCACCACTCGGGGTGACACGGCTCCGTCCGTCGCGAAAAAGCTATGGCTACTTAACCTCCTTGTAGTCAGATATATTCTTCACGCCCTCAATTTTCTCCGCCTCCACGTCGCGAGACAGCAGATGCGCCAAGTCCGCTCCCGTCATAATGGCCGAGGGGTTGAACTCATCCGACATCGCGAACGACTCCACCGACGCCGCGTACTGACGACCCTCTGGCGAGTCTGCAATGGCGCGCAAGTCCGTCATGCAGACCAAAATTTTGCCGCGGCCCACGCCAACGCCAAAAATAACGCCAAGCTTGTGGTTGCGGTTCACATTGTCTATGGCCATGACCGTGGGGCGCAAGGCCTCCGGCGTGCCGTCCAATATGAGCGGGCGCGTGGCCTTGGCTATCGCCCACCACTGGAAGTCGGAGTGGCTCGCCGTTGGGAAGTCGCGAAATAGGGCCGATGTGTCATCTATCAAGTAGCCAAGCGTGCCGGGAGACACTGGTTTGCCGTTGTTCTCAGATATGGTCTTGAACATGGCGTAGTTCCAATAGTCTGTGATGAAGAGGCCGCCAACAGTCTGCCGCTCAACCGCCTTATGGTTTGGCGTGAGCAGGCACGTGGCGCCCGCTTCCACCTTTTTCAGCACGGCGGGGGTCAACGCCGCGGCGCGGATCAGATGCTTGCTGTGGGTCGGTTTCACGGGGCTGTAGGCCCAAATGTTATAGCTGTTGCGTGATTCGCCCATTTTAAGCGTCAGTCTCAGGGCCGTTGGCTTATCTAGTTTGCCAAGGTCGGCCACGATGGAGCCCACGGTGCTCACGTTGCCCTGCGGGGCCGACGCCTTGAAGTCTCCTTCCGCCACGCATTTGTCGCCCTCCGTCATCTGCCAGCTCAGCGTCTGGCCCGCTATGTCGGCCTCCGAGTAGTTGGCTATGGCCACGTCGGCCTTAAATTTCTCCGTGGTAGAGAATGTCAGTTTGTCCATCAGGGCCAGTGGCACCACGGCGGAGCAGAAACCCCTGAAGTCTTCGGGGAAGATAAGGTCTTTGCTCTCCATAAAGGCGTCCAGCACGCCCACTAGCGCGCCACCTTGGCCGGGGTAGTCTTGCAAGTCCAGCAACTGGAAGCCGCCAAACCCCGGAGTCCGCAAGTTCATTTCGATGTCCGCCTTATAGCACTCCACGGCCAACGCCCCGGAGGCCTTGTGAAAGGCCTTGGCCAGGCCCTCAAGATGATTGGGGCGCAGCGCCTCGCGGAAATTGATCAGGTTGAGCGGGGCCAAGACGCCCTTATATTTCCCAATCTCCGAATAGTCGGGATATATCTGGTATTGGCACGTCTCATGCCCCACCACGGGAACGCTTGACCGGCTCATGCCCTCGGCAAACGTTATGCGCGTGTTGGGTCGCGTGGCGTTAAGGATTCCCGCGTCGGCGGCGTCGGCAAAGGAGAACGACGCCCTCACGTGAGTGTTATATTCGCCGGGCCTCTCGCCTCCGACCCTGCATCCCACAAAGTAGTCCTCGCCCGACCTTGGCCCCAGATAGACCCGAAGGCGTAAAGATGCCGCGGGTCCGCTTTGCGCAGGCCGTCAACCATTTGGCGCATCACAGTGGTGTCTCCGCACAGCTCGTTGCCAAGCGCCATCATGACGAAAGACGGGTGGTTCCCGAACTGGCGGACTATACGCAACCCCTCGTCATACAGGAAATTGTCTAGCCTCATTGATGCCTCGTCACTGCTGCTGGGCTTCAGCTCGCCCCAGTAGGGCAGCTCGGGCTGGAGGTATATGCCCACTTCGTCGGCTGCGGCGAAAGCAGCCTCGGGCGGGGTCCATGAGTGGAAGCGGTAGTGGTTTATGCCATACTCTTTGGCCGTCTTGAACACTTTGATCCAAGCCTCCTTGTCCATAGGGGCGTAGCCCGTCAGGGGGAAGACGCAGGCGTCGTGCTTGCCGCGCAAGAATGTCGGTTTGCCGTTCACCACAAATTGTGTGCCTCGCGTCTCGAACGTGCGGAAGCCTATGCGTTCCTGTTTCTTGTCCACGCCGTCTGGGCTGTCCAGCGTCACGTCCACCACGTAGAGTGGCTGGCGAAACTCGCTCCATAGCTCCACATCGTCAAGGTCCATCCCTATTGTGGTGCGGTTCACGCCCCTCTTCAGGTCCACCTGCACAGTCGTGGCCGTCTGTCCCAGTGCGTCGGCCGTGGAGAGAGGGTAGGGCAGGCACTTCATGTCAATGGCCGCCCTCGTGTCTTTGGCCGAGGCCACCTCCACCACCACCTCCAGCCGCGCCGAGCCCGCGGGCGTGCCGTCGTCTCTTGTGCCTATGCTGTCAATGGTCGTTGTGGCCGTCAGGTGGCGGATGTATGTGCGGGGCATGGCGCGGAGGCTCACCTCGCCCACGGCCCCGTTCCAGTTGGTCTGCGTGGCCTCCGTCACGGCGTGTGAGCCTCCGATGGCCGGCAGCAGGGCCTCGCCGTCGGTGCGCCACGTGTTGTCTATCTTCAGCCTTATGGTGTGCCGCCCGGCGCGGAAACGAGACAGGTCATAGACGTGCGGCGTGTGCAGATGCGTCTGGTGGCCCATGCTGTCGCCATCCACCCACAGCGTCGTGGGCTTCGTCTTCTCCAGGTATAGCTCAATGTGTTTCCCGTCCATCGAGGCGGGGATTATGATGTCGGCCGTATATGTCAGCGCCCTGCACAGCGAGTGGCGGCGGCTTAGCCGCGTGTCTTCGTGCATGTTCGATATGGTGTCGCCAATGCCGGCCTCATCGGTGGTGCCGGGCAGCCTCACGGGGCCAAGCTCCGTGCGCCATTCGCCCGCCAGGCTCACGGTCTGGCGTGAGTGACCGCCCGTGCAGCCGGTCATGATGGCGCCAGCCATGGCTGCGGCGAGCAGCGTCAGTGTCTGTCGGTGTCTCATTTGCTGTCATTGAAAGTTTGAGTTGTTGTTGGTCACAATACTTTTTTCTTGCCCAGATATTTTTGGCGAAACTCGGTGGGCGTCAGGCCCTGCTTCTTGCGAAACGTGCGGTTGAAGTTAGATATGTTGTTGAACCCGTTTGAGAAGCATATCTCGGATATGCTCATGTCGCTGTCCACCATTTGGCGCGCCGCGAAGCCTATCCTTATCTCGTTGAGGAAGTCTATGAAGCTCTTGCCCGTCCTCTGCTTTATCAGCCGCGTCACGCTCACGGGGCTCATGTTCAATATTTCGGCCGCGTCGCCGAGCGTTATCTTGTCTTTGTAGTGGGCCACGATGTAGTCATGCACTTTCTCAATCCTGTTGTCTGTCGAGGCCGTCGTCCCGTTTTGGAAAGAGTTGTTGGCCAGCACCCTCTGGCCCGGGCTTTCGGCCAAAAACTCCATGAGTTTCAAGAACTCTATGTATGACTCAAACCCCCTGGTGCGGCTCACGGCCGTCAGCATTGGCTCTGCGGCTTTGGCCGTCTCGGCGCTGAAGAGCAGCCCGCTCGCGCTTTTTTTCAGCATCTCGGAGATTCTCTTGTATATGTCTTTGGCCATCAGCTCGTCGGGAAACAAGTTCGCCTCGAACTGCATTGTCACCTCGCGCTTATACGTGTCGTGGTCGCAGTTGCCCACTTTCCATGCGTGGTAAAGGTTCGGCCCCACAAGGCAAAGCTCCTGTGGCCCTATGTGCTCCACGCTGTCGCCCATCAGTCGCTCGGCGCCCTCGGCGTTGTAGAGGTAGTTGAGCTCATACTCTGGGTGAAAGTGCAGAGGATACTTGAAGTCTTTCTTCTGCCTGTCGAAAATGAGGATGGCGTCGGACTTCTCGTTCAGCGCTGTTATCTCGCGTGAGACTGTCGTGGCTTTCATTTTTTATTGTGATGTCAGAGAGTGTTATTGACTGTCTAATGGGTACAGGTCTCGGCCCGCGTTGCGAATTCTTTGCTGTCGCCCGTGCTTTGCGCCCTTGTTTGGGGTGTTGCCAATTGTTAAGTTGCACTGTCGCGCCAAGTCTAAAAAGTTGTGTATCACGGAGTGAGACGTATTTAAAATGTCATTATGCGTTTTTCGGCATTCCCTTGTACAATCTTAACGAAATAATTCCACCTGTGCAAATTTATGTTTCCCGCGCACGTTTGCCGAGGTGGCAAAATGTGAATCGCTGTTAATGTAAGGTTGCTATTTTATTAGTTGGTGATAAAATAGTATTTGTTCACCCTTGAAGACTGGTATAAATTTGTAAACGATATAGCACGGATTTGGTAACAGGATGCGTGTAAGGTTTATCAATGATTAAATATTATGAAAAGCAATTCTCGAATCATTCTTCTAGTCTTGTGCTTCATGCTGTCGGTTGCGACGGCGTGGGCGCAGTCGAGGGTGGTCACGGGTGTCGTGACGGACGACACTAACCAACCCTTGCCAGGAGTGGCCGTCACAGTCCCCGGGACGACGATAGGCACGGTGACTGACTTTGATGGCAAGTACTCTATCAATGTCGGCGACGCCCAAAAGCTCTCCTTCTCTTTCATTGGCTTCACCAATGACGTGCAGGAGATCGGCGGCCGCTCCTCCATCAACGTTCAGCTCAAGAGCGACAGCAAGGAGCTTGATGACGTCGTGGTCGTTGGCTACGGCACCATGAAAAAGAGCGACCTCTCCGGCGCCTCTGTCTCCGTGGGCGAGGACGCTCTCAAGGGTTCGGTCATCACCAACCTCGACCAGTCCCTCCAGGGCCGCGCCGCAGGTGTCACGTCTGTCTCCACGTCTGGCGCGCCTGGCTCCTCGTCGTCAATCCGCGTCCGTGGCCAGGCCACCATCAACGCCAACGCCGAGCCTCTCTACGTCATTGACGGAGTCATTGTCCAGAGCCAGGGTTCGTCTGGCGCCGACTACGGCCTCGGTGACGCCCTCGGCAACGGCTCCACCTCCACCATCTCGCCTCTCTCCACCATCAACCCGTCCGACATCGTCTCCATGGAGATCTTGAAGGACGCTTCCGCCACCGCCATCTACGGCGCGCAGGGCGCCAACGGCGTAGTCCTCATCACCACCAAGCGCGGTAAGGCCGGCGACGCCAAGTTCACCTACGAGGGCCTCGCCGCTTGGAATCGTCAGACCAAGCGACTGGATATGATGGATCTCCGCGAGTTCGCCTCTTTCTATAATGACCTCGCCTCCACGGGCGAGCTCCAGGCCTCCGAGGACTACACCTATCCTGAGCTCCTCGGCAAGGGTACTAACTGGCAGGACGCCATCTTCCAGACCGCCTTCCAGCACCAGCATCAGCTCTCCGCGCAGGGCGGCTCTGAGAAAGTGCAGTACTACGTCTCTGGCAACTTCATGAACCAGGAGGGCACCATCATCGGCTCCAAGTTCCGCCGCATCTCCCTCCGCTCCAACCTCGACGCCAAGCTCAAGCCTTGGCTCAAGCTCGGCCTCTCCGCCATGTACACCAAGACGAAGGAGCGTTTCACGCTCGCCGACTCTGCCGAGGGTGTCATCACCTATGCGCTGACCGCCACCCCGGACATCCCCATCTACAACATCGACGGCTCATACTCCAGCGTCTCCAAGGAGGGCTACACCAACCCCAACCCTGTGGCCATGGCGCTCTACAATGACATCCTCCTGGGACGTCAGAAGCTCAGTGGCAACATCTTCGCCGAGGTCACCCCGGGCGCCGTCCTTAAAGACCGCCTCACCTGGCACACCGAGCTCGGCTATGACCTCGGATGGAGTGATGCCGAGCGTTACGAGCCTATGGTCTCCATGGGCACCTACACTCGCAATCAGAACCGCTCTCGCCGCCAGAAGAACGCAAACACTTTCTGGCAGACCAAAAACTACCTCACTTGGAGCGACATCATCGCCGATGAGCATCGCTACACCCTCATGGTCGGACACGAGGCTTGGGAGAGCAAATATGACTACGAGTCAGTTGAGAACACCGACCTCCCAAGTGACGATGTTCACAACCCCGCCCTCGGCACCGGCACGCCCATGATTGGCTATGGCTTCGGATCCAGCTCCATGGTCTCCGTCTTCGGCCGTCTGACCTACGCTTTCTCGGATCGCTACAACCTCACCTACACCTACCGTCGAGACGCGTCGTCCAACTTCGGTAAGGACAACCGTTGGGCGGGCTTCCACGCTGCTGCCGCCTCTTGGCGCTTCACCTCCGAGGAGTTCTTCAAGAACCTTGGCATTGAGAACATCTTCTCCAACGGCAAGATCCGCGCCGGCTGGGGCCAGACTGGCAACTCCAGCATCGGCGGCTACAAGTGGGGCTCTTCCGTCTCCAAGATGGAGACAGGCCTCGGCATGGGCTACCGCGTCTCCAACATCCCCAACACCGGCATCAAGTGGGAGACCCAGGAGCAGTGGAACTTTGGTCTCGACCTCGGTTTCTTCAAAGACCGTCTCTCCATCACGGCAGACCTCTATAAGAAGACCTCTGAGGATATGCTCATGAGCCTCCAGCTGCCCTCTTACATGGGCACCCGCGGCAACGCCTCTTCCGCCCTCGCCGCTCCTTGGGGCAACTACGGCACCATCGAGAACAAGGGTCTTGAGCTCACCGTCAGCGGCACTCCGTTTGACAATGGCAAGGTCAATTGGCACTCCGAGTTCCAGATCTCTTGGAACAAGAATAAGCTCGTCGCTCTCGACGGTCAGGCCTCGTCCGCCATTGAGGGCTATGGCCAGTGGTCCGATGTCGTCAGCCGCACCGAGATTGGCGAGAGCCTCTACAACTTCTATGGCTACGTGACCGATGGCGTTTATCAGGATCTCGCTGACATCCAGAACTCTCCGAGGCCTGAGAAGTATCCTACGCCTAACGAGGAGGGGGAGATCAAATTCAGCCGCACGCAGACCGTCTGGGTCGGCGACATCAAATATAAGGATCTCAATGGCGATGGCGTCATCAATGACAAGGATCGCACCAACATTGGCTCCCCTATGCCCAAGTTCACCTTCGGCTGGACCAACACAATATCCTACAAGGAGTTCGACCTCTCCATCTTTGTCAACGGCTCCTATGGCAACAAGGTCTACAACTATCTGGCTCAGACCCTTACGCACATGAACAGCGCATGGGCCAATCAGCTCAAAGATGTCAACGACCGTGCCCAGCTCGTCCCCATCGACCCCGACAAAGTATACACCAACGGCGCGAAGTGGTATGACGACATCACCAACGTCAAGGTGGCCAATTCCGGCACCAAGACGCCCCGCGCCTCCATCCAGGATCCGAACGACAACGACCGTATCTCCGACCGTTACGTCGAGGACGGCTCTTACCTCCGAATCAAGAACATAACGCTCGGCTACACTTTCAAGAAGGATCTCATCAGCCGCTGGGGCCTCCAGAACCTCCGCGCCTATGTCAACCTCCAGAACATAGCCACGTTCACCAACTACTCCGGATACGACCCCGAGATTGGCGCCTCGACGCAGAGCACCAACGTCTACGGCCTCGACAACGGTCGTTACCCCTCGCCAACGGTCTACTCTGTCGGCCTGAATGTAACGTTCTAATCTGATTTTTAAGAGACATGAAATACGGTAAATTCAAATATACGAAAGCCATCGCGCTGATGGCCGTGGCGGGACTCTCGCTCTCGGCTTGTGATGACTTCCTTGACCGTCCCGTGGAAGACAACTACAACGTTGACAACTTCTACAAAAATGACGCGCAGCTCTATCAGGCCGTCAACCCCATCTACAACTCGCCTTGGTACGACTTCCAGCGCGGCTTCTTCAAAGTGGGTGAGGTTATGGCTGGCAACTACTATTGGGGCTCCTCTCCTTACCTGACGCTCACCGTCAACTCGTCAGACGACGACCTGCGCAATATGTCCGCCTCCCTCTGGAGCGTAAATGCGTATTGCAACACGCAGATCAAGAACATCGACGAGAAGGCTGGCCCCGCCTGTACCGAGGCCGCTAAATTGGCGACAAAGGGCGAGTGCCTCACGCTCAAGGCTTTGGCCTACTTCTATCTCGTACGCTCTTTCGGTGGGGTGCCCATCATCCATGACAACTCCGGCATGATCGCCAACAACTCATACAACGATGTCTATCGAGCCAAGCCCGAGAATGTCTATGACTACATTGTCAAGACTCTCGAAAAGGCCATTGAGTGGTTGCCAGAGAGCGCTTCGGCTGGCCGCATTGACCGCTACGCCGCCAAGGGTCTCCTTGCCAAGGTCTATCTCACCAAGGCTGGCGTGACCGGCTCGCTCAACAAGGAGGATCTCCAGAAGGCTGTGGATCTCGCCAAGGATGTCAAGGACAACTCTGGCCGCGAGCTTATGGAGAACTATTCCGACATCTTCCGCCTCGCCAACAATAACTGCCCCGAGAGCCTCATCGCTTGGCGTTGGACTGCCGATGGCGTCAACTGGACTCGCCAGAACACTCTCCAGAGTGACCTCGCTCCCAACGGTTTCGATGAGACCGGCAGTACTTGGGGCGGTTATGCAGGCCCCTCTGTTGACCTCATCAAGGCCTTTGAGGAGGATCCCACCAACCAGAGCCGCGTCAATGTGGACGCTCGCCGCAAGGCCACCCTCATGATGGCTGGCGATGTCTATGACTACTTCTGGACTGACCGCGCCAGCACTTTCTCGCTCGGCGGCTTTGAGATCTGCGACTTCTACTTCAACACCGATGAGGCCACTCTCGCGGCTCGTGCCAGCCTCACGGGTGGCGGCACGTTCCAGAGCCCCACGGGCGCGCAGGAGGTCAAGCATCTCGTTGGCGACAACGCCGACCACATCGCCGGCATCGGTTACGGCTTGCAGCGTATGGCGACTTCACTCTCCACTCACATCCTCCGCCTTGCCGACGTCTACCTTATCCTCGCCGAGGCGCAGACGCTCCTCGATGGTGGCAACACCACCAATGCCGATGCCCTTGATGCTTTCAACAAGGTTCACAACCGTTCTTGCACCTATAAGGAGGAGACCTCCATCTCTTGGGAGAAGGTATGGAAGGAGCGCCGTCTTGAGCTGGCTTGCGAGGGCGACCGCTGGTATGACTTTGTCCGCCTAGCTTACTACAACCCTGAGGCCGCCATTGCGGAGCTCAAGGGTCAGGAGCGCGGCACATACTATGGCCTCTCCGATGCCTACAAGACTTGGTTCACCAGCGGCTACTCCACTTGGAATATGAGCGAGGTCGGCCTCACGTCTTCCAAGCTCTCCAACGTGACCAAGGGCATGTTCACGCTGCCGTTCCCAGATACCGACCTCGCCATGAACCCGCACCTCAGCGAGGATCCTGTCGATGTTGACATCAACCAGTTCAATTACTAAAAACTGACTTTGCGATGAAAATGAATCTTAAGCATATCGTCCGTTCGGCTTGCGCCTGCTCGCTTGCTGCCCTCACTCTCGTCGCGTGCGAGGATGAGCCAGACAAGTATGAGGTTGCCGGCGGCACCCCGGAGGTCATCTACGTCTGCATGCCGACCAATAAGGACTCCGTCATCACCTCGGCGTTCACCAACAACCGCGTCGTCCTCATCGGCAACAACCTCCGTTCCGTCACAGAGCTCTATTTCAATGACCAGCAGGCCGTCCTCAACAGCTCGCTCATCACTGACCACGCGCTCTTCGTGACCATCCCGAGGAACCTCCCTGGCACCCCGACGGACAAGATCTATATGAAGAACAAGAGCGGCGTCATCACCGAGTATCCCTTCACGGTAGACATCTCCGCCCCTGTCCTCGCCTCTATGGATTGTGAGTACGTTCAGCCGGGAGACGAGGCCACCATCAATGGTGACTATCTCCTTTCTTATGACAACGCCCCCATGGTCATCACCATGCCAGACGGCAAGCAAGTGACCGAGTTCAAGAGCCTCTCGCAGACTTCTGTCTCCTTCGTTGTGCCTGAGGGCTGCACCGAGAGCGGTGCCATCTCCGTCACCACCAAATATGGCACCACCAAGTCCACGAAGTTCAACTTCAACGACAACCGTGGCATCATGGCGGACTTCAACGCTGGCGGCGGCGCAAGCTCCAACGGCATCGTTCCGCAGGGTTGGAACATCTCTGCGACCTACTCTAGCGAGGGCGGCATCCCAGGCTGCGGCGAATACGCTCAGCTCGGTGATGGCTCCAAGACCACCGATGGCGGCTGGATTGAGGACTTCAAGCTCCCCTTCTGGTGTGGCAACTGGAATGGCGACCCTATGAGCATTGAGCCTGGCAACCCGGGTTGCCCGTTCTGCAATTTCATCGATTTCTCTGACTTCCAGAACATGGCCCTCAAGTTCGAGCTCTACATTCCCAAGGCTCATCCGTGGTCGGCCGGAGCCATGCAGCTCGTCTTCACCAACGCCAAGACGGCCGCCAACGACAGCTGGCAGACCAACGCCTACATCCAGCCCGAAAAAGGCCTCTGCCGCGGTCTCTACCGCCCGTGGGAGCAGACTGGCAGCTTCGACACTGGCGACAAGTGGATCACCGTCACTGTGCCCTTCTCTGAGTTCGTCTACAATGCCGACGGCACCAAGGGCACCGTGCCCCTCTCTAGCGCAGACGACTTCGCCACGTTCGTCCTCTGGCCGTGGAGCGGTGGAGTTGACGGCACCGAGTGCGCGCCTGTCTTCCGTATAGACAACATCCGCGCTGTCCCCTACAAGTAGAAAAATGTGAGACTGCGGGAGGCCGCGGCCCAATGTGGCCTCCCGCGCGTCTCATCTCTTCAACAGTAAGACTTAAAGCATTTAAGCAATTATGAAGCTTTATAAGAAAAATATAGCCATGCTGATGGCGGGCCTACTGGCCCTGTCGAGTGGCGCGCTCGTCACGTCGTGCGACGATGATGACGACTACGACACAAATCAGTTCTCCAATGGCGGAGTGAGCCTCACGGCGGCCTCTCTCCAGGTCACCCGCGGCGCCTTCATGACGTTCAAGGGCACCAACCTCAACCGCGTCACGAGCGTGGAGTTCCCTGGCGGCGTCTCCGCCACGCCCGAGGTCGTTGACCAATACACCATCAAGGCTCTTGTCCCCGAGGGCGCTGAGGTCGGAACTGTCAAGCTCATCTATGACGGTGGCGAGCTCGAGACCAAGCAGATAGCTTTCACCGAACCCATAACTTTCGAGGAGTTCGCTCCAGCCTCGGTCAAGGCTGGCGATGTCGTCACGGTCAAGGGTACGTACCTTACCTACATCGACTTCGTCAAGTTCGCCACGGGCGAGAACGTTGAGGTCAAGAATGACAACCGCACCGAGCTCAAAGTCACCGTGCCGGTAGACGCGTCCACCGGCAAGTTCGAGCTCGGCTACTACTCTGTCGATGGCAAGGACACTGTGGAGACGCTCCTCCAGTCCGCCGAGATCCTCACCGTGGCTGGTCCCGAGAATGTCAAGATCACAACGCCCACCGTCAAGGCTGGCGAGAAGGTGGTCATCACAGGCTCGCTCCTCCGCCTTGTCAGCACCGTCAAGTTCACTGGTGCTGAGGCTGTGAGCGCAGGCGTGGCCGACCCAACCAAAGATGTTGAGAACCTCAGTGTCGCCCTCCCTGCCGAGGCGCAAGACGGCGAGGTCATCCTCGTCCTCCGCTCTGGCCTAGAGGTCTCCGCAGGTCAGCTCAAGACCGTCGTGCCTACGGCAGCCATCAAGGACAAGAAAGCATCTTACGGCATCGGCGATGTGGTAGTGATTGAGGGCGAGAACCTTGACCTCATCACCAACGGCTTCTTCGCAGGCACCACCGCCGCCGACACCACGGCCGCTGGCGAGTCCATCTTCGAGTCAAATGATGGCAACATCCTCCTCACAGTGACCGCCGCCGCCAAGAGTGGAGACATCACTCTCGGCCTCGCCAATGGCAGCACCATCACGGTGGCTGGCTTCGAGACCTCCAAGCCCGTCTTCACCTTCCCGACCGATGCCACGCCTCTTGACGTCCTCAATGTCGAGTCCACCCTCGCGAGCCGCATCTCTAAGGTCACCTTCGGTGGGGTGGAGGCCACGGCATCCGTCTCCAAGACTGTTGAGGGCTTCAGCGTCCAAGTGCCCCTTGAGGCTGTGAGCGGCAAGGTCGTTGTCATTATGGACAATGGCGAGGAGATCCTGGCTTCTGAAAATTTTGTAATCAACGGATATACTTTCTGCGCCTTCAAGGATGCTGCCGCATTCCAAGCGCAGACCCCGACCGTAGGTAGCCTTGCCGCTGGCGTAGTTGTCAACGGCGGCAATCTTGAGAACGTGCAGCTCAATGGCAAGGACACCAAGTTCCTCCTCACTGGCGAGACGCTCTACGTATACGTGGGCACCGTTACTGGCGAGCAAGTCGTGACGCTCATAAGCGGCGAGACCAGGGTGAACTATACCGTAAATGTTGTCGCGAGCGGCATAGTGGAGACAGTGGTCTGGAACGGCCCTCTTGAGATCACTTGGAGTGACGGAGGCCGTGTTGTAGTGAGGGCTTCTGACTTGGAGGGCGTGCCGGCCGGCAGCATCCTTCGCCTCTACTTCAACGGAAAAGATGGTGTTTGGGCGCAGGCGCAGCTCAACAATGGCGCTTGGGACAACTCTCTCCTCGGAACACTTGTGCCGTCTGATATCGCCGACTACAATTGGTGGGATGGCGGTGCCGCAGAGGAGCATGTCTATGAGATTACTCTCACGTCTGAGGTGCTTGCCCACCTGAGGGCTAATGCTGGTGAGTTTGAGGACATAAAAGATGCTGCCCTCATAATCCAGGGCTCTGATCTTATTTTCTCTAAAGTCAGCGTCGTTGTTGACTACTCGGCCCCCGAGTCAATCATCCTGTCGGAAGGTACCGACGCGGGAGGATGGAAACTCCCAGTATCGCTCACTTGGAGTGACGGAGGCCGCCTCGTAGTCTACAAGAATAACCCCGTAGATCTTTCTTCTAAAGTCAAGGTAGGTGCCACTCTCTACATTGTAACTTCAGAACGTCACGGTCAGTGCCAAATTAACGACAACGGATGGACTTCGATCGAAACCGTGGCAGATTGGGAGAACAATGGTGAGTATACATATGAGGTTCCCATCACCCAGGCCTATGTAGATGCCTTCAATAAGGATGGCGATATATGGCTTATTATTCAGGGCGATAGTGGTTTCACGATCACTGACATGTATATCAAATAGCCCGACAGCATAAGACTGTTATTATTGATGCGGGGCGGGAGGTTCTCTAAGAGGCCTCCCGCCTCTTTTTCTGTAGCCGTTAGGGCTTGTGCGCATACGCTTAAATTTATGCTAATGTCTTGAAGAACAATTTGCTCCAATGAATCTTTGCAGATCTGGTTTCCAATCGTAAATCTGCATGAAGTGCTGCAATGCTGTGGGTTCTAGAGTTTTGAGACTTTGTGCCTATATCCTAAAAACAGGCCTCTTCCCTCACCTTGTAGGGTAGGGTTGCGCCCTGTCTCATGCGCCACCTCAACGTCTCATATCGCGGCAAGAGAAAAGCGGAGTCAACCACAAAAGTTGACTCCGCTTTACCCTATGCAATGCTATTCTCGCACGCCTATACGAAATGCCCAAACGCCGCGATGACAAGCACTTCTACCACGTCATCATGTATTTGATACACTAGTCTGTGTTCCTTATTGATCCGCCTAGACCAGGTCTCGGTCTCGAAATGGCGCAGACGTTCACACTGCCCCGTGCCGGTGCGCGGGTGTTCCTTCAACTCATCTAAAAGAAGGCCTAACTTTTTCACCAATGCTGGGATGTTTTGGCGAGGCGGGCTATGTCCCTTTTCGCAGCATCCGTTACTGATACCCTATACGTCATGCTTGTTTAGTATTATGTCCAGGAATTCTTCACCACTTTCGCCCGGTTCCATAGTTTCTGACACCCCGCTCTTTATCGATTCCTCCAGCATGTCATAATACTCCTTCTTCGTCATCTTCACTTTGGGTGCGGCTCTTTCGGTCTCTGCCTCTTTGGCTTTCATCCTGTCCCACAATATTTTTTGCACCTTCTTGGGTTGAGATATTATTAGGGACCAGAGCGCGTCGGCTGAGCTTACAATGTGTATGTCGTTTGCTATAGCTTCCATTGTGGAATATTTTTATGAGTTTGTTGTTCGCTAATATAATGTTTATTCCTTGTGTTTGAAAATGCCTCCTTATGCGCATTCGCTTTATGTTCTCCTCTTGTCCGGCGGACTTGTACGTTTCCGTCATTTGTTAGTGAATTATTTTCACGGTTGTTCACCGTTCGTCTCTTTTCTTTATCTTAGTGACCCTGTTAGTAATAAGGTAAAAAATGAAATTCATATCTAGACTCTTGCTTCTCCTGTCTCCCCTTGCGGTCATGTCTTGCGGAGACGACAATGGCGGTGGCGCATCGCCCGAGGCGGCCTCGCTCCAATCTTCTGTCCCCGCCAGCGGCGCAAAAGATGTGGCCACCTCCACCAAGACCATCGACCTCACTTTCTCTCAAGAGGTTAATTTCGTCTCTGGCAAGGAGGCCGACTTCAGCGGCGTCAAATGCGGCATGACGGCGTTTTCCAAGTCTCAGAACGTGATGACGTTCACCATCCCCGTCAACCTCAAGCGCGGCCAGACCTACACGC
>CAKUVM010000038.1 GCA_934699135.1 uncultured Bacteroidales bacterium
AAAGCCGATATGTGCGTCAGCCTACCCTTTGCGGCCGAGCCTTCGGTATGGGCCTGCGCGCCAAGGAGGCTGACCCACCCCCCCGCATGGAACGCATCGGGGCGTTTGTAGCGGACGTCAAGAACAGACGACATCTTGTCTCCATACGAAGCGTCGAAGCCTCCGGCCGAGAAGTTGATCTCTTCCACCATGTCGGGGTTGACGAAGCTCAGCCCCTCTTGCTCGCCAGAGCGGATGAGAAACGGGCGATATATCTCAATTCCGTTGACATAGACAAGGTTCTCGTCAAAGCTGCCGCCTCGCACCCTGTATTGGCCACTCAGCTCGTTGTTGCTGCTCACGCCCATCTGGCTCTTCAAGACGGCCTCCACGCCCGCGTCGACCCCCACTATGGATGCCGCCACGCCCGCCGCCACACTCTCGAAACCATCGGCGCGGCGGTTGGCCACCACGCTCACCTCGCGCCCCTCTACGCTCCGGGTGCGCAATATGATGCTGATGTCGCGGCTACGCGCGGGCACCAGGAGCGTGTCTGGGCGGAACCCGAGACACCTCACCACCACCGAGGCCGGGTATGGGCCGGCATAGCGTATGGCGAAAGCCCCCGCGGTGTCCGTCACCGAACCCGTGAGGGTGCTCAGCTCCATGACGGTGGCGCCCACCACGGGGTGGCCGCCATCGTCTGTCACCCTGCCCGCGAAGCCCTGCGCCACGGCGGCCATCGGAAACAACGCCGCGGCACACAACGCCAAAGCCAACGCTAGTAGCTTGATTCTCATTCCCTTTCTCTTTGTGACGGCAAGGCGCGGTGATGGATGCCAAAAGCGGCAGGCGGGTAAGGCCGCGCGCCCCCGCCTGCCGCTTTGTGGCTCATATCGCGACACCGAAGCCCCTAATATGCCCTGGCATTGCGCCCCTCAATGTAGTTGATAAAGGCGGTGTTGACCACTTTGTTGCCGCCTGGCGTAGGATAGTCGCCGGTGAAGTACCAGTCCCCGCGGTCGTTTGGGCAGGCTTTGTGGAGGTTGTCCACCGTCTGGAAGACAATCTCTACCTTGGCGTGCATATCATCGGGCGTGAGCATCTGCGCTATTTTGGCGGAGACCTCCTCCACGGTAAATGGCTTGTAAATGTCTTTCACGCAGTTGACAATCTCTTCTTTGGGCTGGTTCTGCTGCTCCTTGCAGCATTTGTACACGTTGTCTATCACATCTTGCCGCCCGCTCTCCTTGAGCAGCTCTATGGCCGCGGAGAAGGCGCAAAAGTCACCCAGCTTGGCCATGTCGATGCCGTAGCAGTCGGGGTAGCGGATCTGCGGGGCGGAAGACACCACGATGACCTTCTTGGGGTGCAGGCGATCCAGAATTCTGAGGATGCTGCGCTTCAGCGTGGTGCCGCGGACAATGGAGTCGTCTATGACCACCAGCGTGTCTTGCAGGTTCTTGACGATGCCGTATGTCACGTCATACACGTGCCCCACCATATTGTCTCGGCCGGAGTCGGCGGTGATGAAGGTTCGCATCTTGACGTCTTTGATGGGAATCTTCTCGAAGCGCGGCTCGTGGCGCATGATCTCCAAGAATCGCTCGCGGCTCACCTCGCCTTTAGCCTGCTCGGAGAGCACCTGCTCGCACTGCCGCATCTTAATCTGCTCCCTCACCCCCTCCATAAGGCCGAGATACGCCGTCTCGGCGGTGTTGGGGATGTAAGAGAAGACTGTGTTGTCAATGTCATAGCCCACTTTCTCCAACAGCGCGGGCGCCAAGAGGAAGCCGAGCTGCTTGCGCTCATGGTATATGTCGCGGTCGGAGCCTCGGGAGAAGTATATGCGCTCAAAGGAGCAAGACTTGCGCTCCTGCGGCACGCGCACCAGCTCATCGCTCACGTGGCCGTCTTTGCGGATTATGATGGCGTGGCCCGGCTGAAGCTCTTGCACCTGGCAATAACGCACGTTGATGGCCGTCTGGATGACGGGCCTCTCGGAGGCCACCACGACTATCTCATCGTCATAGTAATAATACGCGGGGCGGATTCCCCACGGGTCGCGGGTGACGAAAGCGTCGCCGTGGCCAAAGACGCCGCCAATGACGTAGCCGCCGTCCCATTTGCGGCTAGACCGCTCCAAGATCTTGCGGATGTCTATGCTCTTCTCGATGCGATCCGATATTTCGCGGTTGGAGAGACCCTCGTTCTTGTATTGGCGGAAGAGGAGCTGTACCTCGTCATCAATGAAGTGGCCCACATTCTCGAGGATGGTGACCGTGTCGGAGAAATCTTTGGGGTGCTGGCCAAGCTCGACGAGCGAAGCGAAAATCTCATCGACGTTGGTTAGGTTGAAGTTGCCGGCCAGAGCCAGGTTGCGACTGCGCCAGTTGTTCTCGCGCATCACGGGGTGGCAATATTCGATGCTGTTGTTGCCGAAGGTGCCGTAGCGGAGGTGACCCAAATAGACCTCGCCGGCGAAAGGCAGGTTGTCCTTGGCCCATGCGGCGCTGGCGAAGTTCTCCGGGTCCCGCTCTTGCGCCTTGATGAGCGGCTCGTTGATGCCGTTGATGACGTCTTGGATCGGGTTGTCTCCGTTAGAGCGGATGCGGTAGATGTACTGCCTGCCAGACGGTTGGTCGAGCTTCAGACCCACTGCGCCGGCTCCGTCTTGCCCGCGGTTGTGCTGCTTCTCCATGAGGAGGAAAAGTCGCTGGAGGCCATACTGCCACGTGCCGTACTTCTCCTGATAATACACCAGTGGCTTGAGCAGACGGACGAGGGCTATGCCGCACTCGTGCTTTATCGCTTCACTCATCTATTATTGCTTGTGTTGTTTTTTTATTGTCGGAAGTTCTTCTTGCGCACGGTATTGTCCCGCACAATGTAGCTGCCGCCGAAGCTCTGTTTCACGGTGTTCAAGAGCGTCATGGCCTCGGAGCGCGAGCGGTAGTCCCCCACTCTGACGCGCCAAAACGGGGCGTTGTATATGACGTACACCTTTTGTTCTGGGAAGAGCCTCATGAAGCGAGACTGCGCCGCCGTGGCCTCATCTTTTGACTTGATGCCGGAGCCGGAGTATATCTGAATGCGGAAGCCGTCAAGCTGCGTCTGGTTGTAATTGCTGCGCTCACTATGGATTATGAGCGAGTCCAAAGACTGGGTCATAAAGTTCACCGTGAGCGTGCCGGAGTCCTGCGCCGAGGCCGCGTTTGTGTGGAGGCACATTGCCACGGCCGCGCATAGTGCCGCGGCCGCGCCTGTTGCTTTTGCGAGTTTCATCCTCTCTCTTTGGGATTGACACCCGCAAATATACACACTTTTCTCTCTAAATGGCTATATTTGTCGGCATGAGAAGCTTTGAGGTTAAGACTCCGCTGCGCCGCGCGGCCACTGCCGCCATTGCGCTCGTGATGGCCGCCGGCACGGCCTGGGCACAGGATTTTATGGGCTTCTTCGCCCCCGCCGACGCTCAAAAAGAGGCGCGGAGGGAGGCGTCCGCGACCTCAGGTCAGGTCGTCAAGCTGCCCGACAAACCAAACAAGGTGGACGCCAAAGGCCTGCGCCAGGGCGAATGGGCCAAGAAATATCCCAACGGACGGTATCGCTACGTGGCCACGTTTCGCGACGGCAAGCCCGTTGGCAAAGTCAAGAGGTTCTACCCCAATGGCCACCTCTCGGCATTGATGACCTACGACACCGACTCGGACACATGTCGCGTGGAGACTTTTCACGAGTCTACGGGCAAGCGCGAGAGCCTTGGGCAATATGTGCGCGGCAAGCGCGAGGGGCGCTGGGTCATTTGCAGCGATGACGGGAGGCCGCTAGAGGTCTCAAACTACTCGCACGGGAAGCTCCACGGCCAGCAAAGCCTGCTTTATGATGACGGGAGGCTCTTCTCCCTCACCACGTGGGTGGACAGCCTGCGCGAGGGCCCGTTTGTGCGCTACTTCCCCTCGGGAGCCAAACGGACGGAGGCCAACTACCATGCCGGCGAGCTGGACGGCAAATACCGCACGTGGGGAGCAGACGGCAAAGTGACGGAAGAGGGGCAATACGCCAACGGCGTGCAAGTGGGCAGGTGGCACGTCAGGCACCCGGAGGCAGGAGGCGTGGAGGGAGACATTGTGTATGACAAGCACGGGCTAGTGATCAACAAGGCGGAGGCGGACTCTTTGCAAGACGCCGTGATCTCTTTCTTCGAGAGACAGAAAGGCAAGTTTGACGACCCACAGAACTATATGAACCACCCCGAGGACTACGTGCCTTTTAAAGAACTGGGGAGGCAATGAACGCAAAGACAATGACCAAACTGCTGACAATGCTAATGGCCGCCGCGTCTCTTGGCGGCACGGCCATGGCGCAGCCCGCGGGCGTGAACCCCGAGGGGGCGACAGACCTTATGACGGCGCAGCTGGTGGGCGGCGTGACGAGCGTCAAGTCCACCACCTGGAGCGTAGACTACTCACGCCACACGGTGGTGAAGGCGCAGCAGACCGTCTGCACGGCAGACACATATGGCCCCGATGGCAACATCCGCGTCCGGCAGACTTTTGACGCGGATGGGCAGCCAGACACTAAGACAATATTCCAATATACCGAGAACGGGGAGAAAAGGGTCTCCACGACATACTCCGCCACGGGCGAGCGCACACTCCAGACGCTCTACGCCTACACGGCGGATGGCGTCTTGGCCCGCATGCGCTTCACCGACGCGGCCGCGGTGACCATAAGCACCACCGAGGTGAGCGTCATGCCCACATGGACGCAGACGGCGGAACTGTTTAAAGACGGGGAAAAGGTGGTGACGACATATACTTACGACACTAACTTGCGCCTCATCGGCATATCGAAAAAAGACGGGCTGTCTCACAGCGAGTTGAAGCTTAGCCTGGACTATGACGGGCTGCCGGCCCGCGGCACATACTCCGCGTCTTTTGGCCACAAGGCCACCATGACATACGAGCACACCGTTGACAGCCGCGGTAACTGGACCAGGCGCGTGACGTACGCCGACGGCGTGGCCACGGAGGTCACAGAGAGAACAATAGAATATTTGGAGGAATAGGGGGCGCGCCAGGCTCACCACCTGACCACATAATGCTCCTTTTGGCAACCTGGGCGAAAGAAAGCCAACCCCATGCGCGGCAGCTCAATGGTGGTCATGACACGGCCATCCTCCACAATGGCGCGCCAAGCCTCAGTCATCCCGGCGGACCAGTAGATGTCATCAAAGACCAGCAGGCACTTCTCCGCCCGCCGCCGCGCCAAGGCCTCAAAATATCGCAACGTGGCCTCGCGGCTATGGTTGGCGTCGATAAAGGCCAACTCCACCTTGCCATCGGGCAGAGCGTCAAGGGCCTCCGGCAACCGCTCGTCAATGTCGCCGCTCATCACCGTCACTCCCGTCAGGCCTGCCGCCTCAAGGTGTCGGCGCGCGGCTCTGGCCACGGCATCAAGCCCCTCCATGGTCAACACGCGCGCAGTTGGGCAGGCCGCGGCCATATATGCCGTGCTGACGCCCACCGACGTGCCAAGCTCCAAAATTCCGCAAGGGCGCATCTCGCGCGCCAGACGCGCCAAGAGGCGGCCATACTTGTCAGACGTGGCCGTCTGGCGGGCAATGTCGCACACGCGCCGCAGCCGCGGCTCACGGCTCACAGCCCCCATGCTGCCCACCAGCAGCTCCGAGCCGTCTGCCAAAAGGCCACGGCGATAGCGGCTCACCGCGTCTGTGAGCCCGGGATCATGATGCCAGCCTGAAATGACGTGGCGCACAATGTGATAGACAAACGGGCTATGAACGCTGTGGCCGCGCCAATAGCGGGCGCGGAAGAAGTGACGGATGCGCATATTGGCCTGATGCGCCGCGCGCCGCGCCGCGCCTCCCTTAAAGCCCGCGATGCTCTTCTTTATGCTCATTTCCTTTCGTTAGGCCAAAAGGCAGATAGAAATAGAACCGCGAGCCGCACCCTAGCTCCGAGCGCACCCAAACGTCGCCGCCAAGCAGCCGAATGAGGTTGCGGACAATGTTGAGCCCCAAGCCCAAACCCGCATATTTAGCCTTATTGGTGGTAAGCCGACGGAACGGCTCAAAAATAACTTCTGTCTTGTCTTTCGGGATTCCTATACCCGTGTCCTCCACACACGCGAGCAGGAAACCCGCAGGGGCGTCGGGCGCAGGGGCGCGTCCGTCAGCGTTCAGCAGCGTGGCCAAGGCGCGGGAGTCCACCCTGCGGGCCGAGATTGTCACACTGCCAGATGAGGTGAACTTGAATGCGTTATATGTCAGGTTGATTATGATTTGGCGCAGGCGGTCTTTATCAGTCCGTAGCAAAAGTCCTTTCATACTTTCGTCAATATCAAGCTCAAACCCGACGTTCGGGTTCCTCTTCTCAACGGACAAGATGTGCCATGTGTCTGAAATCTCGCGATATACGTCAACATCGACAAAAGAGACCTCCATGACACCCCTCTCAATTCGCGACGTGTCCAGCAACGCGCCCATTAGAGACAGCATGCTGTTGCTGCTCTCTAAAATCAGGTGCGCGAACTCCGTACGCTCCTCATTGGGGCAGTCTTCGGCCTGGAGCAGTTTGGCGAATCCCACAATGGCGTTCATAGGGGTACGCACCTCATGGCCCAAGTTGGCAAGGAAAGTAGATTTGAGCTGGCTGCTCTCCTCGGCCTTCAACTTGGCCACCTCCAGCTCTTGGGTTCGCTCAGCCACCTTTTTCTCCAGCGTTGCGTTTGCCAACGCCAGTTCCTCGTTTTGGCGTTTGATGACGGACTGATTGCTGCGCATTTCGTTGTTTGCCACCAGCAGCATGTCAGACATGGTGCTAATTTCCATCGACATCTTATTGCGAATCTTCCAGCTCTGGTGATTCTTCCACACAATGAAGGCGACCACCAGGGCCACAATGCCCAACGCCGCGGTGACGGCGAAAATGCGGGTCTCGAAAAAGAAAACCTCTTTGCGGATGTAGAATTTGGAGATCTGCGCCATCGGGTCGCCGTTGTCGTCAAGGGTTCGCAGCATGAGGGTGTGGCGCCCTTCGGACATGTTGGAGAGCAAGACGTTGCCGCCCGCCTCCGTGGCGCGCCAGACAGTCTCGCCGTCCTGCCTCCACTCCATCCGGTTGTCTTCGGGCCTGTCATAATTGAGCGAGCGGAACTTGAACATCACGCTGCGGATTCCCGCCGGCACGGTTATCTCACCGCCTCCATAGAGGTTGTCATGTCCCGCCAAGACGTCATAGTCGGCGTTCACGGAGTTGGCCAAGACGTAGGATGAGAGCTTGGGAGCGGGGAACGTGGTGTTGGAGTCGAACAAGTTGGGCCAAAACTCCACGAAGTCGCACCTTCCGCCAAACAAGATTTCCCCATCAGGCCCGCGGCCAGAGGAGCGCGACAGAAATTTATGACAAATGTCGAATTTGCCGGCCGAGAACTCTTGCACCACGCGACCCGCAATGCGGACTATGCCCGCGTCTGTGGCCACCCACACGTTCCCTTGATTATCCACCTCGACGGAGCGAACCACAGAATCTAGTTGCTTGCTCACTTCTATGCGCGCCAAGCCGTCATGCCCTGGATTTTTATACAGCAGCCCACCCTTGGTGGTGACAATCCACAGTTCGTCCACGCCATTTTGCGTATTGTGGCGCAATGAGCTTACTCCTCCGTTGCCCTCATCCACCTTGGCCTCATCGGCCATTTTCCCCGTGGCCAGATTGAGCCGACGTAACACGCCGCCACTGCACGCCACCCACATGGTCTTGAAATCATCGGTGTATCCGCACCGCAGGTTGTCGCCCTTGGAGGCGGGGAACGTCCTCAACACAGCCCCCGTATGGATGTCCAGTATGACCACTTCATGGTCCGCCACCAGCAACACGCGCCCCCGGGGCATTGCCTGAACAGACTTGAAAAGTCCCGGCCAGTGGCTCACTACGCACCGCGCCTCACGGCCACCGAGGTCAACAGAATAGACCGACCTGGAGGTGACGGCCACAACGCAATCTCCCTCGCTGCTCTCAACCACGCCAAGAACCCACCGCGGCTTGCCGTCCGACTCGTCTCCCAACTCAATCTTGGAGAAATAGACGCGGTCCGCCGGCTTAAAGAAAAGGCCGTCTGTGCAGCCTACCCAGTGCCCACCGCGACAATCTTTGGCAAGACTCCACACCTGAGAGTCTCGCGACGGCGAGAAACGCCGCATATCGGTGTGCAAAAACTTGCTGGCGTAGTAATTCAGCACCACAAGGCCGTCTGACGTGCCAATGAAGAAGATGGGTTGGTCGCGCACCTTCATGATGCACGCCAAGTCGTTGTCGTGGAGGGTGGAATTGCCTGTGTTATAGACAAATTTGCGCCCGTCCGCCTTGCGGAAGAAGACAAGGCCGCGATACGTTGCCACCCATAGCCCGTCATCGGCAAGGCACATGCCGTGCGGAGCGGAATGGCACTGCCCCAGCACCTCCGTCTCGCCCGTAAAGACGTTATAAAGCAATAGGTTGAAATGCGTTGACTTATACAGCGCGGAGATGAGCAGAACGGAGTCGGACACCTGCCTGGCGTCCTTTATAAAAACGCAACCTCCCAACTCTCCCCTTAGCGGGACAGGGTTCACGGAGGGCAACCCGTCGGCACCTGGCGAGCCTATGCCATATATCCTGCCGTTGCCCACATTGAGCGTCCGCCCCGCCACGCTGAGGAATGCCGTGTTTGGCGTGTTGTGTCCGGCGGGGCAGTCTGTGATCTTCCGCACGTGGCCGCTGCGCTTGTTCACTGTATAGTAGCCCTGCATGGTGCGGCCAATGAGGGTGGTGTCTGTCAGCACGCCAATGCTGAAAAACACCCTTTTGTATAGCGGAGCCTTGCCCCCCCCGTCAATAGAATATGACAAGACTGAGGTCTCGAACGTGCGCAAATCAAGCCTCAGCATTCTCTGGCTGTTCTCCAAGACCGCCCATATGCAGCGCTCCGCGGTGTCCTCCACCATCGTTATGATGGAGCGGTCGAAACGCGCGGCCCCGTCGGGCGACAGGCCGAAACTTCTCACGTCTAGGCCATCATAGCGCGCCAACCCGTTTGTCGTGGCCACCCATACGAATCCGTCACGGTCTTGCAAGAGTGAGCGGCATTGGGCTGACGGCATGGTTCCGCCCACAACAGAGAACGTGGGCTGCTCGCTCTGCAAAAAGCGCAAAGCGGCCCCTCCACCCGCCATAGCAACGCACGCCACGCTCAAAAAGAAAAACGTGGCGAGCATGAGCCTCAAGCCTCTCATCTCGCTCTTTGTATGAATCGTTCCGTTATTTGACGGATGGACGTGGCCGGGATCTTGTCCAGTTCCACCTCCTCAGGCTTCAGCCACACCAGGCCGCGCACGTCATCATCCCCACGGGTAGGCAGATGATCCACCTGGCACATGAAAGCCATATCGGTGGTGCGCACCTTGTAATGGCTGAAGACGTACTCATTTGGGGCCGAGTACAGATAGGTGGCTCTCACCACCCTCACGCCCAGCTCCTCGGCCACTTCGCGGCGCAAAGCCTCCTCCGCGCTCTCGCCGGGGTCCACAAAGCCGCCCGGCAGGTCGAGCATACCAGCCCACGGCTCGCGGTCGCGCACGGTCAGGAGCAACCGCCCCTCGGCATCGCATATGATGGCGACGACAGCCGCGGCGGAGTTGACAAAGAAATTGAAGCCGCACGCGCCACAGAGAAACTCCTTGGCGGTGCGAGCTTCAAAACTTCGGCTGCCGCAATGTGGGCAGAATTTAAGGAAAGATGTCGGCTCGGTGGAATCTTCCGAAATCATGACTTATACTCCAACGGAATGGCCAAGACCGGGCAGGGCGAATTATTGATGATGGAGGTCAGCTCCGGGCGGAAACGATCGGCGAAAAAGGCCCCCGTGTTCTCGGCCTCGACCACCATGACGTCGGCCTTTTGCGTGGCCACGGTCTCGAAGAGGCGGCCCATGCAGTCCTTGCCCTTGAGCATGACCGTGCTCTCAACCTCCACGCCGTTGTCAATCAAATATTTCGTCACCTGCTTGATGGCCGTGGATATGCGATAGTAGATGGAGAGCAGCGAAGACGTCTGCATTCCCACCACAACGACCCTGGACTCAAGGAGCTTGGCCAGTTTGGCGGCCTGCGGCATCTTGCGGCGGCTGCTCTTGTTGATGTTGATGGGGATGGCCATACGGGCGAAGTCCTTGTCATACGTCATGCCGTGGCGGATGACGAGGATAGGGCACTTGGCGTTGCAAATAAGCTTGTAGGCGTTGCCTCCGATCCAGTTCTTGGTGAAGCCGGAGACGCCGTGCGAGCCTGTCACAACCATCGTGGCCTGATCATATTTGGCTTTGTTTATGAGCTCCTCGGCCACGTTGCCCTCGCCGATGTAGAAGTCGAACTTGCCGCCCGCGGTATATTTGGCAGAATATGTGTCAACGAGTCTCTGCAGTTTCTCGCGCGGGTGCTCATCGGCGTCGACGTGGTCGTCCAGGCCCTGGGCGTAGCGTCCGCCCTTTGGCATGATATTCACCATCCGCAGGTCGGCCTTCAGTTTGTTGGCCACCACCAGCGCGGTCTCAAGAGCCAATATCGAGTTCTCTGAGAAGTCGATAGGGACCATTATATTGCCCATAAGTCAGAGTGTTTAAAAGTTTGTGTAATTTTGCGAAGAGTGCCGAGCACCCCTTTGGCAATTCTTTATTACGGCAGGGATTCCGCATCCGTTTCAAATGCCGGAAACGAGACGCTAGCCCCTCGTTGAGCGAGGGATTCATCTGCTTCTCCAAAGATAACTAAAAAAAATGAAAAACGAGACAAACAGCCACCTTTTTATAGAGACCTATGGCTGCCAGATGAACGTGGCCGACAGCGAGGTCGTGGCCTCGGTCATGCGCACGGTGGGCTATGAGCTTACCGATGACATTCACTCGGCCGACTGCGTGCTGGTGAACACCTGCTCGGTGCGCGACAACGCGGAGCAGCGCGTTCTGGGGCGACTGGCCGACTTGCAGTCTCTCCGCAAGGGCCGTAAAGTCGTCATCGGCGTGATAGGCTGCATGGCAGAGCGCACCCGCGAGACGCTCTTTGAGTCGGGCGCCGACCTGGTGGCAGGACCCGACTCATACATGAGCCTGCCGCACCTGGTGGCCGAGGCTGAGACGGGAGTCCGCGCCATGGACACCAACCTCTCCACCACCGAGACATATGCCGACGTGGTGCCTGTGAGGATGAGCCACAACAGGCTCTCCGGCTTTGTCTCCATCATGCGCGGGTGCAATAATTTCTGCTCCTACTGCATTGTGCCATACACCCGCGGCCGCGAGCGCAGCCGCGAGCCGCGCAGCATAATGGCCGAGCTGGACGACATGGAGGCCCGCGGCTTCAAAGAGGCAGTGCTGCTGGGGCAGAACGTGAACTCATATGACTTCGCCGATGGCGGGGTGCGGTTTCCCGAACTACTGGCCATATGCGCCGAGGCGCACCCCGCCATGCGGTTCCGCTTCACGTCTTCCCACCCCAAAGATATGACGGACGAGACGTTGGCCGTGATTGCGCAGCACGCCAACATATGCAACCACATCCACCTGCCCATGCAGAGCGGCAGCACCAAGGTGCTCAAAGAGATGAACCGCAAATATACCCGCGAGTGGTATATGGGCCGCGTGGAGGCCATCCGGCGCATCATACCAGGCTGCGGCCTCTCGACCGACGTCTTCTGCGGCTTCTGCGGCGAGACGGAGCAAGACCATCAGGACACATTGAGCCTGATGGAGTGGGCCAAGTTCGACAGCGCATTCATGTTCCAATATTCCGAGCGGCCCGGCACCTATGCCAGCAAGCACATGAAAGACGACGTGCCGCCCGAGGTCAAAGCCCGCAGGCTCAAAGAGATAATAGACCTTCAAGGTCGCCTCTCGGCCGAGAGCAACAAGCGCGACGAGGGCAAAGAGTTCGACGTCTTGGTTGAGGGCCGCTCTCGCAAGAGCGCCAACGACCTTATGGGTCGCAACGAGCAAAACAAGGCCGTGGTGTTTCCCGCCGGCGGCCACAAGGTTGGTGAGACGGTGCGCGTGAGGGTGACGCACTCCACCCCCGCCACACTCATTGGAGAGGAGGTCAAGTGATGGGAGGCTCTGTGTTAGGCGACATCGTGGCGGGCGCCAGCTCCGTATTCTCCGCATTTGGGCGAGTTGGGAGCAAACCATATCTCATCGTGCTAGGCCTGTGCGTCGCGCTGTTTGCCGGCGGGGCGTGGGCCGGGGCCGTGCTGTCTGGCGGCGTGTCCAGCCTCATTGGCGAGGTTGTGGGAGACTCCGGTTTGCCACAGTGGGCTCCCGCGTGGATTGCCACCGTGGCGGGGGCCGTGTCGGCCCTGCTGACGTGGGTGGCCGTCATGATGGTGGTGAGCATTGTGGGCGGCGCGGTGATTCTCGTCATCCTCAGCCCTCTGCTGAGCCACGTGGCGGACAAGGAGTGGGTGCGCGCCGGCCATCCCGAGCCTCATGACACGGCTGCCAACGTGGCGCGCAGCATAGCGCGTGGCGCTCTTGTGGCCGTCAAGTATGGCCTGCTCCAGCTACTCTCGCTCATCGCGCTGCTGCTGCTGAGCCTGGTGCCCATTGTTGGCGTGGCGACACCCTTTGTGGGGCTGCTGGTCAACTCGTTTTTCTATGGCGCGTCTTTTGCCGACTACGCCTTGGAGCGTTCTGGCCGAGGGGCCGTGGCCTCCATCAAGTTCGCCCACAGCCACCGCGCGGCCATGATTGGCCTAGGCCTGCCATTTGCCGTGGCAATGCTCACGCCCATCATTGGCAGCTACATAGCACTCTTCGTGGCACCCGCCTCGGCCGCCGCGGGCGTGAGTGTCATAGACTCGGCTTCGGCCGCCATGGAGCAAAAAGACTGACGTCGGGCCGCACTTTTTTGCCGCATCCTCTCTCCCGAATGGGTTGAGGACGCGGCTTTTTCGTGCCGCAGACGTCACAAATTGAGAAGTATTTGCTTCATAAATTGGAGAAGTACACTATTCTTATGAGCTGAAAGTGTAATTTTGCTCCAAAATTATCCATATAACGAAAAACTAATGAAGCGAATCATCTCCGCCGGATGCCTGATGGCCATGGCGATGACCTCGGCCACGGCGGGCGGACTGCTCACCAACACCAACCAGAACGTAGCGTTCTTGCGCAACCCGAGCCGCGACGCCGCCATTGGCATTGACGGTGTGTACAGCAACCCGGCGGGCGTGGCATTCTTGCCATCGGGGCTGCACCTCTCTCTCAACATCCAGAGCGCGCACCAGACGCGCACCATAACCTCATCTTTCGGGGGCTTCGCCTTCGGGCTTGAGAATGGAGGCAAGTCCAACAAGACGTTCAAAGGCAAGGCCGACGCCCCCGTGGTGCCGTCAGTCCAAGCGGCCTACAACAGTGGCAGGTGGAGTTTTCAGGCTGGATTCGCCGTCACGGGCGGTGGCGGCAAGTGCGTCTTTGACAGCGGACTTGGCTCTTTTGAGAGCGTGGTGAGCCTGATTCCCATGCTCTCGCGCGGCGCGGGCTTGGACATAAGCGGCTATGACTATGACAGCTACCTCAAGGGCCGTCAGTACTACTTCGGGCTTCAGCTCGGCGCCGCATATCGGCTTACCGACTGGCTCTCAGCCTATGGCGGCGTGCGTCTGACCTATGGCTCGTGCAACTACCACGGCTATTTGCGCGACATAAGGGTGAGCGTCGGCGGGGGCGCCCCCGTGGGTGCGGCGGCCTATTTCGGGAGCCTATATGAGCAAGCGTTGGTGGCGGCGACGCGTTGCTCCGACGCCGCGGCGCAATATGAGGCTGCTGGCGATGCGCAAAAGGCGCAGCAATACATTGACATGGCCAGGCAATACACCACGACCGCCATGACGGCGGGAGCCATGGCCAAGGCCACGACGGACGTGACGCTCAACTGCGACCAGACGGGCTTTGGCGCAGCACCAACAATTGGCGCGCACATGAGGGTGTGGCACCTCGACTTCGCCGTCAAATATGACTTCCGCACCAAGATGAGCCTAAAGAATGTCTCGGCCAACAGCGAGAGCGCAGAAAATCTGACGGCGTTGCGCAAATATGCCGATGGCGCCAGGGTGCGCGAAGACAATGCCGCACTGCTGGCCGTGGGCGCGACATGGCAGATAATCAAGCCGTTGCGCATCTCGGCGGGGTATCACCACTTCTTTGACAAGCAAGCCAAGATGTATGGCGACGCGCAGAAGAAGCTGGACGGCGGCACAAACGAATATATGGCCGGCATTGACTACGACGTGTGTGAGCGGCTGCAGCTTAGCTGCGGCGTGCAAAGCACCAACTATAAGTTTACTGATGACTATATGAACGACATCAGTTTCAGCGTGAACTCATACACCATTGGATGCGGGGCCGGCGTGAAACTGACGGAGCATGTGAAGGTGAACTTGGCATATTTCCAGACCAACTACCAGACCTATCACAAGAAGACGGCGGACTACGGCAACCTGTCTCAGATGATTGGCAGCCTGGCAGGGGCGCAGACGGCAGTCGCGCTCGTGAGCAGTGGAGCTTTGGCGGGCAGTGACGCTTTCACGCGCACAAACAAAGTATTTGGCGTGGGCGTGGACCTAAGTTTCTAGTCCGTAGGGCTTATGAAACGGCAGAGCGGGCGCGGCCAGTTTGGCCAGCGGCGCACCGCAGCCGAAGTTCTGGATTCTCTCCGGCGAGAAGGAGTTTGTCCGCGAGCGGATCCACGCGGACGCCGTGACCATGGAGACCATGGGCTACGACG
>CAKUVM010000039.1 GCA_934699135.1 uncultured Bacteroidales bacterium
CCTGGGGCAAAGCCCGACTTTAAGAGCCATCAGACGTGAAAATCAACGACTCTCGCCAGCTCTTCGCGCCAGGCTCCATCACGCCACCCGAATGCCCGCCCGTCATTGTGGCCGATGGCCTCCGTACGCCGGAGAACGTGGGCGCGCTCATCCGCCTGGCCGCCAACGTGGGCTGCAAGCGGGTGGTGTTGCTCGCCTCTGGCGAGATGAAAGAGAGCAAGATTCGCAAGACGGCCTGCATGGCGTGGGACTACGTGGAGCTCCTGCGGGCCGACGCGGCGTCACTCCTGAGCCTCTTGCCAAGCGGTTGCCGCCTCGTGGCCATCGAGACTGCCGCCTCCGCCACCAGCCTCTACGCCTCGCCCCTGCCGCGAAACGTGGCCCTTGTCGTCGGCAGTGAGGTGCACGGCGTCTCGCCAGAGGTCTTGTCGCTCTGCCACGAGTGCCGATACATCCCCATGACGGGGCCAGACACCAGCATGAACGTGTCTCAAGCCGCGGCCGTGGCTCTCTTTGAGTGGGTGCGGCTCCATGCGCAACCCGTCTGACCTCCTCCCGACGACTAACTGCCTTATAGCCTCATATTCATGGATCTGAACTTCGGAGGCCTCATCCTCGGGGCCAGCACTTTCCTCATCATTGGCTTGTTCCACCCCATCGTCATCAAGGCCGAATATTATTTTGGAGTGCGCTGTTGGTGGGCTTTCGCCCTCGTGGGTGTCATATTTTGCGTCCTCTCACTCTTTGTGGAGCATTATGTAGCCTCCACCGTCTTGGGTGTCTTATCGTTTTCTTGCTTCTGGTCCATATTGGAGGTCTTCGAGCAGCGCGAGAGGGTGCGCAAGGGTTGGTTCCCCAAAAATCCTAAGAGGAGAGAATGAAATTCGGTTTTCGCAAGCCGTCGCTTAAAAGCAGCATAAGCGCCAGGACCACAGGCAAGTTCAAAAGAGCCGTGAAGAGGGCTCTCATCCCAGGCTATGGCAAGAAAGACATGGGGTGGCTCCACGACCCGAAGAAAGCAATGTATAATGCGGTTTACCGCAGGACTACCTTCGGCCTCTCAGATGTTGTCGGCGCGCTTTTCAAACCCAAGTCGCGTCATTCTACAAGACGGACGTCAAGTGGTGGTGGCGGCTCATACGCCGGTGCGTACGGTGGCTCAGGAGGCGGTGGCTACACCGGCGGGGGCGTTTCTGGAACTCCCGTGTCTGGAAGCGGCGGCGACTCTTCCTCATATATCGGGTGCGTCTATATGTTCATGGCTCTCATTGTCTTTGTGATTATAGCCTTATTGGTATTTTAAAGCCAGGCGAAGCCTCAATAATGCCACATCCCACATATAGAGACGGGTCGTGACCCGTCTCGCACCACGGTCTTCACCCCTCCCGCAGGAAGTCGTCCCACGCAAAAATCATTCCCTCCCCCAAATGTAGGGACGAGTTGAGGCCCGTCCCCCACCGCGGTTTTTAACTTCCATAGGAAATCGTTTCGCGTTCCATCGTCCCAATCTTCCCGTTTTCCCCGCTCCGTCGCCTCTTTTTGCCCACATTTCTTCTCCGTTTGAAAGCCCTCGTCGATAATTAACAAACGTGCACTGTTCTGTTCGATCTGCATTGTAAAATAATTTCAGGCTTATCAGGTTGTGCCATAATACATTGCTCTTTATTTATGTTGCTCCGCCTTAAAAACGTTACCTAAAACCAAGGTCTGAAAAAATCTCGATGTTGGGCTAAAAAACAATAAAAAAGTCAAAACTTTCAAAGACCCTTTGCGTATACGTGGGTAGTTGATGAGGAGAGGGGGGCAGCCGTCAGGCGTCCGGCCTCAAGTCTTAGACATTACTCCAAATCTATTAATACACTAAGTCTATGAAAGCAAGTAACACTTCTGCGGAAACAATGTTCCCGTTCAGCGCGCCCACCGGCTCCATGGCCGCGGCTCAAAACGCTAGCGCGCAGGCTAGCAACACACAGAACTCGTTCAACGACTTCGAGTGCGTGCCGGAGTCCAATGCGGCCGACGACAAAGCCGCGCAAGGCGACCTCCACTACTTCTAGTGGCGCACCATACCAAAAGCAAGCGGACGAATCTCAAAAACAGTATCACAGCCCGGCGGTCGGCTCTTAGTCGGCCGCCGGGCTGCCCTTTGTCAAAAAGGCATTATATTTGCATATGGAGCGAGGTGCGCCTCCGCGCCAAAAACAAACACCATGGCAGATAATTACAACTTTGACGATATTCGCCCTTTTCGCGATGATGAGGTCCCCGCGGTCATTCAGAGCCTTTGCGCCGTGCCCTATTTCGTGGGCATCATCGGCAAGCTCTTCCCGCAGCTGCCGACCGACGCGGTTGTGGCCAGGCTCAAGACGGTGCGCTCCGTGAGCGAGTTTCAGCACGCTTTCGTCATCCCATACCTCAACGGCCTTGAGGCCAGGACCACTGGCGGCATCACGGCCAGCGGCCTCGAGGGGCTCGACCCCAAGGGCGGCTACCTCTTTATGTCTAACCATCGCGACATAATTCTCGACTCGGCGTTTATGAACGTCAAGCTCGATGCCGCGGGGTTCGACACCACAGAGATTGCCATCGGCAGCAATCTGCTCATCTATGACTGGATTGTCGATCTTGTAAAGCTCAACAAGTCGTTCGTCGTCAAGAGGGGGATGCCGGTCCGTCAGCAGATGGACGCCTCGTCGACACTCTCAGCCTACGTCCGCGACCGCATAGCCAACGGGAATCGAAACATCTGGATCGCCCAGCGCGAGGGGCGCTCCAAAGATGGCGATGACAAGACGCAAGGCAGCGTCTTGAAAATGCTCAACCTCAGCGGCAAGGCTGATCTGCCAGCCAACTTCGCGCAGCTGAACATCGTGCCGGTCTCCATCACATACGAGTACGACCCGTGCGACGCTCTCAAAGCGTTCCAGTTTCAGCAGAAACGAGACGATCCGGCCTACAAGAAATCGCCCAAGGAGGATCTCACCCACATGGCCACGGGCCTCAACGGGCGAAAGGGCAGGGTGCACTTCGCTTTCGGTACGCCCATCAACGAGGGACTTAAAACCTTGGATGGGATGAACAAAAACGAGCAGATCGCGGCCATTGCCTCAATGATAGACGCGCAGATATATGCCAACTATCGCCTCTTCCCTGTGAGCTACGTGGCGCTGGACGCCCTCGAGGGCTCCTCGAAACGCGCCGACCACTACACAGCCGAGGACAAGGAGGCTTTCAACGCCTACCTCGACCAGAAAATAGCGGCCATAGAGGGCGGAGACGCGGCTTTCTTGCGGCGCCAGATGCTCACGGCCTACGCCAACCCCCTCATCAACCACGAGAAGGTGGCAAAATAAGCAGACGCTCCGGTCGCAAAACCTCTCTTTTTCTGTTATTTTTGCGCCGTCAAGACTTTTCTTGACGGCAAAACGTAAGACAATACACAATTTCACAGAGCATCATGGAGTTTGAACCACTGACGGCCATTTCCCCCATCGACGGTCGATACCGCGGCAAGGCTGAGCCGCTCGCCAACTACTTTTCGGAATTCGCGCTCATCCGTTACCGCGTCAGGGTGGAGGTCGAGTATTTCATCGCCCTCAGCGAGATTCCGCTTCCGCAGATTGGCAGCCTCACGGATGGCCAGAAGGAGCAGCTCCGCGACATATATCGCCACCTCACCCTGGCCGACGCGCGCCACGTCAAGGAGATTGAGAGCGTGACAAACCACGATGTCAAGGCGGTCGAGTATTTCCTCAAGGAGCGTTTTGACGTCGCCGGCCTCTCCTCCGTCAAGGAGTTCATCCACTTCGGCCTCACTTCGCAAGACATCAACAACACCTCTGTGCCACTGAGCGTCAAGGAGGCCCTGGCGGACATCTTCATCCCGCAGGTGCAGTTCCTCATTGACCGACTCCAGGAACTCGCCAACGAGTGGGCGGACGTCTCCATGCTGGCGCGCACCCACGGGCAGCCCGCCAGCCCCACGCGCTTGGGCAAGGAGATGAAGGTTTTCGTATCGCGCCTCTCGCGCCAGCTAGATGAGCTGAAGGCTCTCCAGCTGCCGGCCAAGTTCGGCGGCGCCACCGGGAACTTCAACGCCCACAATGTGGCCTATCCGGCCATCGACTGGGTGGAGTTCGGTAACAAGTTCGTGGCCGACAAGCTTGGGCTGCGCCGAGAGCCATACACCACCCAGATCTCCAACTATGACGACCTCTCCGCGGTCCTTGACAACATCCGCCGCATAGACGTTGTCATGATAGACATCTGCCGCGACTTCTGGATGTACATCATGATGGAGTATTTCAAGCAGAAGATCAAGGCCGGCGAGGTCGGTTCCAGCGCCATGCCGCACAAGGTCAACCCAATTGACTATGAGAACGCAGAGGGAAACCTGGGCATTGCCAACGCCATCCTCGACCACCTCTCAAACAAGTTGCCCGTCAGCCGCTTGCAGCGAGACCTCACGGACTCCACTGTCTTGCGCAACCTCGGCGTGCCCTTGGCTCACGCCGTCATTGCCATTCAGAGCATCATGAAGGGCCTCGGCAAGGTTATCCTCAACCCCGACGCCATAGCCGCCGACCTGGAGAACAACTGGGCCGTGGTGGCCGAGGGCATCCAGACCATATTGCGACGCGAGGGCTATCCCAACCCCTACGAGACGCTCAAGGCTCTCACGCGAACCAATAAGCACATTGACCACAAGGCCATGGCCGACTTCATTGAGTCGCTCAACGTCTCAGACAGCGTCAAGGCCGAGCTGCGAGCCATAACGCCGCAGTCCTACACGGGCATCTTCCGTCAGTAACCTGTGGCAAACGCCATATCCAAAGGCCTCCGCCCGTCGTGCCGCCTCTCTCGGTGGCATGAGCGCGGGGGCTTGTTTTTCGTAAAAATGTAATCCCTTCCCACATCCCACTTCTCTGTCAGACCAATGAGATATTTCTTCCAAGTTGTCCGCCGATACGTCCCGCCATACTGGTTTCAGGTGGTGCTGAGCTTCGTCTTCAACATCCTCTCCGCGCTATTTTCCGTCCTCAGCATGGCGCTCCTCATCCCCGTGCTCGAAATCATCTTCCAGCAAGAGAGCGAGGTCATGACGCTGCTGCCGTGGGCCATGGACACCAAGGTCATCGTGAGCAACTTCTACTACTACGTAACCCTCGTCAAGCTCAACTATGGCGCGGGCTATTCGCTCCTCTTCTCCGGCCTCTTCATGGTCTTTGGCACGGTGCTCAAATGCTCCACGGCCTATCTCTCTGCCTACACCAGCATTGGCTTGCGCAACAACGTGATCCGAGACATACGTAAGGAAATATATGCCAAGATTATAAGCCTCCCCGTGGGCTTCTTCCAGAAGGAGCGTAAGGGGGACATAATGCAGAGGGCCACGGGCGACGTGGCCGAGGTCGAGGGCTCCATCATGGCTTCGATTGACATGTTCCTCAAGAACCCTGTCCTCATCATCGTCTACTTCGCCGCCATGATTGTCATGAGCCCGCAGCTCACCATCTTCGCGCTCGTCATGCTGCCGCTGGCCGGCACCGTCATTGGCCGCATTGGCAAAAACCTCAAGAGGCAGAGCCGCGAGGGGCAAGACAAGTTGGGCGAGATCTTGGGAATGTTGGAAGAGACGTTGGGCGGCCTACGCATCATAAAGGCATTCAACGCCGAGCAACGCATGAACGACCGCTACGCCGAGGAGGCGCAGCAATATTGCGACATTGCCAAGCGAATCATGCGGCGGCGCGATTTGGCGCATCCCATAAGCGAGATGCTCGGCACCCTGCTTGTCATCATCGTGGTGTGGTTTGGAGGCTCTCTCATCTTGAGCGGAGACAGCTCCCTCTCCGTGGCAAAGTTCCTGGCCTATCTGGGCATTTTCTATCAGATCATCAACCCAGCCAAGGCCTTCTCCTCGGCCTTCTTCAGCATCCAGAAAGGTATGGCGGCCATGGAGAGGATTGACAAGATTCTTTTGGCCGATGACAAGATATTTGAGAAACCCGATGGGTTGCCGCTGACTTCCTTCACAGGCCAGATCGAGTATCGCGACGTCTCGTTTGCCTATGAGGCCGACATTCAGGTGCTCCGCGATGTCAGCGTCACCATCCCGCGCGGCAAGATGGTGGCTCTGGTGGGGCAGAGCGGCGGGGGCAAGTCCACTTTCGTCGACCTCCTCCCGCGCTTCTGGGATGTCACGTCCGGCTCCATACTAATAGACGGCAAAGACATCCGCGACTATCGTCTTTACGACCTGCGCCGCCGCATGGGCATAGTGAGCCAAGACCCCATTCTCTTCAACGACACCATATTCAACAACATTGCCTTCGGCGTGGAGAACGCCACGATGGATGATGTGGTGCGAGCCGCCAAAGTGGCCAACGCCCACGACTTCATCATGCAGCAAGAGCGTGGCTATGACACCATTGTGGGCGACCGCGGCTCTAACCTCTCCGGTGGTCAGAGGCAACGCATAAGCATTGCCCGCGCCGTGCTGCGAAACCCCGACATTCTCATTCTTGATGAGGCCACATCGGCCTTGGACACCGAGAGCGAAAAACTGGTACAAGGCGCGCTGGACAATCTGCTCCGCGACCGCACATCCATTGTCGTGGCCCACAGGCTCAGCACCATACGCCACGCCGACATGATATGCGTCTTCAGCGAGGGGCGCATTGTGGAGCGCGGCACGCATGATGAACTCATGGCTAAGGACGGTTATTATAAGAAGCTCAACGACTTGCAAAACAGTTAGGTTGGCGCACACACATTCTGCACAATGAAAATAAGGACGTTTTTCTTGGCGTGCGCGCTTGCCGCCGCGTCTGCCTCCCTCACGTCATGCGGCGGCTACGAGGCCGCGCAGAAGGCCTACGCCCTGGGCGAGTATGAGAGGGCCGCAAGGCTCTTCGACGGGGCGCAGCGAGGCGAGCCCAACAAGTCGCGCAAGGCCGAGGAGCTGTTCCTTATGGGGGAGTGCTACCGCCGCCTCGGTATGGTCTCCAAGTCCGCCTCGGCCTATCAGAGGGCCGTCAGGTACAAATATCAAGATGACGAGGCCCTCCTCCGCCTGGCCGACGCCTACCGCGCCTTGGGCAAGTTTGACGAGGCCGCCGACGCCTACAATGCCTACGCCGACCGCCACAAGACCGACTTGCGGGTGAGCGTGGGCCGGGAGTCGGCGCGTATGGCCCGAAGCGAGTGGTCCGAGCTCAGCCCCAAGGCCTCCGCAGTGGCGGACAGCGGCTACGTGGTCAAGCCTTTCAAGGAGGCCAACAGCAAGTTCTCCGACTTCTGCCCGGCCTTTGTGGGTGATGGATTCGACGTGGTCTACTTCAGCTCCATGAGGATGCAGAAGAAGAAAAAGAAAGCCAGCAGGATAACGGGGCAAGGTTTCTCCACCATATATATGACCCGCATCGATGGCCGTGGCAAGTGGACTGTTCCTGAGCCACTTGAAGAGCCATTCGGAGGCAAGGGCAATGACGATGGCGTGGCCTATGTCTCTCCAGACGGACGCACCATGCTCTTCACCCGCTGCCCCATGGGCGAGCAAGACGGCAGCCCCGTGCAGGCCTACGAGATGAAACGTGAGGGAGGCCGATGGTCCGACCCCGTGAGGGTCTTGCCCGGCGGAGACTCCACCATGATGGTGGCTCACCCGGCTCTGAGCCCCGACGGCCAGACACTTTTCTTCGTGAGTGACCGCCAAGAAGGCTCCCTCGGAGGGCTGGACATATGGAAGAGCCTTCGCAATGTGGACAATTCGTGGGGCCCGGCCAGCAACCTTGGCCCAATGGTCAACACCAGCGGTGACGAGATGTTCCCCTATGTGCGTCAAGACGGGACCCTCTATTTCAGTAGCGACGGCCACAAAGGTTACGGCGGGCTGGACATCTTCCGTGCCGTGGAGCGTGAAGACGGCCGGCTGGAGGTCTCGAACATGGGCTTGCCCATCAACAGCACCGGAGACGATTTCGGAATCGCGTTTATGGGCTCTGCCGAGGAGGGACTCCTCTCCAGCAACAGAGGCAACGCCAAGGGATATGACGACATCTACTCTTTCTACCTCCCGCCCGTGATCCTGACCATCGAGGCGTCGGTGGGGCAGAGCGGCAAGGCCGCGTTCCAACGCCCTGCCCAGCAGCCCGATGCCGCGCCTGCGGCTTCCAAGCCAGCCGGGCAGGCGCAAACGGCCAAGGTGCAGAGGCAAACGGCAAAGAAGCAACAAAGCAAAACGCGGCAGAAGAAAACATCCGCCACAAAGACTACCTCTACGTCAAAAAAGAAAAAAAAGGAGTTCCGCCCCGCGCCCGATGCCTTTGTGCGCATTGTCGGCACAGACGGCACAAATGTCAAGCTGCGCGCCGATGACAAGGGCAAGGTGACTTTCGTGGCTGAGAAAGACGTTGACTACATCATCTTGGCCGGCGCGCCGGGCTTCGTGAACAAAAGGGCGGAAGTCTCGACCGAGGGTCTTAACAAGACGCAGACCATCAAGGTGACGGCTCTGCTGGACAAGGTGGGGCAGTGACCGCCCCGCCTTGAAACATTTGCCACGCGGGAGCGTAGACAAGTGAAAAATATGAACACTTAATGGTGTTGCGCGAAAATATTAGAAGGTTTAATAGATAGAGAAATGAGACTTTCAAACAAAATGATCGCCGAGCTCATCGGCACGTTCTGGCTCGTGTTTGGCGGTTGCGGCACGGCTCTTTTCGGCAGTGCCGGTTTTCTTGGCGTGGCGTTGGCCTTCGGCCTCACCGTCGTCACCATGGCCTATGCCATAGGCCACATATCCGGCGCGCATCTTAACCCGGCCGTCTCGCTTGGCGTCTTTGTAAACGGACGTATGACCGCGCGTGAGATGTTCGCCTATTGGGCAGCCCAGTTTGTTGGCGCGGCTCTGGCCGCGGCTGCCCTTTTTGCCATCGGCAGCTCCATTGACGGCTGGCAGCCGGGAGTCTTTGCCGCCAATGGCTATGGCGCCGACTTCGTCGCCGCCGCTGGCGAGGGATACAAGACCGTGGGCGTCGCTGGCGCGTTCCTTGCCGAGGCTCTGCTCACGTTCATCTTCTTGCTCGTGATTCTAGGTGCCACGGATGAGCGCGGCGCAGGCAAGCTCGGGGGGCTGGCCATAGGCCTCTGCCTCACGCTCATACACCTCGTCTCCATCCCGCTAACCAACACAAGCGTCAACCCGGCGCGCTCTTTCAGCCAGTGTCTCTTCTCGTCCGTTGACGGGTGGAGCGCTTGGGGAGACTTGTGGCTCTTCATCGTCGCCCCTATGGTTGGAGCGGCATTGGCCGGGCTTCTATATAACGTCTACGCCCCCAAGAATAAGTAGGCTCAAAGCCTCTGCCGCGTCTTTGCCCAAGTGGCCACCATCGCGGGTTCAGCCCCCGTCGCCAATCCAGGCGGCGGGGGCTGAACTGTGCCATATGGCGGCGGAATGAGCCTATTTTTCCCCGTCTTGTTAAAACGATGCCCTCTTTTTCTTACTTTTGCAATAAATATATAGTGTCAATGCAGACGATGTTCGAGTGTACGGTGCGCTACAGCAAGGCGATAGAGGGCACCGACAAGCAGAAGCGCGTCAACGAGGTGTACCTGTTCGATGCCCTGACGTATACCGAGGCCGAAAAAAGAGCCTACGAGAAATTGCCCGAAGTCATTCAGGGCGAGTTCCTTGTCACCGGCATCCGCAAGGCGCGCTATGCCGAGGTCATCCCAAGCGAAGAGGGGGGCTACTGGTTCAAAGTGAAGATCTCTTTCATCCTTGTCGATGAGAACTCGGGCAAGGAGAAGAGAGTGAGCCAGACCGTGCTGACCCTCGCGGAGGACATCAAGGACGCCATCGACCGCACCAACGAGGCTCTTAATGACACGCCAGACTTTATGGTCAAGGCCGTCAACGAGTCCAACATCCTCGACTTTTTCCCATATATGGAGCGCAAAGAAGACGAGGTGCCTGCCGACAGAGAGATTGCCCGTCGCCCGGCCACGGCCGAGGAGCTGGAGGCCGCGAAAGCCGCCAAGCAATGACGCCAAGTCGGGACGACTTGCGCGCCCGCGGCGCGAATACTGAACCTATCCTACCCAAATAACATAACAACAGAAACTTAACTTATGGCAAACTCTCACCCGCGCGGCCTATACCTGCTCTTCGTCACCGAGATGGCCGAGCGTTTCAGCTATTACGGGATGCGCGCGCTCTTCGTGCTATATCTCGTGGCCGCCTTTTTCGATGGCTCCACAGCCTCGCAGATCTACGGCTCATACACCGGTCTCGTCTACCTCACTCCACTCCTTGGCGGCTACATTGCCGACAGGTATTGGGGCAACAATAAATCCATCATCTTTGGTGGAATCGTAATGGCCGTCGGCCAGTTCCTCCTCTTCCTGTCCGCTTGCCTTGTCAATCAGTCCATCTCTGACCCCAGTGTGGGCATAGACCCCAGTGTGGACAATACCATCTCGCGGCTTTTCCTTTTTGCAGGCCTTGCGGCTCTAATTTTGGGCAATGGCTTCTTCAAGCCTAACATCTCCACCATGGTGGGCGACCTCTATGAGCACAAAGACAAGAGGAAAGACGCGGCGTTCACCATCTTCTACATGGGCATCAACCTTGGCGCTTTCATCGCTCCGTTCATTTGCGGCACTTTGGGCGAGGGCAGTTGGAACAATCTAGCTCCTTTCAAGTGGGGCTTCTTCTGCGCCTGCGTGGCCATGGTCATATCTGTCGTCGTTTTTGCAGCGCTCAAGAAAAAATATCTGGTAACACCAGAGGGTTTGCCCATCGGTTTGCCCCCGGCGGTGTCTGAGCTTCGCCATGAGAAAGACCTGGAGGCAGAGGAGGAGAGGGAGGCAGAGGCTCGCAAGAACTCACCTTGGCGCAAGTGGGGCTGCCTGGTTGGCTGCATTGCGCTCTTCTTCGTCTTCACATTCTGCGGTACTGACGCAGGTCAGGCCATAACGTTCAATGACTACATCTCTTCGGCCATCTACGCCATATCCATCGCGTTGCCCGTTTTCATCATTACAGACCGCGGCCTTACGCCGCACGAGCGTAAGCACATAGGCGTCATATACATCATTGCCGTCTTTGTCATCTTCTTCTGGTCGGCCTTTGAGCAGGCAGGCTCATCGCTCACGCTGTTTGCGAAGAACGATGTGGACCGCATGATTGGCGACTTCGAGTTCAAAACCACATGGTTCCAGTCCATCAACCCAATCGTTGTCGTCTCCTTCGCCCCGATAATGGCCACTCTCTGGTCTTTCTTGAGCAAGAGGGGGTGGGAGCCGGCCAGCCCCGTCAAGCAGGCCATAGGTCTGTCGCTGCTCTCGGTAGGTTATATTGTCATTGCCGTGGCCACGGATGGCGTGGCGTCGGGTGTCAAAGTGTCCATGCTTTGGCTTGTGGCTCTCTATTTCCTCCACACCATTGGCGAGCTTTGCCTATCGCCCATTGGCCTCTCCATGGTCAACCAGCTCAGCCCGGCGCGTTTCGCCTCGCTCCTTATGGGCGTATGGTTCATGAGCAACGCCGCGTCTAACGTCCTTATGGGCAAGTTGGCAACGTTGCTCCCGGCCCCCGGCTGCGAGCCCAAGAGCTTCCTCGGCTATGAGGTGGTCACACTTACCGACTTCTTCACCCTCTTCGCCGTCATGGCCGGCGTGGCCGCGCTGCTGCTCTTCGCCCTGTGCCCGACGCTCAAGAAGATGATGCGCTAACCGCGCAAAATGTCATAACATCCCACACTCTCAATGAAATCTGGTTTCGTAAACATAGTAGGTAACCCCAACGTCGGCAAGTCCACGCTAAGCAACACCCTTGTCGGTGAGCGTCTCTCCATCATCACGGCCAAGGCGCAGACCACCCGCAAGAGGATAATGGGCATAGTCAACGGAGACGACTATCAAGTCGTCTTCTCCGACACCCCTGGAGTGCTGAAGCCCAACTATCGCCTCCAGGAGGCCATGCTAGACTACTCCAAGGAGGCCCTGCGAGACGCAGACGTGCTCATCTACGTCACCGACGTGGTGGAGAAACCTGATAAGTATGACGACTTCCTCAAGGCCGTTGAGGGGCTCGACGTCCCGGTCATTGTCATCATAAACAAGATCGACCTAACCACGCAAGAGGAACTGGAGAAAAAAGTGGACTATTGGCACGAGCAGTTGCCCAATGCCGAGATAATCCCAGTCTCCGCGCTCCACGGCTTCAACACCAAGATTATCCTCGACCACATTGTCGCGCTGTTGCCAGAGGCCCCGCCATATTTTGACCGAGACCAGCTCACCGACAAGAGCGAGAGATTTTTCGTCACGGAGATAATCCGCGAGAAGATCCTTCTCTACTACGCCAAGGAGATCCCTTATTCCGTGGAGATTGAGATTGACGAGTTTCACGATGAGCCGGAGAAGGCGGAGATTCATGCCGTCATACACGTCACGCGAGACAGCCAAAAGGGCATAATCATTGGCAAGGGCGGAATGGCCATCAAAAAACTTGGCATCGTCTCCCGTCGAGACATTGAGAAGTTCCTTGGCAAGAGGGTAGATTTGCGCCTCTTCGTCAAGGTCTCGAAAGATTGGCGAGACAAAGACGCGTCTCTCAAGCAGTTCGGCTATGATGTCCGCTAAGGTGGCCCCTGTGGCGAATCTTTGCTTTACAATGGAATATTCATCCTCATATATCAGGAAATGAAGACAGAAAACAGACTTCAGGAAGCTGTGGCCGGCGCGCTCAAAAGCCTATACGGTGTCGATGTCGCGCCAGACAGCGTTCAGGTCACTGTGACGCGCAAAGACCAGAAAGGCGACTACACCGTGGTCGTCTTCCCCCTGCTGAAAATATCTCACAAGAAACCCGAAGAGACAGGTGCGGAGATTGGTGAATACCTGGTAAAGAATGTGCCTGATGTGGCCGAGGCCGAGCCCGTCAAGGGCTTTCTCAACCTCACGCTTTCCAAGTCGTTTTGGGCTGGCGTGGTCGAGGCTGCCGACGCCGATGCCGACTACGGCTACGTCAAGGCTACTGATGCCGCTCCGCTCGTCATGATCGAGTACTCCTCTCCAAACACCAACAAGCCGCTGCACCTTGGCCACGTCCGCAACAACCTCCTCGGCTACTCACTCTCGCGCCTGCTGGAAGTGTGCGGCAACAAGGTCGTGAAAACCAATATTGTCAACGACCGCGGCATTCACATATGCAAGAGCATGCTCGCTTGGAAAAAGTGGGGCAACGGCGCGACGCCGGAGTCGACGCACCAGAAGGGAGACCATCTTGTGGGCGACTACTACGTGCGCTTCGACAAGGAGTATAAGGCCGAGCTCGCCAAACTGCAAGAGCAGGGCATGACTGAGGAGGAGGCCGAGGAGAAATCGCCACTCATGCAAGAGGCGCGCGAGATGCTCCGTAAGTGGGAGGCCGAGGATCCTGAGGTGAGGGCCTTGTGGCGCAAGATGAATGAGTGGGTCTACGCCGGATTCGATGAGACCTACAAGGCTATGGGCGTCAGCTTTGACAAGATATATTACGAGAGCGACACCTATAAGGTGGGCAAGAAGCTTGTCCTCAAAGGATTGGAAGAGGGCAAGTTCTACCGCCGCGAAGACGGCTCCGTATGGGCCGATCTCTCGAAAGAGGGCCTTGACGAGAAGCTGCTATTGCGCAAGGACGGCACTAGCGTCTACATGACGCAAGACATCGGCACGGCGCGCATCCGCTTTGACGAGTTCCCCATCGACAAGATGATATACGTGGTGGGCAACGAGCAGAACTACCATTTCCAAGTGCTCGCCATCCTCCTAGACCGTCTCGGCTTCAAGTGGGGCAAGGAGCTTGTCCACTTCTCCTATGGCATGGTGGAGCTGCCCAACGGCCGAATGAAGAGCCGCGAGGGAACGGTGGTCGATGCTGACGACCTCGTGGCCAACATGATAGACACGGCCCGCGAAATGAGCAAGACCGTGGGCAAGCTGGACGGCCTCTCGGAGGCCGAGGTCGCCGACGTCAACCGCATCTTGGCTCTCTGCGCGCTCAAGTATTTCCTCCTCAAGGT
>CAKUVM010000040.1 GCA_934699135.1 uncultured Bacteroidales bacterium
GGCCGCGCAAGATGTCCCCCGCCCCCCCCCCCACGCGACAGATTCGCCACTCCCGTCAAGGGCTGGCGTACACAAGAAAAACTTGTAAGATTTTGTAAATGGCAAACTTTTCCTCTGGTCAGAGAATAACGGTGCGCGGAGAGGAGTTCCGCGTCACGCGGGTGGAGCATAACGCGGGCTCCTCGCACATCATATACGCCTACGGCCTCAGCGAGCTGGTGCGCCACAAGCACTATATTTTCGACACGGCCATAGACAAAGACATCAAAGAGGTCTCGCCCCTCAACACTCGCCTGGTGGCGGACCGCAGCCCCCAGTGCCGCGCCACGCGTCTGCTCATAGAGAGCAACATCCGCAGCAACGACTACAGCTCGCCCAAGATATGCATCGCCCAGAAAGGGGCTTTCAATTTTGCCGACTATCAGGTGGAGCCCACGCTCAAAGCTTTCGACCTGCCGCGGCCGCGCCTGCTCATTGCCGACGGCGTGGGCCTGGGCAAGACCGTGGAGGTGGGCATCTTCTTGGCCGAGATGATTCGCCGCGGCCGCGGCCGCCGCATCCTTGTCTGCGCGCTGAAGAGCATCTTGGCCCAGTTTCAAGAGGAGCTGTGGAACCGTTTTGCCATTCCGCTCATGAGGCTAGACAGCGTGGGAGTGGACAAGATAAGGGCGGAAATCCCGATGAACAAGAACCCGTTCGACTTCTATGACAAGACCATCATATCCATTGACACGCTGAAGAATAACGGCAAGTTTCGCGCATGGCTCGAGAAGACGCACTGGGACATCATTGTGATTGACGAGTGCCACACGGTGGCCAACGACGGCAGCCTCCGCGGCAAGCTGGCCCAGTTTCTGGCCGACCGCTGCGACAGCCTCATCATGACGAGCGCCACGCCCCACAACGGCAGCGCGGAGTCTTTTGCCAACCTCATGCGGATGCTTGAGCCCATCAGCATCCCACGCAATGGCGAATACACGAAAGAAGACGTGCAGAAATATTACGTCCGCCGCTTCAAGAACGACATCCGCGACGCGGGCATACGCTCCAACTTCCAAGAGCGCAAGGTGGAGGCCGTCAACGTGCGCCTCACGGAGGCCGAGGAGAGGCTGCTGGCCGCGCAGCAGCAGATCAAGTTCCGCAGCATTGGCGAGGAGAGCGACGCGGAGCGGCAAGACATGCTCTTTGCCATCTCGCTGTTCAAGACGTTCTTGTCTAGCCCCGCGGCGGCCAAGAGGTCGGTAGAGAACCGCATGGGCAAGACGCAGGCCAACGCCGAGGAGCTGGGGCGGCTGCAAAAGATGCTGGACGAGCTGCTGGCCGCCGGGATCGACAGCCGCTACGCGGCGTTTCGAGACAAGCTGCGCGAGCTGGGGTGGCAGGGGCGCGAGGCCGATGAGCGCATCGTGGTGTTCACGGAGCGCATTGAGACAATGAAATACTTGCGCGACCGCCTGACGCGAGACTTCGGGATGCTCGACGAGCAGGTGGCCCTTTTCCACGGCAGCCTCACAGACACGGAGCAGGAGGAGCTGGTGGCGGCGTTTGGCAAGGAGGACTGCCCCATCCGCGTCTTCATCTCCACCGACTCGGGCAGCCAGGGCGTCAACCTGCACTATTATTGCCACCGGATGTTTAACTACGACATCCCCTGGAGCCTCATCACACTGGAGCAGCGCAACGGCCGCATTGACCGCTACGGCCAGACTCGGACGCCATTCATCCACTATCTGGTGGCGCGCAGCGAGCAGAGCGGCGTGAGGGCTGACATGGCCGTGATTGAGAAACTGATGGCCAAGGAAGAGGAGGTGCACAAGACCCTGGGCGACGCGCAGAGCGTGATGTGCCTATACAGCGCCGAGAAAGAGGAGAAAGCCGTGAGCGAGGCAATAAAACGCGGCGAGGCCAACTTCTTGGAGCAGGCCGAGCGGCAGCCGGAGCAGCAGGCGCGGCGCAAGCGCGGCGGCTTCTTCTCGCTCGGCAAGAACACCACGCCGCCAACGGAGCACAGGCAGCCGCTGGAGCCGCGGCTCTCGCTATACAAGGGCGGAGACGACATGAGGTTCTACGCCGACCTCTTCGCGCAGCTGGAGCAAGACGGAGCTCTGACCCACGGAGACGTGACCGTGGTGGACGCCGACACGCCATATGTGGAGGTGGCCGCCACAGACGAGCTGAAAGAGGTGCTGTATGACCTGCCCAAAGAGGCTTGGCCGGCCGACAGCACTTTCCGCCTCTGCAATGACAAGGAGGTGGTGATGCGCGCCATAAGAGACTCGCGCAAGGGACAGGCGCAGGAGTGGACGCGGATGCAGATTCTCTATGACCTGCACCCGATCATCCAATATCTGCTCACCAAGCTCTCGGCCTCGGCGCCCAAGGCGCAGGCCCTGGTGGTGAGGCACGCCATCTTCACGCCCGGCAGGGCCTACTACCTGATGTATGGCAGCGTGGCCAACGGCAAAGGGCAAAACCTGCTCTCGAAATTCTTCCTGGTGCCCATGGACATGAGAAGCCGCACGCTGTGCGAGCGACCACTCTCCCTGGCCGACTTCTTGGAGAGGCACCCGCAGATGCTCTCGCCGCTCTATGCCGACGAGGTGACTGTGCAAGACCTGAAGGAGCTGACCGACCTGCTGCCCGACGCCGTTGACAACGGCACGACAAACTATATGTTCGCGCGCCAATGCGAGATGGCGGACAAGATGGCCAGGCAGATGAGCGACTATAAGCAAAAGCTCAAGAAATGGGCCGACAACGCCAATGAATATCTGAGCGCGCAAATGAGGCAAGACACCGAAACGCCCCTCATGCGCAAGAACCTCGACGGCGAGATGGAGGAGGTGAAGAAAATCAGCGACAAGGAGAGCCAATTTTACCAAGACCTCTTCAGCCTAGACAATTCGGAACCCTACATCCGCGTGCTGGCGGTGTTCTATAACAAGTGACCCACACCCCTCCTCAATATGGCAGACAACATAAAATACCGGTTCATACAAAACGTTGGAGATTACTTCCCATCGGGCTATTTCAGCGAAGATTTCATTGACAAGGTGCAGAAAGCCAGCGGCCTGACGGCCGACGGCATGGCCGCCCTCTGCCAACCCTACGCGCAGCTGCGCCGCGAATACGAGGCCTACAAGAACTACATTGTCAACACCAACCCGAGGGTGAAAGACGCCATCAGGCACACTCATGACTTCAACAGCCGCCTGCTGCGGATTTTGGGCTACGACGCCACGGAGCAATATTGCTTCTATGGCCTCGACGAGGCCTCGCAGGCCGTGGTACCCGTGCGGCAGGTGCTGCGCCGCGGGGCGGGCGTCTCCATGCTCATCATGGAGATGCAGCACCTCATTCCCGTGGGAGACCGCCAACCATCGGGACTCTTTGAGCAACGATATAACCAAGACGGCGACGAGCAGACCGCGCGCCGACAGCAATATTACGCCGGGCAGTGGAGCGAGGTCTTCGCCCTGCCGGAAGACGCGCGCATATCGCCCGCCGTGATCAGCAAGGCCATAGACGCCCTCTTCCTGCTGCCGCCGGAGCGCCGGCCGCACTACATCCTGATGATGGCCGGCAACGCCCTCTTCCTGCTCGACGCCGAGAAGTGGGGCCGCGGCGCCTATCTGCAATTTTCGCTAGACGAGCTCTTCTCGCAGGCCGGCATTGCGGCCTTCCGAAAATATTACGCCCTGTTCCACCTGCTGGTGTGCAAGGAGACGCTGGCGGCGGACAGCGACACCGTGCTGATGGACAAGCTGGTGGAGGAGAGCTACAAGAGCGCCTATGAGGTGACGCGGGACCTGAAAGACGGCGTGGTGATGGCCGTGGAGACGCTGGCCAACGAGGCCCTGGACTGGTGGAGGCGCAATGACTCCATCCCCGTGACGGACTACACCGACGACACTTTCGAGGCCGAGGTCAAAGACGACTGCCTCACCATTGTCTACCGCCTGCTCTTCATCTTCTATGCCGAGAGCCGCGAGGAGCTGAACATATTGCCCACGGCCGACGAGGTCTACGCCCGCGGCTATTCGCTGGAGATGCTGCGCGACCTGGAGAAGGTGCCGCTGGCCTCGGAGGAGGCGCGAAACGGATTCTTCATCCACGAGAGCCTGAGCCGCCTCTTCGGGCTGCTCTCTTCGGGCTATCGCGAAAACGGGCCCGCCGCGGCGGGCAAGTCTTTCTCCGTCCGCCACATCGACTCCCCGCTCTTTAATGACGCGCGCCTCAAGCACCTGGCCGGAGTGAAGATGCGCAACTTGGCCTGGCAGAAGATAATAAGGGCGCTCTCTCTCAGCCACCGCGACCGCCAGGTGGGCCGAATATCATATGCCAACCTGGGAGTCAACCAGCTGGGCAGCGTCTACGAGTCGCTCCTGGCCTACCGCGGCTTCTATGCCGAGGAGGACTACATTGAGGTGCACCAGGCGGGCAGCAAGGCCACGGACGACACTTTCCTTGTGCCTTACAGCCGAATGGACGACTTCGAACCCGACGAGATCCTCCGCGGGGAAGACGGCGCGCCGGCCATCTTGAGGCAAGGCACTTTCGTCTATCGCCTCAACGGCCGAGACAGGCAGAAGTCCGCCAGCTACTACACGCCGGAGGCCCTCACCCGCAGCACCGTGAAATATGCGCTCAAGACCATTGTGGACGAGGTGGCCCAAGGCCGGCGCAAGGCCACGGAGCTGCTAGACCTGAAGATCCTGGAGCCGGCCATGGGCGCGGCGGCTTTCCAAAACGAGGTGATCAACCAGCTGGCCGAGGCCTACCTCACATATCAGCAGAAGCAACGCCGCGAGGCCGGGCGCGCTGACTGGCGGGTGGCGCCAGACGCTTATCGAGACGAGCTGCAGAAGGTGAAGGCCTACATTGCCACACACAACGTCTATGGCGTGGACCTCAACCCCACGGCCATTGAGCTGGGCAAGCTCTCGCTGTGGCTCAACGTGATCCACCGCGACATGGAGACGCCTTTCTTCTCTAACCGCCTGGCCCTCGGCAACGCCGTGGTGGGGGCGTGGCTCAAGGTATACTCCAAAGAGGATTTCTATGGCCAAAAGGGCCCCGGGGGCAAGCTGACGGCCAACGCCTGGTGGGAGAGGGCGCCGCACAAGGTGGCCTTTGGCAAGGCGGCCGTGAGGCGCAGCGTCAACGAGGTGTGGCACTTCTTGCTGCCAGACAAGAACATGCTCGGAGCGCGCGCCATCAGCGAGCTGAAGAGGGCCAACCCCGAGGTGGCGCGAGGCATGGGCGACCTCATCAAGGACTGGACGGCCCCCATCGGAGACAAGGACTTCCGCACCCTGCAGCGCCTCTCGGCCAAGGTGGACGCCCTGCTGAAGGAGTATTTCAAGTTTCAGCTGGGCCTTGAGAACGTGACGCGAAACAAGAGCCAGATCTGGGGCGTGCCGGGCGAGGTGGACCTCGACTTCCGCAACCACGCAGGGAACTATGCCGAGAAGGAACACCTCAACGACACCAGATATATGCACAACAACGCCTACTTCCGCCTCAAGATGGTGATGGACTACTGGTGCGCCCTCTGGTTCTGGACTTTTGACGACGCCGCCGCCCTGCCGCGGCGAGACGACTACTGGAACGACATTGAGGCCATGCTCCGCGTGAGCGACGACGCCCTGGACGCGCGCACCGCCAAAGCCCTCAGAGACCACCGGGAGAATGAGGCCGCGGATGGCGGCGAGGAGGCCGACGCTGACAAGACGAGCCAGATAATAAGGCTCTCGAAAGAGGAGATTTTGCTCCGCGCCAAGGGCGAGGGGCGCGGATTTTTTGACGACTCGGAGCGTTTCAAGATTGTGAAACGATATGCTGACCGCCACCACTTCTTCCACCCCATGCTGGAGTTCCTTGAGGTGTTCTGGCTCCGCGGCGGCTTTGACGTGGTGTGCGGCAACCCGCCATGGATAAAACTGGAGTTTGACGAGGCGGGCGTCATATCAGACAAATATCCTGAGGTGGCCATCCGCAAGGTGTCGGCGCCGGAGGTGCGCCGGCGAGTGGGCGACTTCCTGGCCAACCCCGCCCTCCGCGCCCTCTACACGGCCGAGCAATATGAAAACGCCGGCACGGCGGCCTTCCTCGGCGCGCCGGCCAACTACCCCCTGCTCATCGGCCAGAAGGCCAACCTATATAAGTGCGTGCTGACCAACTGCATGGACCTGGCCTCGGAAGAGCGAGGCTACATTGGCCTCCTGACCCCAGAGGGCATCTACAGCGACCCCAAGGGCCAGCCTCTGCGCCGAGAGCTATACCGCCGCCTGCGCTACCACTTTCAATATCAGAATGAACTTCGGCTCTTCGCCGAAGTTCATCACCATACGGTGTATGGTGATCAACTTCTCGGCCCCCGAAGTTCATCACCCAATTTTCTGAGCATCCACAACCTCTTCCACCCCGCCACGGTGGACGCGTGCTTCGCCCACGACGGCCACGGGCTGTGCGGCGGCATAAAGGACCAGGACGGCCGCTGGAACACCGCGGCGCACCGCGACCGGATTGTCCACTTTGGCCAGGAGGAGATAGCCCTGCTCTCCGACACCTTTGAAGACGGCACGACGCGAGACTGCGCCAAGATCGTCAGCATCCACTCGCGGGAGATAATAGAGGTGCTGGGGAAAATACAAAATTATCCAACCCACGTGAGAGATAATTGGCCAATAATAACTGTCGCCATAGATCAGACTGGAGGTGTGGATAAAGGCATTATGGAACGCCGCCAAGACTTTGTACCGAACGTTGACGATTATGAGATGATATGCAGCGGCCCACACTTCCATGTGGCAAACCCCTGCTTCAAGACCCCGAGGAGGGTCTGCGCGCTGAACTCGGACTATGACAACATCTCCCTCACCGAGATCGAGGCCGACTTCGTCCCGCGGGCCAACTACGCCCCCGTGATGCCACGGGAGGACTACTGCAAGTTCTTCAGAGGATTCCAACGCGGGCAAGACGAAAGCGGCAAGCCGATGTTTGATAATTGGCTAGACTACTATAAGGTAGGTTTTCGCCGAATGCTCAGCCAAGCAGGCGAACGCTCGTTGATATGCGCTGTCTTGCTCTGCAAGACAGCGCATATCCACACAGTCATCTCCGCGGCGTTCCGCCGCGGAGATGACTGTGTGGATATGGCCGCGCTTTGTAGCTCTCTGCCACTAGATTTTTACATAAAGACCGTTGGAGCTTCAGACCTATTTCAATCCCGAATGGCCTCCTTCCCCCTCGGCGTTCCGCCGCAATACCAGCCGGCCCTCTACAGCCGGGCCCTGCTCCTCAACTGCCTGACGGAGGGCTACGCCGACCTGTGGCGGAGCTGCTGGCGGCCGGAGTACGCGCGGGAGGAGTGGAGCATAAGCGACACCCGGCTCAAGCCCTTCGGCGGCCTGACGGCCGAGTGGGGGTGGGGCACTCCGCTGCGCAACCACTTTGAGCGGCGGCAGGCACTGGTGGAGACCGACGTGCTGGCGGCCATGGCACTGGGCCTCTCGCTGAAAGACCTGGAGCTGATCTTCACCATCCAGTTTCCCGTGCTGCAACAAAACGAGGCGGACACGTGGTATGACAGCCGCGGAGACATTGTCTTCACCTGCTCCAAGGGCCTGACGGGCGTGGGCTGCGAGCGCAAGGAGTGGGAGGCGGCGCGCGGCGCGGCCCTGGCGGGCGGCATGGCCTACGCCGGAGCCGCGCCCACACACACCCACACCGTGGACCCCAAGAAGAGCGAGCTCTACGGCGGCCGCGAGGTGACCTACACGGCGCCCTATGACCGCCGCGACCGCCTGGCGGACTACCGCCGCGCCTGGGCGTTTTTTGAGGAGAGGATAAAGTGACGGGCGCAACACAACATTAAATAATGACATTATGCCATATTTGCATATTATATGATATGTTGTCACAGACATTAAGACATGGCCAAGCATACAATGGGAACCAAGTTGCCCAGAAAATTGGGACAGGAGATATAGGCTTGAAATGCAATTCCGCCACAAATGACAATGCGTTGAGACGCTTCACACTCATGGCATAACCACGAAAAGTAATCTCCTCAAAAAGATGGAAAAATATATTGACGAGCTTTGGGCGGCCATGAGGGAATATGGCCGACTGGGGATTGCGGATCAGATAGACTATCAGAAATTCCACATCTACTCCATCATTACCCACTCCACGGCAATTGAGGGCTCCACGGTGACCGAGATTGAGAACTCCCTCCTTTTTGACGAAGGAATAGCGGCCAAAGGGAGGCCCATGGTGGAGCAACTGATGAACCTGGACCTGAAGCGGGCCTACGAGCAAGCCATCGCGTGGGCCAAGGAGCACAGGCCGATCTCCGTCGGGATGCTGAAAAGCCTGTCGGCACTGGTGATGCGCAACACGGGCGGCAACATAAGCTCCGTGGCGGGAGACTTCGACTCGTCAGAAGGAGACTTGCGCCTGGTGGGCGTGACGGCAGGCGCGGGCGGACGGTCATATATGGACTACCATAAGGTGCCAGCCAAGCTGCAAGAGTTTTGCGACCACGTGAACCAACGGCGAGAGGCCCTCATGAGGCGCCACGATGACACGGACGCCTATCTGTTGAGCTTCGACGCGCACAACATCCTCGTGACCATCCACCCTTGGGTCGATGGCAACGGGAGGTTGTCTCGCCTCATAATGAACTACTTGCAGTTTGAGTTTGGTGTTGTGCCCACCAAAGTGCTGAAAGAGGACAAGGCGGCATATATCGCGGCCCTCAACAAGTCGAGGGAGGAGGATGACCTGACCCCTTTCCGCATATTCATGCTCCAAGAACACACCAAGAACTTGAGGAGCGAGATCGCGGAATTCAAGAAATCTGTGAGTGGAGACATATCCATCCTCAAAGAGAATGTGGCCCACTACGGTGGACCAGAAAAAGAGACGGTGGGCCAAAAAGGTGGACCAGAAACGCGCCAAGCCATATTGCGGCTCATCGAGGCCGATGGCAAGACGCCGTCTAGAGAGATGGCCAAGAGACTGGGAATCAACAGGAGCGCGGTGTCAAAACACCTCAAGAAGATGCAAGAAGAGAACATGATCCGTCGCGAAGGCTCACAGAAATCGGGCCGATGGGTCGTCTGCCACAAACAATAAAAAAGAGAAACGCCAATGCTGCCACTGCAACAGGCCTACGAAGTCCGCAGCGCGGTACTCGAATACATCAAAGCCACCTTCCACTTCCGAGACGCCGAGGTGGGCAAGGCTTTCTACCACTTCATTGAAGATGAGAGAGACGGCCTCTTCAAGGGCCCGTACGTCTCGCTCAAGACGCCCTTCGTCAAGGCGGCCGGCGAGGGCGAGATCCCCCTCGACATCCGCCCCGGTTTCACGCCACACAAGCACCAGGAGGAGGCCTTCCGCCGCCTGACCACCCGCGGCGGCCACAAGCCGCAGCCCACGCTGCTCACCACTGGCACGGGATCGGGCAAGACGGAGTGCTTCCTCTACCCCGTCTTGGACTACGTGTTCCAAATGAACCGCCACGGGGCCCGCAAGGGCGTCAAAGTCATCATCATGTACCCCATGAACGCCCTGGCCAGCGACCAGGCCAAACGCCTGGCGGAGGCCATCTGGGGGACGGAAGAGAGCCACCCGCTGCGCGACAAGGTGAGCGCAGGCCTCTTCATTGGCGAGGGCGTGGACCGCACTGACTACCCCGCGGCCATGGGCCCGCACAACATAATTGAGAACCGCGACGCCATCTTAGACAGCGTGCCGGACATCTTGCTCACCAACTTCAAGATGTTGGACTATGGCCTTATGCAGCAACGCTACATGCCCCTGTGGAAGGGCAACATGGGCGAGCGGGAGCCTATGCTCCGCTTCATGGTGCTGGACGAGCTGCACACCTATGACGGCGCGCAGGGGACCGACGTGGCCAACCTGATCCGCCGCCTGAAGCTCAAGCTGAGCCTGCCCGCCGGGTGGCTCGCGCCCGTGGGCACGAGCGCCACCATTGGCAACGGGAGCGACAGCAAGAGGCTGCTGTGCGAATACGCCACCGACATTTTTGGCGAGCAGTTCGGCGAAGACAGCGTGATTGAGGAGCGCCGCATGACGGTGGACGACTTCTGCGGCCCAGAGGGCCTTGAGCCGCACACCCCGCCAGAGCGGCTGCTTGAGGGGCTGAGCGCCGACGCCACGGCCACAGTGGCGGAATATGTGGGCAAGGCCAGGGAGGCGTGGCTGAGCGGCTGCCCCGATGACAAAATTGAGATTGGCAAGCGGCTGCGGAGGCTGCTGATTGTCCACGACCTCTTGGACACCACCTCGGGCGGCACGCTGCCGCTCGCCGACGTGAAGAGGGAGCTTGGGAGAAAAAACGCCGGCTACGGGCGGCTGCTCGCGGAGCGTCCCGACCTGGCGCAGGCGGCCGTGGAGTCTCTCCTGGCACTGATCTGCGAGGCCAAGCTGCCAGATGACACGGGCGCGCCGCGATTCCCGCTGCTGCACCTGCAAGTGCAGCTGTGGCAACGGGAGCTGAGCGGCATCATGCGCATGGTGGGGGCCGAGCCGGAGTTCACGTGGCGAGACTCAATACCACATGACAAACGGACGGCCCTGCCCATCTACTTCTGCCGCGACTGCGGCGCGAGCGGCTGGCTGACCACGAAAAAAGAGACGGAGCAGAAGTTCGGCACCGACGCCGCGCGCGTCAACAAGGCCTTTATGGACAACGAGAAAGAGGTGCGGCTGCTGAACACCCTGACGGAGAGCCACGCCCCCATAGAGAGCTACGCGGGCGGCGGGTGGGCCACGGTGGAGACGCCCTACATCCGCCCCGAAGACATGACCATATGCCCCAAGGCGGACAACGACACCCTGCATGTCTACGCCATAAGCCGCAAAAAACAGACCGCGGGAAACAAGGCCACGCTGGACCGAAGGTGCCCGCTGTGCATGAGCGACTCGCTGGCCATTGTGGGCGGGCGCACCAGCACCCTCTCTTCCGTGGCCGTGAGCCAAATCATGTCTAGCGACTTCGACAGCCCCGACGGGTCGCGGCGCAAGATGCTCACATTCTGCAACTCGGTGCAAGACGCAGCCCACCTGGCGGGCTTTTATGAGGTGCGGACGTTCCGCTTCCTCTTCCGCCAGAGCATCCAATATTACCTCAAGACGCTGAGCGGCCCCGTGAGCCTGCGCGAGCTGCAAGATGGGTTTAAAGAGTTTTGGAAAAAACGACTGGAGGGCGAGGAATATTACCACCGCTTCATGCCAGACGACCTGATGGAAAAATTCGACTGGCGGAGCAGCTACCGAGAGCGCGAGGGCGGCCCCCTCTCCCAGAAGTTCAGGGCGGAGTTTGACCTGCGCGTGGATTGGGAGATATGCAGCGAGTTCGGCTTCATGTCTCAGCGCGGCCGCACGCTGGAGAAGATGGGGTCCAGCGCCGCATTTTTCCGCGAAGAAGACCTGCGCGACGTCTTCCGCCGCATGGAGCCATGGCTGCAGGAGAACAACCTGGAGGCGGTGGCCGAGCATGAGGGCGACTTCCTGCGCCTGGTGAACGGCGTGCTGCACCGCCTGCGCTGGAGGGGCGGCATAGACCACGAGTTCCTCCGCCTCTACAGGACGGAGCAGCTGAAACCCGTGATGCTCAACTGGCCGCGGCGAGAGGGCGTCCACTTCCTGCACAAGCGTTTTGGCAAAAACCGAATCCCACGCGTCATGGGCTTCACGCCCGTGAGCCGCGGAGACGAGACGCTAGACGTCACCACGTCCAAAAACGGCCACGCCAACTGGTTCCACACCTACTTCGCCAAGAGCCTATACGACCCCTCGGTCACCGTCTTCGCGCCTAACTATGACATCATCAACGACTTTTATAAGGTGCTGATGGAGACCATGGCCGAGAGCGGCATCCTGGACCGGCAAGAGGCCAACGGAATAACGAACTACGCCATCAGCCCCGAGGCCATCTACGTAGGCCACGGCGTGCGATCCTTCAAGTGCGGCAAGTGCGAGTCGCGCATGCACGTGGCCAAGAGCGACACCCTGACCCCGGGTACGCATTGCCTCGACTATAAGTGCAATGACGGGCATTATGACGTGGAGGAGCAAGAGCAAGACAACTACTACAAGAGGGTTTACAGCCGCGAAGTCTCGCCGCGCATCTACGCCCACGAGCACACGGGCCTGCTGGAGCGAGGCAAGCGCGAAGACATTGAGCGCGAGTTTAAAGAGGGGAAAGATCGCTACGGACGCGCCGTGGCGCAGCCCACCAACGTGCTGACGGCCACCTCGACACTGGAGATGGGCATTGACATTGGCGACCTGAACGTGGTGGCCAACGCCGGCATCCCGCCCAAGCCCAGCAACTTCTTGCAGCGCGTGGGACGCGCCGGCCGCAAAGAGGGCGCGGCCCTTGTCCTCAACTACGCCAAGGCGGGCAAGCATGACATGTATTACTTCGCCGAGCCGCTCAGCATGATGGATGGGGCAGTGGGCACGCCGGGGTGCTTCCTCGAGGCCAAAGACATCCTCCGCCGCCATTTCTACGCTTTTTGCATAGACTCGTGGGCGAGCGCCAACGCCGGCAACGTTATCCCATCGCGCCTAGAGTTCCTTGGGCTCAGCTTCAACCTCTTGAACGACGGGACGTTCTTCGCCAACCGCATAAACCAATATATTAACGGCCACCTGGCGGAACTGGAGGAGAACTTCAGTAAACAATATCCCGGCCAGGGCACTCAGTCTGTGCTAAGCGAGCTGTTCAAGAGCGTGGAAGACGGCACCATGGGCCGGCAAGTGATTGAAGAGTTCAGGCAAATGCTAAACCGCGTCGACAAAATCAGGCGTGAGCAGAAAGAGCTGCGCGAGCGGCTGGATCAGATTCCGCAAAACGACACGGAGAGGCGCAACGACATCTTGGACCAGAACAGAGGCCTGAGGGCGCTTGAGAGAGCCATAAAAGAAGAGAGCGTGGTGGAATTTATGACAGACGCCGGCCTCTTGCCAAACTACGCGTTCCCCGAGACGGGGGTCAAGCTCTCCGCCACCATATTTTCAAGAAAAGCCCCCGGAGACGACGCAGAGAACACCCCCGCCCCGCAATCTCTGGAGCTGGTGCGCCCCGCCTCGCAAGGCATTCGCGAGCTGGCTCCCGGCAACGTGTTCTACACCCAGAAACTGGGGCTGGAGATAAAAGGCATGAACCTGACGGACAGGACCGACAGCGTGAAGCAGATGCGCTACTGCTCAAAATGCGACGCCCTGGCAGACGAGGGCGACCAAGAGTGGTACGCCTCGCGCTGCTGCCCCAAGTGCGGCAGCGACTCGTGGCACTCCAACCAACACAAATATCTCAAATTCACAACAGCCACCACAAGCGTGTGCCGAAACGACGCGGCCTTAGACGACAGCCACGAGGACCGCGACCAGAAGTTCTTCCACACCATGAGGCACTTCCGCTTCGCGCAAAACGGGGACGCCGTGGCCTATTGCCTGAAAAAAGCGGAGTTTGGCATTGAGTTTTGCAAAGACGTGACGCTGACGGAGGTGAACTATGGCAATATGGAGCAGATGGCCGAACCCGTGAAAGTCAACGGCACGGAACACATCTCCGGCCTCGGCTTCGTCACGTGCAAATATTGCGGCAAGTCAACGTCCGTCATCTACGGGAGCAAAGAGGGCAAGGAGATGCACTACCCC
>CAKUVM010000041.1 GCA_934699135.1 uncultured Bacteroidales bacterium
GGGCAAGGGATATAATCCAACGTTTTTTCATACTCTCAAGTTTTAATCCTATGGTTAGATGATGCAAATATAATCAATTTATCACTCGCAAGATACTTACGACTTTCGATTCGCAATATTTTTAGAACAGATGGCGACATTTCAAAATCTAAGGGGCCTCATGTTGGGCCGCCTTTTGCCGTTACGGACAATTTGTCTAGCTTTATGGCGGATAAAAGCATCCCACAATGGACTTTCTCAAATCAGTAGCCAAATATTACATCCGCCAATTGCCCCTTGAGGAGTGGAGCCGCACGGTTTTCGTCTTTCCAAACCACAGATCCAGCGTCTTTTTCTCCGACGCTGTGAGCCGGCAGCTATCAGTCTTGAAGCGCGCAGGCAAGCCTCACATAATTTTCGGTCTGAACATCAGCACCATTGGCGATTTGCTGCTCAATGGCGGCGGGTTGCGCGTGGCCGACCAGGTGACGCTGCGCTGCGAGCTGTATGACACATACAGAAAGATGGAGCGCGAAGGCGAGCCTATGCGTTTCGAGACGTTTTACTCTTGGGCGGGGATAATAATCAACGACTTTGAGGACCTGGACAAGAGCCTGGCCAACCCCGGGGCCGTGTATCGCAACGTGACGGAGTGGCAAAAACTGTCTGACGACCTCAGCTACATATCAGACAGCCAGCGCAAGGCCATTGAGGAGTTTTGGAACATCGAGTTTACGGAAGAAGAGACGCCCATGGGCGAGAAACGCAAAGTGCACAAACGCTTTGTGGAGGCCTATGGGCGCATGGAGGAGCTGTATTCAAAATTTCGGGACAAGCTGCGCCTCAAAGGCCTGGCCTACACCGGGATGATATATCGCGACGCGGCCGAGGGCGTGGGCGGAAACGCGTGGGACGACGGGCGGAAACGCTACGTCTTCATAGGGTTCAGCCTCCTGAGCCGCGCGGAGGAGGCCATAATGGGCAGGCTGTCCAAGGCCGGCAGAGCCGACTTCTTGTGGGACTACGAGCCTTGGATGCTAGAGAAAGGCGAGGGTGACGACATCCACGGCGCGGGCTACGCCGTGGCGCAATGGGTGAAGAAATTCCCAGCCCCGTTTGGCTACAAGCCGCCACGGGCCACGCCCACGGAGCGTCAGCAGGTGCGGCTCATAACCACCACATACCCGCAGAGCCAAGCCTCCGTGGTGGCCTCGACCATATTGGCCAGCTGCACAGACCCGCAGGCCACGGACGAGCAGCGCAAGACGGCATCGCGCACCGACTTCAAGAGGAGCGTGATTGTGATAACCGACGAGCAGATGCTGCTGCCGGTGCTCAGCGTGATTCCGAGCGACATTGTGGGCAACATCAACGTGACCATGGGCTACGAGCTGCGCTACACCAACGTGTCTGGCCTCGCCCACCTGATGGTCGACGCGCAGAGCGGCCGCAACAACAGAGTGTATGGCGGCCGGCGCATGGTGAGCGCGCAGGTGGCCCTGTCCGTCTTGCGGCACCCCTATGTGGTGGAGGCCGACGGCAAGGAAGAGACGCGAGCCGCGATAAAAGAACTGATCCGCAACAACAGAAACTTTGTGGACTCGACCGTCTCTCCCCTGGCGGACCTGCCCCTGACGTCAAAAATGCTGAGCGGCACCACACCCGCCGAAGCCACGGTCTACGCCACGGGCGTGTTTGAGGCCGCGCTGGAGCATTTCGCACACAAAGAGGGCGCGGAACTGGACCGCGAGACCATATGGGAGGCACTGAAAGTGGCGCGGCGGCTGAGCACCGTGGTGGAGATGGTGGCGGACGACATGACGGACGCGAGGCTCCTGATGCACATCTTATGCTCCATGATAGACCAGCAGAAAGTAGACTTCCAAGGCATGCCCCTGGGAGGCTTGCAGCTTATGGGAATATTGGAGACGCGAGCCGTGGACTTTGACGACGTGACGGTGCTGGACATGGTCGAGGGCAACTGGCCCAAGAAGCCGCAGGCGGCGGAGACGATGATCCCGACGGTGATAAGGCGCGGCAACGGGATGCCCACGTCTGACGAACGCGACAGCACATATAACTATTACTTCTACCGCTTGAAGAGCAGAGCCAAGCGTCTGACACTGATACAGCCCCAGATGCTCAACAACTCGCAGCCAAGCCAACAGAGCCGCTACGTGATGCAAATGCGGATGCTGCGCGGGCAGAAGGTGGAGGAGCTGTCGGCACAAAAAAACATAAGCGCCAAGCCAACACCTGAGATTGAGGTGGACAAGGCCCGCGTGAGGGACTTGATGAAGAACTGCGCGCGAATATCGCCATCGAGCCTAAGCGACTACGTGGAGTGCGGGCTAAAGTTCTTTTTCAAGAGGATTGTGAAGTTGAGCGTGGAAGACGAGATCAAGGAGGAGGTTGATGACCGCCAGCTAGGGTCGATATATCACGGCGTGATGGAGACCCTATACAAGGTGGCCGACGGCTCCAAGGGCACCGTCTTAACGCGACACTTCTTGAAAAAGGCAGAGAGCGAGCCACAACTGACCGACGTCATAATGAGAGAGTTCGCCAAAATCATGAAAAACGACGACCTCCGCTCCGAGGCGGATTTGGGCGGACGGAACATCTTGACGTTCAGCGTCATCAAACAACTGGTGAAGCGCACATTACAAACCGAGGAACCCGACACAGTGGTGACCGCCACGGAGCAAGTGGTGGAGATGCCCATGCCTCTGGCCAACGGGCAGGAGCTGCTGCTCAACGGCACCATTGACCGCACGCACATGCTCAAATCGGACGATCGCCTATACGTGGCGGACTACAAAACAGGCTCGGCCTCCACCAAGGACTCCAAGAACATGACAATCAAAGAGACGGCGGACCTTTTTGACCAGGCGAAGCATGACGACCTCAAGGCCCTGATGCAGGTGATGACATATTGCCACATCTTGCGCCACGGCCTCGGCATGCAGGGCGACATGACGCCCTATGTGCTGTTTGTGCGTTTGCTGCACACGCAAGACGGCGGACGGAGCCGACGCACAGCCGTGAACAAAGCCACTGACGGCACACTTGTCTATGGCGGCGAGACGGAACAAGAGTTTGACCAGCTGCTGGAGGCCAAGATAAACGAAATTTTCGATGAAAGCGTGCCATTCTCCCAAGCTCAGAACACAAGAGCCTGCGGTTTCTGCGACTATCGCAACATTTGCAAACGCTAGTCCGCCCCGCAACTAAAAGCCCACCTCGCATTGCGGCAACGCGGCGACAAGCTCAGCATAGAGCGGCACGTGGCAGATTATGTCCTTGTCTCCCACCACAATGAGCTGCTCCCGCGCGCGGCTCAGAGCCACGTTGAGCTTACGGTCCACCACGTTGCCATCTTGCTCCACGAACTGACTGTCTTTCAGAAACTCCAACTGACTGAGGGATGAGACCGTGAAGCCATAGATTATGACGTCGCGCTCGCTGCCCTGATACCGCTCAACGGTGTCTATGGTCATGGCCTCGGCAACTGAGCGGAGCTGCGCGTCGGCCTCCGTCAAGGCCAAGAGCCGCGAGCGCACAGCCGCTATCTGACAGCGATATGGCACCACAATGCCAAGCAGAGAGTCTGCCGCCACAGGCCTCCCCGCCGCCCTCCAGACCTCCAAGACGCTGTGAGCCACACGCGCCACAATGTCGGCCTCGCGAGTGTTAACCTTATCGCCAGGCCCAGAGGGTGAGACCTGCCCCGCCGTGGCAGGGTGAGAATTGAAAAACATAGTGCGAGACGACGCCACGGCGCGCGCCAAGTCATCGGGTTGCGCCTCGGGGCGCAGGCACAGGCCGCGAGACTGATGCGGCAGCGGGATGGGGCGCAGCGTGCCGCCGTAGAAATGCTCGTTGCAAAAACTGGCCACCTCGGGGTGCATGCGGCCGTGGAGCGTGAGGCGGTAGACGAGCGAACTGTCTGAGCCATAGAGCCTGATCATACGCTCAAAGAAAGAGTCGCGGCAGTCTTGCAGCCCCACGGCGTTGAGGCGCGGGTCCGTCACCACGCTCTGCGCCCTCTTCTGCTGCACCACGGCGGGCAGCTGCCTCTCATCTCCAATGAGGACAAAACGGCCTACGCTCGGCACTCGGCGACCACCGCGCTCGGTCTCGGCCGACATGATGCCCACGATAGACGGCTCCAAAATCTGCGACGCCTCGTCAACAATGGCCAAATCGAACCTCTTGAACTTGAACAAGCCCGCGGAGCAGCCTATGGCCGTGGTGGTGCCTACGACAATGCGCGACTGGCCAATAAGGTCGCGCACGGCGGCGGCCGTCTCGAAACTCCGCATGGAGATAAGGCGACCGCGATAGGCCTCGGCGCAAGAGAAGCGCGGCCCTATGCGCACATAGTCCAACCCATCTTTCTCCAACTTGGAGCATACCTCGTCCACGGCCCTATTGGTGTAGGACAATATGAGCACCGCATGACCTGGGCGCAGGAGCTCCTCGCGGAGGATGTTCATGAGGCCCACCGACGTCTTGCCCGTGCCGGGCGGGCCGACGAGCAAGAAGACATCTTGCGCCGCCAGCTCTCGCTCCACCATGCCGTTTAGCGAGCCATAGTCCCCCACTCTATCACCCCCCGCCGCATCGACCTGCGGCCTGCGCTCGCCCACAATGAGCGACCGCCGCTCCGACGAGGCCGAGAGAAGAGACATGACCTGCCGCGCCAACCGCCCCATGGTGGAGCCTATCATGTCATGCTCCAAGGCCCACAGCCCATCGGAGGAGCGGAAATAGCCCTGCGGATACGGAGAGCGCAGCTTGACGCCATATGTCACCCTGCCGCCCTTGGCCTCGATGCCCAGGAGCGTGGCGCGCACATTGGCCACCCGCGTGACATCCGGCTCCGCGCCAGACGGGTAGTCATATATCACCACGGGGTCGCCTGGGCGAAAATTGGGCTCCGCCGCCAACCCGTCTCCTCGGCCGCCAGAGGCGAAGAGAGCTATGCTACACTCGTCAGCCAGAGCGTCTTCACTGTCAGCCTCCATGCCCGCGAAAGAGAGGCCTCGGACCATCTCGCCCGCCTCCTCGCGCTCAGAGGCCGAGGCCGTCCATAGCGCGGCAAAGCCCTCGCGCCCCGAGGCCGAGCCGCCAAGGCGGTCTATGACATCCTCTCGCTGGAGAAACGCCAGCATCTCAAAGACATAGGCGCGTTCCAGGGCCGAGGCCGACCTCAGGGGGGACAAGATGCCGCTCAGTTTGGGAAGCGCCCAACCATCCCACAGGCGGTCTCCCACCTGCCTCTGTCGAAACATGGAGGGAGTCCAGGCCATGAGGTCGGCCTCCACTTGGCGCGCGTCGGTGTGGCGCATCTGGTCGTGGACAATCTGGTTGCGCATGCGCATGATCCGGAGGCTCAGCTCCGCGCTGGCCGACAGGCCCTCGCGCAGCAGCCCCGTGCGCGCAGGGTAGAGAGAATAGGCGAAATAATATGACGTATGGTCGTTTCTGACGCCGTAGCAGATGGCCAGAATCATCTTGTAGAGCGTCATCTGGACGTAGTGGTCTTCTTTCGGGCCCACGCGGTTGAAAGTGTCCATCTTGCCAGACTTCTGCTCCAAGAGTAGCCTCCAGTCGGTCTGCAAGAGGTCGGCTCGGCCAGTGAGGCCCAGCGCCGGCCCCAAGAGAGAGAGCTCGGTGGTGGCGGCGGCGGGGTTGAAATTGCCGTCGGCCCGCAGGAGCGTTGTCATCATGTCCGCCACATGCCGTTGCTGCTCAGCCGCCCTGCCGTGCCATGTGGCGTCAAGCTCGGGAGCCACGGCGGCCAGTTCGAGCGCGTTTTGTCTGAAGAAACGCTTTGCGGCCTCGCGATAGTCGGTGGATGGCGCATGGTGGCGGCGTACGGCGGAGAGGGCGTCATCGAGAAAAAGACTGGCCATGTTTCCCAAAAGGATGTTGACGTTGGGCATGTTGGGCGTCAGCCTGTTGATCACGGCCAGGCGGGCGTCGGCGGCATAGGGGGTGAAGCAGGCGGCGACGGATGTGACGTCGACCAAGAAATCGGGCTCATAGACCACATAGGTGAGCTTGTCGGCAAAATATACTAGACTGAGCACCGTCCCGCGCTTGAGCCATCGCTCCAGATAGCCGAAAGCTGTCAGATCCGCCACCAGCTCCCCCTCATCGTCATCGGCCTCCAAGCGCACGGCCGAGAGAGCGGCGGCTGAGACCACCGCGGCGCGGACGCAGTGCCACCTCGACCCCGCGGGGCGCGCGCCCCGCGCCACAACTCGCGGGACGGGCGGCACAAAGGTCTCGGCCCGAGGCCCATCGGCCAGCAAGGAGCACAAGGAGCGCAGCGCGGCGACATCGGCCGGGAAGAACCCCTCCAGCCCGTCGGCGCACTTCTCCGGCCTGTGGCAATGGAAACGAAGGCGGCGCAGGGGAATCTCCATACTCGGCGGCAGGCTGTCCGCCACGTACTCAATCTGCGCCTGCGGCCCGCGCAGCACATATGGCGCGCCGGCCGTGATGTGGCGCAGCAAGTCGCAGAGAATATTGTTCATCTGCCGATACCGCCCGACAATGGGAATGATGGAAGAGAGCCCCCTGACGCGGCTCTCAAACTCGGCCGCGAGGCCCGACACGTGGGTCATAGCGAAAACATCTTTTACTGTGGCGGTGGGCAAAAATAGCTAATGGGGATACGAATGCCAAAAAATATCTATACATTTGGAATGCCTAAACAAAAACAATAAGCACACATAAACATATGGAGAACAAAGAGCTACTCAAAGCCGTCGAGGCCAAAGCGCAGTCTTGGCTTGACGGACAGTACGACGAGAAGACCAAGAGCGAGGTGCGCGCCATGCTGGAATCGGCAGACAAGAGCGCCCTCATCGACGCTTTCTACAAAGACTTGGAGTTCGGCACTGGCGGCCTGCGCGGCAAAATGGGGGCCGGCAGCAACCGTATGAACATATACACCGTGGGCAGCGCCACACAGGGCCTGGCCAACTACCTGAACAAGGAGTTCGCCGGCCTGAAGCAGATAAGCGTGGTCGTGGGTCACGACTGCCGCAACAACAGCCGCCTCTTTGCCGAGACCGTGGCCAACATATTCTCGGCCAACGGCATCAAGGCCTATCTCTTTGACGGCCTGCGCCCGACCCCTGAGATGTCTTTCGCCATCCGCAAGCTCGGGTGCCAGAGCGGCGTCATCATCACGGCGTCGCACAACCCCAAGATCTACAACGGCTACAAGGCCTATTGGAATGACGGCGCGCAGATCATAGCCCCGCATGACAAGAACATAATTGACGAGGTGGGCAAGATCACCTCCGTGAGCCAAATCAAGTTCCAGGGCAACCCCGACCTCATTGAGATAATTGGTGAGGAGATTGACGCCGAATACATTGCCAACATCAAGGGCTGCGTGCTAGACCAGGCCCTGGTGGACCGTCAGCATGACCTCAAGATCGTCTACACGCCAATCCACGGCACGGGCCGCCACATCATCCCGCGCACATTGGCCGCCATCGGTTTCACCAACGTCACCCACGTGCCGGCGCAAGACGTCATCTCCGGCGACTTCCCCACCGTGGCGAGCCCCAACCCCGAGGAGCCTGCCGCCATGGCCATGGCCATCAAGAAAGGCGAGGAGATTGACGCCGACATCGTCATGGCATCAGACCCCGACGCCGACCGCATCGGCGTGGTGGTGAAGAATGACGAGGGCAAGTTCATCATCCTCAACGGCAACCAGACGTGCCTCATCTTGACGTGGTTCCTGCTCAACCAGTGGAAGGAGAGCGGCAAGATTGACGGCAAGGAGTTCGTGATAAAGACCATCGTGACCACCGAGGTGATCCGTGAGATGGCCAAGAAATATGGCGTGGGCTTCTACGACGTCTACACCGGCTTCAAGTGGATCGCCGCCAAGATTCGCGAGCAAGAGGGCAAGACAAAATTCATCGGCGGCGGCGAGGAGAGCTTCGGCTACCTGCCCTATGACGCCGTGCGAGACAAGGACGCGCCAGCCTCCATCGCCCTCATGGCGCAGATTGCCGCCTGGGCCAAGGACAAAGGCATCAGGATCTACGACCTGCTGAAGCAGATCTACGCCGAGTTCGGTTTCTCGAAAGAGAAGATGATATATATTGTCCGCGAGGGCAAGGAGGGCGCAGACCAGATCCTAGCCCTCATGAAGGACTACCGCGAGAACCCGCCCACGACTATGGGCGGCTCCAAGGTGGTCATTGTCAAGGACTATCAGAGCCTGACACAAAAAGACCTCCGCACGGGCGAGGTGACCAAGCTGGACATGCCAGCCACGAGCAACGTGCTCCAGTACTTCACGGAAGACGGCTCCAAAGTCTCCGTGCGCCCGTCTGGCACAGAGCCGAAAATCAAGTTCTACTTCGAGGTCAAGGTGAAGATGAGCAACGTCAGCGAGTGGGCCAAAGTGAACGCCGAGGCCGACAAGAAGATTGAGCAAGCCGCCGAGGACATGAAAGCCGTCTAAGGCCACAAGCCAACGGCGAAAAGAAAACGGAGGCTGCCGCAAGCGCAAACAATTGGCGCACGCGGCGGCCTCCTTTCATTTTACCCCCGCCCCAATTCGCAAAGAGACGCGGAAAAACATATATTTGCGGAAGAACACAATAAACAAGTTCATCTATTACACCAATGGACATGAAAATCCTGACCGCCGCGGCCTTGGCCATGGCCACCACCGCGACCTTGGCGCAAAAGGCAGACGCGCCGTTCTTGCGCATTGGGAAAGACGTGACCTCATGGGGCGAGTTTGAACACCTCTACGAGCAGAACCGCACCACGGCACTGACGCCCATGTCAAAACAAGAATACGCCACCCTCTTCACCAACTACAAGCTGAAAGCCGCCGAGGCGCGGGCGCAAAAGATTGACACTCTGGCCACATACAGAGACGAGTGCAAATATTACCTTGACGAGCTGGCCAACGGCTACTTGGAAGACACAATGGCCGTGTGGCGCATAGCCGCCAAAGAGCGCCAGAGGCTGGGCGAAGAGATTCACGCGGCCCACGTCCTCGTCTCGGTGCGGCCCAACGCGTCGGCCGCCGACACGCTAAAGGCCTACAAGCAGGCGCAAGAGGCGCGCCAAATGGTGGAGAGCGGCGTAGACTTCGCCACCGTGGCGGACAAATATTCCGCCGACCCGTCGGCCAAGACCAACCACGGCGACTTGGGCTATTTCTCCGCCATGCAGATGGTGGAGCAGTTTGAAGACGCGGCCTACGCCACAGCGCCAGGCCAGACGTCCAGCATCTTCCGCACGCGGTTTGGCTACCATTTCCTGAAAGTGTATGACCGCCGCCCCACCGAGGGCGAAGTGAGGGTGAGGCACATAATGAAAATTGTGCCGGCCGGCGCGCCCACCGAGATGCAGGAGCGAGCCAAGCAACAGATTGACAGCATATATGACGCCATTGTAAACCACGGGGCAGACTTCGAGGCCATGGCCCAAAGACACTCGGACGACGCGCAAAGCGCACCCCGCGGCGGGCTTATGCCGTGGTTCTCGCGAGACCAGATATTGCCAGAGTTCGCCAACGCCTCGTTCGACCTGAAGGAGGACGGCGACATATCCGCCCCCGTCAGGACGCGGGCCGGGTGGCACATAATATGCCGCGTGGGGCGGCGCACCATGATGCCGCAAGAGGACTTCGACAGGATGATTGCCCGCGCCAAGAAGTCGATGCCCTTGATAAAGAACGCGCCCTACCGCAGCCGAATGGGCCAACTGGCCAAGGAATACGGATTCCGCTGGGACGAGGCCGGACGCGACACGCTCATCGGGATCTTCTTGGCCAGCCCCAACCCCTATGACCGCCAGAGGGCGCTGAAAGCCAAGAGCCAAATGAGGCTGGCCACGCTGGGCGGCAAAGACATCATGATGCCAGAAGCCGCGCAATGGGCCAACAAATGGGACTCCAACACACTGCCGGCCGAGAACGCCACGGACTTGGCCTATGAGATGGTGCGCCAATATGAGCGCGGGCGGCTAGAGGACAAATATCCCGAATATCGATACACAAGCGCGGAGTATCGTGACGGCCTGCTAGTCTTCGAATTTATGCAACGCAACATTTGGAACACAACGCCAGACTCCGCACGAGTGGACAGCCTCTTTGCCGCGCACCCGGAAAGATACGCCACAGGCGGGAGCTTTGACGGCGACATATATTTCTGCCCCACGCCCAAGGTGGCCGCCAAGGTGGCAAAACTGGCCACCAAGGGGAAAAAAGCCAAGGCCGCGGCCCTAGCTCTCAAGACCGTCAGCGGCCCGCTGGCGCAAGGCGACATATATGACGACTACCTGTGGCCCATCGGCGAGGCCGACCCCTACGTGGCCGTGTGCGGCAAGGTGACAAACGGCAAGGCGCAGAGGCTGAGCGAGTGCCGCGGGCATGTGATGGCAGACCTGCAAGCCCTGGCCGACCGCAAGCTCACGGAACAGCTGAGACTGAAATATAAACCCGAACAACTCATAAAAATAAAATGAACAGACTCGTAAATAACATATTGGCCACCGCGGCCGTCACCCTCGCGATGGCCGCCTGCACCGCCACGCAGCCACAAGACACGGCAGCCAAGGCAAACGCTCCGGCGGCGACCGACACCATAGCCTACCGCAAAGTGGACCTGCCCAGCGGCGGCAAGCTGCTGGTCTTCCCCTGCCAACAAGACACGGCGCGCTCGGCCACAGTGATTTTGCCTGGCGGCGGCTACTGTTTCCTGGCCGAGGGGCATGAGGGCCGCGACGTGGCGGACTGGATGTGCCGCGACGGGCAGACGGCTTTTGTGCTGCTCTACCGATTCCCCCAGACTAACCCCGCGGTGCCCAACACCGACGCGCGCGAAGCCCTGGAATATGCCCGCTCACACGCCGACAGCCTTGGCCACTACGCCAAAGTGGGCATCATGGGCAGCTCTGCCGGCGGACACCTGGCCTCGACCGTGGCCACGCACACCAACCTGGCCGACTTCCAGATTCTCCTCTACCCCGTCATATCAATGAACCCCACCCTCACCCACATGGGATCACATGACTTTCTGCTGGGGCAGAACCCTGGCAAAGAGGCTGAGGAGCTATATAGCAACGACTTGCAGGTGACGGATAAGACACCGTGCGCCTTCATAGCCCTGTCTTTAGACGATGACATTGTGCCGGCCCTGCCCAACGGCGTGGCCTATGCCGAGGCTCTGGCGCGCCACAATGTGCCGACCACGCTGCTGTGCTATCCGCGCGGCGGCCACGGATGGGGTTTTAATGACACGTTCGAGTTTGCCGAGCAGTGGAAAGCGGAGCTGAGGAAGTTTCTGAAAGAGCGGTAAGGGCTTCTGGCCGCTCCGACCTCGCCGCCGCTTTTCGGCTGTCGGTGCCAGTCTTGGGCGCCTACCTGTTCCTTGGCACCACATACGGGATGTTGGCCGCGTCATACGGCTACTCCGTCTGGACTCCGCTGGCCATGGCCATGGTCATATACAGCGGCTCGGTGGAGTTCATAGCGTTGACAATGCTCCTGGGGGTCTTTGATCCCTTGGGGGCATTTGTCATGGCAGTCATGGTGGGCGCGCGCCACCTGTTCTATGGCCTGACGATGCTGGACCGCTGGCGCGGCGCGGGGTGGCGCAAGCCCCTGCTGATATTCTGGATGAGTGACGAGACGTTTGCCGTCAACCTCACTGCCGGCGGCAGCGCGGCGCGCCAGTTGTGGGTCTCGGCGCTAGACTATGGCTACTGGGTGTGCGGCGCGGCCCTGGGCTTCGCCCTCTACTCCTGCGCGGGCGCGGCGGGGCTTGAGGAGCACCTGGCGGGGCTAGACTTTGCCGTGACGGCCATGTTTGTGGCCATTTTTATGGACGACTTCGTCAAGCGCGGCACGCGGAGCCTGTGGCACGGCCACGGGTCGGCCTATGCGGGTCTGGGCTGCACGGCGGCGTGCCTGGCCCTGCTGGGGCCGGAGCGTTTCATTGTGCCAAGCATGGCGTTGATTTTGGCGGCGCTCTTTGTCAAATATCGCAAAGAGAAGAGGGAGGCCAGGCCATGAGCACAGCACAGCAGATTATGACCATTGCCGTGATGGCGGCGGGCGTCATGCTCACCCGCTTCCTGCCTTTCGTCATCTTCCCGCCCGGCCGCCCCACCCCGCCCTTTGTCAAGTTTCTGGGGCGTTACCTGCCATCGGCCGTCTTCGGCATGCTGGTTGTCTATTGCCTCAAAGACTTCAGCCTGGCGGGGGGGTGCCATGGCGCGGCCCGCGCCCTGGGCGTAGCTCTCACCGCGGGCCTGCACCTGTGGCGGAGGTCGCTGCTGCTCTCTTTCGCGGGCGGCACGGTGGGGTATATGGCGTTGCTGGAGCTCGGGCTGTGAATGCGCAAGGCGTTTGGGGTTTGTACGACGCGCGCAGATGGAAAACCGCCTCCACTTGGGGGCTGTAAATATTGCCCGCCCAAGACCTTATCCTTAACATTTTTCGAGAGCTGATGCGTCCCTTGCCCTGTCAAGTCCCGCCCACTCTGATTTTTGTGGGGCGGAATGCCCCCCCCGCCCGCCTCATTGCCCTTTTGAGCCTGCGGCAAAATGGTTACATTTGTTAGGGTGGAGCGTTTGCCACACGGCTCCACCTATTACGCGATGCTAGGATGAGACAACTCGACGTTTTTATGAATGACACTTTGGCCGGCAGGTTGACAGAGGCGATGCCGGGCCGCGGCTACACGTTTGCCTACAATGCCGCCTACCTGGCCTCTCAGCTCCCGGCCATATCTGTCACGCTGCCGAAGCGAGAAGAGCCTTATGAGTCAGAATATCTTTTCCCATTCTTTTCCAACATGCTGCCAGAGGGGATAAACCGCAGGGTCATATGCAGGAGCATGCGCATTGACGAGGACGATTTCTTCGGCCTCCTGACGGCCATGGCTGGCGCTGATTTCATAGGTGCCGTGAACGTGAGGAAGTGCAAGGGATGATTATGATCAGGTGCTGCCCCGCCACGCTCATTGAGGGCCATGACACGTATTCTGATGAAGCGCTTCAGTCGCTTTTCGGAGGGGAGGCCGTAAGCCCCTTTCTGGACTTTAAATTCGACGGCCGAGGTTGCCCAGCCAGCCTGGCGGGAGCCATATACCATATTTCAGTGTCTGGCGTGCAGGAGAAATTTCCGGCTGTGGTGGACGGGGGAAAGATAAGGATTGCCGAGAAAGATGAACGGTCTACCCACATTTTGAAACCCGCGCCATGGGACGAGACCCTGGCGGAACGCCGACATGTGCCGGCCAATGAACATCTGACCATGCAGATAGCCTCGCAAGTCTATGGCATTGACACGGCCGCCAACGGACTGTGCTTCGCGGCAGGGCGGGCCGTGTACATAACGAGGCGATTTGACATAGGGCCAGACGGCTCAAAATGCGCAATGGAAGACATGGCCGCCGCGGTGGGCAGAAACGAGTCGGCACGAGGACGTCAATTCAAATATTGCGGCTCTTATGAAGACGTGGCCAACGCCATCAGAGCCAACGTGACGGCCTGGGAGGAAGATCTGAGGCGGTTCTTTGAGTTGGTCGTGTTTAATTACGTATATGGCAACGGCGATGGTCACCTGAAAAATTTTTCCTTTGTCAAGCGAGAGGACGGATATAGACTCGCACCCGCCTACGACC
>CAKUVM010000042.1 GCA_934699135.1 uncultured Bacteroidales bacterium
ACATAGCCCTCCAAAGACACGGGATTGGCGAAACGCGCGGCCATATATCCGCTCGAATTGAACGTTTTGGCCATATGGCTGCATATTGACTGCGCCAACATCTCGGCTCGTCCCCTCACGGCAAGAGACATGGACTCCGGCGGGACTGAAGAGTCCGTTACCACGGGCGCGGCCACGCCGTCAAAAATGAGTATGGTGTCCGTCCATGCGGGCAGTGTGTATCCCGCTGGGCGCAACACGTCAAACACCACAGACTTATAGCTCACCGAGGCGCATCCTGCCAAGCCGATGGCGCAAAGCGGCACCGCAAACATTCTGACGGCGGCCGCAAAGCATTTGCTAAGCCTAACCATAGGGAAATGATATTAAAGCCTTACAACAAGTTTCTTCACCATGGCCTCCTTCCACTCGCGGAAGTCGCCCGCGAAGATATGCTGACGGGCTTGACCTACGAGATTGAGATAGAAAGCTATGTTATGCTCAGAAGCAATGAGCGCGCCCAGCATCTCGCCAGCCACAAAGAGGTGGCGGACGTAGGCGCGTGAGTATGCGCTATCGACGAACGAAGTGCCGTTGGGGTCGAGAGGCGAGAAATCTGTCTTCCACTTCTCATTTCGGAGATTGATGACACCCTCACTAGTGAATATCATGCCATTGCGCCCGTTTCGCGTGGGCATGACACAGTCGAACATATCAACGCCGAGGGCGATATTCTCCAATATGTTGACGGGAGTCCCGACCCCCATAAGATATCGCGGCCTATCGGCCGGCAATATGCCGTTGACCAGCTCGACCATCTCATACATGGTCTCTGTCGGCTCACCCACTGCGAGACCGCCTATGGCGTTGCCCTCGCGGCCAAGCTCGGCCACCTCGTTTGCGGCCCTGATGCGCAACTCGCGGTGCGCGGCACCCTGCACAATGGGGAAAAAGGTCTGGCTGTGGCCATATAGGGGCTCCGTCTCGTCAAAATGCCTGACGCCACGGCGCAGCCACTGCATGGTCATATCCAACGACTTCTTGGCATAGGCGTAGTCAGACTCGCCGGGAGGGCACTCGTCTAGCGCCATCATGATGTCGGAGCCGATGATTCTCTGGGTGTCCACGACATTCTCTGGCGTGAAGAGGTGCTTAGAGCCATCGATATGGGAGCGGAAAGTGACGCCCTCTGGCGTAAACTTGCGGTTTTGACTGAGCGAGAAGACCTGAAAGCCGCCGCTGTCCGTGAGGATGGGACGCGTCCAGCCGTTGAACTTGTGGAGGCCGCCCGCCGCCCTCAGCACATCGCACCCGGGGCGGAGATAGAGGTGATAAGTGTTGCCCAGGATTATCTGCGCCTTGGCGTCGTCCGCCACATCGCGGAAGTGCAACCCCTTGACTGAGCCGACCGTGCCGACAGGCATGAAGATCGGGGTGAGAATCTCGCCGTGGTCGGTCGTAATCTTGCCGGCGCGGGCTTTCGTCTGCGCGTCGGTATGTTGTAGTTCAAATTTCATTGTTGACTTGTTCTTTTTTTTTGGGGGGGCGTGTAGGAATGAGGCTTGGCTACTGCTCCTCGGCGACATCGTCCGCCGCCTCTTTGCGCGTCACCTGGTTGACTCCCTTAATCTGACGGATGGAGTTGATAAGCTGCTGCAAGTCTCCCGCGCTGTAGGTGTAGAGAAATATGGTGCCGACGAAGATGCCGTCATGCTCCTCAAAATTGACCGACCTCATCTTGACGTGAAGCTCCTGCGATATGATGCCAGTGATGTCGGAGACGATGCCCATGCGGTCGAAGCCGTTGATCACGATCTCCACGAGATAAGACAGCACCTTGTGGCTCTCCCATTGCGCCGAGACGATCCTATTGCCGCGGCTGCTCATAAGTTTTATGGCGTTTGGGCAGGCTCTGGAGTGGAGCACCATGGAGCCGTCTTCAGCCACGTAGGCCACCACGTCGTCTCCGGGTATGGGCTTGCAGCACGGCGCAATGGTGTAGCGCAACTGCCCCTCGTCCTCGTCTGATATGACCACGTTTTTGCCCTTTGGGAGCTTGGCGTCGTCCGCCTTATCGTCATCGACCTTGCCGCCAATGCCAAAGTTGAGGTGCCATATTTTAATCCACTTGTTCGACATTTTTTGCCGAAGCGCCTTTTCCAATCCCGATATGTCGGTTGTGCCGGAGCCTACGCTGTAATACATATCGTCTTTTGAGTCGAAATGATAGTGGCTCAACATCTTGTGCAGGATGCGGGCGTTGATCGACAATTTTACTTTTGCCAACTCGTCGGCCACCATCTGTTCACCTTTCTCAATGGCTTTTCGTCGCTCCTCTTTAAAAGCCTCGCGGATGCATGTCCGCGCCTTGGCCGTGGTGCAGAAGTTGATCCACTCGTATTTAGGTTTTTGGTTCTCGCTTGTGATAATTTCGACCTGGTCTCCGCTCTTGAGGACATAGCTCAATGGCTCCAACTTGTAGTTGACCTTGGCCCCAATGCAGTGGAAACCAATTTTTGAGTGTATCTCGAAAGCGAAATCGAGCGCGGTAGACCCCACGGGCATAACTCTCATGTCTCCCTGCGGGGTGAAGATCATCAGCTCTTGCGAAAAAAGGTTGAGCTTGAAAGCGTCAAGAAACTCCATAGAGTTTTGCGAGGCCGTGTCCAGCATCTTCTTGATGCCCTCGAGCCACGCGTCAATCTCCGTGTCTCCTTTTCCCCCTTTATATTTCCAGTGGGCCGCCAAGCCGCGCTCCGCGATCTCGTCCATCCTCTTAGAGCGGATCTGAATCTCCACCCAACGCCCCTCCGGGCTCATCACCGTGGTGTGCAAAGCCTCGTAGCCGTTGCTCTTTGGCGTGCTGACCCAGTCGCGCAGGCGGTCGGGATTGGGGCGGAAGAGGTCTGTGCCCATGCTATATATGTCCCAGCACTGCGTCTTCTCCGGCAGGTCGGGCTTAGGCTCGAAGACGATGCGCATGGCAATGATGTCATATATCTCCTCAAACTGCACTCCTTTCTTCTGCATCTTGCGCCAGATGGAGTAGATTGACTTGGTGCGCGCCTTCATCTCATAGGTATACCCGTTGGCGTCCAAAGATTTACGTATGGGAGCCTGGACGCTGTCTATGACACACTGAAAGTCTCGCTTGAAGGTCTGGAGGCGGTCAAAGATCTCCTGATATACCTTAGGTTGTTCGTTTTTGAGACTAAGATCCTCTAGCTCCGTCTTGATGGCATAGAGGCCGAGACGATACGCCACGGGAGCGTAGACATACAGGGTCTCAGCCGAAATGCGATACCTCTTGTGGTCGGGCATGGAGTTGAGCGTCCGCATGTTGTGCAACCGGTCGGCCAACTTAATGAGGATGACGCGCACGTCCTCAATCATGCTCATGAGGAGTTTGCGGAAATTCTCGGCTTGGAGTGACTCTTGCTGATCCATGACCACGTCCAGCTTGGTGAGGCCGTCCACAATTTGCGCCACCTTGGGATTAAAGACTTGCTCCAAGTCTTGAAGCGTAATCTCGGTGTCCTCGACCACATCATGGAGCAGAGCGGCCGTCACGCTCGTGGAGCCCAGGCCAATCTCCTCCGCCACAATGCGCGCCACGGCCACTGGGTGGAAGATGTATAGCTCCCCGCTGCGCCGCCTCATGCCGCGATGGGCATCGTTGGCCAACTCGAAGGCCTTGCGGATCATCTGTACGCTCTCCTCATTCTTGTGGCACAAAGGATTGCGCATAATGATGTCTTGCACCATTGACCGCGCCAGTTCCTCGTCTTGTTCCGTCGTATTCTCTTCGCTCATAAAATGCTTGTTGTGAAGGCCTGATTCCCCACTTTTCTCATCGTATCAACGTTACGGAGCCTTTGCGACGGAACGTCACGCCACGCTCATATCCGGTCGCCTCGGCCACGAAATAATACGTACCGGCCGCCGCGTCGCGGCCATTCTCACGGCCATCCCACCCCTCAGCGGGGTCTGACGAAGAGAAGACTCGCCTCCCCCACTTGCTGTATATCGTAAGCTCGTAACTTTTTAGAGACCGGAACGCCGGCAAGAAGACGTCGTTGACCCCATCGCCATTGGGAGTGAAAGCGTTAGGGAACTCCAGCGCGGCCTCGCTCACCGTTATGGAGACGGAAGAGTCCGTGCTGGCGCAACCCGTGGCCTCGTTGGTGACAGTCAGCGCTACGCAGAACGTCCCGGGCCGTTGAAACTGATATACAGGATTCTCGTCATAGAGCCTGGCCAAGCCGCCCATGTCCCACTCCGACACCGTGAAAGCACCGCGCGAAGTGTTGGCGAAAACAACCTCAGCCGGAGCCGACAGAGCCTCGCCGTCGGCCGTGGCCTCGTTGGGCGCACTCTCTTTTCGGCTTGAGAAACTGAAGCCGGCGCGCACGCCAGGCGCGATGACGGTGTCTGACACAGAGACGCCGTTAAACGCCTGATTCACCGCCCGCAACGTGAGGACGCACTCGCCATAGAGGCCCTCCAGGGCCGCCACGCTGTCTCGCGTTGACAAGACGAGGCTGTCCGCCACCTCCCACTGGAACACGATGTCTTGCGCAAGCGAGTGGCCTCCAAAACGAACCGGCTCCGCCGTGGCCGAGGCGCGGGCATAGACAGCGTCACAGTCTGCCGAATCTACTGACATAGAGACGGCAAAAGGCTCTGGGCTAAGCCACCACAAGCGGGCGACGCCGACTTCGGAACGGACTTCGTAGAGCCCCTGGCGCGAGACGCTGAGGGTGTCGACCCGCCCGTCAGAGACCTTCAAGACCTCCGGCACCGTCTCTCCATCGGCAGAGAAGAGCCACGAGAACCCGGTCGGGGCGGAATCAGGCAGACTGAAAGACATGCTTGGCGCGCCTCCTTTCGAAAAGAGGCACACGCTCTCGCCATCGACCTCCGCGCGCATGGCATAGCCGTCCGGCACAAGGTGTTGGGCGGAGACGACGAGCGAGACCATAGCCGCCGCCGAGGCCGAAAAGACACGGCGGAGGGCGGGCCGCATATAATTGGATGAGGGTAACATCTGGCTAATGTAAAACAATCGCTAAAATACATATAATAGCGAGAAAGTGCAACCTGCGCCGCCTACTTGGCCACTCGCCATAGCGTCCGAAAACCATCTTCGGACTCCGTTTTTGCCCCCAAAGGCGACCCTCCGTTTGTAAATTTTTGTTTATCTTCGCCACGAGAGTTTTGTCGGCAGGGGTACGGAGCGAAAGCTCATGCGCCCTGAGTTTGTGATCAGAAACCGAAAAATGGCGGCGCACCCAGACCCTGTCAGTCTGAGAGGCCGCCCCAAACGCAAAAAATTAACAACAAAACGGAATGACTACTGCAATAATCACAGTCTTCGTCATCGGCTACCTCTTCATTGCGTTAGAGAGCGTGACGAAGGTGAACAAGGCGGGCGTGGCCCTGCTGATGGGCATAGCCTGTTGGGTGCTGCTCCTCATGGGAGCGTCGGAATATGGGCCGGCCATAATAGACAAGGTGGTGCAGCTCGGCGGCATGTCCGCAGAAAAGGCGGCCGCTGCGAAATCTAACCTGGCCGGGTATATGAGTACCGACCTCTTCCACCACTACCTTGGCGAGGTGTGCGAGACCATACTGTTCTTGATGGGCGCCATGACAGTGGTCGAGACCGTGGACAGCCACGGCGGCTTCCGCTTCGTCAAGACCGCTCTCTATACCCCGAACCCCAAAGCCCTGCTATGGAAAGTGGCCGTCATGACGTTCTTCCTCTCCGCCGTGCTGGACAACATGACAACCTCCATCGTGATGGTGATGGTGTTGAAAAACCTGATAGCCGACCGGGAGACGCGCATGAAGTTCGCCGGCCTGATCATCATAGCGGCCAACGCCGGCGGCGCGTTCTCGCCGATTGGCGATGTGACCACCATCATGCTGTGGATCAAGGGTTGCGTGTCTACCACGGGAATCATCACCGGCATTTTCATCCCATCGGTCATATGCATGGTTGTGCCGGCGCTCATCATCATGTTCTCCCTTAAAGGCACCATATCCACCCCGGCCAACAGCGAAAACAGCGGGAGTGAGAGACCCCTGTTCCGCCCCGCCATGCGCAACGTCATCTTCGTCCTTGGCGTAGGCGGCCTCGTCTTCGTGCCGTTTTTCCATAACCTCACGGGCCTGCCTCCCTTCATGGGCGTGCTGCTGGTTCTCGGCGTGCTGTGGATTGCCACGGAACTTATAATAGACGCCCACCACAAAGATCAGGAGGAGTATGAGAAAGCGAGAATATCGAGCATCATAGGCCGCATCGACATGTCCACCATACTGTTCTTCCTCGGCATCCTCGTGGCCGTCGACGCCGTCGCGGCCACAGGCACGCTGGAGCATCTGGGTCAGTGGCTGAACCAAAACGTGGGGAACATCTACATTGTGGACTCCGTCGTTGGCGTTTTCTCTTCTGTGGTGGACAACGTGCCTCTCGTGGCATCGGCCATGGGCATGTATCCCATCGCGGACGCCGCCGCCGTGGCGGCGGACCCGCTCATGGCGAACTATGTGCAAGACGGCCTCTTCTGGGAGCTGCTCGCCTATTGCGCCGGCACTGGCGGAAGCATCCTCATCATTGGCTCCGCCGCCGGCGTGGTGGTGATGGGCTTGGAGAAGATAAACTTCATCTGGTACTTGAAGAAATTCTCCCTATTGGCGCTCTCCGGCTATTTTGCCGGCGTGCTGTGGTATTGGTTTGAGAAGACCGTACTCGTCGGGATATTTGGCTAACAATTAGGAAGAAAATATGTTGGCGGGTCGTCATACGAAAGTGCCGGCCCGCCTTTTTATTTTCACTCCCGCCACGCATTTAACACAAAAGGATTCCCGTCTCAGAGATTTTTTCATTAACTTCGCCCTCAAGAAAAATTCCCAAGTATCCATGAACAAATTTCTCTCACTCACGGCGCTAGCGGTCACCATCGGCTGCGCGTCGGCAACAGCACAGACCTTTTATGAGCTTCGCTACGTAGGCCCCGAGGACAAGGAGGAGTACGTGGGTCTGATGATGCACTTTGATGACCAGAATTGTCAGATGCGCATTGTCAACTCCGATATGGTGGCCAAAGACCAGGTGGCCAAGGCCGACTATATCAACGAGGTGGAGGACAAGGAAGACGCCAACGACATGGGCGTGATGTATTATCAGCCAGAAGACGGGAGCGACATGCCGTTCCTGATCTGGACTTGGCAAAAAGACGATGCCAGCGACCTCAGCGAGAAGCCATATGTGGCTTTTGACATTGAAAACCCCGACAGCTGGTTCGAGGCCGACTACTTCCAAGAAGTATCCATCGCAGATATGGACGAAGAGTATGTGGGTCAGTTCTTCGGCCCCGCGGAGCCACAGTGGAAAATGATAACACAGGGCATAGCCCTCTTGCGCCAGCAAGGCGGCGGCACGCAAGATGACAACGACACGGACCAAGACGACGCCGTGGCCAGTAACGCCCCGACGCTCCACTTCATCATGGCGGCCAACACCAACGTTTCTGACATCGGCGCGGCCTGCAAAGTTGACCTGAGCAACGCCCAAAGCGAGTTTCGCGGCATCGCCCACGCGCTGGGTCTCAACTACTCCGAAAACATCATTGCCGGCAACAACTACGGCCGCCAAAACTTGTTTGACACGGTGGACAACCTGAAAGCGGCAAACAACGACATTGTGGTCTTCATATACAGCGGACACGGCTTCCGCTTTGACGACCAGAAAGACTACTACCCCAACCTGGATCTTACCGCCACGTCTTATGACAACCTGACGGACAACTACGTGGCCCTGTCTGACGTGTATAGCGTCTTGAAGAACAAGGGCGCACGGCTGTGCCTAGTCTTCAGCGACTGCTGCAACAGCAAGATTGGGCAGAACCGCCCCGTGGTGGCCAGCAACTCGCTCTTCTCCCGCAACAACACGAGCTATGACAAGACCAAGCTCAAGAAACTGTTCCTTGAGAGCCAAGGCAGCGTGATTGCCTCCGCCGCCCAACCCGGCGAATATTCGTGGTGCGGCATGAATGGCGGCTTCTTCATGCTCAGCCTCATAGAGAGCCTCCGCAACGAGATAAGCGCCTTTGAGGATACCGACCCCAACTGGGATGAACTGGTGAACAACGCCATTGCCGCGGCCGCAAAGAAAAGCGAGGGCAACAAAGCCTGCGAGAAGCAAAACGGCATGAAGTTCGTCCAGGTCAAGAGCGTCAACCTCTAACGAGGAGAGCATGAGCCACAAGAGAACCCTGACCACTCTGGCGGCACTTTGCGCCTCATGCGCGCTTGCCCTGGCGCAATATGACTTTGCCCCAGGAGAAGCACACGTGCAGGCCGAGACGGAGACCCGAGCCAACGCCCGCAGCGAGGCAGACGCCAAGGCTTTGGCCGACTCTTTCTGGCCAAAGAGCAGAGGCGCGGCGCAAGTGACGCAGACTCTGACGCACACAGAGCGCGACTCGGCAGACAACCATCCGTATTACTACGTCTTCAACCGCGGCAACGACCAAGGATTCATAATAATAAGCGCAGACTCGCGCTCGAAAAAGGTCTTGGCGTATAGCGACAGCGGCTCGTTTGACGTTGACGGCGCGCCGGAGCAGATGAAAGCCTGGATGCGCGGCTGCAAGACCGAGCTTGGCAGCATTGACCTTACGCCAGACTCTTTGCTGAAAATGGACCTGGGCGAGAGGGTTCTCTCAAAGGGCAAGGCGCGTGAGTCGCAGAGCTTCGCCTCTGAGGTGCGCCCGTTGCTTGGGAACATAAACTACTCGCAAGAGTTCCCCTACAACAACATGTGCCCCGTTTTCTCGGGTCAGAGGAGCGTGACCGGATGCGTGGCCACCGGCGCCACCACCATAATGCGATATCACCAATACCCGCGCCGCCCGACAGGCCAACAGCACTCATACCAATGGAAAGGCCGCACCATAAGCGCGACATACAACACGGCATATGATTGGGGCAACATGCTGGCCTCTTACAAAAACACGCGACCAAGCACGGCCCAGCAAAACGCCATTGCCAAACTTATGTCTGACGCCGGCGTGAGCTGCGACATGGAGTACACGCCCACAAGCAGTGGCGCGCAGGCGGCCAAGATGGCGGAGCAGATGGTGCGGATGTTTGGGTTCGACCCCGCCATTGTGGAATATAGGCGCTCGTGGTTCAACCAACAGGAGTTCGCATACTACCTCAAGCGCGAGCTGAACGCCGGCCGCCCCGTGCTGATGGCCGGATGGGGTGGCGGCGGCGGACACTGCTTCGTGTGCGACGGCTACGATGCCAACGGCCTCTTCCACATCAACTGGGGTTGGAACGGCCAGAGCAACGGATATTTCGCCCTCACGAACCTCAACCCCTACGCCTTGGGCACGGGTGGAGGCAAGGGCGGCGGGTATAGTGACGACGTGTGGTTTTGGGGCGGAATCCAACCGCCGACGGGCAAGACGAAGAAGAGAATGCACTTCTTGAGCCAAGAGACGTATTCTTGCCCCCTGAACTTCAACAAGGGACAGAACTTCACGCTTACCTCTAAGAAGATAAACAACTTCGCACGCTACGACAACTTCGATGGCAAAGTGGGGCTAGGGCTCTACCAAAACGGCAAGTTGGTGAAGATTGTTGGCTCGACACCTATGCAGATAAAGCCGAACTATTATTTTTACACCTGCAAAGTGACCGGCAACATCCCAACGAACACACCTGCCGGGAAATACCAGCTCGTCGTGATGTCTTGCCACAACGCTGAAGATGTGTGGCGACCAGTCTTATGCGGCGTGTCAAACAGTATGGACGTGACCATATCTGGGCAAAAAGTGACGATGAAATTCATCACGGCCGGTCACACATACGACCTGCCGGAGACATCGACCAAGACCGCCAGCCAGACCAACGGCGGCAACACAAACGGCGGCAACGCCACGAAAGTGTCCCCCACGCCGCAGCTGACCAAGGCAATGAGCGTCTCGGCAGATGGCGAAGGAAACATGACGGTGACGGCGTCGGTAAAGTCAGCGCAAGCGTTCTCCGGCAAGATGGGTCTCTACCTCTATGACGACCTGACGGCCAAGCCCGAATTGCTGAAATCGCGCATGGTGACGGCCGACGCAAAGGCCTCAAAAGCGACTTTTTGCGGCACCACGAGCCTCGCGCCCGGCACGCACTACGCCATATTGTATTACATGACGCCAGAGGGCAAATGGGCTAGAACAGAGCCTAAGGCCTACTCACAGGTGGAATTCACCATAGATGAACCCGAAGAGGAGGAAGAAGAGGCTGAAGACGAATATGGTAACATAGCCCCAGGCGAAGACGGCGGCAAGAGCCATTATACGCTGGCCGACATCCGCGCCATGAGCGATGACGAGTTGCGCTCGCTCCTGGCCGAAATATATGGCGATGAAGAAAGCCAGACTTTCAGCAAAGCCGCGGGCGATGACGAGAAATATGATTTCTCAGACTTCCTGGAACCTGTGTTTCGGAAAGGCGCGCCAACGACCCCTATAATATGCACCGGCATGCGCCTGCTGACCGCCCGCGAGGTGGAAGCGCAAGGGCGCAAGGCATGGTCGCTCCGCCGAGGACAATCGGACATGGCCGAGGCCACGTTGCGGAACAACACGGACGATGAGCAGACGCGCGTCATAAGCCTGTCGCTCTTCGATGCCCAGGGACAATGGGTGGCGGACTTGGCGGAACAACGCGTGACACTGGCCCCTAGGCAAGAGGCTCAAGTGGCACTGCCGACATTGCTGACCGACATGGCCACGGGCCCATACATGGCACGCCTCACGGAGGCCGATGGCGATTATGACACGCCACGCCCGCTGGAGCCATCGGCTCAGGCCACGATGTTGCTTCAAGTGACCCGATGACTAAAGCGCAGGAGGGGGAGGACATCAGCGGCACGTGAAGGCTCTGACAGAAGCTGCGCGCAACATATGGCGCGGGGTTCGAGATATGGCTTTGGCCACGATAGCCTTTGCGGGCTGCGGAGTGGCGGTGTTTGTCGCCGTAGGCGCGTTTCTAGCCATCACGGGCTATGAGGCGGACGAGGCGGAAACAGAGCTGGAGACCTGTCGCACGGTCGGCTTCACAACATATGCCGCGGCAGACGTCCCCAACGTACGCCTCACGAGCCGAGAGCTGCACGTGTCAGACCCCGCCGAATTGCTCTCCACACCGGCGCGCCACACGGCGGACAGCATCCTCACAGCACTGGAGGACTCCACGGGAGTCCAAGTGGCGGTGGCGGTGCTGCCATCGATAGGGGACAGAGACATCTTCGACTTCTCGCAAGAGCTGTTTGAGAAGTGGGGCGTGGGAAGGAAAGGGCATGACGACGGCCTGCTGATAGTCTACGTGGACGACATCCGCAAGATCCGCTTCCACACGGGCTACGGACTGGAGGCCACGATGACGGACGTCATGTCGCGACGGATACAGACCTCGGCCATGGTGCCACACTTCAAGGCAGGAGACACAGACGCAGGCCTTGTGAATGGCGTGCGCGCCGTGAGCCTCCTGCTTTCGGGCGGCGAGTCGCCAACGAGACAAGACGAGGAAGATGGGGACGTCTGGGGCCTTGCGGTGGCTTTTCTGGCCATCGCGATAGGAGGCGCGCCAGCCGCCAGTCTGCTTGGCAGGATGTGGAGGCGGGCAAGGCTGAAAATGAGGCGATGCCCATCTTGCGGAAAGCGCGGCGGGCTGCGCAAGACTGGCGATAAGACCTACTACTCTGGAGAAGACGGGCTACGGTGGAGACAAGCGTATGCTTGCGCACTCTGTGGCCACGAATTCGAGACAAACGGAATGGCCGCGGCCAACGACTGTGACGAGACCGTCAGCGCCGCGGCCACGACAGAAGACCACGAAGATGGAGACTCCTACGGCGGTGGAGACACGGGAGGCGGAGGAGCCACATCGGGCTGGTGACGAGACGCGCGATTCGTTTAACCATAAAACAACAATTTCTTAACCTATAATCTTTTAACATTCAATTTCTTTAACTATGAAACGTATCATTGTTATGGCCATCTCTTTCATGGCCGCACTCCTCGCATTCACTTCGTGCGCCAGCGATGACCGCACGGCCGAAGTCGACGAGGCCATCAAGACTCACGACGTGGCCAAGGTGCGCAGCATTGCCGACGAGTTCATGTCTAACGTGGAGAAGCTTGACGGCGCACAGTACAGCGGCCTGATCTACGCCATCATCAACATGCCCGCCATCGATGACAACCTCACGCCCGACAAACTCCAGGAGTACTCCGGCATGCTCGGCACAGCGTTCAAGTACGCCCTCAAGAATGACGACTTCGTCAAGGGCGTTGAGAAGGCCGGCAAGACAACCGACGAGTATTTCCAGATATGCTCCCAGATGATCCTCAGCCAGGCCGCAAGGTTCGAGTCCGCCGAGGAGGCTGAGCCACAGGCAGAAGAAGCCGAGGGCGCAGAAGAGGAGATTGAGGAGACGGAAGACGACGGAATGGACGGTCCAGAGAAATAGCCCACAGACGCTCTGAAATATAAAAGGCACTACCTGCGGCATGGCTCATCCGGTGACCGCAGGGGTGCCTGTTTTTCACATTCATAGAATCAGTATGAACAAAACATTTACCACCTTTCTGACTGTCGCCTTGGCGGCGACCGCAGCTAGTGAGGCTCAAGCGCAAACGTTTGACTCAAACGGCTTTGCCGAAAACGCGGGGGCAGAAGCCACGATTGACCAAAAATATCAAAAGCCCCCAAAAGTTGACGGCGTTTTCGAGATCGCAAACGCCGGCCAGCTCTACTGGTTCTTTTGCCAAACCACGCAAGAGGTGGACCCACGCGACACGACCAAACAGATATCGCAAAACTCCAACAACGCCAAACTCACGGCCGACATCAGGATCAACAGTTCCGTGGCAAACGGAACCGAGAGTGAGCTGCGCAATTGGGTACTCCTGACAGAATATAAAGACAGCACCAAATATACATTCCGCGGCTCATTCAACGGCGACGGGCACACAATAGACGGCGTATGGTGCGAAGCGGAGGGGGACGCAGACGCAAGCCTTTTTAATGTGGTGGCAGACGGCGGAAAGGTAAAGAATCTCACCATTGGCAGCGACAGCAAATTTTTCACCTTTAATGACCATGACGCTGCCTCCGTGGCAATATACGTGTATGGCGACATAATCTCGGTGACAAACCGAGCCTCAATAAGCGCCACTATGGCGGGAGGCATTGCAGTGTATTGTGGCGGCAGAATAATGACATGTCATAACAATGGAAATATTGGCAAAGATGCAGTCGCTGGAGGGTTGAACTTTGCCGGTGGCATATGCGCAGAGCTGGAGAACGGGATCATCCAAAAGTGCATAAACAGTGGGAACGTGGTAAATGCCAGAAACGGAACTGGTGGGATCTGCGGGATTTGCGGCAAGAATAGCGGCATAAGCAACTGCCTGAACACTGGCAATATAAGCGGGCAGTGGTACGTAGGTGGCATTGTCTGCCACTTGGGAGCAGATGTAGAAGATGATGAACAGCCAAGCGTAGACAACTGCAGCAGCGTGGGTGAGATAAGGGTTAATGACACAGAATATGGGGGAGGATGCGTGGCCGTGTGTGAAGGAGGCAACATCTCACACTGTTACTT
>CAKUVM010000043.1 GCA_934699135.1 uncultured Bacteroidales bacterium
TGCCGACACTCTGGTGTCGGCACGGCTCTTTTTACCTTTTTGTGACCCCCACGCCATATGAGAGGGCAGGCTCGGCGCATCTGTGGCTCGCAACTCGCGGCACGTGAACTAAAGCTTACCGGTCAACGCGAACAACTCTGAAACCGACATTGGCGTACCCGCCAGAGCCATCGCGAGCGTCGCCAGAGTATTCACTTCGGCAAGCGTCTCTGCTCGAATCCCAACTACCGCCTTTCACAACGTATTCACCTGCGGCATTTGTGGTCGATGTCCACTCCCAACAGTTCCCCCAAAAATCTATGCCACCACACGCGCCACATGTCTGGACGTAGGCATCAACTGACGTTATGCCTTTTTCAATATGGCCGCTGTTCATACTCACGTCCTTAGGCATATGGCCCGCGGCGAGAATCCATTCCTCCTCCGATGGCAAACGATATTCATGCCACGCATCTTGCCCGCTCAACCATTGGCAATAGGAAGCTGCGTCCGCATAAGAAACGTTTACGACTGGGTAGTTCTCTTCTCCTTGCGGGAAAGCGAACCCACTCTTAAAGGTCGCATAGTCCTCATTGGTGATTGGCGCATAACCAATGTATGGGTTGTTGGCATCCGCCCCTCTAAGCACCAGCCACTCATCGTTCGGATCGTCATCAGCCCGCGGGTCTATCAGCCTATAGAATTGTTGCTCCAGACGGATGTCTCGGTTCTCTACCATTTCATCAACAATGGCTTGCATCTCGTCCACCAGATTCTGATGAAGAGCTTCGCGCTCCAGCTCGCGCAACTTTGCTTTCTTGCGTGCCACCACTTTGTCATATCTGACTCCCATTTGCTCCATCAGCGCGGCCTTGTTATCCTCCGTCGGGTTATGCTGATAAGCCGCAAGCGCGTCTTGGGTCGCCTGGTTGAGCTCCGGCCTCTCGTCTTCCACGAAAGGCTCGTCCGGGTCGGTGAACTCTAGCTCGCTTTCCACAAGATCAGCGGGCGTGATGAAAGAAGCAGCCTCAACCGTCTGATGCACTCCGAAATAGCTTGCCACTTGCCCGTCTTTGTAAATGGAGAGTCGGTAACCGCCGCTTAGGTCACAAGGGAACGTGATGATATAATAGTCATTGTTTGGCGCGAGAGTGCAGCCTTCCGGCGCGCTGAAGGTGATAATTGATTCAATCTCGCCACCCAGGACTCCGGCTATCTGATATCCGTCTACACTCTCCAAGACAACTTGTGTGATGCCAGACAACTGAAAATTAAGGTGTATGCCGCCCAAGCCTTGCTTAGCCAAGTCATCCAATGAGACTGCCTCATTGGCATATTGTTCCGTTGCCACTGTTATCGAATTTTCCTCCGGGGCTTCACCCAAATCTCCAATGACATCCCGCGTCTCTGAGGAACAAGCGCATAGGAGCGCAGCCGACATGATGGCCGCGTTTAATGTCATCGCCTTCATTTCCTGTCAATTTTTATTTTTCATCACGCATGTCTCGCCGCTTTGCCTTATGTTCTGATGCCGGGCCTGGCCTGCGTTTGGCCAGCCGATCCATTATCATTCGCTCTTGCTCATACACATTTTCTATCTGTGTTTGTGTCAAGAACTTAGAGTATTCCTTATAATACTTTTGGCGTATGTTGAGAATCTTCTCGCTCCTGGCAAACCGTTGTTTGATGCGTTCCTCATTTTCTTGCTCTGACAGCACTCTCGTGTTTGGACGCTGACGAGGCCCCAACGCCCAAATTTCCCTTTGGTAATCGCAGAAAACCTTGACAAACCGCTCCGTGGCGGTGTCGCAGAAACCCAACTCATTAGCAATATGCTTAGCCTGGACCTCCGCAAGTTCCTCTCGCGAGAGTCGTGGCGCATCATCCCCCTGCGCGAATGCCGTGGCGCAAGACGCAATCATAATGATTGCAACAACTGCAATTCTGATTATATATATCATGATATCCTTTTTTATATGATACTCATTCATTTACAAAGAGATCTTCTTGATAGATGCTCAGCAGGAATGCCTGATCGTCAGCTGAAAGTTGACAGAAAGCCTGGTCGACATCATTGGCGGAGACATGACCAGAGCTGGAGAATCCTATGCTTAAGGCTATAACCAAAGCAATGGATGCGGCCACGGCAATGGCGCCTCTTTGCCAAATGCGCAGCTTTCGCTTACGCTCCGTATGGCTAGAGGCCACATTCTCAAGGCAGTCGGTTTTCGCCTTCTCCCAAATGTCTTCCTCAAGTTTGTCGAAGAAACCATCGGGAGTGGTGTAAGGCATCCGTTTGCCGACTTTCCCAAGATCAAATTCTTTACTCGTCATATTGTCAATCGGTCGAGTTCAAACACTTGATAATCTTCTCTTTTGCTATATGGAAGTTCACCTTGGCAGCCGAGGGCGTGGAACCCGTAGCTTCCGCTATCTCATCGAAACTTAGTTCATCGTAATAGCGAAGGTTGAACGCGGCCTGCTGCTTAGCCGGCAATGAGAGAATCGCCCTCTGCAACTTCACGGCCTCCAAGTCAGTATAATCCACGTAATTGTCAGCCATAAGGCGATTTGCCCCGTCATCATCGTCTAGAGAGACTCGTCCTTGCCCCCGGGAGCCAATCTGTCGAAGCGCCTCATTCGTGGCTATCCGGAAAATCCAGCCACGAAAAGAGTTGTCTTCCTTAAAACCGTCAAATGAACGGAATATTCTGATAAAGGTTTCCTGCGTGGCGTCTTGCGCATCATCATGGGCAACGACCAATCTGCGGATATGCCAATATATTGGTTGCTTGTACTTCCGCATCAAGAGCCGAAAGCCTATTTCAGACCTTTCCCTAAGGGCTCGAACGATGTCTTTGTCATCGATCGTCATATCACGTAAAGTTTCTTCCTTCCTTTCCGTACCATCTTGATGGGGTTGTTGTCGCTGATGGCGAAGGCGTCCAGTTCAGCCTCCGCCTCCGCGGGTGTCAGGCCGGCCATCTCACTGTATTTGGAAATGCGGAGCGACCTGTGGCCTCTCAAGTAAGCCAAAGCCAACTCCAAACGATCCGCCACGCTTAGACTGCCACGTGCTGGAGCCTGAACCGCGGGGCTACGGACCACCGTCACTACCACAGGGCGGCAAAGGACGTGATGATGATGCCTATGCTGCGCGAAAGTCGTCGTCGTCACCAAAGCCATCATGGCAAAGGACAACATTCTCTTGATATTCATCGTTGACTCCATAACCATAGTATTTTACTTTTTACGTTGTCTGTAGTGCCATTATTGTAGAGCTCTTTTTATGGACGTTACGACTATATGACCCGTCGAAAACTAAAAAGTAAAATCAGGACACGTTTTTTTTTCGTGAAACCTCGGTTGGAATTTCCTGAACATAGTAAGAGACGGGTCCGCGGCCCGTCTCTTCTTCACCGCCCCCCCGGGGCGCTCGTCCTTTCCTTTTTTAAGGTCTAATACCCGACCACCACCACATTTCCTATCTCCACGGCCGCGGACATCTGGGTGTCGGCGTAGCGGCACACGGTGCGCGCCTGCGGCACGGCTGGCTCTATGGCATCGGCATTGCGCCACGCGTGGCCATCGGGACTGGGGGGCGTTATGGCGTTCTCCCGCAGCCAACGCGGCTTTGCCGTGAGGCGGAACGCCGACGTGGCGCGAGGCGCGCGGAAGAAGAAACCCAAGACGTTGGCGCACCACGTCTTGATGTCATCGCTCGCAATGTCTGACCCGACAAAGCAACCACTCACCACAATCTTGGCGGCGGAAGACTTCAGAGCCTCAACATGGCGGCGAAACCCTGGCGTGTATATGGCATGGCGCAGGCCTGCATGGCCGTAGGGCGTGGCTCGTTGGCGATCCAAGTTTATGCGCACCAGAGAATAGGCCGTAGTGTCGCGGCCCGGCAGCGTGTCCGAGTCGAAAAAACTCTTGGATACGCTCACGAAAGAGTATCCCTCCATGCGCAGGGCGTGAGCCACATCAGATGGCTCATTGGAGAGAGTGGCGGCCCCACGGGCGTGAACCATCTCCAAGTTGGCCAGTGAGGCCCCACAGCCAGGCGAGTCATCGTCAGTCCAACCGCTATGCGGGTCGAAGTCGAATTGCTCCCCCACGGAATAGACGTCGGCCGGCCACGGGGCCCCGGCGTCGGCCCAGGGCAGCACGCCACGCACCTGCGGGCCTGTGGCCATCTGCGGGGCGGCGAGCCTATCCATGCCCTCAACGAGCAGCGCACGCCTCCCGCCATTCCATAGGCAAGCGGAAAGGGACTCGGACGGCAGGCTGCGCCCTCCCGGCCCCACGGCCACGACACGATAGTTTCTCACAACCCCATCGAGCGGCTGACGGACAACGGCAAACGTGTCGGCCGTGGAACAAACCTCCCTGCCGCCCTCATAGACAAAATATCTGTCCGCCACGGCCGTGGGCTCCAACGTATCGGCCGTGGCGGACCAACAGACAGCCACGGAGTCGGCGCCAACGAAACGAAGCCCCACGCGAGACGGAGGCAGTGGCGCCACGGGAGCGGAAGACCCCGCCAAATATCGCAATATACCCTTATATATGGCTCGGCACACATCTTGGCGAAAGGCAGGATGAAGACCGCACGTCATATCTGCCACGTTTTGGTGAGAGAGAAGCTCTAGCAACAAAGACGGGACGGCAGGGCGACGGCTCTCCGAATAACCCTTGTCGGCAATGCCGCGCCATGTCCAATCCGGCCTCCACGCTCGGCGAATGTCTGATATGACGGAACCCGTCACAAGCCCCGCCATCTGACGAGACGTGAGCGTGGAGCGTCCGTCGGGCAGCCTCCCGCCATCTTTCTTCGTCGTGATGAGAGCCAGTGTGCCAATGACGGAGTCGCCCTCAGAGACGCCGGCATCAGTGTGCAGGGCGAAAGAGAGGTCGATGGGGATATGTTTGTCCGCGACAAGCGAATTGACCCACTCCCCGCGGCAATTTATGTCGTCAGAATAATCACTCTTCCCCTGGCTCAAGCTCAGCACCTTGTCTTTGTCAAAACCATCTGCCTGAAGATAATATCTCGCGGCCTCTGCCCACGATGGCAGCCCGCTCACGCCGCCGTCTCGCTCCACCACGCCCATGCCACCACCAATGCGCACGGCATCGGCCGACACCGGGCCGCGCCCCTTGATGACCACGGCCCACTCCCTGCCCTCGGCAAAGGGCAGCCACCCCAGCGGCACCCACATGCCGCCTCCCATGGATTGCCGCACGGCGAAATGGGCCTCGCCACCCGCATGGCGCACCGTCACCAAAACTTCATCTTGCGCCTGTGGCAGACGCGCGTAGGCCAGATATACCATCATAAGTCCGCTTGCTGGCGCCAGACCCGTGAAGACGGCAGAGTCCGCCGCTCCAAAATCATAGACGTGGGCTCGGCCCATGCTAAAGGGGTTGTCATAGGCTCGGAGCTTGTCCCGACGCGCATAGCCAGCCACCGTGGACCGCGGAGTCACCGTGACGGAGTAGGCTGGGAAGGGGTCGGAATCGTCCACCACGACGCAAACGGAGGTGGTGTCGCGCTCACGCGGCGTGAAGACGTTGGCCCCAGCCCCCTCAAGCATAGGAATGAGGAAAGGGAGGACGTATGAGGGCGTGTAGAGATCCTCCACCGTGGTGAGGAGCCTGGCTCTCTGCCACTCCCACCGTCCCAGTTTTTTCTCATAATATCGCCCATGGCTTGGCCACAAGGCAATGTTGCGGCCATACAGTGACCCGCCAAAACCGCCGTCGAGGCGGCGCACAGGCGACCCTTGGGGCATGGTGCCGCACCAGGCCGAATCTTCCAAGGCTTGCGCGCCGAGGTCGACCCCCGCCGCCACGAAACTGACGCGGGCGTCTGGCATTCCGCACCAAGCCCGCAGGCTGTCTTCCGCGGCAAGAGCCTGACGCCGCGTGATGGGGAGCTGCGCCGCATTGTCTGACAAGCGCACGCGGATCTGCCCACGGCCATCAGCCTTGACGGAGACCATGCGCACGCCGCCTTCCAACGCGACATACGGGCCACTCAAAATGGAGATGAGCGTGTCGGCCGGAACTAGGCCCGTCACCGACGTAAATTGCCCGCTAACCCGCGCGCACAGGCAATACAGGAGGCTCATCAGCAATAATATTCTCTTTTTCACGCGATGAACAGATGAAACGAAGAACGCCCGCTCCACACCACTCCGGGGCAGACGCGCGGGCGCACAAACTTCTTTTCTCCGCGGGCGGACACTCGCCCAATGAAAATCATATGATGATGTGAATCACCTTTTTATCCTCATTAAAATACTCAATATCAGGAAAATAACTGGCCACGTCTACCCACATGGCACTCTTGCCAAACGGGCGAAGCTCTCCGTCTATGCTTCCGCCCTTGAGATAGAGCACGCCATTCATAATGGCGTTGGCCTGATGCTTCACATCGACAAGGTGGCGCGTCATCTTTACAAAGTCGGGCAATTGGCTCACCCCGCGGCCCGTCACGAAATCGAATTTCTCTTTCAGCTCCTCCGACCTCGATTTGAGAGCCTTGACATTGGTGAGACCTAACGCCTTGATGACCTCATTGGCCACGTTTATCTTCTTCCCGATGGAGTCAATGAGCGTAAACTCGCATTGGGGAAACATGATAGCCAAGGGTATGCCCGGGAATCCGCCTCCCGTGCCCACGTCGACAAGGCGCGTGCCAGGCTGGAAGTGGAGGAACTTGGCTATGGCCAGAGAGTGGAGCACATGGTGGGTCATGAGCTCACCAATGTCTTTGCGCGATATGACGTTAATCTTGGCATTCCAGTCTTCGTAGAGGGGCTGAAGCTGGTCGAACTGGCTTTTCTGGGTGTCTGTCAGCTCGTGGAAATATGTCTCAACAATGCTCATTTGTCGGGTGCCGTTTCTGTGTTCTTCAAGATGTTATATAGCAGTTCTCTGGATCTGAAGAGCTGCGCTTTGACCGTGCCGAGCGGCATTTGAAGTTGCTCGGCTATCTCCTCGTAGCTCAGCTCCTTGAAATAGCGGAGTTCGACCAAGGTCTTGTAGCGCGGCTTGAGCTTGTCCACGACAGCTCGAACCGCATCAACGGTCTGGCTTTTTACCATGCTCTCGGAGGGGTCCGGGTCATCGGCGCACACTGTTATTTGCCTCACTGAGCCACCGTCGTCTTTGTCGTCGGCCTCCTGGTCTATGCTCACCAGTTTGCAGCGTTTGCGCCTCAGGAAGTCGATACCGTTGTTTGACGCGATCTTGAACAGCCAAGTGGAGAACGCATAGGATGGGGAGTAGAGCTCAATGTTGCGAAACGCTTTGCCAAAGGCCTCAATTGTCAAATCCTCAGCATCCACCTTGTTGCCCACCATCTTTAGGAGCATGAAATAGATGGAGTCGCGGTATCGGGAGAGCAGCTTGGTATAGGCCTTCTGGTCGCCGGCCTTCGCCCTCTCGACAAGCTCCATATCATATATGGCCTTGTCGGAGTGTATGTTTTGGTTTACTTCCATGTGTTGCGGCTTTGGGTCACAACCCCCGTGAGCCATGCGAGAGATTGCATGCAAGGGATCACAATGTCCATCGGGAGGGCCAGAAGCCACATTTTGCTCTCACCCATGGCCCTTGCAGCCAGCCCCATGGCGGCGTATATCACGATGGCGCGCAAGAGCAACGCCGCGCCGGCCGCGAGCAGCAGCGCGTCAGCCCCCCACAACGCCCCAAGTGCCACGGCCGCCACCACAGACAGCCAGAAGAGGAGGCGCGAGGCGACCTCGGCACCTAGCCAAAACTTGACGGCGGCGGGATAGAGAGACGCCGTGGTCAGGTGGCGGCTCTTCTGCGCGGAATATGAGAGCCACGTCCGCTGCGGCTCCGTGACAGTGTGGGCGGGAGCCTCGTAGGCCACCGCGGTGTTGGCGCGCGTCCCCATCTCACTGACAAAGAGGTCGTCATCGCCTGAAAGGATGTAGAGATGCTCCCTGAACTTTGAGCTTCGGTCGAAGAGGCTCTTGGTGTAGGAGAGGTTTCGCCCCACTCCCATAAAAGGCTTGAGGGCCTGCGCCATGCCGAAATATTGCACGGCGTTCCAAAAAGCCTCGTAACGCAGCAACAGGTTGAGCAGCCCGGGGCGTTTAGCGTATCGGCCGTAGCCCAGCACCATCTCCTTGCCCTCGGTGGCGTAGCCCTCCATCATGAGGGTGAGCCAATTGTCAGAAGCCGGGAGGCAGTCGGCGTCGGTGAAGACGATGTGGCCAAACTTCGCCGCCTTTATGCCCACGTTGAGGGCTAGTTTTTTGCCGTGCTTGAACTTGGCGTCGCCAGGGATGGTGGTTGTATACACCTCATGATATTTGGCTCGGAGCTGCGCCAAGACGAGCGGCGTGTCATCGGTGGAGCAGTCGTCTACAATGACAATCTGCTTTTCAGCGGCGTATTTTTGCCCGACAAGCGCGGGGATGAGTTTCTTCAGGTTCTCGTCTTCATTGCGCGCGCAGACGACAACGCTGACTGGCGGCAACGCGGACGCCAAGTTGCGCGGCCTCTTGCGAATCCGGAACATAAAAAAAGCCCAGTAGAAGAGCTGCCAGGCCAAGGCGAAGCCCATTATCGAAACCACGATAATCTCTGTCGTGTCCACTTTCTCGTTGTTAGTTGCCCTTTCCCAATCGTGTCCGCGTCATGCGGGCGCGGTATGAGAGCGTGGCAAATATAGTGAAAATATGCGGACAGCGACTTCCTTGGAGGCGGAATAGGCGGCGGGAGCTCGGGGAATAAAGAATCGCCAACCGCGGCAGGAGCGTCAGAGACCTCCCCGCCACGGTTGGCGACTGGCTGCCGGTCAGGGCGTTTCGCCCTATCCTTTATGTTCCTCTTTGAGGATGTCGCGAATCTCTGTGAGGAGCTTCTCCTCGTTGCTTGGCTCGGGGGCTGGAGCCGGGGCCGCGGGTTCCTCTTTTTTCTTGCGCGTAAGGGTATTTATGCCCTTCACGAGCAGGAAGACGCAGAACGCGACAATGAGGAAATCAAAGACAACCTGGAGAAAGTTACCATAGTTGAGCGTGACAGCCGGCGCGTCTCCCTGCGCCTCTTTGAGCGTTATGGCCAGGTCGGTGAAATTGACTCCGCCGACAAGAACGCCAATGGGCGGCATGATGACATCGCTCACGAGCGATGAGACTATTTTGCCAAAAGCCGCGCCTATGATGACACCCACGGCCATATCCACCACATTGCCTTTCATGGCAAAGTCCTTGAACTCTTTAAAGAAACTCATAACTGTATTTTTTTTGTTTGATGTTGCGAGACACGTATCAGACGAGGCGCTTGACGTAGCAACGCTTCTGCTTATGACGCTCGGCCCTGAACATCTTGACGATGTTGGCAGCCCTGTCGTTGCCGTCAAGAATGGCAGTGGTCTCCACGGCGGTTATGCCCCTCTCATTAAAGGTGTTGATAATGGCCTCGACCATAAGCGACAGCGCACCGCGCCTGCGGGCCTCGGGCAGCACCGCGGCAAGGAGAATCTCTGCCTCGTGGGCGTGGCGGCGTTCCATCCAGATGTTGCAAGCGTCTAGCGGCCCGATGGAACCCTTGGCCTTGCGTAATGCCTTGGTGACGGACGGGATGGCCACCAGGAACCCGGCGAGCGGGCGCGACGGCGCGCGACGGTCTTCCACGGCCACGACCAGGCGCGGGTCCAACAGTGGCATAAAACGCTCCACGTAGAACGCTTTCATCTCGTCAGAGAAACGATACGTGCCGAAAAGCGGGTCGAACGCGGTGTTGAACAACTCCATGACGGATGGCGCAATGCGGCGCACATCGTCCGTGCCGTGGAGGCTGACCACTCCAAGGCCAAACTTGCCCCGTGCGGCGTTGGCCACGACCGTGACCTTCGGTGGCATCTGCCTTGGCACCGTGACGCGATACTCGTTCCATCCCTGCAACGGCTCATAGCCTTCGGCCTCAATGAGCTGCACATAATGCGGCATGGTGAGAGACGAGCCTAGGGCGGCCTCACGGTCAAACCCAAAGGTGGTGAGGCCTTGCTGGTCAAGGTTGCAGAAGCCCAAGGGCCCCGCCACGCGTTCCATGCCCCGCGCGGCGAGCCAGCGCTCGGCCTCGCGCAGCAAGACGTGAGCCACGGCCTGGCAGTCTATGCACTCAAAGCGCGAGAAACGCCCCTTCTTTCCACCCGACTTCTCATTCCACAACGGGTTGACGATGGCCGCCACACGGCCCACGCACTTGCCATCGGCCAGGGCCACCCATCTCGCCACGTCACAAAAGGCGAGGGCGGGATTCCGCCCCTCATCAAAAAGGGCGCACTCTTCGGCCCGCAGCGGCGGCACCCAATATGGGTTATCGGCATAGAGGCGATATGGCAGCTCGGTGAAGAGGCGCGCGTCGGCGGCAGTCTCAACAAGTCGGACTTCTAGCATCGGCAGATGGTTGGCGTGGCTTGACTCTTCTGGTCAGTCTGCGATTTTTGTGGCCAACTCGTGGTAGGCCACATATTGGTGGTGGTCGAAAGCGTCGTCAGACACTTGCGGGTGGCGGGAGAAATAGTCCGCATCGGGTTTCAAGACGTAGAATTGACCCGCGCGGGCGTAGTTGACGCACTCCACATAGTCCGGCAAACGAAACCAAGGGTGCGCGTCTTGGAGCATCCCGCCGAGCGTGCCGCCGAGATATTTTGTCCAGTTTGCCACCTCTTTCTCCGCCGGGCGGCTCAACTTGCTGAAGAGGAACTTAATCTTCATTTTCTTGCTCATCTTCACGCCAGCCATGAGCCTGTCCATCTGCGCGAAAGGGTTCGTTGGGCGGAAGTCAGATGTGCGTTGGACGCTGAGCGGAGTCTCTGGTACCCAGTCTTCAGAGTTGACGACGGTGATGGACCACCCCGGCTGCGTCATCACCTCATAGTTGAGGGCGAAGATGTAGTCTCCGGGCTTTGGTGCCGCGCTGGCGTAGGTCTTAAATCTTATGTCTTGCGGCACATCCCCCTTTGCCTGCCCCCTGCGGAGCATGGCCGTGGCGAGGTAGGCCAACGCGCCGCCCTGGCTATGGCCGGCAATGATGAAGTCTCGTCTGCCGGCCTTGTGGCACGAGTCCACTTTGGCCAAGATGTCGTCCGCCATGGTCATGAGACCCGCCACCCAGCCGGCATGGACGCAGGCCGTGGAGTCGGGGCACAAGTCATAGTTCACGTCGCGCCCCACGTGGCACGAGCCGACGGCTCTCACCATGGCGGCGTTGAAATTGGCGCCCCAACTGGTGGTGGTGGACACTGTGGCGCGGAGCATGATGGCCATGACGCCGCTGTCTGACTGCCACAGCTCCCACGCATTGTCAAAGCCCACGCGTGGCGACACGTAGACCTTGTGGAAATGCGTCGGCGGCGGGCAGAGGTACTTGTGATCCACCCGTAGGCTATCCATATGCGCGGCCATGCCGAGGCACTCTAGATATTCTGACTTATCGAACCCCGGCTTGAGGGTCTGGGCGCATGCCGCGGCGGCTAAAAACAGCGACATCGCGGCAGCCAAAATTTTCTTGATTCCCATATCTAAGTGTTCTTAATTGGTTGGCTGCTTTCAAGGCCTCCCTAGTCAGCAGGAATGGCCGATCTCACTGACCCTTGGTCACAAAGTTTCCATCGGGGCTTACCTCATCCCCGGGGTGCAGCTCGCGCTCGGCCTTGAGATATTTTTGGCTGAGGATGGCCATAAAATGGCTTATTCGCACCACGGCGTTGGTCGTGTCCGCCAAGACGGTCTTGCCTTGGAGCTTGAGCAAGTAGTAGTCATATATGGCGGTGAGGGCCAATAAGACGTGTTGCATCTTGTCTCCGTCAGGAATCTTGGTCATAAGGAGCGAGAGGTCTGGCCAAGCCGTGCGGAAGGCGTTTTGATACGGAATCTCGCTCTGCTGCGTGAGGAGGTAGAGGTGAAAATTGTAGAGGTCGTTGGCGAGCATGGTGATGA
>CAKUVM010000044.1 GCA_934699135.1 uncultured Bacteroidales bacterium
GTTCCCGCAAAGATGTGGAACAAGAAGGTGACCGCCGAAATCACCCCCGTCCTCACCTACGAGGGTGGCCAGGATGAGTATCCCGCAATCTCCGTACAGGGCGAGGCTGCCCAGGGCAACGGCCAGACCATCAGCTACACCAACGGCGGTCAGATCAAGTATCCGAAGCAGGAGATTGACTTCAACGATAAGCAGCGCGTCTCTGACCTCATCGTGCGCATCAAGTTCACCAAGGGCAGCAAGAGCTTCGAGGTCACCTCTACCGAACTCCAGATGCCCGCTTTGGCCAAGGGCGTAATCGCGACCTCCACCCTCGTTGGCAAGGAGCCGGGCGTGAGCGCAGCCTCCAAGGACAACTTCGTCCGCAACACCACAGAGGACAAGGTGGCTGAGATCGTTTACCTCATCAACCAGGCTGAGATCCGCAACGGCCAGCTCAAGAAGGAGGATGTCGTAGCCATCAATGACTACATCAAGGCTCTCAACGCCGACGAGAAGAAGAGCATCAAGAGCATCGCAATCTCCGCCTACGCTTCTCCTGACGGCTCCACCGACCTCAACACCAAGCTCTCCGGCAAGCGCGAGACCTCTGCCAGCAACTACTTGAACAAGACCCTCAAGAAGGCCAAGATCGAGGCCGACGTCGAGGGAAAGGCCACCCCGGAGGACTGGGACGGCTTCAAGAAAGCCGTTGAGGCTAGTGACATTCAGGACAAGGATCTCATCATCCGCATCCTCTCTCTCTACACCGACCCGGACGTTCGCGAGAAGGAGATCAAGAACCTCTCTTCCGTATACAAGACCTTGGCCAAGGAGATCCTCCCGGCTCTCCGCCGCTCCACCATCACTGTGACCGGCGAGCTCATCGGCAAGACTGATGAGGAGCTCAAGGCCGCAAACAAGGACGAGCTCACCATTGAGGAACTCCTCTTCGCCGCAACTCTTGAGAACGACCTTGACAAGCAGGCCGAGTATTACGACGCCGCCATCAAGAACTTCCCCAACGACTACCGCGGCTTCAACAACAAGGGCGTAGTCCTCTACAAGAAGGGCGACGTTGACGGCGCAAAGGCTCAGTTCGACAAGGCTGAGGCCATCAAGGCAGCTCCTGAAGTTGAGAACAACCTCGGCGTAATCGCTCTCGCAAAGAACGACATCAACGCCGCCAAGGAGTACTTCGGCAAGGCTGCGGGCACCGGCGCGGAGCTTGACGAGAACCTCGGCATAGCAGCCCTCCTTGAGGGTGACTACGAGAAGGCTGAGACCTACATGGGCAACAGCACCAGCTGCAACGCTGCCCTCGTCAAGATTCTCCTTGACAAGTTCGATGCCGCCATCGCCACCCTCAACGCCAACAAAGAGGAGATCGGCCTCAAGTATTATCTCAAGGCTGTCGCTTACGCAAACAAGAAGGACAAGGACAACGCCCTTGAGAACCTCAACAAGGCTGCTAAGCTCGACGCTAAGTGGAAAGAGTACGCCAAGACCGATATGGAGTTCGGCGCATACTTCAACGACTCTAACTTCAAGACCATCGTTGAGTAAACCAACGGCTTAGGCCAAGGCTAAAAACCACAAGAGTGGGCGGCATAGTTTGCCGCCCACTCTTTTTTGTTTGTTGCACAATTTTTATACTTTTGCACCTGTCGATCAGCCGAATGGATCTCCAAGACAGAGTCCGCGAGACCGATTCGAGACCACAATATGCCCTCCAAGTCAATGCAGCTAACGTGATCACGAAAAACCATAAGAGACGACAGGCCGGCTGAAACCCTATTTTTTGGGGGAAGAATCAATGATAACAACCGACAAGCATTAACTTTACAGAAAAACGCCCAGTGAAAAACTCGACTGCTATTTTTTTGAGGCATGATGTATTGTGGCCGCAGATACGGCGCCACATACACTCGGCACAGAGCGCGGCCTCACGCCACGCCTGCGGCGCACTCCTGGCCACCGTGGGACTCCTATGCGCAACAACGACAGCCACGGCTGGCGAGGAATGGACCATGAGCAAAGTGGGCCCATGGACAAACGTTGCCAGCGTGAGCGTGAGTCAGGATGAGAAATATATGGTTTTCAGCCAGACTCAACCTGACGGGGGCGAATTGGCTTTTGAGGCCACGCTCAAAGGCGGGGTGTGGTCAGAGGCCAAACCAATTGGCGCGGTCAACGCCATAGGCGACCCTGGCGGCCTCTTCTTAAGCGATGACTGCCGGCACCTATACTTCCACGCCAAGGCCAACGAGGCCAGCGGCTACGACATATTCGTGAGCGTCCGCACGGGAGGCGAGTGGGGAAAGCCCGCGCGGCTGAGCGACCTGTGCACGGCCGCCGATGACATGTTCCCGTCCGTGACCGAGGGCGGGCAAGAGATATACTTCTTGCGTCACCAAGTGAAGTCTGACGCGAAGGCCGACCGCAAAGAGGCGGACAAGCTCTCAATCTATCACGCCAAACTGGGCAAAAATGGCAAATGGTCTCACATCTTGCCCATCAACCCCGCCATATCTTTTGGCTACGTCCAAGACGCGCGCATTATGCGCGACGGCGTCACGCTGCTATACTCCACCAGACCAGAACGCAGAGACAACGCAAGACCCACATTCACGCGCGTGACATATGGCGACCAATGGCTACTGCCAGAATTTATGAATAATGACGACGGGCGCGACTTCCTGTGCCTCCAAAACGCAGGCGACCACCTATACCTCATCACGCAAGAGTCTCGCAAAAACGGAATGGCGATATTCCGCACCAGCATTCCCTACGCGAAGTATGCCAACGCCATCATGGCCACAGAACACGGAAAAGTGCTGAACAAGCAGAACCAAAGCCCCGTGAACGCCACAATAGAGGTACGCAACCCAACGACAAACGACCTGCAAGGACGCTTTACCACAGACCCGACGGACGGCTCATATCACATTGTGAGCAAGGCTGGGGCCGATCACATATTGGAGATCCGAGCCGAAGGTTACTCCTACTTCTCGCGACTGCTGCACTATGATGCCGACGGCACGCCACTGCTGCCATCCACCATTGAGTTGTTCGACACGGCCTCTGTGGGCATCACTCTCTTTGACAACGACATATTTCAGCCAATCGACGGCAAGGTGGTAGCCGTGCGCCAGACCGACAAAGCCATATTCAGGTCTCAGAAAGGGCGCAACGGGTGGTATATGCTCAAACTGCCACTGGGCTGCGACTACAACATAATTGCCACAGCCAAAGGCTTTGCGGAGAACAGCTTCCTCTTCAAAGAGACGGGCGACATAACGTTTAACCACTACGAGCGCGAAGTGCCAATGTCTCCTAAAAGAAGAGACGTGAAGATAAGGATATTTGATGAGGAGACGGGCGAACCCGTGGCCGCGGAGGCGACATTCAACAGCCAAGACCGCAACGAAAAACTCACGCTCGCGCCAGACAAGGGCAGTGTGTCGCTCCGCGATGGAGACAGATATACCATAACGACGCATCCAAAAGGCTACATGTTCGCCAACCTGACCGTGAATCTGGCCACAGACCAGCGCAGCCAGATAGACATTCCGCTCACGGCTCTGCGCTCCGGGGCCAAACTGCTGCTGCATGACATTCTTTTCGACGTGGATCAGGCGTTCTTGCGCCCCGAATCATACGCCGAGCTTGATCGCGTGGTGCGGCTCATGAATGAGAACCCCGAGCTGCGAATAGAGATTCAGGCACACACCGACAGCAAGGCCAGCGCGGCGCACAATAAGAAGCTGAGCGACAGGAGGGCCGAGTCCGCCCTGCAATATCTGATTGAAAACGGCATTGCGCCGAGCCGAATGAAATCTATCGGCTTTGGGGCCACAAGGCCAGTGGCGGACAACGAAACCGAGGAGGGCCGCCAACTCAACAGGCGAGTGGAACTCCTGATCATTGACTAAACAAACCACGCAAAGACGATGAAAAACATCATAAAGGTCAAGATGCGCACGTGGGGCGCAACGGCGATGGCGACCTTATGCGCCATGGCCGCGCAAACCGCCACGGCGCAAAACTTCAGCAAAGTATATGACGCCATGCCGGACATGACGCTTGACCAGACATACAGCGCGCTGATCAACTTCCAGAAAGCGAACCCATATCTCTCCTGCGTATATATCCAGCTCGGCTCCGTGAGCGAGAAAAAAATGATTATGTACGACCCGCTCCGCGAGACCGAGTCCATAATATTCTGGGGCAAAAACGCAGAACTTTTCTACGGCAACCTCAAAGTATACTATACCGAGGGCGACGTTCGCTCAGAATTTTACGAGAACCTCCACATCCCATTCTCCGGCAAGAGAATAACAGATGACGACCTTTGGAGATATGTGGAGCAGCACAAGCAGAAATGCAAGAACATAGCGGACTCCACGTCGCTCATATATACCGCCATAGAGAACTCGCGCTCACACTATAACCAGAGCATCGAAACGTTCAAAGGCATATGTGACGACTATCTGGACCGCAACGAGATGCTGCTCCGATATGACTCAAAGCTTGCCGCAAGGCTGGGCAAGCTCAAAAAGCACTCTGAGGAGTGCGAGAGGCAGTTTGCTGAATATAAGAGACTCACGAAGCTCTTCCCCGTGGCCAACTACACGCAGATCTATGAGAAAGTGCCCATAGAGACATATAGGCTAGACGGACTCACCAACAGCGACTTCTTCTCAAACCGCTTCAACATGTGGGACTACTCCGCATGGGTGGCGGATTTTGAGCAGACGTTCAACAGCCAAATTGTGCCATTGCGCAATGACGTGGCGGCCATCAACAAAGCCTATATGGCCACACGCGCAGAGTTTGAGGCTGGCGGCATTGTGACGGAGGCCACGAAGAAGCCATATGACGAGTATTTCCTGTTCCGCCTAGGTCACTTCGATGTGGGTTCTGCCGTAGACGCCCTCTTCGACTACCTGGAGGCCACAAGAGAGATGATTGTGATGGCGGGAGACTCAATAGGCCGCAACCTGTCCTACGCCCCCGGGCTTGAAAGCCGCAAGATGCGCAGGCTCAGCCGCCTGACCCTGCAAGCCAAGGCTGCCGCTCAGAAAAGGCAAACGCTGGCCGACAACGTCACGGAGGGCAAGCTGGCCCGTTTCGCCGACCTCTTCACGGGGCAGTATGGCGGCATGACGGGGATGAAGGACTTTATGGAGCGAGACGCCCAATATTGCCAGTCCATAATTGACCAGATGAGCGAGGCCACGGCCGCCTACATGAGCCAGGCCGCGCAGTCGCAATCTTCAGAGACCGACGCATACAGCACCCCCAACGGCCAGGCCGCGCCATCCGTCCCCCTGTGGGTGGCCATAGACCCGAAATCCGTGACTGCAAGATTCGTCTCGACCCACATTGCCCGCAACACCCGCGGACAGATAGCCGCCGCGGCAGGCTATGCCAAAGGCAACGCGCAGAGTTGGTTCGTGGCCGGCATATCGGCCGAGGGCGCCACGCAATGGATGCTCCGCCCCAAAGGCGTGAACTCAGTGAACAAACTGACGGCCACGACAGACGGCGTGCTGGTGGCCGCCATCCGACGACTCAGGCCTGCCATCATTTTCGTTGACGGGCTGGGCAACGAAGTCGCCTCACTGGCCTCGGAGACTGAGATTGTGGACTTTATGGACCGCGACGGCGTCTCTGGCTCCATATTTTGGACCTCAGGCAACGACCAGGGCCTGCCCACGCTCAGCATGGCGGCCGAGGGCGCGACAGACAAGAGTTGGACAACAGCACTGAGCGGCATGGCCAAAGCCGCGCAAGTGAGCGTGACGGCGGGTGGATTCGCAGTGACGGGCATCACGCCAAACAGCGAGTTGGCGGTACTGGACGTGGCAGCAGACGGCACGGTGGGCAATAAGACCATTGTGGCCGAAGGCATTGCAGACATCTTGGCCACACAGCGCGTGTCATCAGTAGAGATGGGCGCACTTGTCACGACCACTGAGGGCAAGCACAAATATGTGTCGTATGGCATAGGCCAATAGGCGCATACGACACATCGCCGCCCCCGCGCCGAGCTCTTAGGAGCCTGACGCAGGGGCGTTGGTATGTCGTGCCGCCCCGCGACACATATATTTTCAGAATAACCGCAAACGCGCTAATTTTGCGGCTGATATGTTCAGAAGTCCTTTTCTCACACTCCTGCTGCTTATGGCCATGGCTCTCCTGCCGTCTGTCTCGGCGGGGCAGGCGCGGCGAAAGACGGCGGAGCCGCTGAGTGGCGAGCGCATTGACCAACTGCTGCAACGCAACGGCGTTGACGTGGCCCAAAAAAAGCTGTTCATAGCACTCAACTGGGCCAGGCTCACAGCCGACGACGGCCTCATGATGGGCTATAAATATGAGCTGCCCACGAAGGCAGACATGGCTGATGCCGACAAAATAATAGACCGCGAGAAGAAGGCCAGGCAAGAGCGCAAGAGACAGAGAGAGACGGCCAAAGCGCAAAAAGAGCAACGCCCCAAGACAAAAAAAGAGCCACTGTTTGGGAAGAGCAACGAGACGGTGGACATTGTGGACTATCGCCTGGAGGGGGCCACATATTACCTCGTGAGCGGCCACGGCGGGCCAGATCCGGGCGCCATGAGCAAATATGCCGGCCAGACGATATGTGAAGACGAATATGCCTATGACGTGATCCTCCGGCTGGCGCGGCAGCTGATGAGCCACGGCGCGACGACGCACATAATAATCCAAGACCCGGACGACGGAATCCGCGACGACGCAGCCCTCAAATGTGACGAGGACGAGACGTGCATGGGCGCGGACATCCCGCTGGACCAAGTCAAGAGGTTGCGACAGAGGTCGGACTCCATAAACTCACTATATGACAAGGAGCGCGGCAGATATTGCCGCTCCGTCTTCATCCACGTGGACAGCCGCAGCAAAGACACGCGCATAGACATATTCTTCTACCACTACGTGAAGAGCGAGCGCGGGCAGCGGCTGGCGTTGCGCCTACAGGCCAAGATGAGCCAAAAATATGCCAAGCACCAGCCCAACCGCGGCTTCAGCGGCGAGGTGAAGGAACGAGACCTCTACGTGCTTCGCGAGACAAACCCCGTGGGCGTCTTCATTGAGATTGGCAACATACAGAACTCGCTAGACATGGTGAGGCTGGCCAAGGCAAACAACCGCGAGGCCATGGCCCGATGGCTGGCCGAAGGGCTGATGGAAGATTTCCTGCTCGGGGCGAAGGACGCGCCCAAGCCGAAACAATAGGCCGCCACTCCACGTAAGAACAAGAAGACAGACAACAATGAAAGGCAACAACGGCACATTCGGCGGCTACCGGCAGACGGCTAAGCCCACGACATATAGCGTCAAGTCAGACTGCACGGTGCAGGAGTTTTTCGAACGCCAGATGAGCGGCAAGAGCCGCACGGCGCAGAGGCAGCTCTTGAGCAAAGGCGCGGTGAGGATTGGCCCCAGGGTGCTGAAAAAGCTTGACGACCTCATCCTTGCCGGCTCCACCATCACCATAGAGCCCAAGCCGGAGCCACGGTTCATCATGCCGGAAGGCTTGCGCATTGTGTACGAAGACGACTGGCTCTTGGTGGTGCACAAAGACGCCGGGCTGCTCACCATTGCCACGGACAACGAGAAAGAACACACGGCGTTCGCCTACCTTTCGGCCTACCTCAAATTCTATCACAAGGACGACAAGGTGTTCATTGTCCACCGCATAGACCGTTGGACATCGGGGTTGCTCATCTTCGCCAAAGACGAGTCGGTGCAGCGCATTTTCCGCTCCAATTGGGACAAGATGGTGCTCAGCCGCCAATATGTGGCCGTGGTGGAGGGGCGCATGGAGCAAGAGGAGGGCACCGTGACGACATGGCTAGACGAAGACCCCAAGACCACGCGCGTCTTCGTGTGCCGCCCAGGCACCGGCAAGAAGGCCGTGACCCACTATCGGCTGATAGACGAGGCCCCCGGCATCTCACTCCTGGAGCTGGAGCTGGAGACGGGGCGCAAAAACCAAATACGCGTCCATATGCGCCACATTGGCCACCCGCTGGTGGGAGACCAGAAATATGGCTCCGGGCGCATGGACCCCATAGGCCGCCTGTGCCTCCACGCGCGGCAGATTGAGTTTGAGCACCCCATAACGGGACAGCTCCTTAATTTCGAGACCAAGATACCGCAGGAGTTCCTGCAACTGTTCCGCCATAAGGGGGAAGAGAACAACTAAAAACAACATAAGTCATGGTAAGCATCATCATCTATCTGGTCCTGGGCGCCCTGGCGGGCTGGCTCGCCGGCATAATCATGAAGTCGCGCATGGGCGTATTGGGCAACATCGTAGTCGGCATTGTTGGCGGCGTGCTAGGCGGCTGGCTGCTAGGAGACCTGCTGGCTTGCCTGGGTTCGCTTGGCGGGTTCGCCACGGCCGTCATTGGCGCCATTGTGCTGCTCTTCATCGTCAAGCTGATAAAGAAATAGCCGCGTAGCGCACGCAGAACCGCGCACAATGCCGCCCGCCAAGGATGCAAGAAATCCGGGTCGGGCGGCATTTCCATTCCGTTCGCCCGCAAACGATTGCAGACAGTTCGCCCAGTTCGCGGAATTGGGACAAAAATGCACCTTTTGCGGCGTGGCAGTCCACCAGGGTAACATAAAAAAGTGTTACTTTTACCATTGAAATATGACAGAAATATATGGATAAGGACAAGATAGGCATGGCGAGCGACCATGCCGGCTACAAGATGAAAGAAGCCATCAAAGCCCACCTTGAAACCGCCGGCTACGAGGTGGTGGACTTCGGCACCCACTCGGCGGAGAGCTGCGACTATGCCGACTACGCCCACCCTCTGGCCCACGCCATAAGCACAGGCGAGCTGAAGCGCGCCATAGCGTTCTGCGGCAGCGGCAACGGAATAAACATGACGCTCAACCACCATTTTGGCGTGCGATCGGCCTACTGTTGGCAAGACGAGATAACCCGCCTGGCGCGCCAGCATAACGACGCGAACGTGTGCGTCATGCCCGCGCGCTTCTTGCCCGAAGAGACTTGCTGGGAGCTTGCTCAAATATTCCTCTCAACCCCGTTTGAAGGCGGCAGGCACCAAAGGCGAATTGAGAAGATTGACCGCTTTTAGGGCAGACGCAAAATCATACACAGGAAAAAGATAAATACAAACTAGAAAACAAGTAGATAAACATGTCTAACGCAACGCTAAGGGCAGCGGACAACATCCGAATTCTTGCTGCCTCTATGGTCGAGAAGGCCAACTCCGGTCACCCGGGCGGCGCCATGGGTGGCGCAGACTTCGTGAACGTCCTCTTCAGCGAATTCCTGGTCTATGACCCCAAGAACCCGCGCTGGGAGAGCCGCGACCGCTTCTTCCTCGACCCCGGTCACATGTCTCCGATGCTCTATTCCGTCTTGGCCCTTACGGGCAAATTCACCCTCGACGAGCTCAAGCAGTTCCGCCAGTGGGGTTCGCCCACGCCCGGTCACCCCGAGGTTGACGTGATGCGCGGCATAGAGAACACCTCCGGCCCGCTCGGCCAAGGCCACACGTTTGCGGTGGGCGCGGCCATAGCCGCCAAATTCCTTGAGGCTCGATTTGGCGAGGTGATGGGTCAGACCATATATGCTTACATTTCCGATGGCGGAATCCAGGAAGAGATCTCGCAGGGCGCGGGCCGCCTGGCCGGTTGCCTGGGTCTGGACAACCTCATCATGTTCTATGACTCCAACGACATCCAGCTCTCCACAGAGACCAAGGCCGTGACCACTGAAGACACCGCCAAGAAATATGAGGCTTGGGGCTGGAAAGTCATCAAGGTGGAGCATGGCAATGACGCCGACGCGCTCCGCAAAGCCATCAAAGAGGCGCAAGCCACCAAGGGCCAGCCGACCCTGATCATAGGCCACACCGTGATGGGCAAAGGCGCGCGCAAGGCCGACAACAGCAGCTACGAGCACAACTGCGCCACGCACGGCGCGCCACTGGGTGGAGAAGCGTATCGCAACACCATAATCAACCTTGGCGGCAACCCCGACGACCCGTTCCAGATCTTCCCCGAGGTGAAGGAGCTCTATGCCAAGAGGGCAGCCGAGTTGGAAAAGATTGTGGCCGAGCGCAACGCCAAGAAGGCCGAGTGGGCCAAGAAAAACCCAGAGTTGGCTCAGAAGCTGGAGAGTTTCTTCTCTGGCAAGGCTCCCAAAGTGGACTGGAACGCCATTGAGCAGAAGCCCGGTTCCGCCACTCGCGCAGCATCGGCCACCGTCTTGGGCGCACTGGCCAAGCAGGTGGAGAACATGGTCGTGGCCTCGGCGGACCTCTCCAATTCTGACAAGACCGACGGTTTCCTGAAGCAGACCCACGCCTTCACCAAGGGCGACTTCTCCGGCAAGTTCCTCCAGGCCGGCGTGGCGGAGCTCACCATGGCCTGCGTGTGCATAGGCATGAGCCTCCACGGTGGCGTGATTCCCGCGTGCGGCACTTTCTTCGTATTCTCTGACTATATGAAGCCAGCCATCCGCATGGCGGCCCTTATGGAGCAGCCCGTCAAGTTCATCTGGACTCACGACGCGTTCCGCGTGGGCGAGGACGGCCCCACCCACGAGCCCGTGGAGCAGGAGGCGCAGATCCGACTTATGGAGAAGCTCCAAAACCACAAGGGTCACAACTCCACCCTTGTGCTTCGCCCCGCCGATGCCGAGGAGACCACGCAGGCGTGGAAGTTGGCCATGGAGAACACAACAACCCCCACGGCGCTCATCTTCTCGCGCCAGAACATTGCAAACCTGCCCGCCGGCAACGACTACACTCAGACGGCCAAAGGCGCGTATGTCGTGGCCGGGTCTGATGAGAACCCCGACGTGGTGCTGGTGGCCTCCGGCTCCGAGGTATCCACCCTCGTGGCTGGCGCCGAGCTGCTGCGCAAAGACGGCGTGAAGGTTCGCATCGTCTCCGCTCCATCGGAGGGTCTCTTCCGCACGCAGAGCAAAGGGTATCAGGAGAGCGTGATTCCGGCCAAGGCCAAGAAGTTCGGCCTCACGGCCGGCCTCCCCGTGAACCTGGAGGGCCTTGTTGGCACCGATGGCAAGATTTGGGGTCTGTCGTCCTTCGGCTTCTCCGCCCCATACAAGGTGCTGGACGAGAAACTGGGCTTCACGGGCGATAACGTCTACAAGCAAGTCAAGGAGATGCTCTAGCAGCAATTCGTCTTTTTGACGTGCTGACTTCAAGACTGGCGCTCGGCAGCGAGCGCCAGTCTTTTCTTTGTTTACAGAGTTACGGGTACCAAAATTTGTCTAGAGGAAACGTGGTGCTTAGGCCTTTCCCCGTGCGTAATTGCCGCCATAATATTGGGCGAGCCCATGGCGGCTAATTGACCACGCCTTGCGTCCGAATCCTGTAACCGTTTGACTACATTTGGTCAATTCCTAAACTTTATGGCCACTCATCATCGTGGGACTGGAATCCTAGCCATAATAGGCAGTGGCAGCTCGGCTAAGAATATTTTGGGCATCACGTCTGCCAAGAGGCCTCAATGATAGACTATGACGTTGGCCCGTTCCTCTTTCCAAACACAGACATGCCGCGGGGAGTTTTCCCGTATATTCGCGGCGCGTAAGTAGTAGCAAAAAACGTTCATTTGATGACAGCCCCGCCCGCAGCGATTGCGGGCGGGGCTTTT
>CAKUVM010000045.1 GCA_934699135.1 uncultured Bacteroidales bacterium
CTGAGAGGCAAAAGCCAATGTTTCCCCCTCTACTACTACACCGAGGCCGCGCCACCCGCCCAACCCTCACTCTTCGGCGAGGCGGGCGGGGGCCGCATGGAGCGCCACTCGGCCCTGAGCCTGTGGGCCGTGACCCAAGCCCGCGAGAGATACGGAGCCGGCGTGACGGACGAGGACGTCTTCTTCATGGTCTATGGCGCACTCCACAGCCCCTCGTGGCGCGCCCGCTTCGCGGACGACCTGCGCAAAGCCCTGCCGCGCCTGGCATGGCCAGAGAGCCGCGAGCGTTTCCGCGCCTTGGCCGAGGCGGGGCGGCGCCTGGCGCGACTCCACATCCTTGACGAGGCCGACACCGCCTTGCAAGCCGAGCTGGAGGCCGAGCTGCGGCGCGCGGGGGTGACAGTGGAGGGAGACGCGGCGGCCGCGGCGGCTGGCCTACTGGCCCGCGTGGCGGACACGCCGGAGGCCCGCGCCCTCTACCGCGTGGAGAAGATGCGCTTTGAGCTGCGCGGAGACAGGGGCTCCATCATCGTGAACGACAGGATAGCCGTGCGCGGCATCCCCGCCGAGACCTATGACTACTTGGTCAACGGCAAGAGCGCCGTGGAGTGGGTCATGGAGCGCATGGCCGTGAGCCAAGACAAGAAGAGCCTCATCATAAACGACCCCAACGACTGGGCCGCCGAGCACGCCGACCCGCGTTTCATCTTGCGCCACCTGCTGCGCGTGGTGGCCGTGTCGTCACTCTCGGCCCGCGAGATTGCGGGCATAGACGGCAAAGAGGGGGTGAAATAAGGCGGGGAAACGTCTCAAAACAACAATGTAGAGACGGCACGCGTGCCGTCTCACGAAACGGTGGCATTATTCCCGACCGCAACGGGAGACGGGTCACAACCCGTCTCTACATGGTGACCCCGTAATGATCAATTTGGAGGCGGGGCAACGCCTCACGAAACGGAATTCCCACGACCACAATATGAGATATGCCTCCAGCAATCCGTCACTCCCTCCGCCTAAAAAAGGTCTCGGCGCGGCTCATCAATTGACGCCGGCCATCGGCGGAATATGAGTAGGAGACTGCCGTCTTGCGCAAGGGGGCGTAGGAGAACTCGGTGGCGGAGAGTCGCCGCCATGGCCCGCCCACATTGTCTTGCACAGCCACGGCCTCGGCCGACACGTTGCCCGCCTCGTCATAGAGCGTCTCGGTGAGTGTGACCACGTCATCAGCGCGCTGCGTGGAGCGGACTTGCCGCCCCATGTCGTCAAACTCATTCTCCTCACTGCTAGCGAGTCTCCATGCGCCAGAATCCCACACGTGCAACCGCGCGCCCACCTTACGGCCGGCGGCATCATAGACCTTGACAATCTTGACTGTCGGCTCACCGCCGTCATAGTCCACGCTCTCCACCTCGCGGCCCGCGGCATCGTAGGCGCGGGTGGTGACCAGCGTGTCTTCCAAGCCGCCATCAAGAGGCCACGACACCTGACGCGTCAGGCGGCCCGCGGTGTCATATTCCAACACGGCCCGCGACCGCCCCTCGGGCCCGGAACAGACAAAAGAGGCGGGCTTGCCATCGGGGCGCAAGGTGTAGACGGTCTCCATGGCGTAGTCCGGAGCCTCCACGCGCTCACGCGCCACACGCCCCAGGCTGTCAAAGAGCGAGCGTCGTCGCCCCACCTCGCGCCCGCAAGAGGAGAAAACCATGAGAGTGTCATGCCCCGCCGCGTCGCGAAAGAAAACCTTGTGGTCAGAGACCGTGCCGTCGGCCTCAATGGTGAAGACGCTATCCACCCATAGGGAGTCCTCATCCAGCCTCTCCGCGCCATCGCGGCCACAAGAGGAGAGCAGCACGGCCGACAGAGCCGCGGCTATGGCCGCTTTTGTATTAAGCATCGTGCTCATTTGTTGTCAAATATTCCTTACGGCGCAAAGATTGTTTAACTTAGCGTCATACGCCCCAAAATGCAAGGGCAAGACAAGAAAACAAAGATACCACCTCAATGAAGACACGCAAGACAATAAAGGCGGGAATTGTGGCGGCCGCGGCCGCCATTCTCACAACCCCCATGCCCTGCCGAGCCAATGACGGCGGCACATACGTGCCACAAGATTATGTATGGACGTCGCCCAGCAAAAACTCCTCCGAGTCGATGCCCGTGGGGGGACACGACATCGGCATGAACGTATGGGTGGAGAATGGCGACCTGCTCATGTATATGTGCCAGAGCGGCTGGTTCGATGAGAACAACACGCTGCTCAAAGCCGGCCGACTGCGCCTAAGCACGGGCGACGACGCTCTGCGCCGCGACGGATTCCGCCAAGAGCTGCACCTGAGCGACGGCTCCATGACCGTGAGCTGCGCCGACCTGCGCATAAAGATATGGGCGGACACTCAGACTCCAGACATCTTCATCACCGTGGACGGCAAGAAAAAGCGAGACCTGACGCTAAGCTACGAGAGCTGGCGGCAACGCGACAGGCAAGTGCCGGCCGACGCCAGCCAACAGCTGACGCAGAAATGGCTCATCACCCCCGACGTCATCACACGCGCCGACAGCATCTGGCCACAAACTGACAGGCTGACTTTCCGACACACGAACAGGAGCGAGACGGTGTTTGACCTGACGGTGGCCATCGAGGGGCTAGACCCCATAAAAGACAAGCTCTACAACCCCATTGGCGGACTGACGATGCAAGGCACCATTGAGGCCAGCGGACTGAAATATGCAGGCACGACAGACGGCAAATATATGGACACGGACTTCCGCGCATGGAACTATCGCGGCAACGTGAAAAGCACAACCATCCACGCCCGCCTGACGGCCTATGAAGAGACGCGCCCCGCGCCAACGGCCAAAGCGTCGCGCCAGCGCTCCACCACGTGGTGGGCCGACTTCTGGAACAGGAGCTACATTGCGCTAGACAGAGAGTTAGACAAACCCCACAACAGCCACAGGACAGAGGCCGACGAGCCCGCCGTGACGGACTCCGCCGCCATAATCCTCCGCAACTACGAGCTGTTTCGCTACATGCTGGGCTGCAACGCCAGCGGCAAGTGGCCAACAAAATTCAACGGCGGCCTCTTCACTTTCGACCCCACCCTAGTCCACTCGCCGCGCAAATTCACACCCGACTACCGCTGCTGGGGCGGCGGCACCATGACGGCACAAAACCAGAGGCTGGTTTATTGGCCCATGGTGAAGACGGGCGACCTGCAGATGCTGCGAGTGCAGCTGGACACGTATCTCCGAATGTATCAGAGCGCCAAGGCGCGCGTGGGCTTCTACTGGGGGCATGACGGCTGCGCCTTCACGGAGCAGATTGAGAACTGCGGCCTGCCCAACCCCGCCGAATATGGCGAACACGCGCCTGGGCAAGACCGCGGCGTGGAGAGCAACGCATGGCTGGAATATATATGGGACACGTCATTAGAGTTCTGCATGATGGCCTTGGAGGCCAACAGGTATCAGCAGATGGACATCTCGGCCTACGAGGAGATGATCTGGCAGTGCCTCACGTTCTTCGATGAGCACTACCAATATGAGGCCTTGCGGCTTGGCAAAATGCCGCTGACGGAAGACGGCAAACTGGTCATCTACCCCGGCTCCGGAGCCGAGACGCACAAGATGGCATATAACCCGTGCAGCACCGTGGCCGCGCTGCAGACGGTGGGTCAGGCGTGGCTAGACTACGCCACTCGCGCCGGCAAAGACACAGCCACCATCAGCAAGGCCAAGAAGCTGCTGAGCCACGTGCCGGAAATACCAATGCGCAGCATTGACGGACACAAAGTCATAGCCCCCGCCGTGGTGTGGGCGCGCATCAACAATGTGGAGACCACGCAGATGTATCCCGTCTTCCCCTGGAGGGTCTATGGCGTGGGCCGTCCCGACCTGCAAGTGGCGCGAGACACCTGGACGGTGGATCCCTGGGCCATCAAGATGCGCTCAGCGCGCGGATGGAAGCAGGACAACATATGGGCCGCATGCCTAGGCATGGCGGATGACGCGGCCCAACTCAACTACGAGAAGATGGCCAACGGGCCATACCGTTTCCCAGCCTTCTTCGATATGGGCTTCGACTGGGCCCCGGACTTCAACCGCGGCGGATCGGGCATGATTGGCGTGCAGGAGATGCTCATGCAACGCCGCCCCGATGGCAAACGTATGGAATTGCCGGCATGGCCGGAGCGTTGGGGCAAGGTGACGTATAAACTGCATTAGCCGCGACGGCGCAGGAGTGAGTTTTAGACGCATCCCCGCAAAAATCCGTTCACGGGGATGCAATCGACCCGTCTCCCGCAATGGTCAGAAAATATAAGCCTCGGCAGATGACAACCATCTGCCGAGGCTTTTGCTTGTCTAGCCCAGAGGCAAGACCACTATGCGGGATTCACCCCGCGACCCACGCACACAACAGAGTAGCTTGACGGAGTGAGCCACTTGGCCGCCATGTCGCGCATTTCAGAGGCAGAAGTGTCTCGCATGGTGTCATACAACTCCACCAGGTTCTCTGGCCGCTGACCATCCAGCAAAAGGCCGAAAATGGCATCGGCCGAAGTGAGGACGGTGTCAAAAAAATGCAACATGTCGCCCATCATGAAACCGCGAAGCGTCTCCATCTCGCGCTCTGAGACGCACTCAGCAGCCAGACGCTCCATATCCTTGAAAACTTCGCTCACCACCTGCTCGTGACTACCCGTCTTAACCTCGGCAGATATGGTATGCGACCCACCCAACCTATTGGCAGAGACGCTAGAGTAGATCCCATATGTGAGGCCGAGCCTCTCGCGCAGATTCTGCATAAGGCGCGAGCCGAAATATCCGCCAAAGACAGCATTTACCATCTGGAATGCCAAGAAATCTTCGTGGTCGCGTCCAAACAGCGGGCGACCCATCCTCACAGACGTCTGTTCGGAGTCAAACTCCACCATGGCCTTGCCCGGCTCAGCCCGATAGAGAGGCCTGGACATATCCACGGCCTTGCCCGCAGCCCAGTCCGTTGAGCCGAAAGTGTCGGCAATGAACTTGACGTCAGCATCAGTGGGGCGGCCCGAGACAAAGATCTGCATACCGTCAGCCGTATACGCCTTGGCGTGGAAAGCGTGGAGCATTTGAGGCGTGAGCGCCTTATAGTCGTCACGGCGCGCCAGGCGGGAATATACGCAGCCAGGCTCAAAGAGCAGCTTGACAAACTGCCGTGAGGCATGGGTGCTAGATTTCAGCTCACCGACATCGAACGCTTGAAGCTCTTGCTGCTTAAAGAGTTCCAACTCATCCTCCTGGTAGGCGGGGCGGCGGATCACCTCACTGAGCAGCCCCACAACGTGGCGCACGTCTCGCTCAAGACAGAGAGACGAGACCGCGGCGCGCCACCTATTGGTCGAAGGCCATATGCTGGCGCCGTAATAATCAAGGGTCTCGGCAATCTGCTTGGCCGTATGAGCCTCCGTGCCCTCGGTAAGCAGACTGACGGAGGCGAACCCCACCAGCGGCCTATCGGCCACCAAAGGGCCCGCGCACAAGCTCACGTCCACTTTGACAATGGGCTGCGAGCCACCAAGAAGCACGTGCATGACAGCCCCGTTGGGCAACGTCTGCGACGTGATGGACGGCACGGTTGGCATCTTGATGTCGCCAAAGGCAGGGGGAACCTGCCGAAACGCGTTATCTTGTGGTCTCATTTGCATCGGTATATAAGAGTGGAGCTGTTTTGCGGCGTGCAGATCTTGCTTGCGAACTTCATGATGTCCGCCGCCGAGACATCGTCATAGGCGTGATAGTCAGTATTGATGAGGTTGGCGTCGCCAAGCCTCTCATATCCTGCCAGGGCTTGCGCAATGGCAGGCGAGGAGATCTCTCCAATCACTTGGCCGGCCACCTGACGGTTGCGCGCCTTGTTGAGTTCAAAGTCGGTGGGACCATCGACCTTGATGTCCTCCACCTCTTCAAGCAGTTGGCGCTCCACCTCTTCCGGCTCGACGCCATCGGCCACTTGAGCCATCAGCACAAGCAGACCCGGATCATAAGACCCTGTTATGTAGGCGTTCACGTCGGTGCAAGACTGCCTCTCCTTGACCAGATGCCGAACCAGGCGCGATGACGCTCCATCGGCCAAGACATCCGTCATAAGATCGCCCAACTTATGGTCTTCTGAAAGGCGCGGGCCCATATGGAACGCCACCATGACACGGTGGGCGGGCACGTCGGCCGTCACGTCAAACCTCCTGGCCTCTGTCTGAACAGGCTCAACGGGCGGGACCACCTCCGGGGCGTCGCGCTCAATGCCGCCGAACCACTTCTCCGCCAAATCGAAGACGCGGGCGGCCTCAACATTTCCAGAGACGGCCAAAATGGCATGGCGGGGAATGTATTGATTGAAGAAGAAAGCCTTGACCTCGTCAAGCGAAGCCTGCTCAATATGGTCGGTCGTGAGACCAATGGTGGGCCACCGATACGGGTGGACTTTATATGTCAGCGAGCGAAACAGGTGCTGAATGTCGCCATACGGGCAGTTGAGGTAGCGTTGGCGGAACTCCTCTATGACCACCTTTTTCTGCACGTCCAACGCCTCTTGGCTAAAGGCGGGCGAGAGCAGACGGTCACTCTCCAACCAAAAGGCCGTCTCGATGTTATCGGCCGGGAGAGTGATATAGTAGTTTGTGGCGTCGTTAGAGGTGTAGGCGTTGGAGTCGCCGCCAGCCCTCTGCACGTAGTAGTCAAAATCAGCCACGTTGGCTGAGCCACCAAACATAAGGTGCTCAAACAAGTGGGCGAAGCCCGTGCGAGACGGCTGCTCATTGCGCGCCCCGACGGTGTAGAGCATATGAAACGTCGCCAAAGGCGACAACGGATCCTCATGAACCAGAACCCGGAGACCATTGGCCAACGTATGACGGGCAAAATTTATCACTAGGATGGAAATTATGTCGGATTATGAAAACGGAATTCTTCGCACAGGGATGGAACGGGAGACCCACCGCGCTACTCAAAGTAGAACACAAGCCCCCACCAACGCGACTTGAGCCGTCGCACCGCCTGCTGGTAAGGGATGTCTTCCATATCTTCTGACAACTTGTTGTCATAGACATCGGTAAGGCCAAAGTCGCAACGGATCTCGACAGAGAAGCGGAAATAAGTGAGGTAAAAGTCCATACCCGCGCCAGCGTCGGCATAGATGTCCAATGAACGCATCCGCAGATGCTCCTGCTTATCCTTGGCCAAATCGAATCGCGGCGTGAAGCCGCCTACAATGAACGGCCTGATGTTTTGCAACCTTTTGGCCCCATATTTGAGCAGCAGCGGACATTCCACGAAAGTGGACTTTATCTTGACCGGCTCCTCATCAACGGGCTTGCCGTCTTCATCTACAAACAAGAGATGCCTCTGGCCGAAAGAGATGCCAGGCAAGATTCGGAAATTGAGATTTTCGCAGAGGCGAAAATCCGTGACAATGCCCAAGACAAGGCCAGGGTCAAGCTCGGTCACTTCGGCATAGCGAGCCATGCCGCCATTCTCATACGTCCGCAGGCCAGTGTTATAGACGTGAAAATCAAGAAAGTCAATTCCAAGCAAGAAGCCGAAGTGCACCGCTTTCTTGTCATAGGCGGGAAGGTTAGGCACGCCCTTGGCCTTGGTGAACTCCGAGGCCGAGGTATATTGCGCCGAGGCCGGAAGCCAAACAGCGAACATGGCCACAAGAGCCATGGCAAAACGGCATATGGAACGGCAAGACGGCATCTGCGGCATGTTTTTTTACTTGTCTCCCTACGGCTTCACTGCCAGATATGCCGTGGCAATGCCCCAAGTGAGGCGGACAGACGACACTGGCTTGAGGCCGGAGGCGAAAAGATGCCGCTCAAAATCTTCTCCAGACGGAAACGCCATGGCGGAGCGGCACAGATACCGGTATGCCTCACGGTCTTTGGATATGGCCCCACCGATGAGCGGCAAGATGTTGCGAAAATAGAAATTATACAGCGCGCGGAACAACGCGTTGGGCGGCGTGGAGAATTCCAGCACCACAAGCCTTCCGCCAGGTTTCAGCACGCGGGCCATCTCGGCCAAACCCTTGTCCAGATTGGCAAAGTTTCGCACGCCAAAAGCCACCGTGACGGCATCAAAACGATTGGAAGAGAACGGGAGCGACTCCGAGTCGGCAACCTTGAGGTCTATCGAGGCTTCAAGCCCCGCGCCGGCCACTTTCTTGCGCCCCACCTCAACCATCTTTGGCGAGATGTCGCACCCCACCACGTCGCACCCCATAGCCTGATGAATGGCTATGGCCCTGTCTGCCGTACCCGTGGCGACATCGAGAACCTCACGCGCCTTGCGGTCGGAGAGCAAGCCGATGGCCTTGCGGCGCCACCCGCGGTCAACGCCAAAAGAGAGGACATGATTGAGCAGATCGTAGCTGGGGGCGATGCCGTCAAACATCCGCCCAACCTGCGAGCGTTTATCATCCGCCGCCTTATATGGTTTTATCTCTGACATTTCTGACGTGCAAAGATATGCATTTTACGGACATAAGCCACAAAACAAACTCATGCCGCCAAGGGACTCGCCCCTCGGCGGCATGAGCCATCAGTTACAGTCCGCCTTGGCTGGGCGGCAGGTCTGTCAGACTAGTAGTTAGCGTTTTGCGGGTCGAACTCTGTCCAACCGTCGAGCCAATTGTCACCGGCGGCGAAGGCGCCGATGTAGCCTACGTTCTCAAAGCCGGTGGCAAGAGCCGCGTCGGAGAAATCGGCAGCTGAAAGCATCGGGCTGCCAGCGGCTGGCATATAGGCCGCGCCTACCTTGCTGTTAGGCATTGTCAGACCCAGGTCGCTGGACTTGCACTGCTTGTTGCCCTTCTGGGCCAAGAAGAAGTCATGAGAGAACGAGTTCTTGGTCTCGTCATAGGTCTTGGTGGCGTAGTCATAGAGCGCGTCCATAGTGGCCTTGTTGCAGTCGGCACCAAGCATATCCATATCGGCGAACCAGAGGTTCTGGAGTTTCAGCGAGCCTTTGGTGGCCATGGTCTGAGTGTTGCCCTTCTCGCTGTCGAGAATCAGGCCAATGGGCCAACCAATGGCCACAGAGTTGAAGCAAGAGAGGCGGCTGGAGCGACGTATGTGCATGGCTGCTTGGAACTTACCGAGGGAAGAGCCATTGTTGGGATAGACCTCGCCGCCGTTGATGTAGGAGTCGTCATTCTTAAAGTCGGCATCCTGGCCAATGGGGCCTACAAACGTGACGTTGGAGAAAGTGGCCGTGGTGTAGGGCTCAACGGTTGCGCCGTCGGCGCAGTTGTCACTCTCAAAACCGTTGGAGCGGCTCGTGTCGGCAAGCCTGGGGTCGCGGACGCTGAGGCAATACTGCACCTTGCCGCTGAAGCCATTGTCGGTGTCGAACTCATCGTCCCAACCGCGGAAGGCCACAAGGTGGTTGCAGTTCACCGTGCCGCCAAACCACTCAAAGCTGTCATCGTTACAATAAGAGACCTGCACGTGGTCAATCTTAGTGTTGCTGCCGACGGAACCCAAAGTGAGGCCGTTGATCTCCTTGTCTGCCGCGAAAGGATAGCCAGCAAACTCAATGCGGACGTAGCTGATCACGCCACTGTTGTCGGCATCGTCATCGCCACCGTGCTTGGTGCGCGGGCCACCCTCAATCTGCATCTCGGCCTGGTTGTTGCGCGCCTTGCCACAGAGGATTACGCCGCCCCAGTCTCCTGGCTTACGGCTGCCGGCCGACGAGGCCGACGTGAAGACAATGGGCTCCGAGGCCGTGCCCTGGGCAATGAGCTTGCCGCCGCGCTCCACAATGAGAGCCGCCTTGGTCTGCTTGTCTCCCTTGATGACGGTGCCTGGCTCAATGGTGAGCGTGGAGCCGTCCGCGATATACACCCAGCCCTTGAGCAGATACGTGCCCTTGGCAAGCGTCTGGTTGCCCTTGAAGACGAAACCTTGGTCGCCGTTGCCGATGACGTCGCCCTCGAAGAGGAGATTGTCGCAGGCCTTCAGGCCACCGTCCTCGCTCCAGTTGTAAGCGGGGGAGTCTGGAGTGTTGTTGTCGTCATCATCGCAAGCCACGAAAACGGGAGCCGCGACCATGCCGGCCATAAGCGACCAGACGAGGAGATTGTTCTTTTTCATGTTCTTTGGTATGTTATTGGTTACTTATAGTTTTATGTTGAGTCCGAGCGTTATGTTGGTGCCAGGGCGATAGCTCTTGGTCACCTCATTCACCTGACTCGTGGTGCCGTCAGAGTGGATGGCGTCGGTCTGCTGCTCAAAATTCACCTTGGTGCCGAGGAGGTCGCGCACCGCCAGGCTCAGCTCCACATGGTCTGAGAATTTGTAGCGCGCCGAGAGATCCACCACGTTGCGCGGCATCTCGTAGCTGTGCGGGATGTTGGCGGAGTCATCCCCCCCCGTGGTGCCAACACTTCGGCCTACGCCAATGATTCGTTTGCCAATCCTGTTATATAGCGCGCCAGCACTGAATTTTGCGCCTTGTGGGGCGTAGAAGAGGCCCACGTTGACCAGATATGGCGACTGCCCCTGCATAGGACGGTCTTTCTCGCGACTGCCTGGCTCAAACTCCACCTTGCTGTCAATCCAACTAGCGTTGGCCGAGACGCTCAAGCTCTCCACCCCCACGAAGCCCAGATTCTTGCGCACCTCAAGCTCAACTCCATAGTTGCGAGCCGCCTTGGCGTTCTTGTAGCTATACGTGAGATCCGTACCGCCCTGAACCGTATATGTCCACTCAATAGGGTCATTAAAATGCTTATAGAAGAAAGCGACACTCACAAGCTCGCTCGGTGTGGGATACCACTCGTAGCGCAAATCGACATTCTGCACGTAGCAAGACGAGAGCTCGGTATTGCCCATCACGTCGGCCGCCAAGTCGAAGTCATAGAACACCGATGGCGACACTTCGCGAAACTCGGCCCTGTTCACCGACTTGCCGTAGGCCACGCGCAGCACGTTTTTGTCGTTAATGTTATATGAGACGTTGACCGATGGGAAGAGGTCTCTGTTCTTATAGTCTTTGTCAGACGGGCTGGCCTCATAGTCCCTCGTGTGGCTCGTCAGCGTCATCTTGTTGGCCTCGAAGCGCAAGCCGGCATAGACATTGACGGGGCCGAAAGGCATATTCAGGGCCAGATATGCCGCTCCCAGTTTATTCTTGCCCTCATAGTTGTTTCGCCACTTCACCTCCTCTAGCAAGTAGAGCTTGTCGGCCCCGTAGTTTTCCGGCACAAGGAGCTGCGTCGGGATGTCGAAATAACGGAAACCGTCGGGCAGCGTGTTGTGGGCGTGATTCCAGTTATAAATGAAGTTGCGGGTGAAATAGTCGCGCGAGCGCATCTCCGCGAAGAGGCCTGCTTTGAGC
>CAKUVM010000046.1 GCA_934699135.1 uncultured Bacteroidales bacterium
GCCGCGCAATGCGGCCATTGCCGTCCTCAAACGGGTGTATGCGTATGTAACGGTAGTGAAAAAGCGCAGCCAGTTCCACCGGTGTCAACTCGCCTTTTCTCTCCGCCTCGTTATACCAATCAACAAGATCGGACATAAGAGCTGGAGTCTCCTCTGGTGAGGCGTACTCAAATCTGTCGCCATAGCGCGTGATGACACTATTGGGGCGAGTTTTGTACTGTCCCGCATGAATGACAAAACTTGTCTGCACGCCGCTTGGAAATGTTTGATATTCCGTGTAATCCTCACGAAGCAGGGCCCGATGGAGCGTCCGTATAAAATTCTGCGTCAGCTGTTGCTGTCTGTTTTCCGCCTCCTCTCTCATCATCCTTACAGACACCTCGCTCGCCTTCATATCGTTGAAGTCTTTCAAGCGACCCTCACCGCTCACCTTGCCAAATAGCAGCAGCAGCTCCGTCTGACCATACGTCAACGTATTGCCTTCAAGATGATTACTGTTGTAGTTATATTCAACAGTAAACCTCATGCTAAGCATGTTCTGCTCCGCTTCTGTCAGGGGTTGGAGAGACAACCACCGATTGTATATGGCATCTAATGTCATATTTATGGACTTTGGGTGTCTATAAGGTGGTAAGATACCACCTTAATTGGTGGTATTTACAGTTTGATGAACATTGCGGATTATCACGTGTAGAGGCGACATGCATGCCGCCTCACGTCTCCGCGGGTAATCTCCTACCGAGGCGGGGAGACGCGTCGCGACCCGCCTCTACATTGCTGCCCCAGCAAAGTTTTTGAGGGGGTAACGCCGCCTATTTCACGGCAATGGCCTCTATCTCCACCAGCGCGCCTTTAGGCAACGCCTTGACGGCAAACGCCGAGCGGGCGGGGGCCGCTTCACCGCCGAAGAACTCGGCATAGACGGCATTGAACTTGGCGAAATCGGCAATATCTGCCAATAGGCACGTGGTCTTCACCACATCGGCCATTTCAAGGCCCGCGGCGTTCAGAATGGCCTTTATGTTGGAGAGCGACTGGCGCGCCTGAGCCTCAATGCCGCCCTCGGCCAAATTTCCCGTAGCCGGCACGAGGCCTAGCTGTCCGGATACGTAGAGCGAATTGCCTGCCATAATGGCTTGGCTGTATGGGCCTATGGCCGCGGGGGCGTCGGGTGTTGAGATTTGTCTTTTCATATCTTTTATTGTTTATCATCCGTCAATAAGTCAGTTCTACGAGCATATCTGCGCCAGCGGGCAAAGGCCACGCCGCCGCCTATAGCAGCCACGAGCAGGAGCGGAAGCAGGAGCGCGACGGCCTTGTAAGGAAGCGTGCCCGCCGCGATGGCCTGGCGGTCAAGCAGCCTCATGGCAAAGGTGCGATTGCGCAGAGCCATAAGCCCGTCATCATCTGCCAAATATTGCACAGCGTTGACAATGAAGTCTTTATTGCCATATGTCTGGCGCGAGATGTCGTCATAGCCCAACGGCACAATGGTGGGGTCCGGGGAGTGACGGAAGCGGACGTCGTTTCGTATTATGTCGCCATCGCCCACAAAGATCATCTTCGTCGGCGCGCTGGCCTCGATGGCCTTTCGCCAGGGGCCGGACACGCCTTGCGGAACCGGCCTGTGAGAATATAGCGAGCGGAACTGCCCCTCCTCCATAAGCGCCATGGTAAGGTAGCGTTGCGGGAACTCTTCCGGCCTTGGCTGTCGGTGTATGGTGGCCAGACTGGCCACAACGGGGGCCTCGGACGAGCGCGTCACGGCCGAGGAGCGCAACAGCTGCGTACGCACAAGTGGCAACCCCTCCCCCACTGTGTCTATGGGGCTGGCGAAATCGGCATGGACAAAGCTCACGTTTCGCGTGACAGGAGAGAGCATATTGGTGGCCAAAAGAGGACCATAGAGCCACGGCATGGGCACTACGGAACTTTGGCCATCGGGACCCGGCACGCTCACCGGAATCATGCCGCAACTCATATCCTCAATGACCGACGGGCGAACCCTGACGCCATAGACAAACAGCATATCAGACAAATTGAGGTCGGCCGCCAGCCCTATGGTCGGCGGATGCTCCCTGAGCGAGTCTAATGTCATGTTGACGGCATCTACAAGCCACAGCACACGCCCGCCGCGCATGACGTATTGGTCAATGGCATATTTGTCTTTCTCCGGGAATTTCTGCGAAGGCTTGGCCACAATGAGTACTTTGTATGGCTCCAAGATTGACGGGTCTTGCCCCAAGCTACCGCGATCCACGTCAAAATGTTGCGCCAAGGCCTCCGTGGCGTCGGCCACGTCGATGGCATCCAGCTCTCCATGCCCCTCCAAGAAAGCCACTTTGGGCACTGAGTCTCGCGAGAGGCGGCATATGGCGTCGGTGAGCTTATACTCCACGCCCTCCACCGACCTGTTGAGCGACTCCTCCCCGCTCAGGCCAGGAACGTTCTCCAGGAGGTTGATCCACACCGACTTGTCATCAAGCTGCACCTTGGCGTAGGGATATACTATGCTACGCGTCTTCTGCCCGTCTTCTTTAGTCTCAAAGACAGGCACGCCGGCGTAGCCCGCCTTGTCCAAGTCGTCAGCAAACGTCTTGGCCTCATTGGCCCCCAGTTCGGCAGGGTCTACGCTCACCAGACGCACCCCGCGGCCGGCGTAAGAGTCCACCTCCTGACAAAGCTCCACAACCTGACGGCGCAGGCGGCGAAAGCCAGGGTTGAGCTCACCATCGAGATAAAGGCGCACGAGCAGGGGCGACTTGAGGCCATCGGCGTAACGACGGGTGACGGCGGACAGTGAATATCTCCGCTCCGAAGTCAGATCAAGACGGAAATGCGCCACCGACATGACGACGCAAAGCACGCCAAGAGCCACCACGACCCACGGCAACCTGCGGAAACGGCCCCTGCTCCTGCTCACAAGAGCCGACGTCATGGCCAAAAACAAGGCGCACACCGAGACAAAATAGGCGAGGTCGCGGCTATCCACCACCCCGCGGCTGATTGACGAATAGTGATCCGCCATACCCAACGAGGCGACGACCGCCGCCCAATCAGACTGAGGGGACAATGATGAGACCATGTCAAAACCCACATAGGCCAAGGCGCACAAGGCCGCGCCGCTCACGAACGCCACAATCTGATTGTCCGTCAGAGCCGAGGCAAAGATTCCGACCGCCATATATGACGCCGCGAGCAACAGCAACGCCACATATGAACCCAATGTGCCGCCCACATCAATATTGCCCTGCGGAGACCCAAGGGCGCAGACCACGCCCACAAAGACGACAGTGGGCACGATGGAGAGGCAGACAAGAGAAAGGCCTGCCAAATATTTTGCCAAGACAATCCGCCACGGGCGCAGCGGGCGTATGAGCAGCAACTCAATGGTGCCCGCTTTGCGCTCATCGGCCACCAGGCGCATCGAGATGGCCGGGACGAGGAAGAGGTATATCCACGGCGCAATGTCAAAAAGAGGCTCCAGAGTGGCATAGCCGCCATATATGATGTTGAAATCGGACGGTATGATCCAGAGCATGAGCCACGTCAGGATCAGGAATACGCCCACCACAAGATAGCCCGTGGCGGAGCAGAAGAAAGTGGAGATCTCCTTCTTATACAGCTCAAACATCAGCTAACTCTTTTTCAACGTCTCGATCATATCCGCCGCCGCCCTGTGGCTGCATCCCGCTCCACCCACGCGGGTGGCCAGTTCCTCATAGTCGTCAAGCATCTTCTGCCTCTGGGGCGTGGCGGAGGCCAGGGAGGCGATCTCGGTCTTCAGACGCTCGTAGGAATACTTCTTCTGAAAAAGCTCCGACACGCACTCGCGACCCAGAATGAGGTTCACGAGGCTTATGTATGGCACTTTGATGAAGCAATGGGCCACCCAGTCACTAAACGCCCCACCCCACATGAGATACATGACCACCTGCGGGCAACGCAAGAGAGCAGTCTCTAAAGTGGCGGTGCCGGAAGTCACCACGGCGGCCGAAGCCGCGCTCACCAACTGATACGTCTCATCAAACACCACGCGGACGCCGGAGCCACTCACATAAGGCTCATAGTCCGCGGCTTTGAAAGAGGGCGCGCCGGCAATGACGAATTGGTAGCCATCCATCTCGCGGGCCAGGCGCATCATCTCTGGCAGGTTATATTTGAGTTCCGCCACGCGGCTGCCAGGCAGCAGGGCTATGATGGGCATGGAGGGGAGGCCCAGACGGGCGCGGAACTCATCCGCCGTCTCGCCCGCGTGATGACGCCGCTCTATGGCGTCCGTGACCGGATTGCCGCAATAGAAGACGTTCTTCAAGTCATGTCGCGCAAAATAGTCCGCCTCGAAAGGCATGATGGAGTAGAGGCGATCAATGCACTCGCGCATCTTCTTTATCCTATACTCTTTTGAGGCCCATACTTTGGGCGAAATGTAATAAAACACCTTGACACCCCTGCCGTGCGCCCACTCAGCCATCGGGAGGTTAAAGCCCGGGTAGTCAATCAAAATCAGCACGTCGGGGCGATGCGCTTCTATGTCTTTGCGGCAGAGCTTGAAGTTCTTTCTGATCTTGCCCAAGTGCGTAAGCACGTCCCATACGCCCATGACGGCCGTGTCTCGGTAGTGGCGCACCATGAAGCCGCCAACCGCGGCCATCAGGTCGCCGCCCCAAAAGCGGAAGTCGGCATCGGGATCTTGCTCCGCCAAGGCCCGCATGAGGTTGGAGCCGTGAAGGTCTCCCGAAGGCTCGCCTGCAATGATATAATACTTCATCTGACACTAAAGAATGAATTTGACCACCACTATGATGAAAGCGTAGAGGAGCGTGGAGAGGAACAGCCCGCGAGACACCTTGAGCCTGTCGGTGTAGGCAAAGAGCGTAAAGACGGCCAGATTGGGCAGGCAGCTCACGGCCACCAACATCCCCACGCCGCGGATCTCCATCATCTGAGCCAAGAAGTCAAAGAATGGCAAGGCGCCCGCATAGGCGAACTTGAAGAAAAGCAGCGCAGTGATGACGGGCAGAACCAGCCCGACAGCCCCCCCCACCCATGTCTTGTCTATCGTCATGGCGTTTTTATAAATTGATATGGAAGTCGGAGTCCCGCTCCAACGCGTCGTAGTCCGTCACGTCCACCATCAAGGGCGTGAGCGACGCCCAGCCTTGCGCAATGGCCCCCTCGTCGGTATCGGCGCAACCCTTGTCATGGTCGTCAAAAGAGCCATCGAGCCAATAGATCTCATGCCCCATGGGGCTGGTGTAGTGGATGGGCTTCTCCACCCACCGGCCCATGGCCATACGCGCCATACGCACTCCCATCACCTTGCCGCGCGGAATGTTGACGCTCAAGAAATTAGACTTTGGCAACTGCTGACGGAAATATGAGTCGAGGATGGCGTCGGCCACTCTCTCGGCCCCTGTCATGTCGGCTGCCTCATCGCCATCGGCGTAAGAGAAGCCTATGCCAACGGCGCCGACGAGGGCAGCCTCGCGGGCCGCGCCGAGGGTCCCGGAATAGTGGACGCTTATGGCCGTGTTGCTTCCGTGGTTTATGCCCGACAAGACAAGCTCCGGCTTACGCGGCGCGAGGCCGTAGAAGCCAAGTTTCACACAATCTACGGGCGTGCCCTTGACGGCATAGCAAAGCGCCCGGTCGAAGCCATGGCAACGGCGCACTCGCAACTCGTCCATCACCGTGAATGAATGGCTTTTGCCAGAGTAGCTGCCATCAGGGGCCACAATCAGCACATCGGCATAACGCAGGGCGACATCGGCCAGAACTCTGATGCCAGGCGCGTCTACGCCATCGTCATTCGTTATCATTATCAGGGGCTTCTGCCCGTCTGTGGTCAACATTCTAAAATTACGTCTTGGTGGTTCGCAAATATACCAAAAATAAAATCCGCGAAAGGCGGCACGCTGGCAGACAAAAAAGGCGGGGCGGAAGATTACTCTGCCGCCCCGCCTCAACCTTTAAGTCTTCTGTCGTCTATTCCTCATCAAGGACTAGCCTCTTTCCGACAGAGCCGTCGGCAATTCCTTTGACGTAGCTGCGGCGCGTCACGCACAAACCCGTGGCCTCGTCTAGCTTGCGGCGGAAGACGCCGAAGCATCCCTTGCCGAACTCGTTGTCATCCCACACCATGGGCACGACATTGTTTTCGTGGGCATAGAACGCCACGGTGTTCGCGTAATAGGCCTCGGAATCGGCATAAAGGTCTTCCTCGCCTGTGTGCGATATTGAGCCAAAGGCCGTCATGATGGCCGGGACGCGCGGCATGATGCTCACGAAGTCTGAGAAATAAGCCCTTACGCCTTCTTCGTCGAGAGAGGAACACCAGTCGTCTCCTTTACTTTTGAACGGCTCTCCCCACAGTTTCTTCGTAGCGCTTTTGCCGGCATAGTCCTCTGGTCGCGTAAATTGGAATGAGATCATAAGGCGATTGTCAACCACATCGTTTTGCGGCATGGTCACGACCCTGCTCTTGCCATCGGCAGGGATGAGCAGGCAACGCTTGTAGTTATTGCCGCCGTTGCGCCTTACAGTCTGCACGAAAAGCTCGTTCAGTCGGTTAATCCTGCGCAGGCCAACCTCGCCAAGCCCCTCGGCGGACAAATAGACATACGCCTCGAACAAGACGTGGTCATCACACTCGGCCAACTGGGTCGCTATTGTGTTCCAGAGCCTTACGTAGGTGTCATACAACTCCGTGGTGTCGTCTTTTGCGATATTGTCCTTCAGCCAACCGTCATCGGCCACAGACACGATGGCATACATGTTTCGCCCTTGGCCAATCTCTTTTGCCGCCACCTCTTTTGCCGCGGCCACTACGCCACCGAGCCAGAATTCGTTCACAGCGTTTGCCGCGCCGTCAATGAATGAACACGGGATTCTTACCATGTTTACCCCATTTGCGGCCAGAGTGTCCAAAAGCCAAGAAGACAAGACGTTGACCGATTCGTCGTTATAAGCCTCTTGCATATTCCACCCCAACGTCATGTCTTGCGCCACCTCCTGAGCTGTGCGCCTCACCCCGCTGAAGTCGAACTGTGTGGCCACCTCGTCTATCTTGCAGGCAAAGTGCTTGTCGCCAAGGTCGAAAGATATGCTGTCATATCGGGCCTCGTCAGAATAATTGGCAAGGATTGTGAACCTCTCAATGACTGAGAATTTTCCCTCCTTGCCATCCTCTTTGCCTTCTCTCACAATCCACCAAGGATACGTTATCTGGTAGTCTCCATTAGTCTTGAAGCCCACCACAAGCTCCGTTCCCCTGTAATCGCTGACCTTATATGGCTGATCCACAGAGTTAATCCTTGTCGCCTCATTGTACATCAAGAGATCCTCCGGCGACTGCTCAACCATGATCACCTTAGTGAGCGAGCCCGCCTTGACCTCTATGTCGGCCTTGCGCGGCTCGTAGTCCGTCTCCTCGTTTTTCACCACGTAGGCCTCCACCTCAATCTTAATGACGTAAGGCTCTCCGGCCACCACCGAGGCCTTGACCCAATCCGCGTCTGGCGTGGCGGTCAGCGAGCTGGCGTTTGTCGTTGCCTCAACGGTATAGGAGCCTCCCGTTTTAGACGTTGAGACAGACGCTTGAGACAAATTGAGGCTAGTTGAGTCGTCAATGATGTCCGGTTTGCCTGAGTTGGAGCTGTCATCGCCACACGAGGCGAGGCAGAGTGGCAGCATCGCCGCCAACAATATCAGTCGGTTGCAGTATTTCATTAAGGTTCTGATTTGTTTCTATCCTACCAAAGTAGCCAAATATTCGCACTTTAGCAAACAGAAAGCCCCGAATGTGACCTACTGTCACACTCGGGGCAATGTCTATATTCGTCGGTAGACTATGCTTGCCGCCTTATACGAGACCTTGAGCCATCATGGCGTCGGCCACCTTGACGAAGCCGCCGATATTGGCGCCCTTGACGTAGTTGATGTGACCGTCCTTCTCCTTGCCATACTTCGCGCAGGTGGCGTGGATGCCGACCATAATTTGGTGCAGCTTGGCATCAACCTCCTCGCGGGTCCAAGAGAGGCGCTCGCTGTTCTGCGTCATCTCAAGACCAGACGTGGCGACACCGCCGGCGTTGGAAGCCTTGCCCGGAGAGTAGAGAATGCGAGCCTCTTGGAACACGTTGATGGCCTCGTTGGTGGAAGGCATATTGGCACCCTCGCAAACGCAGAAGACACCGTTGGCGACGAGCTTCTTGGCATCATCCTCGTTAATCTCGTTCTGCGTAGCGCACGGGAGAGCAATGTCGGCCTTCACGCCCCAAGGACGCTCGCCCTCGAAGTACTTGGCTTTAGGATATTTGGCGACATACTCTTTGATGCGGCCGCGCTTGACGTTCTTGAGCTCCATGACGAAAGCGAGCTTGTCCGCGTCGATGCCCTCCTCGTCGAGGATGTAGCCGTTGGAATCGGAGAGGGTGAGCACCTTGGCGCCCATCTGGTTGGCCTTCTCGCAAGCGAACTGCGCGACGTTGCCGGAACCAGAGATGAGGACAGTCTTGCCCTTGAAGTCCTTGCCCTGAGTGGCGAGCATCTCCGTGCAGAAGTATACGACACCGTAGCCTGTTGCCTCGGGACGGATGAGTGAGCCGCCCCAACCGAGGCCCTTGCCAGTGAGGACGCCCGTGAACTCGTTGCGCAGACGCTTGTATTGGCCAAAGAGGTAGCCGATCTCGCGGCCACCGACGCCAATGTCACCTGCGGGAACGTCGGTGTCGGGACCTATATGACGCTGAAGCTCAGTCATGAAACTCTGGCAGAAACGCATGACCTCGGCATCGGACTTGCCTTTGGGGTCGAAATCGGAGCCACCTTTGCCGCCGCCCATAGGGAGCGTGGTGAGGCTGTTCTTCAACACCTGCTCAAAAGCAAGGAACTTGAGGACACCAAGATTTACGGTGGGGTGGAAACGGAGGCCACCTTTGTATGGGCCGATGGCGCTGTTCATCTCAACACGGAAGCCGCGGTTGATCTGGATGTTGCCTTTGTCATCGAGCCAAGGCACACGGAAGATGATGGTGCGCTCCGGCTCAGCCATGCGCTCAAGGATCTTGGCGGTCTTGTACTGAGGGTTCTCATCGATGTAAGGCATAAGGGAGGTGACAACCTCCTTGACAGCCTGATGGAACTCGCTCTCGCCAGGATTCTTGGCGATGATCTTGGTCATGAATTCATTGACTTCTGCTTCAATGTTTGCCATAACTGTTCTTGCTAAATATTTGTTATTGCCCATCGACCTTCGCAGAGGCCATCGGGTGTCTAATCGTTCTTTTGTCGAACGCTAAATTATACAACTTTCCCTTTATCTCAACAAGTCTGAAGTCTATTTACGTAAAACACCTACGATATTAGGTGCTATACCTATGCGCCACCCACGCCTAGAAAGGCGTATCATCGGCATCCGTCGCCCCAAGATTTGGCACATCGAATGGCGAGCCGCCATTGTTCACGCCAGACATTATGAACTGCTGCGAGGCTGGCGGTTCAGAGCCATTTAGAAAATCCGCGCCAGACTCCGGCTCCTCAAAGCGGATTAGCTCGGCCTGGAAGCGCAGCAACACATCGTCTATTCGTCCACTACGATGCTTGGCAATGATGAACTGGGCCATGCCGACAAGCGAGTTGCCCTTGCCGTCGTCCAGAATATGGTAATATTCAGGGCGATGGATGAAGCAGACCATATCGGCGTCCTGCTCAATGGCTCCAGACTCGCGAAGGTCGGAGAGCTGTGGCCTCTTGCTGTCTATGCCGCCTTTCTCTGTGGTTCGCCCCTCGACATTTCGGTTCAACTGGCTAAGCGCAATGACGGGGATGTTGAGTTCCTTGGCCAACCCCTTTAGCGACCGCGAGATCATAGAGACCTCCTCCTGACGGCTCCCTGGCTTCATGGCGGATGCCGTCATAAGCTGGAGGTAGTCTATGATGATGCACTTGATGTCATGTTTCTTCTTGAGGATTCGCGCCTTGGAGCGCAAGTCGAAGACGGAGAGGCCTGGAGTGTCGTCAATATATATGGGCGCGCTTCTGAGCCTGCCTATTCTGGAGTTGAAGTGATGGAGCTCCTCCTCCGTGAGCCTTCCGCTCTTGATTTTTTCTGACGGTATCTCCGTCTCGGCCGTCATGAGACGTTTGACGAGCTCGACGTTGCTCATCTCTAGCGAGAACATGGCAATGGGGATGTCGTGCTCTATGGCCATTTTTCGCGCCATAGAGAGGACGAAAGCCGTCTTGCCCATGGCGGGGCGGGCCGCGATGACCACCATCGTGGCGGGTTGCCACCCCAATGTTATGTCGTCAATGCCACGGAAACCGCTCGTTATGCCGCTCAGTTTGTCCTCTCGCTTGGCAGCCGCCTCCATCTGGCGGATGGCTTCATCGACGACGGGGTTAATTTGGATAACATCGCGGTTCAGACTGCCTTGCGAGAGCGTGAAAAGGTTATTCTCGGCCTCCTCCATAATGTCCTCGACGTCGGAGGTCTCGTCGTAGCCCTTCTCCACCATGTCGGAACCCAAGTGAATGAGCGACCTCTGCAAGTATTTTTGGAATATTATCCTCGCATGGTACTCAATGTTTACCGCGGCGCCCACACGGCTTGTCAGTTTTGCAATGTAGACTCGCCCGCCCACGGCCTCCAGCTCGCCCGTCTTCTTCAGCTCCTCGGTCATGGTGAGCATATCAATTGGGGCCATGGCGCCATTGAGCCTCAGCATGGCGGCATAGATTCTCTGGTTGGCCTCGACATAGAAATGCTCAGGTTTAAGAAGCTCCACCACGTTTTGCAGGGCATCCTTGTCAAGCATTATGGCACCCAGGACTGCCTCTTCAAACTCCACCGCCTGCGGCGGCATCTTGCCTCCGAGGGAGGCCATAGCGGCCACCGAGTCCGACGGCCTTGGCGCGCCAACATTCTTTTTTGCCATATGGAGGGAACTAAAAAGCCCAGATGTCCAATGCGCATCCGGGCTTCAGAATATCAATTGGGTAGGAGTC
>CAKUVM010000047.1 GCA_934699135.1 uncultured Bacteroidales bacterium
CGTAGATGGCGTCTCGCATAAGGGAGTATGAGGCGCGGGCGTCTTGCGTAGAGTGCGAGCACCAGTCATATTTGAGGAAGTCCACGCCCCACTCGGCATATTGGCGCGCGTCGATATACTCGAAACCGCGGGTGCCGGGGTAGCCGGCGCAGGTCTTGGTGCCGGCGCAGTTATATATGCCGAACTTGAGGCCTTTGCTGTGGACGTAGTCCGCCAGGGCCTTGATGCCGCTTGGGAACTTCTTGCGGTCGGCCACGAGGCGCAAGGTTTGCGGGTCGCGCTCCATCTCCATCCAGCAGTCGTCTATGACCACGTACTCGTAGCCGGCGTCCTTGAGACCCAGCTTGATGAAAAGATCAGCGGTCTCCTTGACAAGGTTCTCGTCAATGTCGCAAGCGAAAGTGTTCCAGCTGTTCCACCCCATGGTCGGGGTCAAGGCCAGACCCTCAAACTTCTGAGCCGAGGCGGTGACGGAAGCGGCGAGCGCGGCCGCCAGAGCGATATGTCCTAATCTCATATTCAATTGGGATTATTGGTATTACTAAAAAAATGGGATTCTTGTGCGTTAGAGGGCGAAAACGTCGCGGAGGAAGGCCACGAGTTCATCGGCAATGACGGCTTGCTCATCCATGCTGGGGTGATCGCTGCCGCCGCCGTTGTAGCTCTTCTCGAAGATGTGGAAAGGGATGCTCCCCCTTTCTCCCGCCAGACCTTGCGACTCGGCCTCGGCAGCAATGGCCGGAAGCATCTTGCGGAAGTAGGCCCGCAGTGTGTCATTGGCCATAGGGCTTGAGATGAGCGCGATGTCGGCATTGACGTTTCGCTCACTAATCATGCGGATGAAGTCTACGTAGGCCGTGGCGAAAGCCGTGGAGTCCTGCACGCCGTCGTTCTGGCCCAGGGCGCAGACCACCACATCGGGCTGATAGGCGAAGTCGTAGCCTATCTTGTTGTCAACGAGGTCCACCTTGTCATATACCTGCGGCATAACATATTTGTGATCGCAGCAGCTGTGCATAAGGCCAATGCCAGAGACTGAGGCCAGAGACCACTCGGCCCCGAGGGCGCGGGCGGCTCGCGGGCCATAGGCGTAGTAGGCGCGGTGGCGGTCATACCACACACCATGCCCATAGGGGATCTCATCAGTGTAGCAGTCCATGCCGCTCGTTATCGAGTTGCCGATGAACTCCATTTTGAGCCGCGTCTCGGGCTGCCACTTTTCCAACCCCGGAGCGGAGACAGAACACAGTTGCGTATAGCCCATGGCGCTCTCCGTATCGCGGGCTATGAGCACAGTGTGGCGACCTGGCGCGAGGCTGTCGGCCACGGCAATGACCTTTATTGCGGTGTCCGCCACGGCGGGCGAGGGCGTCTGGCCTATGGTCAGACGGTTTTGCGCGCCAAGGGTGCGGAAGCGACCCGCAGACTGGCCGTCTATGACCACCTCGAGGTAGTTATAGCTGTTGCCGTAGAGGCGTTCGTCACGCAGCTCAATGTCGCAGCCGGCCCCGTCGAAGGCGAAGGTGAAATATGCCCCCGCGCCCCACTGACGCGGCCCGAGCGAGTCGGTCTTGTCAACACGGCCAATGAAGGTTATGGCATCGTCATAGCCGCTGACGGTGCGCACGCCGCGGCCGCACGATGACAAGAGAGCCGCACTCGCGCACAGGCACAGGGCAAAGATTTTTGACTTCATCTTGCCGACGGGTTAACGGTTATAGGAGCACACGCGGGCCAAGACCTCAGCGAGTGCCCTGGTGTTGTGATATGGGCACTTCCAGAAGCCGGCCTTGCAGTCGGGATATACGTCGGCGCCGTTGCGATCCGTCCTCCACAGCCACTCGCCGCGCTTGTGGTCTATGATATGCTCGCGGATGAAACCCCACACGAGGAACACCTTATCGAGGTAGCTCTGGTCTCCCGTGAGCCTCCACGTGTCGGCCAAGCCGACCATGGCCTCCGCTTGCGGCCACCAGTGTTTGTCCGTGTCGAGCTTGCCGTTGACTTTCTCGTAGAAGATGGAGTCGCCGTCCCAGCCCTCGGCAATGGTCACGTCGGTGAGTCGTTTGCAGATGGGCTTGAGTCTCTCCATCCACTCCTTGTCATCAATGACCTCGGCGGCCTCGTAGAGCAGCCATGCGCCCTCAATGTCGTGCCCGTACGAGTCAATGTGGCTCATGACGGTCCAGTCCATCCCGAAGAAGAGGTTGAAATGACCCGTGACATTGCATATGATCTTGCTGGTGAAGATGTCCAGGCAGTGGATTATGCTGTCGCGCAGCTCGGGCGTGGGCTTGGCCCTATAGAGGTTGGCATAGGGCTCTATGATGTGGAGGTGCGTATTCATCGACTTTGGGGTGTTCTCATCCTTGTCGCTCAGGCGCACATCCTCCATAGGCGTCCAGTCGGCCGCCAGGGCCTCGATATATCCGCCGTAGTTAGGGTCGCGGAAGTGGGTCTCAATGAGGTGGTAGGTCTCATAGGCCAGGTCGATGGCCTGCGGGTCTTGCGTGAGGCGGTAATATTCTGAGAGGCCGTAGATGCAGAAGCCCTGGGCGTAGGCCTGCTTCTTGGTATCCACGGGCGCGCCCTTGGCATCCAACGACCAGTAGAAGCCGCCGTTCTTCTTGTCATAGAAGAAATCGCGGAGGTAGCAGAAGGCGCGGTTGGCCCCCTCCTTATATTCGGGGCGGCCAAAGAGGCGCGCCGCACAAGAGAAGGCCCATAGGATGCGCGCGTTGAGGATGGCGCCTTTCTCGGCGTTGGGGATGAGGTCGCCCTCTTTGTCTCGGCCGCCGTAGAAACCACCATACTCGTGATCCTCCATCTTGCCTATCCAGAAATTCATTATGTTGGCATACTCCGCCAGCATCTGATCTCTAAACTCCTTTGTATTCATCGTGTTATTGCAGGAAAACGGGGAGCGGGACGCCCCGCCCCCTCACAAATGCAAATATACCTTTTTATTTCTTAAGCATCTCCTCCAGGGTGACGGTCTCCTTGGCGTTGTAGATGTCCATACGCCTCTGATAGTCATTGGCCACCTCGAGGAATTCGCTCCAGCACATGAACCACACCCACTTAGGCTGCTCGCGGCATATCTCCGGCGTCGGGAGCTTGCCCACCTCGCCCCATGCTATTGGCTTGCCCTCGGCCAGTTTGAGGAGGGCGTCATAGTCGCGCTTGTCATAGTTGTGGTTATATATGTCCGTGGCGAGCACATCCACCACATCGTGTCCCGGATAGAAGCCGGCGTAGTCTCCCACGTTGGGAGAACCCGTCTCGTTGGCGTTGAAGACCCACAGGAGGTTGTCGATGTGGTGATAGTTGGTCAGCCTGTCATAGAGCATGCGATAGAGTTTGGCATAGCCGTCTTTGCCGGGACGCGCGCCCCACCAAAACCAGTCGCCGTTCATCTCATGATATGGCCTCCAGATGACGGGAACGTTCTCTGCCTGAAGCTGCTTGAGGAAGAAGGCTATGACGTCCACCTGCGCCTTCCACCGCGTGTTGAGTTCCGTGCCGTCGGTCGTCAGCTCTTTCCACTGCTTGTCTGTCAGCTTGCTCTGGACTCCGTCTTTGCCCTGCCAGGTGGTGAATATGGCGTCGGTGGTGGGCGGCACGGCGTGCCACATGAGGGTGATGATGGCGCCCTTGGCGTGCCACTTTATGGCATTGTCCACCACCCTTTGACGGAAGTTGATGCCGTCCAGTGAGTTAGGCTTGCTGTATCCAAAGTCTTGGCCAAAGACGGCAGGGTGCGAGCCTCCCGTGAGATTTTCCACCCTCTCCATATATATGTCGGAGAATAGCGGGTAGCTGTGCTGGCCGCAGAGCGTGCCGTTGCCGCTCTGCGCGTAGATGAATTTGAGAAGATCCTTGGCCTCCGGAGTGGCGTTGGGGTTGACGGGGGCTTGCGCCATTGAGGCCGTGAGGCCCAGTGCCGCCAGTGCGGCGGTGAATATCTTTTTCATTGCTTACTTATGTTTTTGAGTGGAACAGACGGGAGAGCGTAATCATCTGACGGTCACAGCCCCAAAGCACGAGGCCTGCACGCCGGACTTGTTAGACAGATTGGGCCAGGCGTCATCAGCCCAGGCGTAGCGCACCGCCGCGGGAGCCTTGACCTCTTTGGACGAGACCATGACAGTGCCGTCTTTGGCAATCTTGCCGACAGCCTTGTGAAAGACGCCATCGGCGCCCGCCAGCTCGAACCAGTCGGCCGCCTTGCCACCATCTGTCAGGTGGAGGCCCTGCGCGTTGGCAAACGAGACAATGACACTTTTGCCGCCCTTGGCCAAAGCCGCGGACTGGAAGAGAGGCGCCTTGTAGGCGAAACCATCCTTGCCATAGGCCTCTGTGAGCACAGCGTCCGCAAAACGGTTGCCAGCCTCAACCTTGCGGCGCGGGTGGATGTCTTTCAAGTCGCCAAGGTCGCCAATGACCACAAGGCCAGAGTGGGCTATGGCGGACGAGGCGAGCCTCTGCTGATCTCGCACCACCACTGCCATGCCGGGAGAGTCATACTTATATGGCGCGATCTGCGCAAAGATGAACGGGATGTCATGTCCGTCATAAAGACCCGCACGCCAGCTCTTGACAAGCTCCTGGAGCATCTGCGAGTACCCCTCGGCATTCTCACAGTTCTGCTCACCCTGATACCACGCCACGGCGCGGAAACGGTAGTTCATAAGCGGGGCCACCATGGCATTATAGATGAGACCTGGGCGGACGGGGCCCCACGTGGTGGCGCTCAGTTTGTCATTGAGCGCCTTGAGGGCGGGGTCCGCCTCATAGACCGCCGCGGGGGTCCAGCACTCGATGGGAGTGCCGCCCCAGCTGGAGTCCACGATGCCCACCGGCACTCCGAGCTCGCGGCGGAGCTTGCAGGCCATGACGTAGCCTATGACAGAGAAGCTCTCCGCATTTTGCGGCGTGGTGTGAAGCCACTGGCCGGAGACGTTGTGGGTGGGGACCGGCGCCGTGCGATAATCGACGCGGAACATGCGGATGTCGTCTTGACGCGCCTGGGCGATGAGCGAATCCTTCTTCTCCATGCCCCAAGACGGCTGAAACTCCATGTTGCTCTGACCGGAGCAGAGGATGACCTCGCCAATGAGAACATCGGAGACAACGACCGTGTTATAGCCCTTGAACTCAATGGAGTATGGCGTGTCTGAGCCTGCGGGCGTGGTCACCTCCACGCTCCAGTGGGCCAGAGGGTCGGGCGAGGCCTTGTAGGTCTTGCCGTCCCACGATGTGGTTATGGACACCTCCTCATAGGGCTTGGCCCACCCCCAGAGCTTGACGGTGGCGTTTTGCTCCAGCACCATGCCGTCTGAGATGACGGCCGGGAGGGAGACATTGGCCTGGGCGGACGAGGCGGCTATAAGCGAGGCTGCCAGCGAGGCCACGAGCCTCATCGGGTTCAAGATGTTCATTGGCAGAGTGATTTTTTAAAATACGGATGGCCTTTTTTCAACTGGGAAAACGGACACGGCCAACGTGAGCCGCGTCCGTCATAAAACTACAAACTAAACAAGTGCCGAAGACTACTTCTTCAGAGCATTATTCTTATCGACAAGCGCGTTGATGCGCGCCACGGAGGCGTAGCTAGTGAGCTCATCCTCGGGAGTGTTGAGGCAGTAGTCAACGAGCTGATCTACTGTGGATGTGGCCACGTGCATACGCGTGTCGCTTGAGGCGTAGTAGATGAAGACCTTGCCATCCTCGTCGGCGATCCATCCGTTGGAGAAGACGACGTTGGAGACGTCTCCCACCCTCTCGTCTCCATAAGGGGCCAGGAAGTGGCCGGCGGGCTTGTGGGTCACGATCCACGGCTTCTCGAGGTCGGTCAGGAACATATAGAGGACGTATCGCAAGCCTGCCGCGGTGTTGCGCACGCCATGCGCCAAGTTGAGCCAGCCGGCCTTGGTCTTGATGGGCGCGGGGCCCATGCCGTTCTTGACCTCGTAGATGGTGTGGTAGGTCTTGGCGTCCATTATGTACTCGTCCTTGACCTCGGCGCGGCGGATGTCGTCGCAGAGTCCCCAACCTATGCCGCCGCCCGAGCCTGTGTCAATAAAGCCGTCTTGCGGACGGGTGTAGAAAGCGTATTTGCCGTCCACGAAGTGGGGGAAGAGGACCACGTTACGCTGTTGGCCGGCATGGCTGATGAGGTCGGGGAGGCGCTGCCAAGTCTTGAGATCCTTGGTACGGACGATGCCCGCCGCGGCCACCGCGCTGCTGGTGTCTCCCGCAGCGGCCGACGGGTCTTTGCGCTCGGTGCAGAAGACACCGTAGACGTAGCCGTCGTCATGCTTCGTGAGTCGCATGTCGTAGACGTTGGTGTCGGGGTTGCCAGGGACCTGCGGCAACGTTATGGGCCTGGGCCAGAAACGGAAGTTGTCCACGCCATTGGGGCTCTCGGCCACGGCGAAGAAAGACTTACGATCCACGCCCTCGGTGCGCACCACCAGAAGGTACTTGTCTCCCAACTTCATGGCGCCGGCGTTGAACGCCGCGTTGAAACTTATCCTCTCCATAAAGAAGGGGTTCGTCTTGGGGTCGAAATCATATCGCCACTCGAGAGGCACGTGGGCGCGCGTCACGACGGGATACTTATATTTGTTGTAGACACCGTTGGTGCTGAAGAGCTGCTCATTCGGGCGGGAGATGAGAGCCTCGAAGTCGGCCTCCACCTTTGCCTTGCGCTCGTCAAAGAGACTGTTGCCCATGTTGCTGGATATTGCGAATATGTTAGAGATCCTTTGTTCAAACTCGGCGTCGCCTTGACCCCTCTCGTTTGCAGTCGCAAGTTTAGCCCGTATGAGGGAAAGCGGCAAATACTATCTTATCATAACAACATACAAACACGACAAATGCTTTAACCGACCAAAACAAAAAACGACCGACATCATAACAAAAGCAAAAGCAACGCCAGCTCAACACTGCTAATAATCAGCATAATAAACTTTCTTACAGCACAAAAGTTTACAATTTGGCTAATTGTATGATTTTGCCGAACGCCGACCTCGGGCACAGACCCGCCCGTTTGGCCGCAAGAGAGGCCGCGCATTGGGAGAATACGCCCCGCGCGCCGCACAAGTGAACCGAAAAATCGTATATTTGTGACAGAACAAATTCATTGACAGATGAGCAAAATACTGGTTACGGGCGGCACGGGCTTCATTGGCTCGCACACCGTGGTTGAACTGCAAGAAGCAGGATACGACGTCATAATAGTGGACGACCTCTCGAACTCCAAGGTCGAGGTGGTGGGCAACATTGAGAAGATAACGGGCAAGAGACCAGAGTTTGAGAACTTCGACCTCTCGAACCGCGCCGACACCCTCAACTTCTTCCTGCGTCACAAGGACATCAGCGCCGTGATTCACTTCGCGGCGTTCAAGGCGGTGGGCGAGAGCGTCTTCAAGCCGCTGGAGTATTACCGAAACAACCTCAACAGCCTGATGAACATATTGGAGAGCATGAAGTTCACCGGCGTGAGGAACCTAGTGTTCTCATCGAGCTGCACCGTCTATGGACAGCCGGAGAAACTGCCTGTGACGGAGTCCACGCCACGCAGGCCCGCCGAGAGCCCCTATGGCAACACCAAGACGGTGAACGAGGACATAATCCGCGACTTCTGCCAGGCCGAGAAAGAGATCAACGGCTTGTCTTTGCGATACTTCAACCCCATTGGCGCACACCCGAGCTCGCTCATTGGCGAGAGTCCCGTGGGCGTGCCAAACAACCTGGTGCCTTACATCACGCAGACCGCGGCGGGGCTGCGCAAGGAGCTGAGCATCTTCGGCAACGACTATGACACGCCGGACGGCACGCCCATCCGCGACTACATTGACGTGGTGGATCTCTCCAAAGCTCATGTGGTAGCCATCCGCCGCTTGCTGGATGGCAAGAACAAGAGCAACTACGAGTTCTTCAACATTGGCACCGGCAAGGGACTGAGCGTCCTGGAGCTCGTCAACGCCTTCATGAAGGCCACAGGCGTGAACGTGCCTTACAAGATTGTCGGGCGCAGGGCCGGCGACATCGTGAAGATATGGGCCGACACCACGCTCGCCAACAAAGAGCTGGGTTGGAAGGCCGAGGTGCCCATTGAGCAGACGCTCCTCAACGCATGGAATTGGGAGAAAAAATGCCGCGGCATAAAATAAGAGCCATGCAGGCAAGACGATGAGCAATCCCCCGCCGCCCATTGGGCGGCGGGGGATTGCTCATTACGTGAGCTGACTAAATTTGCGCACAAAGGTCAAGCGAGGCATTATATTCCTATCTTTGTTGGAAATAAGTTCATGAGATGGAGACGACAGTATCTTACCAAATTAACCTTCCGCAGGCAGACACCACCCTGCTGAAATCGCTCGCCAAAAAGTTTGGATGGACTGCGAAGAAAGCGGACAATAAGGTCAAAAAATGTCATCTGGACAAGGCCATAAAAGATGTGGAGGACGGCCCCATTTTCGAGATCACTGACATTGATCAATTTCTAAATGAAGTTGTGAAGTGACATATAGGATATTATACACCAACACGTTTAAGAAGGCCCTAAAATTGTGTTTGAAACGTGGCTGCGATGAGAGGAAATTTGCTTGTGTCATTGAAACGCTGAAAACGACTGGCAAACTTCCGCTAGAGTACCGTCCCCACATACTTAGTGGAAGGTTGGCAGGTTATACAGAATGCCATATTACAAGTGACTGGCTCCTAATTTGGAAACAGGATGACAGCGAGATGACAGTAACCCTCGCAGACACCGGCACACACAGCGACATTTTCGGGTAGGCACAAAACAAGCGACAACAGCAAGAATATATAAGTGAAACGAACAATCATCGCCATCGCGGCAGCAGCCATGATGGCTTGCGCGGCGACAGACGCTGCCGCGCAACAGAAAGGGGACAAATTCATCGGGGCGCTCATTGGATTCTCCCTGGCAAACAGCAGCACGACGGGTGAGAACGGCGTGAAAGAGAAAAGCGACCCCGTATGCGCCATTGAGCTGGACCCTGGCTTCCACTACTTTGTGGCCGACCGTTTTCGCGTTGGCGCGCAGATGCAACTGACCCACCAGTGGCAGAAAAATGACGAAAGCGACACCAAGACCAGCGCGAACAATTTGGCCATAGGCCCCACGGCCGCCTACTACATCCGCCTGGCAGACCGCTTCCACTTGGCTCCAGAACTCGGCTTTTTCTACTGCCACGGCAAGATGTCTTATGAGCGCGACAACCACACCGTGGACTACAAGACCAACGGTTTCGAGCTGGCCGCGCTGCCTGTGCAACTTGAGTTTCGCCCCACCGACCGCATAGGCCTGGGCGTGAGCCTGCTCAACCTGGAGTTCGCGCATATGAAGAGAACCGATGCTGACATTAGCGGCAATGCCGTGAATTTCAATATAATGCTCAACCCGACAGTTGGCGTGAGGGTGTTCCTATAGGTTCAAGAGACAAATAAAAAAGGAGTCGTGCCACGGTGGTTGGCACGACTCCTTTTGCTTTTAGGCGAGAGGGAAGACCGACACCGCTGGCGAGACGTCTCTCCACGAGGAGTGAGGGCAAAGAAATAACGGCCTGACGAGCAACGCCCGCCAAGCCGTCTATCACTAGTTCAAACAATATAGCCTATTTGAAGGACGGGAGCTGCTCCCTCGTCACCACGTTCTCACAATTCATGGCGTCGTTCCACCACTCCGTGTTGGCATGAGAGTGCTTGTCTAGCGAGCCAGCCTCGTCAGCGGCGCCATCATACCACGGCATAGCCCAGCTCCACATGGAGCCCTCGGCAATCTGATCCGAGAGCTTGGCCACGCCGCCACACTCGGAGAGAGTGACGATCTTGCCCGGGAACGTGGCGCAAATGGTGCTGAACTCCTCGGCAGACTGACTTGCGGAGAGCGTGTACTCGTCACGCCCTATTATGTCTACATACTGATCGCCAGGATACCAGTCGGCGTCGTCAAGGACGCCCTTGCTCTTGTCGTAGCCATAGCCCGTCTGAGTGGTCCAAACCCAGATGAGGTTGTTGAGACCCTGCGACTTGAAGTAATCGAACATTTTGCGCCAGAGCTTGACGTAGACGTCAGCACCGTCAATGCCCCACCAGAACCACGCGTCGCCACCGCTTATGGCATTGCCAGAGGCCTCGTGGAGCGGACGCCAGATGACGGGGATGCCGGCCTCTTGGAACTTTTTGAGCAAAGACGCTACGAGAGCCAAGTCCTCATCGGCAATCTTCTGCTCCCAAGAGCCGTCGACAAAGATGTTCTTGGGGCGGAAGACTGTGGTGGCAGACTCGGGCTTTTCCTCACCTTTTTCATTTTTTTTGTACACTATCTTACCATCACCTGGCGTACAAGTGTAGGAACCGTTCACGTATTTCTCGGCCTCTTTGTTTGGCACGTTCCAGTGCCAGCAGGCGGAGACAATGCCGCCATCATCCCACCACTGCCGGAACTCCGAGATGTCGTCATAGTTCACTTTCCAACTGCCCTTAAACGGGTTGCGGGCGGCATCGTCATAAAGAGTGTAAAAGTGGAGATAGTCCGCCGTGGCGATGGCCGGATATTTGCCCGTGGCGTCATGGACCATCTCGGCCTCCCTGAGATTCCAGTTCACATTGGCGATGGAACTGGAGATGGTCTTGTGGCCATACATCTCTCGCAAATAGTCATATACAGCCTTCGCGGCCGGGAGTGGAGACTCGCTGACAAGATTTTCGGCCACGCTGCCAGGCGTGGGAGCGTCGGGCGTGGAGAACGTGACGGAGAAGGCCGGGATGTCAGCCCCACCCTGCTTGGTCTTGAAGAAGCCATCGGGCACGCTGAG
>CAKUVM010000048.1 GCA_934699135.1 uncultured Bacteroidales bacterium
TCATAGCGGCTTTCTTGTTGAGGCCGATGGTGCGCTCGTCATCATAGACTACTGGAAAGACGGAGACGAGAGCGTGGCCGCCTTGGTGGCGGAGGCTGAGGCGCAGGTTTATGTGTTGGCAAGCCACGCACATGCCGACCATTTTAATCCAGAGACCCTCTTTTGGAAGTCGCGGCGGCCCATTCGCTACGTCCTTTCGGCGGACATCCGACGCCGCAATAAGCCGTTGCGTGATGACGGCCGCATAGCGTGGCTGCACCGTGGCGAGGTCTTTGACGATGGCCGCGTGACGGTTGAGGCGCATGGCTCTACTGATGTCGGCGTCTCTTGGCTCATCAGGGCGGACGGGCGCAGGCTTTTCCATGCGGGCGACTTCAACGACTGGCAGCACGCCGATGCCGCGGCAGAAGACAACAGGCGGATGCACAGCTACTTCGAGGCCGAGCTGCGCAAGATGTCCGCGGCCGTGTCGGGGGCCGATGTCGCCCTCTTTCCCACCGACCCGCATTTGGGGTCCCACATTGCCGACGGACCCGCTGAGTTCTGCCGAATGACGCGTCCCAAAGTGTTCGTCCCCATGCATTGTTGGGAAGATTATGAGGCGGCCGCGCCGGTGGCGCGGGCCATGGAGGAGCTGGGCGTGCGCTTTGTGCCGTGCCGCGGTCTTGCGCGAATGGATGTGTGAGATGGTCAGAAAGTTGAAACGCTTGGTTCTGCGGCTGTGGCGGCGGCGCCCCGCCCGTCTTGTGGCCTACTTTATTTTGAGCATTGCCGCGCTTCTTTTGACGTGCGCCGTCATGGTGCCGTCGCCTCTGTTCCGTAAGCCGTTGTCTGCCGTGGCCATGGCGGCCGACGGCTCGTTGCTCTCGGCCAGCGTGGCGGCCGACGGGCAGTGGCGTTTTGCACAGGCCGATAGCGTGCCGCATAAGTTCGCCACCTGCATCATAGCTTTTGAAGACAAGCATTTTCGCCACCACCTTGGCATCGACCCCTTAGCTCTGGCACGTGCCGCGCGCAACGACTTGCGCCGAGGCCGCGCGGCCGAGGGGGGGAGCACCATCACCATGCAGTTGGCTCGTATGGCGCGCGGCAATCAGGCCAGGAACCTGTGGCAGAAGTTTATGGAGGCTCTGTGGGCTGTGGGCATTGAGATGACGCGCTCCAAAGACGAGATTCTTGCGCTCTATGCGTCCAATGCGCCCATGGGTGGCAATGTGGTGGGGCTGGAGGCGGCCTCGTGGAGATATTTCGGCCGCAGGCCCGCCGATTTGTCTTGGGCCGAGAGCGCCTTGCTGGCCGTGCTGCCAAACGCCCCGGCGCGCATCCATATGGCGCGTAACAGAGCCACCCTCAAAGCCAAGAGAGACAGACTGTTGAAGCGCATTGCCGACTTCGGGAGCATAGATGAGTCCACGCTGAGGTTGGCCATTGCCGAGCCGTTGCCCGATGTGCCTTACCCCATTGAGAACCGTGCGCCGCAGTTGTTGGCGCGCCTGACGCGAGACGGTGGGCGGACGTGCGTCACCACCATCGACGCGCGCATCCAAAGGTTGGCTCAAGGCCTGGCGGACAGCTATGCCGCTCGATATGCCGCCGGCAGGGTGAACGACATCGGGGTTCTGGTGGCGGAGACGCGGACGGGGCGCGTCTTGGCCTATGTGGGCAACGCGTCTTGGCCTTCGGACACCTGGATGGTGGATATGGTGGCCGCCGAGCGAAGCAGCGGCAGCACGCTCAAGCCTTTCCTCTATGCCTCCATGCTCAGTGCGGGAGAACTGACGCCCAAGATGTTGTGGGCAGACACGCCGCTAGACATCAACGGTTTCACGCCCCAAAACTATAGCCACACGTTCAGCGGTGCCGTGGCGGCAGATGTCGCGCTGACCAAGTCGCTCAACGTTCCGCTCGTGCGGATGCTTTCGGCGCACAATACGGGGCGTTTTCTTGCCGATCTCAAGCAATTGGGCTTCACCACATTGCGCTTTTCTGAGGAACATTACGGGGCCTCGCTCATCCTTGGTGGCGCGGAGATCTCGCTTTGGGATCTTTGCGGGGCCTACGCCTCCCTCGCGCGCCGCCTCATGGCCTATGGCGGGGATGGGCGCACTATCTATGGCGATGTGGCAGACTGGGTTTGGCCGTTGCGCGTCTCTTCCGACATCTCGCCGCGCGTGGTTGCGCGCCAACCGTCCGCCACGCCTCTCTCTCCGTCGGCCATTTGGCACACTTTCGAGGCCATGTCGCGTCTCAGCCGCCCAGAGGAGGAGGCCGACTGGCAGATGTTCAGCTCCATGAAGAGGGTGGCGTGGAAGACCGGCACAAGTTACGGTGGGCGAGACGCGTGGGCTGTGGGCGTGACGCCTGGCCATGTGGTGGGCGTGTGGGTGGGCAATGCCACAGGCGAGGGGCGAGCGGGCCTCACGGGCGTGGGGTTTGCGGCCCCTGTCATGTTCGACGTCTTCTCCCTGTTGCCATCATCAGGCTGGTTTGCGGAGCCGTTAGACGATGAGGACGCCATTGCCGTGTGCCGTCATAGTGGCATGAGAGCCTCTGCCGTATGTGCCGATGTCGATACCGCGCGCTTGCCCAGGCGCTGCGCCTTCACGCCGCAGTGCCGTTTCTGCCGCGTGGCGCATCTCTCTGCCGATGGGCTCTGGCAGGTCAACAGCTCTTGCGCGAGCGTTGATGACATGATCACGGAGCGGCGGTTCGTCTTGCCGCCGGCAATGGAGTTTTACTATCGCCAGTGCCATGCCGACTATGAGCCGTTGCCGCCCTTTTCGCCGGCTTGCGATGCCGACGGGGTGCGGAGGCTGGCCATCGTATATCCGCAGGCGGGGCAAGAGGTGGTGCGCACCCGCTCGTTCGATGGCCGTCTTCAAGGTTTTGTGTGTCAGGCCGCCGCTGCCGAGGGTGCGGCGCTCTTTTGGCATCTCGATGGCGACTATGTGGGGCAGTCGCGAGCCGATGGCAAGATGACGGTTAGCCCCGCCTCGGGGCGGCACACGCTCACCGTGGTGGACGACACGGGGCAGTCTGTCTCCGTGACTTTCTATGTCCGATGACAAAAATGCCGCCTTGAAAGATGGAGGAAGCCAAATATATGCATACATTTGAGGAGAGGCCGCGCCAAAGGCACGGTGGCTTAGTTCTTCGCAACAGTAAAATCATCAAAGAAATGAAAAATTCATTCCATACAGCCTTGTGGCTGCTTGTGGGCGCGATTGGCCTGCTTCTCGCTGCCTGCGGAGGTGGCGAACAGCAGACGGCCTACAACCGTTTTGTCGAGGCCTATACGTCGGGTCTCGTGCCGCGCTCTTCCACGGTGAGTGTCGTCTTGTCGCAAGACGTGTCTGAGGAGCGTATGGGCAAGGTTGATTTGCAAGAGCTGCTGACCATAAGCCCTGGCGTGAAGGGGCGCGTGGCTTTTGCCGACAGCCGCACCATTGTCTTCTCTCCCGACAGGGGTTTGGACCGCGATACCAAATATTCGGCAACGCTCAATGTTTCTGATTTGTTTGACAATGTGGCGGACGAAGAGAGCAGCTTCTCGTTTGGTTTCTTCACGCTTCCCTCCTCGTTCTCCGGCTCTCTGGAGTCATTTGAGGAGACGACGGACGGCCATTACGAGGTCACGTTTTGCGTCATGTCGCTAGATTCCGAAGAGGCGCAGTTCGTTGAGAGTCAGGTGACTCCATCAGAGGGCAGGCCATTGTGGCAGCACTCGCCCGATGGCTGCCGGCACATCCTCAAGGTTGAGGCCGAGGCCGGTGCTGCGGGTCGCATGCTGAAAGTGAACTGCGGTGACAAGGTCATGGCCGAGGCCGAGATTCCCGCCAAGGGCGAGATGCGCGTCATGGGTGTAAGAAGCAAGACGGAAGATCAAAAATATGTCGAGGTGACGTTCTCCAAACGGCTAGACGACAAGCAAGACATGATGGGTCTGGCCGTTTTGGAAGATAATCAGAGCGAGGCCGTTGACGTTTATGGCAACACGTTGCGCCTCTACCCCGACGCTGGGCGAGATGGCAAGGTTACGGTGGTTTTGGCCGCGGCCATACGGAGCGCCTCAGGCCTCACGCTGGGTGAAGACCAGAGGGTTGAGGTGGAGCTAGACGCCACGAAACCCGCTGTGGAGTTCTTGTCTGGCGGTGTCATAATCCCGCTTACTGACAATGTGACCGTCCCGTTCCGCTCCATATTCATGAGGGGCGTGAGGGTGAGGGTTTTTTGCGTTTTTGCGAACAATGTGGGCCTTATGATGAGGAATGGCAGCTTGGGAGAGTCTGACCGCCTGGCGCGCTACGGCATGCCTGTGGCCGTCTCCACCATCTTCTTAGATGGTCAGGGTCTCGACCTGACCAGATGGAACACTTTCGCCATAGACATTTCCAAACTCGTCAAGGCGGAGCCCGGGGCTCTTTATCGTATTGAATTGCAGATGCCTTATGAGCTGTCTGCCTGGCCTGCGGCCAACACGGGGACGGCGGACAGGGCGGCAATAGCCAAGGCCGATGAGGCCATGCTGGCAAAGTTGCGAGACAGTTTCAGCAAAGAGGGCGGATGGTACTACGCCAACGACGACATTGACTGGGACTCATATGATTGGACAAAGGCGGACAACCCCGACTGCTCGTCATACTATGCTCGCAAGACCGAGGGCCGCAACGTCTTCGCCACGAACATTGGCCTCACGGCTTTGGCGGGCGATGGCGGCCGTATGACCATCGTGGCTTTGAACTTGCCAGACGCTCAACCACTTAGTGGAGTAGATGTCAGCGTGATGAGCTACCAGGGACAGCAGATTGGCCACGGCAGCACCGATACCGACGGCAAGGCTGAGATTAGCATAGACAGGGCGGCGGGCAAGCCGCTGTACGTTATGGCGTCTCGCGGCGGCGATGTCTCCTACCTGCGCGTAGGGGAGGGCGAGGGTCTCTCCACGAGCGTTTTCGATGTGGCCGGGCAAGAGCCACAGGCCGGAGACGTCAAAGGCTTCATATATGGCGAGAGGGGCGTATGGAGGCCGGGAGACGACATCCACCTCAGTTTCATGCTCCAAGACCGCGGCAAGACGCTGCCCGAGGGGCATCCCGTCACGCTAGAGGTATACACTCCGCTCGGTCAGTTGGCCGCCAAAAAAACTCAGACGGCCGGCAGCATGGGGCTCTACTCTTTCTGCGTCAGTACCGACGCCGACGCCCCCACGGGCAGTTGGCGCGCCTGCGTCAAGGTGGGCGGAGCGTCGTTTGAGAAGAGGCTGCGCGTTGAGACCATAAAGCCAAACAGGCTCAAGATAGATGTCGGGGTGCCACCCTTGTTGGGCCATGGCGAGGCGCGCCCCGTCAAGCTCCACGCGGAGTGGCTCAGCGGCGCAAAGGCCGGCTCGCTCGGCTATGAGGTGACGGCCGCTTTGGCGCAGTCCGTCACCGCGTGGGAAAAGTGGAGCGGCTATGTCTTTGACGACCCGTCGGCGCGTTTCGCGCCCGAAGAGACGCAGATCGCCAAAGGCGTGACCAATGCCGATGGCGATGCCATTGTCAGCGTTTTGCCCAAGGTGGGCGGCAAGGCTCCAGGAATGCTGCGTATGATGCTGACCACGCGCGTCTTTGAGCCCAGCGGAGAGTTCAGTGTCGACAGCCGAATGACTACTTTCTCACCCTATGCCCGCTATGCCGGCGTCAAGAGCCCGCAGGCGGGGCCTAAGCCGCTAGAGACTGACAAACGGCACTCCTTCTCCGTGGCCTCCGTGGGTCCCGACGGGCGGCCGCAGGCGGGTGTGAAGCTGAACGTGAACATATACAAGACAGGATGGTGGTGGTGGTGGAGCGCCACAGAGCAGATGGCGGATTTCCGCTCTAGCGAATACACCACCCCCGTCAAGACCTTAAAGCTCACCACGGGAGTCGATGGGAAGGCCGATTTCCAGTATCTTGTGTCTCACAACGACTGGGGGTCTTATTTCATCAGCGTCACCGATCCGGGCAGTGGCCATACCGCCGGCCTTATGTCTTATTTTGACTGGCCCGGCATGACCGGCCGCTCCGCCGATGGGACGGCCGCCGCCACCGTGCTGTCTGTCAAGACGGACAAGGATGAATATGGCGTCGGTGACGATGTCAGAGTGTCGTTCCCGTCCTCTGGCGGGGCCAAGGCTGTAGTGAACGTCTGCCGTGGCGGCACGGTGCAGGAGACGATGCTTAAAGACTGCGCCGAAGGCCAGACCACACTGACGCTCAAGGCCTCGGAGCAAATGATGCCCAACGCCTATGTGTGCGTGAGCCTAGTGCAGCCATATGGCCAGACGGCCAATGACGTGCCCATACGCCTTTATGGCGTCGTACCCGTCAAGGTGTCGTCCGCCCGCAGCCACCTCACGCCGGTCATAAGCTCAAAAGATGAGTTCTCACCATGCCAGACGGCCACCATAAACGTTTCGGAGAAAGACGGCCGGCCAATGGCCTACACGTTGGCCGTGGTGGATGAGGGGCTGCTGGATCTCACTCATTTCGCCACGCCGCAGCCGTGGGGGGCTTTTTATGCCCGTGAGGCCTTGGGCGTGAACATGTGGGACGTGTATGGCAGCGTCGCCGGAGCCTACGGCGGGCGCATTGAGCAACTCTTCAGCGTCGGTGGAGACGACGCCCTGCTGCCCGACTCGCCAAAGGCCATTGTGAACAGGTTCACCCCCATGGTCTACTTTGACGGGCCATTCACCCTCCGCAAGGGAGGCAAGGCCACCCACAAGGTGGATGTGCCCAACTATATGGGCCGCGTCCGCATCATGGTCGTGGGCACGGACGGAGACGCTTTCGGCGAGGCCGAGAAGAGCGTCAAGGTCAGCAAGAGCCTTATGGCCATGGGTACCATGCCGCGTCAGATAGGCGTGGGAGACAAGGCCACGGTCTCGGCCACCATCTTTGCGGCCAAGGCTGTTGGCAATGTCGAGGTGTCGCTTAGTGCCGCTGGCGGCGTCAGTGTCATCGGAGCCGCCTCCAAGACCATCTTTTTCACGAGCGAGGGAGATCAGACTGTGACGTTTGACGTTGAGGCGGGGACCGATGAGGCCGAGGCCTCAATAGATATAAAGGCCGTGGCCAAGGCCGGCAGTGCCGACTACTCCACGCGCCTCAAGGTGCGTAAGGTGAGCCAGGAGCTCATAAGCTCACAAATGGCCACAGTCGCTCCCGGCAAGGAGTGGAAGGCCGAGGCCAGGGCCGCGAGCGGCGATATGAAGTCCGTGTTGCTTGAGCTTGGCAGTTCGCAGCCTCTCAATATGGCAAGCCGAGTGGCGCAACTCATTGAATATCCTCACGGATGCGCCGAGCAGACAACGTCTAAGGTGCTGGCGCAACTTTGCCTGGCCGATTTCACTCAGCTCACGCCCGAGCAAAGGAGCAGGGTTGAGGCCAACGTGAACGCCGGGATCAAGAAGCTGACCTCTCATGCCGCGGCCGACGGTGGCGTGGCCTATTGGAGTGGCGGAAGCAACTCCGACTTGTTCTGCTCGGCCTATGCCTACGTCATGTATTGCGAGGCCGAGAGCCGGGGCTATTATGTGCCGTCGTCCCGTAAGGGGGCGCTGGCTCGGTTCCTGCGCATGTCGTCAGCCAATTGGGGCAAGAAGACGGGCTCCAGCGCGGCTTCTGACTTCGCTTTCGCGCTCTATGCCTTGGCCGCCGATGGCAAGGCGCAGATGGGCGCCATGAACAGGATGAGGGAGACGCTGGCCTCCGCCAAAGACGTGCCTGCCGAGGCGTATAACGCCCTGGCCGCAGCCTACGCCGCCAGCGGCAACGCCGATGAGGCGCGGAGGCTGCTCGTCAAGGGGCAGGCCGGCACGCCCCTACGGCTCTTGGCGCAAGCGGGCGTGGCCGACCCGATGGCCGCCACCACGGCCGACGCCTTACGGAAAAAACTGGTGTCTGACCAATGGATGTCCACTTTGCAGATTGGCTCCAGCCTCCTAAGCTGGGCGCACTATGCAAAGGTGAATGCCACGGCGCGCAGTATGGAGGCCAAGGTGACGCTCGGCGGCAAGGAACTGGCCTCCGTGAAGACAGACAAGATGGCATGGAGTCATGATGCAGCCGTCTCCAAGCCCGCTGCCGTGGCGGTGAAGAATACGGGAGACGGGACAATATTTGTGACCATGACCACCAAGGCCACGGCCACACAGACCGACGTGGCGGCTGCGTCTGACGGGCTGCGAGTGGAAGAGGCCATGCGAGGAGACTCGCGCAGGTTCAAGGCGGGGGAGACGAGGGAGGCCTCCGTCAGGGTGACGAACACATCTGGTCGAGACCTGGAGCGCGTGGCGGTCACTTACATATTGCCCGCGGGCGTGGAGATCCTCAAAGTGTCTGGTGAAGATTGCAGTCATCATGATGTAAGGGACGATCGCGTCCTCTTCTATGCCGACAACCTGCCCGCCGGCCAGCATGCGTCCATCACGCTGACGCTGAGTGCCACATATGCCGGCACATACTATAAGCCTGCCGTGGTGGCCGAGGCCATGTATGACAGCAATGTGGGTGGCAACACTCAGAGCGGCGAGGTGGTCATTGAGTAAGCTGGCGGACTAAGCCGATCTTTTGCGCCCCGCCGGGTCGACGCCCGTCGGCCCGGCGGGGCTTCTTGTTTTTCTTTGCAATAAGCACGAAAAATCATAAATTAGCAGGGTGATATTGACCTATTGTCAACAACTAAGAGCAGAAAAGGAAAACGATAATAACTGACATAAACTTCTAGCATTTAGCTATCTCTCGCGTTCAAGAAAAAGGCCTAGGAAACTGATTTCTCGGAACCCGACGAATCTGGTAATCGCAAGCTCGTGGCGTCGCCTCGTGGTGTCGCCCGCTAAGTACCTCGAAATAGAGAATGCTCGTGCCGCAATTCCGGCACGGGTCTCTATGAGGTACAGCGGGTTCCATCCTAGGCCTCCCGTGAACGCGAGTAGAATGGCCCGTGCCTTTCTTTTTTGCTCCCCAGACAACCAGAATGCCGCCGGTGTGTGAAGACGATGGTGAAAGCCGCTAGCCACCGTCAGTCATACACCAGCAACATATGGCAAACGAGATGCTTGGCTCTGCGCGCAGGGCTAAAAAGGATGAGTTTTATCCCTACATATTCACTCGCCGTGAGAGGTATCTGTCCATCCGAGCCTTCTCCGAAGCAGTCAAGCTGGCCGCCTACGAACGGCAAGGCGGTCACTGTGCCAACCCACACTGTCCACACCATATTGGCGAGAAGTTGCCGTTGACGCAGATGGAGGCCGATCACATAACTCCGTGGAGTTTGGGAGGCCACACGGTGGCGGCCAACTGCCAGATGCTCTGCAAGGAGTGCAATAGGCGCAAGAGTGGCGTGTGACGGACGGATTGTGCGGCATACTTTTTGTATAACGGCAGGCGAAAGTTGGATACTAATGAAGATAAACAAAACATTCGTTGCCGCATTGTCGGCGCTCATTTCCATGACTTTAGCCTCATGCTGCTCACACCCTGTCAGTTTCCGCACCGGCGATCACTATTTCGTCCGCAATGACGTTGACTCCGTTCCGCTCGTGATGCGTTCCTCCGCTGAGCGCGACAGCGCGTTGGGAATGGCCGTGACCATGTCCGCGCCCCCCACGGATGTAGATTTCTCAACCGAGGCCATTGTCAACATCGCCTTGCCCGAGACTGACAGGCCCACGGTCATAGACGTGAAAGACGTGTCGCTAGAGGCCGACGGAATTATGCTCGTGACATATTCCGCCACGTCCGCGCTGTCGGCCTCCTACACCATGCGCCCCTACGCCATGGTGATAGTCAAGTCCGCAGACCTCGCCAAGGCCAAAGAGGTGCGCCTGGAGAGAGTTGGGGAATGACTTTTTCACTACATTTGCCTTGTGGGGCGGAGGCTTTTCGCCCATATATAGTTAAAGCCATAGAGAGATGAAAAAACGTAAGTTAGTCCTGTTGGCGGCGGTGGCCGTTTTGGTCATTGGCCTGGCTTCGTGCGCCGGGCAAAAGAAAAAATATCGTTTCGGCGGCTGCGGTGTGTCCATGGTCTGCATTGAGGCTCCTGCCCATGTGGCGGTGGCGTGAGCCTGGCGGCGCGTAACAAAAAATGCGGTGGTGCGTACAAATCTAATGTCGATGTAGGGGAAAGTGGGCTGAAAGACTTTTTAACCACAAAAAGGTTTGGCCACCTTTCTCAATACAAAACAAATAGCTAATTTAGCACTACGAAAATTTAGACGCGGATATGAAAAAGATATTGTTGCTCGTCGCCTCTCTCGCGCTTGCGAGCCTGCTCCTCACATCCTGTGGCAGCACTCAGGAGTGTCCGGCCTACAGCCAGATGCAAAACGCTGGCGCGGAGGTGGGAGTGGCGTAAAGTCATTACTCTAAGGAATAGGCTAGCCTGTTCCTTTTTTTTGTGGCCACGCGAAATTTTTGTCTAGTCGCTTAAGTTGGTTAACTTTGCGGCGCGTCTGGCGGAAACGCCGGAGGTTTTAGAATTTAAGAAACAATCATAAATTCAAATCTACTGAAATGATTAAACTTGGTATCAATGGCTTCGGCCGTATCGGCCGCATGGTCTTCCGTGCAGCTGTTTCTCAGCCGGAAACCTTCGACATTGTGGGAATTAACGATCCGTTCATCGATTTGGACTACATGGTCTATATGGTAAAATAT
>CAKUVM010000049.1 GCA_934699135.1 uncultured Bacteroidales bacterium
CCATAGAGATTGTCTTGGGCAAGATATATGACTACAAGGCCAACTATTCCAAATATTTGGTCTTGCGCCAGGAGCGTTTTGAGCAGCAGATGAACGCCTACCGCAATCAGCAAAAAATGATTGAGGACACCGAGAAGTTCATTGAGCGGTTTCGCTACAAGGCTACAAAATCCGTACAGGTCCAGAGCCGTATCAAGCAGTTGGAGAAGATTGATCGCATCCAGGTGGACGACTTTGACAAGAGCGCTCTCAACATAAAGTTTCCGCCCGCGCCTCACTCGGGCGTCATTGCCGTCCGTGGCAAGCATGTCACCAAGGCGTTTGGAGACCATGTGGTCATCAACGACGTTGACTTTGAGATTGAGCGCGGCGAGAAAGTGGCTTTCGTGGGCAGGAATGGCGAGGGCAAGACCACCATGGCGCGCATGATTATGCGGGAGTTGGATTACCAGGGTGAGATTGTGCTGGGGCATGGGGTCAAGATTGGATATTTCGCCCAAAACCAGGCAGATATGCTCAACCCTGACGATACGGTGTTCGACACCGTCGATCGTGTGGCCGTGGGCGACGTACGCCTCAAGATACGCGACATTTTGGGCGCTTTCATGTTCAGCGGTGAGGACATTGACAAGAAGGTGGGCGTGCTGTCGGGCGGCGAGCGCACTAGGCTCGCCATGATTCGCTTGCTGCTAGAGCCTGTCAACCTCCTGATTCTTGATGAGCCTACAAACCACTTGGACATACGCTCCAAGGAGATCCTAAAACAGGCCATTAAGGACTTTGACGGCACAGCCATCGTGGTCTCGCATGACCGCGAGTTCCTAGACGGCCTAGTGACCAAGACCTATGAGTTCCGCGGGGGCAAGATGAAGCTTCACCTCGGCGGCATATACGATTTCCTCCGCGACCGCAAGCTCGAGTCGCTCCGAGAGCTTGAGGCCGAGAAAGCCACGGCGGCCAAGGCCGCCAAGCAGTCTGCCGTGGCGCAACAATCTAAAGCCGTTGAGCAAAAGGCGGTGGAGAAAGCCCCGGCTAAGCCGCAGATGTCATATGAAGAGAAAAAAGAGTATGACCGCAAGGTGAGCAGGGTGACCAAGGCCATCAAGACGGCGGAGGCGGACATTGCCAAGGCCGAGGCCGACATTGCCGACCTGGAAAAGCAGCTGGAGAGCTGCACGGGCAATGAGCAGGCCACAAAACTGGCCGCCCTCCACACCGACGCCACGGCGCGCCTAGACTCACTGATGAACCAGTGGACTGAGTTGCAGGCGCAGTTGGAGGCGTTGGGCTGATTGAGTGAGTGCGCCATAAAGAAGAGCCTATCCGACATATTGTGTTGGATAGGCTCTTCTTCTTTGCCGCATATGTCAGGCCTGCCCGCCCATATCGCGGTGGGCCATTCGTTTGGCTCGGCGCAGGCCATCGTGAAGCTGTTGCCTCTCACCATCGGGCAGGGCGTAGTCCATAAATCGGTCAAAGATGTAGCTCTCGGCCATGGCGGACGGGTGGGTCATGTCATCGGCGTAGAAGCGGTAGTCGCGCAGCTCGTCGGTCATAATCTCATACGATGGGAAATATTCGGCCGTTTCGTGGCGGCTCTCCACCGTGGCCTCCACGGCCATCATCAGCGTCGCCTTGCTTAGGGCGTTGCCGTGGGCCCCGTCTGCCAAATGGCGAATGGGGCTCACGGTAAAGATGACGTCGCGCCCGTCCGCCACCGTCATGATGTCAGTCAGAGCTTTGGCGCATTGGGTGGGGGAGAGGCGGAAGCGCGTGAACTCCGCGGCGGGCCTTTTGAGGCAGTTCGTCACCACCTGCCCGCTCGCGTTGTGACGGAAACACCATGCCGTGCCAAGGGTCACGATTAGCAACTTTGCGCGGAGCCAGAAGTCATGGGCCTCCTGAAGGCAGTTGTTGGCGTTGGCCAGGAACTCCTCCGCCGTAGGCCTGGCGTGGCGCGTGTGGTGGGCGAAAGAGCATATCCGCCCATCGCCTGCTCCAATGGCCACGCACTCTTCCGCCTCGAAAGGACGCCCGCTGGCAATGCGCCGGATATTTTGGGCAATGGATATGGGGTTGTATGTCGTGCCGAGCGGGTTTACGGATACGGGAAATCCGCACAGGCTCATGCGTTGACCCATATTGTCCGCAAAGCAGCTGCCCAAGATGGTCATGGGCTTGGAGAATGAGATCCTGGCTCGGCTTGTCCCGACATCCACCGGTGTGGTGAGTTTAAGCATAAGAAGATGGTTTGCGCATTGAAACAACAAGCCCCGCGGCACTTTCGTCGCGGGCCCTGATGTCGTGTGCCTGTAGCGTCTACTGCTGCTTCTGGGCGTAGGCTCTCACCCACTCCACGTCCATATCGGCATTGGCAATGTCGCCTTCGCCAACAATGTTTGAGCTGAGGCCAATGTACATCGGCTCTTGTGGCACGTTGGCTGTGGTGGAGTAGACCTCCACGCCATTTATGCTCCAAGTGAGCTTATTGGCAGTCCACTCAAGCGAGTAGATGAAATGGTCAGACGCATACTTCACGTCGTTCACCTGACCGAGCTTGGTCTGCCCGTTTGCAGTGATTCCCATACAGATGGCCGTCTTGCACTTGCCGAACGTGGCCACGTTGACCTCGGCGTTGCGATCAGATGAGAGCCAAACGTTGTTAGTAACGGGGGCTTTGACGCCGCTCACCTTAACCTTGAAGTCGAACTTGCCAAACTTCTGGCGGAAGCTGTCTCCCGTGGTGATGATGGCCGCCGTGGCCTCTAGATCCTTCTTTACGAAGCCGCTTGCCAATGGGTCCCAGACGTTGCCCTGCGCCTTGCCTGCGCGGGTCTGGATGTCCAGTCCGTTGTTCACCACGGCGTTCTTGTCATTGAAGGCCTGCCTCTCATCAGCCAGGCTATATGTTATTCCCGCCGTCTTCTTGCCCCAATAGTAGCCCGTGAGCCACTTCTGAGCGTCAAGATGGTTGCCCTTGAAGTCGTCAGCGAAAGTGAGCTGCCACTTGTCGGCGTTGGCAAATGTTTTTGCTGCCAGATTGGAGGCATACCACTTCAGATCCTTGTTTTTGCTCAGCTGCTCCAACTCCTGAAGTTGTTTGTGTTCTCCGCTCTCTTTGAACCTGTTCTTGTTCTCCAGATCTTTCTTTTTGGCCAAGAATGCGTCAGTCTTCACATATTCCTTCAGCGCCTCATATTTCTTTAGCCTGTCGGAGTTGGCAGTCTTCTTGAAATTGGCGTAGGCCGAAGAGGCGAGCATCTTTATGGCCATCTTCACGTTAGCGTCCCTCTTCAGCTCTTTGATTCTGGCTGCGGCCTTGGGGTCGGTGCTGGCCTGGATGGTGGCGTACTCCTTGTATGCTGCGGAGTCTATGGCCGCTGTGGCTTTCTTGTCGTTGCCGGCGGCCACGAACTTGAGGTAGCCCTTTATATCGGAACTCTTGGCCAAGGCTTTCAGCTCCTGCTCTTTCCTGTATTCCTCGGTCTGGTTGAAACGGTCGTTTTTCAGGTGCTCCACTCTTGACTTGAAGTCGGCAGAGGCGGTCAACTTCTTCAACTCCTCGAGTCTTTTGAGTTCGGTGCTAGAGGCTATGTTTTTGAACCTTGCGAAGTCTGCCTTTGCTTGCTCCAGCTTGGCTTCGTATTTGCTTGTCGTGGGGTATTTGCCTCCACCGAACAAAAAACTGAATATTCCCATGGTCGAATATGGCTCTTATTACTGTTCTGGGCGAAATTAACAAATTCCGATAGAACCATGAAGAGGCGCGGCTCCCTATTTTTGCGCCTCGTGAAAAATAATTATCAAAGTTTATGAAACCTTTCCGCCCGCATGCCTATTGCTCCACGCCTTTCATGGTGAGGTTGATGCGCCCGCGGGCCGTGTCAACGTCCAAGACGCGGACCATGACGTGCTGGTGCAATGACACGGCGTCGGCCACGTCTTTCACAAACCTGTCCGCCAACTGGCTGATGTGCACGAGGCCGTCGGTTTTGACGCCGACATCCACAAAAGCCCCGAAGGCCGTGAGGTTCGTCACGATGCCGGGCAGCGTCATGCCGGGGCGGAGGTCGTCTATGGCGTGCACGCTGTTGTCAAAGGCGAACTCCTTGATGGCCTCGCGAGGGTCGCGCCCCGGTTTCTCCAGTTCGGCCATGATGTCTCGCAGCGTTGGCAGTCCCACGTCGCCGTTGACATATTTGTTCAGGTCTATGGCCTTGCGCAGCTCCTTGCTGGCCATCAGTTCCGCCACCGTGCAGCCGCAGTCTTTGGCCATTTGGCTCACAATGCCATATCGCTCCGGGTGCACGGCCGAGGCATCTAGAGGGTTCTTGGCTCCCGCTATGCGCAGGAAGCCTGCGCTCTGCTCAAAGGCTTTAGGGCCAAGGCGAGGCACTTTTTTTAGCTCTGCTTTCGAGGTGAACGGGCCATTCGCCGCGCGGTAGTCCACAATGTTTTTCGCCAGTTGCGGGCCGAGTCCCGACACGTAGGTGAGCAGGTGGCGGCTGGCTGTGTTCACGTCTACGCCCACCTGGTTCACGCAGCTGACCACCACGGAGTCTAGCGATGCTTTGAGGCGGTTTTGGTCAACATCGTGCTGATATTGGCCCACGCCGAGAGACTTGGGGTCTATTTTGACAAGCTCCGCCAGCGGGTCCATGAGCCTGCGGCCTATGGAGACGGCGCCGCGGACTGTAACGTCCTCATTAGGGAACTCTTCGCGGGCCGTGGCCGAGGCTGAATATATTGACGCCCCGTCTTCCGACACCACGAAGATGCGCAATCGCTTCTCTTTGTCAAAGTCTCGCACGAAGGCCTCCGTCTCGCGGCTGGCCGTGCCGTTGCCTATGGCCACGGCCTCGATGCCGTACTGGTTCACCAGGCGGCGCATCTCGGCCTTGGCCTCGGCCATCTTGGCGTGGGGAGGGTGGGGGAATATGACCGAGTGGCGCAGCATGGCGCCTTGCTCGTCTAGGCACACCACTTTGCACCCCGTGCGAAAGCCGGGGTCCAGGGCCAGCGTGCGGTGCCTGCCCAGCGGCGCGGCCAAGAGCAGCTGGCGCAGGTTGGTCTCAAAGACGCGGATGGCCTCGGTGTCCGCCCGCTCCTTGGCCTCGGCCTCCATCTCGGTCTCCATGGCTGGGGCCAGGAGGCGTTTGTATCCGTCTTCCACGGCCATCTCCACCTGTCCCGCAGTGCGTGGGCTCTTCACATATCGACGGTTGAGGCGGCTCACTATGGCCTCGGGGTCGCGCGGCGTCACGGACAGGCGGATCACGCCCTCGTTTTCGGCTCTCATCATGGCCAGCACGCGGTGGCTTGGGCATTTGGCCAGAGGCTCGGAGCGGTCGATGTAGTCGCGATATTTCTCGGCCTCGGCCTCTTTGCCTTTCGCCATCTTGGTAGAGACCACCGCCTCGCGGCGAAACACGTTGCGGGCCGTCTCTCGCGCTTCGGGCTGGTCTGCCACCCATTCGGCAATTATGTCTCGCGCGCCTTGCAGGGCGTCGCTGGTAGTCGGGACGTTGTCTGTCAAGTATTTGTCCGCCGCCATCTCGGGGTCGGCGCAAGAGCCGGACATCAGTGCCAGTGCCAGCGGCTCCAGGCCAAGCTCGCGGGCCTTGGCGGCGCGCGTCTTGCGTTTGGGTTTGTAGGGGGCGTAGAGGTCTTCGAGGCGCGTGGGGTCCCACGTCTCGTCAATTTGTTTGCGCAGCTCGGCGGTGAGCTTGCCCTGCTGCTCAATCTGGGTAACTATTGTCTCTTTGCGCGCCTGCGTCTCCTTCAGCTTGGCGTAGGCTTGGGCAATGTTGCCAATGGCCACCTCGTCCAGGTTGCCTGTCGCCTCTTTGCGGTAGCGGCTGATGAAGGGCACTGTGGCCCCGTCATCAATGAGGCGCAGCGTGTTCTGCACCTGCCCCGCGCGGAGGCCTAGCTCCCCGGCTATGAGGTGTGGGAATATGTCGTTCATCTCTTTCTTTTTGATTTAGAGTGAGTGTCTCTGCCCAAATCTGGCTTATGGCAAAATGAGCAGGTCCATCGTGGCGTCATGAGGCTCTGTCGGCAGCTCGTCCACCTGTTGGCAGGCGAAGCCAACGCCAATGCGCCACGCCCGCGGCAGTGTCTCGAACAGTCTGTCATAGAATCCGCGCCCGCGCCCCATGCGCCCGCCGCCGGGGGCGAACGCCACGCCGGGGGTTATGACCGCTGCGCCGGCGCCGCCGCTCTCCGTCACCATCTGTGGCAGAACAGGGGCCGCGGCGCGTGGTTGCATGATTCCATAATGCGGGTCGGGCGCGAGCCGCTCCTCGCCCTCGAAGAGGCGGAATGTCAGGCTCTCGCCCTCCATGACGGGCAGGAAGACCGGCACGCCGGCATGGCGTAGCCGCCAGATGAGCGGCCGCGTGTCAATCTCGTCGGCCATGGGCCAGAATGCCATCACAGCGCGCCACTCGTGCGAGTCCAGAGCCTCAAACGCGCGCTCCGCCAACAGCGCGGCCGCCGCGTCTTGCTCCTTGCGTGAGAGGGCGGCTTTGGCTGCCGCCATCTGACGGCGCAGGGCTTTTTTTTGCTCTTGTGTGGTCATTGAGGTCGTCTCTACGGGCGAAAGAAGCCCCTCCGCTCGCCTAGTAGCTTGCCGGGCGGCGCGGAGGGGCTTCGTTTTTGGTCATTTATGTGTCGGCCGCGCCTTTACTTGCGGACTATCGTCTGCTCGCGGTCAGGGCCTACGGAGACAATCTTGACGGGCACGCCCAAATAGCTCTCTATGAACTTGACGTAGTCCACAAAGTTCTGCGGGAACTGGTCTTCAGACGTCATCTTGTCCATGGCTGTCTTCCAGCCCGCGAACTCCATATAGATGGGCTCGACGCCGTCGTTGATGTCAAACGGCATCTCGTCCGTCTCGCGGTCTCCCACCTTGTAGCCCACGCAGGCCTTTATGGTGTCGAAGCCGTCGAGGATGTCGCTCTTCATCATGATGAGTTGCGTGACGCCGTTGAGCATCACCGCGTAACGCAGAGCCACCAAGTCCACCCATCCGCAACGGCGCGGGCGGCCGGTGACTGCGCCGAACTCATGCCCCAGCTGGCGCAGCTTGTCGCCCGTCTCGTCATGCAGCTCCGTGGGGAAAGGGCCGCTGCCCACGCGGGTGCAGTAGGCCTTGAAGATGCCGTAGACCTCGCCTATGCGGCCGGGGGCCACGCCCAGGCCCACGCACGCCCCGGCCGAGATGGTGTTGGACGACGTGACGAAGGGGTAGGAGCCGAAGTCGACATCCAGCATGGTGCCTTGCGCCCCCTCGGCCAAGATTTTTTTGCCCTCGGCCAAGAGGTGGTTCAAGAAGTGCTCACTGTCAATAAATTGGAACTGGCGGAGCTTCTCCGCGCCGGCCATCCACTCTTTCTCAATCTCCGCCAGCTTGTCGGTCGGGTAGTTGTAGTGGCTCAGTATCTCTTTGTGGCGGTCTACCGCGGCTTTATATTTAGCCTCGAAGTTGTGCTCCAGGTCTCCCACGCGCAGGCCGTTGCGGCTCACCTTGTCGGTATATGTCGGGCCAATGCCCTTGCCCGTGGTGCCAATCTTGCCGGCGCCTTTGGCGCTCTCGTAGGCGGCGTCTAGCAGGCGGTGGGTGGGCAGGATCAGATGCGCCTTGCGCGAGATGAGCAGGCGGCTCTTCAGGTCGTGGCCCGATGCCTCAAGCTGCTCCACCTCGGCCTTGAAGAGGGCGGGGTCCAGCACCACGCCGTTGCCGATGACGTTGACCTTGTCGCCCTGGAAGATGCCGGACGGCACGGAGCGCAAGACGTATTTCTGACCCTCGAACTCAAGGGTGTGGCCGGCGTTGGGGCCACCCTGGAAACGGGTGACGGCGGCATAGCCGGGAGTGAGGACGTCCACAACCTTTCCTTTGCCCTCGTCGCCCCACTGGAGGCCCAAGAGAACGTCTACTTTCATATTTTAGAGTCTGTGTTTTATATCGGACATAAAAAAACGGAAGAGCCGCCACGCAGCCTCCCGTGCGCTAAGATATGGATAAAAATTGAAAAGTGAAAAATTATAATGCGCGATGTTGGAAATGCGCGGGCGGCAAGGCTCACTGGTTTTGTTGGCGGACTTTTAGTCGGTCGGCGAACCTGGTGGCGACCTCGTCTATGGTAATGACCGGCACGGGACCCTCTTTGCGCTGCTCGTCGAGGTCTGCTAGGCTGGTGTTTATGATGGCGTCAATGGGGATGCAGAAGAAGCCCGGGATTTCGTCACTCTCCTTGTCGGGGTCTTTGTCGGCGAACTCTTCAATGTCCTGATCCATCTCGTAGTGGCCGTAGGAGTGGAAATAGTCCGCGTCTGACGGGTGGAGGAGCTTGAACTGTATGGGCTCGATGTGGACGTCTAGAAACCAGCTCTTGTTGTAGTCATGGAAATGGAGATACTCTATGTAGTCCTTGTAATAGAGTTCGCCATCCGGCTCCTGGTGCATGAAGCGGGAGACGTAGAAATCAGACAGGGCGCGGAACTCCAGCCGCTTGACGCCCTCGACAATCTGGAGGGCGAACTCCTTGCGCATGATGAGGTCGAAAGCCTCGGCCTGCTTGCCTGTGGTGTCGGTTACTTTTGACATGTCTTTCTTGTGTTTAGTTATGACGTCTTGTCTTGAGGTGGCGGGGTGGAGGTGTGATTATACCATGGGTCGTATCGTGGCCTCGATGAAGTCCCGCTCCCCGGCCGTGAGGCCGTATTTGTCATAGAGTTGGCAGTCTATGCTCTCCACGCTGCCGCTCCAGTCTATATCGCTCTGGGGCGTGAAGTCTTGGAGGGGGACAAATTTCCATACGTCGATATGGTTGTGTTGAGTCACTTTAAGGATTCCCAACATTGTGCGCATAAACTTGCTTTTGACATATTTTAGTGCAGCGTTCGCCTCACTTTCTGTGTCAAAGCAACCTATGCTGATAAAAGATTGCGTATAGCCGATAATTGGCTCGCCGATAATTGGCTCGCCGATAATTGGCTCGCCGATAATTGGCTCGCCGATAATTGGCGTACTCAGTACCTCTCCAATGGCTCCAGAGCCATTACTTGCGGGCAGAATTACTTTCCACTTGCCAAGGTTGTCGTGCGGCTCAAGGTATTTAGCGTCAATATATCTGAAAGTCCGAGTGTTGTTTACGAGTCCTAGCACGCGAACCTGCTCCGTACCCCCCCCGTTTATATTAAATACGTCTAAAGAAGAAAAAATGGACGTGGTGAGCCTCTTCTCTCGCCCTCCGCTGCCTATTATGGCTTTGTAGTCAGGGTGGTCAGCATATAGGGCGTCAAGATTGAATTTGTTTTGAAGCCTAATGAGGCTGTCTATTGACTTAAAGTCTGGCCGCTCAACTACTTTCGTCAAAATGCCGTTCAACTCCTGGTGGGCTGTGTAGCAAATGATCTTGCCAAACACCCTCTTTGTATCGCGCAATGTGATGGCGATGCCGCCTTTGATGTCAACATTGCTGAATATCTTGGTGCTGTTTGGCTCGTAGCGCACCACTTTGAAGTGTTCGTCATTGAGTATTTGATCGTTAAACTCTTTTGGAGTCTTGCCTGCGTTGAAGAGAAAACGGCCTGGCGTTATGAGCGAGACAAAGTCCGAGAGCATAAACGCCAGGTTCATGAAAAGGTGATATACAGGCATGTCGCTCGTGTCATCTTTCTTCACCTGATACGGTGGGTTGCCAACCACGGCGTCGAACTTCATTGTCTTGTCGTTGAATGTTTTGTTCCAAAATTTGGGAGTCAGCATCTCCTGGGCCAGCCATTGGGCGTTGTTCGTTATTCTTGTGAGCAGGCCTGGCACGCAGACTGCGTTCACGGCAGTGCCGGAGCGGAAGCCCATGAGTGTGCGGCGCGTGATGGCCGCGGCCATTGGCGTCTTGCAGAGGATGAAGACGTTGTCTCTCACGGTCATGTCCCACAGCTCCTGCTGCTGCGCCACGGTGAGGCCCTCGCCCCATGTCTTCTCATACCGCTCTTGCCTGGCTCGCCAGATGGAGTAGGCCACGTAGAGGGGGTAGAGGCCGCTTTTGCTGTTCACTTCCAGCACCTTGGACTCGGGGCTAAGGGCGCGCTTGGTCACGTCTCCTCCGGCCGTCACCTGGCGCGGGGCCTCCAGCTCCGCCTGCCACTTCTCGTCAAAGAACGTCCAGCCGCCTATGGTCTCGGCCATGTGCATGTTCACCACCCGCCATGGCATGGGGTGAGGACGGTCTCCTTGTCGGGATTTCGGAAAGTGCTGAAGAGTGCGGCCAGCCGGCCGATGCGCTGCTCCACGCCCATGCGGTCCGCCGAGCGAGCCATGGCGCGGTTGCGCACGCCGGCGGCGTGGACGACGGCCG
>CAKUVM010000050.1 GCA_934699135.1 uncultured Bacteroidales bacterium
TACCAGGGGTATACCCCAGCCTCGGCGCCCTTCATTATGCCGTCTATGGCATATTGATTTTTTGCCGTTCCGTCGGCGCGTTTAATCTCACTGCCAGTCTCCCAATAGAACGGGGCGCAGCCATTGTTCTTGGCCACACGCGTCACGACTTCGTTGAAGTATGCGCGGCTCTTCTTATGAAGCTCCTCGTCAAACTCCTCCGTCTTGTCGTCTCTCGTGGCGGCTGTCTGAACCCTGCTGGAGAACTCACCCACAATGACGGGGATGCCATTGTCGACAAACCTCTTCTTCATCTTGGCGAACTGGGACTCAACCCACGACTCCTCACCCCAATCGGCATTGTGCGCAGAGCCGTCTTTATGATTCTCCTTACCCCAATACCAGAATACTTTTCCCCAGCCGGCATCCTTTTCCATAAGGGCCCACTGGTAGGGTTCGTAATAGTGAACCTCCGCGATGAGGCGATCGACGGCCTCGTCGGTCGGAAGATTTGTCATGAAGTCGCTAGTGTTGCTGATGTCAGTGCCCAGGCCTTGGAACACCAGGCAACGCTTAGCGTTGTTTCCGCCCGTGGCGCGCACGGCGTCAATAAACGTCTGCTCGTACTTAACAAGACGCGACACGGCGGACGGAGTCTTCTCCCAAGACTTGCCACCCGAGCTGGTCTCGTTCATACCTGGCTCATTGCAACCGGCAAAAATCAGGTGCGCGTCAAAATCATTGAAAGCTTTGGCAATCTGGGTCCATATAGCCTTCTGCTCTGCAACGATGGCGGACTCTTTGCTGGCGTCGAAAATATTGTCCTCAAGCCAACCTGTGTCCCAGTGGCTGTTGAGAACCACATACATGTCATTGTCAACACAATAGCCCACAACTTCCTTCACGCGGTCCATCCACTCCTTGTCAATTGTGTAGGTCTTGGCGTTGGAGAAGTGCGAATGCCAAGCGCAAGGGATGCGCACGGCGTTGAAACCAAGATCTTTAAGACCGGCAATATAGGTGGCGTTCACCTGCGGGTTTCCCCAGCTTGTCTCGCCCCCTGTGGCCTCCATGGTATTGCCTATGTTGACGCCGGCTTTAATCCTGCCGATTACATCCTTGGCCGTGAGCGACATATCGGCCTTGCCGCTCTGACGTATGGTGATTTTTACCGTGGTGCCATCGGCGGCCGTGAACGAGACCTCCGCCTCACGGTTCTCTATGGAGGCGTTCTCCGCGCACTCGACAAAGAACTTCAACACGCCTTTTGCATACGAGGTCGCGGGGGTCACCGTTACCCAATCGGCAGAGGTCTCTGGAGTGAGGTCCACATTGCTGCTGATGGTTATGGATTTCTGCCCCCCTTGGTCAGTCCACTGGAGACTCTGATATTCGTCTGGCAGGGTGACGACAGCGGCGGGCACGTCGTTCTTATTGCCTCCTTTGTCATCAGAACACTGAGCGAAGGCCAGTGGCGCGAGAGCCAGCATGGCCATACAGAAAAATTTACTGAGCTGTGACATAATCTTCTATATTTTTGTTGTAGACACTTTCGAGGGTATAGGCCGCGTCATTATTCTCCATGGCGTTGACCATGACGGAGGCGATCTCGGCCCCGTTGTTCAGAGGCTTACCAGTGCCGTGATCGAAGAGGCCGGAACTCTCGCGACCCGTGTTGGCGGAGCCGTTATCCCAAAATATGGGAGCCATGCCATAGGTCTTTGCGGCCTTGCAGACATACTCCAGGTAATATTTGCGGAACGCCTCGGCGCGATCGTTATCACGGTGGACGTTGCCTATCTCGCCGATGTAGACGGGTATTCCAGCGGCCACATATTTCTGCTGGAGGCTGGAGAACACGCTGCGGACATTGTCCTCATCTCCATAGTCCAGTTTCTTATCTTTTGCGGCGTTGTGACCCCACTCATCGCACTTGGCCTCAAGCGTATAGTCCGAAGGGTCGTAGAAGTGGACGGCGACCAAGAGCCGACCGGCCGCGTCGGTTGGGAGAACCAGGTTCTCAATGGTGAGCTGCGGGTTGGTGCAATAGCCCGGCACGCCAATCCAGCGCGAAGAGTTGTTGCCGCCCGTGGCGCGGATGGCGTCGACACACACCTGCAGCCACTCATTTAGCGTCTTGTACTGCTTGCCGCCATCGTTGCGGTTGTCTCCCCAGCCCCACTTGCCGTCATGAACCTCATTCACGGCCTCGAAGATGAGGAAGTTGCCCTTATCCTTGAACTTGTTGGCAATTTGCGTCCACATGGCCTTCAGCTGCGCCTTGACGGCATCGTTCTTGATGTTGTTGACGGCCGCGTTCTTGACATCTAGCCAAAATTTACTCTCCGCGCCGTCATGGTGAATGTTGATGATGGCGTTGAGGCCGGCTTTCTCGGCGTAGCCTACAACCTCGGCCACGCGGTTCATCCAGGCCTCCTCAATCTTATAATTTGGAGCGTCGCCAATGTGGCCGAGCCACGTGACAGGGATTCGGACCGTGCGGAAGCCGGCGGCGCGGATGGCATCCATCGTGGCTTGCGTGCAGGCCTTATTGCCCCACAGTGTCTCGCCCGAAACCCCATTATTTTGAGAGTCGAGACTATTGCCGAGATTCCAACCCATGCCCATGAAGATTGGCACAAGAGCGGGATCGTCCGGCATGCCTGAAATTTCAGCCCCGGAACCTGCCGCCTGCTTGACGGTGAGGGTGACGGACGAGCTGCCATTGACCACCGTCAGCGCGCCCTCGCGGGCGTTAGCGTAGTTGCGCGCCACCTTGACGACAGCAGAATACGTGCCATCGCCATTGTCTTTCACATCGCCGACAATGGAGAGCCACGAAGCCCCCGGCTTGAACGTCGGCACGTCATTCGCCTTGACCGTGACGGTCAGCTGCGAGCCATCGCCGGCCGAAGGCAAGACATCGTCACCCACAACCGAGACCACCTTGCCGGCCGACTGCTTGACAGCCAAGACATCGGAGAAGCCTGCGGCCTCAACGGCAATTTGACAAGCGCGCTCCTCGCCAGAGGCGCAAGGCTGGCACACGACCTGATACCTGCGAATGGACTGTGACGTGGAAGAGAGCGGCTCAACGTCTATCCAATTAGCGGATGGCGTGAGCGTCAAGTCCACATTCGTCTGGATGGCGATGGTCTGATCACCGCCGGCGACATCGAACGTGAGGTTCTTTATATTGCCTGGTATTTTCACCTCGGCAGAGACACCACCATTGTCGCTATCGGAGCAAGAGGCGAGGGTTGCCGGGATGAGGAAAGCCAAGACAGCCAGCCTTCTAGCCATTTTTATGAATCTACTCATATTTCTAGTTATAAAGTACTGTTGCAAAAATACAAATATGGCACATATAAACGACTTTCTCAATGTTATGGCATAGGGCATAAGATGTTTTGCGTAGTGGACATCGATGCCTTCAAAGAAGAAAGCCCCCACTCCTGGCGGAGCGGGGGCTGAACCTATCGGTCATTCACCAGACGCCTACTAATCAAAAGAGGGAGTGGCGAAGAGAGAGTGGAACGTGGCGGTAAGCTCCATCTTGTCGGTGAAGCCGAGTTCTTTGATGACGTCGCCATCGGCCTCGCCAAAGGCGCAATTGCCCTTGGTGGCTCCGTAGCAGTTCCAAAGCTCTAGACGATATTTAGGAGACTCGTTGGAGTCGAGCACCTTGGTGGCATCGAACGTGATGTCCTTGCCATCGATGACAAGTTTGTCGAGCGTGGCGTGCAGTCCGGGGAAGTAGCCATAGATATCGGCAACCTCAAGGAACGTCATGATGGAGCCGGCACTGTAGTCTGTGGAGGCATCGGAGTAGGAGAAAGAGAGCTCGGTAGGTTCAAAGGCAAATTTGTGAGTCTCCTCGTCATATTTCACCTCGATCTGCTGACCATCATTGTAGCCCCAAGTGCCACCCCAAGACGGATTTACGGTGATGAGGTTGACATCGTACTTGCGAGCCACATTGGCATCTGCAAAGACGGTGTAAGAAATCTCGACATTCTCTGAGAAGGAGACTGCCATTTCATCCTCCACAGCGTCTGCACTGTTGGAGAATGGGCTGTTGCCCGCCTTAGCAGTCAAGCCCCATGTGTTGAAGAACTCAACACGGTAGTTGTCGCCAGCATCATGACCCTCGATATTGCCATAGCAGAACTTGGAGGCATCGTACTTAACGTCTTTGCCATCGGTCTTGATGCCATCGATGCGTACGAAGCTGTTTGGCAACTTGGCGCAGAGGCCGCCGAAGTCGATGACGAATACCTTGGCACCGTTCATAGAGCCCTTGAAAGTCACAGTCTCTGAGATACTGCCCTTCTCAGTAAGGTCTTTGGGAGAGATCTGGGAGACAATGTCACCCCAGCTGCCACCCCAATCCTTGCCAACGGTAATAAGCTTAACCTTAACAGCCTCCTCAGCTTCCTTGACCTCATTGGTGATGTAGTTGTAAACGAGGCTCGCAGCCCCCTCGCCAGAGAGACCGGGATCGCGCAAGATTGCAATCTGCATTGTCTCATCGGTCAGCGAGAAGATTTTGAGCTTGGTCTTGGCATCGAGAGTGATCTTGTTGAACGTACCGAAACCGAGGACGTCGATTGAGAGGGTGATGGTCTTGTTAACCTCGTCCACCTCATAGGTGCCCGTCTCATCGGTGTAGGTCATCTCCTTGAAGTTATTGCTCTCATCGAACACAGGAGTGCCACGATGGATGCTGACAGAGCCATCCTCCTTCAGCTCCATATAACCATAGTCGGCTTTCGGGCCGAGCCATTCGTTCCCGCTATATTTCGGAATCCAGTTCCAAGAATCAATGGAGCCGAGGTAAGCGCCCTCATTGTTGGTCACGGTGGCCCAGCTGTCATCTGTTCCGTAGTAGTAGAGGGGTCCGTCAAAGCGGAAGCTCTCGCCATCGGCGTTGAGGTCAATCACCCATTTCTTGTTGAGGAGGGCCTTGTTGAATGGAACGTTCTTTGCCACAGTGACAGGACGAACGGAGAGGGCCTGGTAGCGCGGCGTGGTGGTCTTGTCATTCTGGCCATTGGAGAACGAGTAGCTGATGGCGAAGTCTGGGGCCGACTTGTTGACAGAGCCAGTGAGGTAGAGACCCTTCTCGCCCTCACCAGAAACCGTGTTGCCAGTGCGGCTACCTGCTGCCGGCATAAAGATGGAGTTGCCATTGGGGCCGGTGAACTTGTAGCCGGCTGCGCCGTCCTCCTCTGCCCACTCGACCTTACACTTCGTGAAGAGCTCCTCAAACTCGTCTGCCGTAGGCATAGTGGCCTTGGAAAGAGACTTGAAGGCGATGTCGCTGTCGGTCTTGTAGATGTCGGCCGCAGGCGTGTAGTCAGAGCAAGAGGTGGAGTTATTGAGACCCGTGAGGTCGCCAAAGGCGAAGAGGCCGCCGAGTTCAGACGCCTTGGTGGCGCCGATGTTGAACTTGCACCACTTGGTGGAGAGGCCGAGGTCCACAAAGTCGCGGTCAGGATCGATGGAGAACTCTTTAGTCTCGAACTCCTTAACGTCGCCATAGACAACGCCCGAGCCGAGGTCGAGGTAGGCCGCATAATAATATGTGGCGGATGGCAGGAGACCCTTCTTCTCGATGGAGAACGCGCCAACTTCGCCAGCCGCGACTTTAAGGCCTGCGCGGACCTTCTCCACATCGGAGCTTGCGGCGAAGACAATGCCACAAGTGGCACCTGTCGGATAGTCGACAGCCGAGCCGCCGACAACGACGGAGTTGATGCCAATCTCCTTGGCATCTGCCGTGGAGACCTTGGCATTGGTGGTGACGAGGCTCTTGACCTCACCTTTGTAGGTGACGGTTTTCTGGAGCGTCACGTAGGCCTGATAGTAGAGCGTGGTGTTGTTCGTCAGGCCCGTGAGAGAGGCCGAGATGGTGTTGCCGTCAAGCGAGCCGGCAGCGGTCTCCGTCAGAGCCTCCGCTGAAGTGCCATAGAAGAAACCAACAGTATAGGCCGAGGCTGCCTGCGTCTGAAGGCCATCCACGGAGCCTTTGAGAACCGCCGACGTGGCCGTCACGTCGCTAGAGCCCGTCACGACGGACTGGACAAGAGTGCCAGTTGCTGGCGAATAGTCATCCTCGTCATCGCAAGACACGGCGCAGAAGCCGAGGGCGAGAGACAAGATGCCCGCTAATATTTTCGTTTTCATATTACAATTCGTCTTGAAACATCCTCTTCCTCAGCGGCGGAGCGGGGATCCACCCCGCCGCCTTGGAAAAAGGACTTTGTGTCTTACTCAATTGTTATAGAGACCTCGCCAGTTATGGCAGGATTGCCCTCCTCATCGAGCGCAACCTCACAGAGGTTGTGGTTGGCAGTGTTTTCAGAGTCGAGCTGCACGCAAACCTGCAAAGAGCCGGCAGAGAAATCGGCGGCAGAAGCCGTATTGTTGGTGAGCGCGATGGTGGTCTCGCCAGTCAGGTTGACGGCCACGGCGTCAGCCTCGTTGAAACCGAACCAGTCAGAGCCCACACCAAGGCCTTCGACATTGTGACGGAGGATGGCCTTGGGAGCCGCACCCTCATTCCACGTGATGCCGCTGGTGATCTTGAAAGTGACCTTCATAGTCTTGCCTTTCTTGAGCTTGAGCTGCGACGCATCCACGGCAGCCGTGCCGGACCACGTGTTATAGATGGTGATGCGGAGCGCCTTGCCGCCCGTGTCGCCATAGCCCCAATCAACCTTGGTCTGATCGACCTTGAGAACCTTAGGGCCCGTGGCGGCACCGCCGATGGACTTCTGCTTGAGGTTTGCGAAGAGATACTTGCTCGTCGCGCCCTTAGCGTCCTTCTCGGCCTCCACGGCAAAGTAGAACTCATTGTTGGTGGGGTCGGCCTTGACGACTGTGATCTCGGAAGCGTTCACGCTCGCGCTGTCTGCCGTGACGAACTCGATAGGCTCGCTGAGGCTCAGCACATTGCCGTTGATGGTGAACGTGCCCTCTGCGCCAGATCCGTCTTCAGAGAACTTGTAAACCGTGTTCTCATTGTCATCCTTGCCAATGGAGAGGGTGAGCAGGAAGTCGCCAGTGGCACTGGTGGCAACCGGATACCAAGCCTTCTTGCCATAGTCCTCCGCGCTGCTGGCCTCCCAAGCCTCAGAGCCGCCGTTCCACCAGTAGTAGCCGTAGGGCTGATCCTCATTGATCAGGTAGGATACGGAAGAAGCGTTGTAGGTGACGCCGTCATTGTCTATGGTGAAGAGCGAGCTTGCCAGGTTGAGGTCATCAATGGCCTTCACGTCCTTGGCATCGACCGGCTGCTCCTCAACGGGAATCTCAACGAGGCCATTCTTTACATCCTCGGCCACAAAGTTCCAGATGAGCCACCAAGCGCCTTCGCTGTTTGTACGCATCGTGGCGAGCTGGAGCATATAAGGGGTGAGTTCAACGATCTGGATAGCCTGAGTGTAGTTGCTGCAGACCTCATCGAAGCCCACGTTGTGGAGCGCGAACGTGCCGCCGTTGAAAGAGATGGTCGGGTGAGCGGCATCATCTAGCGAAAGGCTGAACGAGCCGTTGCACTCCTTGCTGTCATCGCCACGGAACATCTTGAGCGTACAGCCCTTCGCGGCATCGAGGCCGAACTCCATATAAGAGTCCATATATGGGCTGGAGGCCGGGATGAGCCAATCTTGGAAGCCAGGGTCCCAGTTCGGGGCGAAAGCCTCAAAGGCCAGGTTGGAAGAGGCGGAGCCATCGTTCATGACATCATCAGGATTGCAGTACATGACAGGGCCGGTACACTTGCCCACGCCATAGTCCTTATTGACTGGGACCCACCTCTTGGTCTTGCCCACGCCGCCTGCCAGGTAGCTCCACAGCGGGTTATCCAGCATGGTGAAGTCATTGCCCGTCACCGTGAACTTATACGGCTCGCCATATATGACGCCAGCCTCGGTCGTCACACCGAAAGTGACGGAATATTCACCGGCAAAAGGCAAGTTGAGGTCGAGAGAAGACTTCTGGCTCGTAGCGCCATCGGTCAAAATCCAAGACGGGATGACACCCTTGACATCGGTCGAGAGGTGAATGATGTTGGGATTCTGAGCGTCGGGAGTGACGCTGTAATTGATACCCTGCTGAAGATCGTCGGGCGTATAGGCCGCGCCGCCGAGGCTGTACTCATCGGGCTGGCAGCTCACCAGGCCAAAGAGGGAAGCCGAGAGGGCTACACTTAAATATTTCAGTTTCATTGCTCTATTCATTTAAGAATTAGAAGTGTGGGCTGGGATTTACCAGCCTTGGTTCTGAGTAAGAACATTGCCAGAGAGCGTGATCTCAGTGTTAGGCACCTGCATAAGGCCGGCCTTGTTCGTGAGATTGCTCGGATCAAACGTCTCAGTGTAGTCCACGCCACCGTTCTTGACTGTGACGCCGGCCTGCATCTTCTGAATTTGATCAGCCGCATAGGAGCCACCCTTGCCATAGCGGAGCAAGTCCCAATAGCGGATGCCCTCGAAAGCCAGCTCCTGCGCGCGCTCCGCGCGGAGAGCCTCTTCAGAGTAGGCCGTGGCGAGCTTACCGGCGCGTTCCTGAACCGCATTGAGGCCAGCGGCGTCGCCCGTCAGCTCACTCTGCATAAGGAGCACGTCAGCGTAGCGGACAATGGTGTAGTCGATGTAGTACGTGATGTTCATATGCTTCTCGCCAAGCTGGAAGGCCGCGGCCTCGCGAGTGCCGTCAGAGAATGCGAGAGGAGCGTACTTCTTGATGCCGTAGCCAGTATACTCGTAGGTGTCGTTGAGGCACTTGGATGCGAAGTCGGACTGCGCCTCGAAGCCAATGGCGGCATAGTCAACCACGCTGCTCTTCATACGAGGGTTGTCGAACGTCTCAACGAAGCGAGGGTTAGGCACGCAGATGCCCCAACCCGTGGCGAAAGGAGCCTTGAAAGAGTTGCGGCTGCCCAAGAAAACCTGGAAGGTGTTGCCGCCCGTGCTGCCGTTATAGTCTTGAGTGGTGTTGCACTTTAGGTTGAGGACGAACTCGTTCTTGCCGTTGGCGGCGGCGCCGGCAGTCCAGCCGCTGCCGTCATAATACTTGCCGGCATAGGAAGACTTCCAAGCATATGGGGAGACGCTAGCCTCCTCGGTGCAGGCAGGCATCCAGAGGTCGGCAAAGTCGTCAACAAGCTGGAAGCCGCCATTCTCAACCACATCGTTAATGGCGTCGACAGCCTCCTGCTTGGTGCAGTTGGGATGCTCCTCGCCATAGTAGCCGGTGTAGAAGAGATATGCACGCGCCAAGAGGGACTCGGCGGCATATTTTGACATACGTCCGTCCGTAGAGCTGTAGGTGCTGCCGTTATAGACCGCGCCGGGGATGTTGGCGGCGGCATACTTCAGGTCGTCAAAGATGACACTATAGACCTCCTTCACAGGCGTGCGCGGCACATTGTCGCTCGTAGGCTCGGTGAGCAGGGGCACATCGCCAAAGAGGCGCACCAGATCGAAATAGAGCAGGCCGCGGAGGCCGCGGGCCTCGCCAAGGATTCGGCCACGCGTGGTCTCGTCACCTTCCCAATCGATGTTGGCATCATTTACCAACAAAGAGTTGCAGCGGAAAATTGCCTGATAGTAATTCTTCCAGTCGGTCTGCCAAAGGTCATAATAACCGGCAGCCGCGCCCATATCGAAACGATCGATGATGGAGTAGTTGCGAGCGTCGCCAACGCCACCGCCGGCGAAGCACTCGTCGGAAGCAATCTCTGACGTGATGTACATGCCGATGCCCTCATCGCCGAGCGTGCGCTGCCAGCCGTTATAGCAACCCACGAGAGCCATCTCTGCCGTCTCGGCATTGCGGTAGGCCGTCTCTGAGTTCTGCTTGGTCTTAGAAGACGTCTCAAAGAAATCGTCGGAGCAGGAGGCGCAGGCCATTGCCATAAGGGCAATGATGGCTCCCGTATATAGATGTTTCTGTTTCATGATAGAATCCTCCCAAAATTAGAATTTGAGGTTAAGACCGACGAGGAAGGTGCGAGGGTGCGGGTAGTAGCCCATGTCGACACCCGACACCCAAGCGTCGGAAGAGTTGCCATCGTTGCCGTTGTAGGAGCCGATCTCTGGGTCCATGCCGTCATATTTGGTGAAAGTGGCAAGGTTCTGAACCTGGACGTAGAGGCGGCACTGGCTGAGGTACTTCCAGTCGATGAGCTGCTTGAAGTCGTAGCCCAAGGTTACGTTCTGGATGCGGAAGTAGTCGCCATCCTGGACGTAGAGGTCTGAGAAGTTGCTCCAGTTGCCGTCGTCGCCATAGAGGACGCGCGGAATCTTGTTGCTGGTGCCCTCGCCTGTCCAGCGGTCGAGGATGCGGGTGGTGTAGTTGTTC
>CAKUVM010000051.1 GCA_934699135.1 uncultured Bacteroidales bacterium
CCGCCGCCGGAAGACGGCAGGCCGCCTACCCCGTCTACGAGGCGCAAAAGGGAGCGTTGGTGATGGACATCTTGAGGTCCCATGCGGGCATGAGCATAATAATCTTCGGCTCACGCAAACAGAGCGTCAAGGAACTGGGACACACGCTGAAAAGGCGCGGCTTCAACGCAGGCGTGATACACTCAGACCTTGAGCAGACGGAGCGCGAGGAGGTGCTGCGCCAGTTCAGAAGCCGCAACATTGAGGTGCTGGTGGCCACGGACATCATTGCCCGCGGCATTGACATCCCCGACGTCGACGTGGTGATAAACTTCGACGTTCCGCGAGACGCGGAGGACTATGTGCACCGCATTGGCCGCACGGCCCGCGCCCAGAGCAAGGGTGAGGCTTTCACGCTCATTGTGCCAGACGAGATGTACTCTTTTGGCAAGATTGAGAAACTGATTGAGCAGACCGTGGAGAAACTGCCGCTGCCCGAGGGACTGGGCGAACAGCCCAAATATGACCCCAACACCCGCGCCAAGGGCGGGACGCGAGGCGGCGACCGTAGAAGCAACGGCGGGCGGCAGCGCCCCGCAGGCGGTTGCAAACCAAGGCAAGACGGCGGACGGGCCAACCGCGGCGAAAAGCCACAGCGAAAACACGAGCATGGCGAGCAAGCCGACGGCACAACGGCAGAGAGGCCCGCCAACAGCCACAAGAGACGGAACTTCAAGCCCAGAGGGCCTAAGCCACAGCCCGAAAGCGGGAATTGACAGCGCACACTAAGGAGAGTGGCGGCAGAGGTTAGTCCACTGCCGCCACTCTGCTTTTTATAAGAACGAGACGCTCAGGAGAAGCGAGGCGCAGACATCATGACAATCTGGCCTCCAAGTACCACGGCAACCGACGTTGACCGGAAACGGCAGCAAGAAGAAACGCATATCGGCCCACAGCTCGGCCGAGGCCGTCTTGCGGCGCAGAGTGGCAGCCGGACTCAAGCCATTCCACAGGCGGTCAACGGCATAGTCCGCCACAAGGCGCAGATTAACACGCTTGACATAGGCCACGGGGCCTAGCTGCCAATCGGGATTGATGAGCGGCATGGCATATGTCATACGGAAAAAGGCAGACTTGTCACACGCCACAGTAGCCAAGCCATAGGGGACGGCGATGCGCCCCGAGAGCATCCGCCGATAGAAATGGCCAGAGGCGGAACGCAACCTGCCCCCCGGCCATTTGGACTGCGCCGAGGCCATGAGAGAGAACTGATGATGACGGCCAACACCAGGGAGATAGAAGCGCGAGGTGAGGCAGAGCAGGCGGCCATAGTCGCCAAAGGAGCGGGCGTCGTCATAAACCGCGCTGACCGACGCGCCAAGACGGTAGCCAATGTCCCTCTCTGCCATGCGCCGCAAGATGTGGGCCGAAAGACCATATGTGGCGCACAGATACTCGTTGCCAGGCAAACGCGTCACACCAAACGAGGACACGCCACTGGGCGAGACGCGCTCAACAGACGCACGGAGGCCGGTTGACTTTCGGTAGTCCACCGCCGCGGAGGGCGTGACGGAGCGAAGCCATGCTCCAGAGTTGAAGACGAGTGGCACAGAGGCCCCAAACGTGAGGCGGGAAAGCCGCGAACGGTCATTGACGCGGGTGACGATCGTCTCCTTATCGCCCGACGCAGACTCTTGAGCCCGCGAGACGGCATAGGCATAGTCGGCATGCCCCCATTTGCCAGAGAACGTTAGGCGCGGCCAAAGCCAATCCCAAGAGACGGAGGCGAAAAGCCGCTCATCGGCATAGTCTGGCAAGAGGTCTAGCCCAGCCTGAAAAGAGACGGTGCCGTGTGTGTTTTGGCTCGCCAAGCCAAGGCCGGGCCTGACGGACTGTGCGGCGGCATCCACCACCACAGGCCCCCAGCTGTGGACATTGGGCAAGAGATGGGTCTCAAACGGCCCTACACGCCGAAAAGAGCCGCAAAGAGTGTCGGCAGGGACAGCGAACGCCACCGGAAGCGAGACGCCACAGCTGTCTGACACCATTGCCGACACGGCCACAGGCCGATAACCGCTTGCGGCATAGGAGCAGACAACAAGCCCGGATCCATCGGCTAGTGGGTGAGGGCTACGCACGCCCTGCCTGCCAACGACACGGCGGCGCAAAAGTCCGTCTGCAAGACGGAGCGAATAGACATCGGAATAGCCACACGAATCCATTGAGAAAAAGACCTCGCCACGGCAAGCGACCACGTCGCGCACAGAAGAATGAAGAGGCCCCATGAGCGAGACAAGCCCAGAGCCATCGGCACAGAGCCGCACGAGCCGAGATCCATCAGGCGTGACGATGACAGCCAACAGAGAATCTGCCGACAGCCACGCGACCTCGGGAGCCTGCCACCCTATGGGGAAAGTACGCACTGGCTCTAGAACCCCACCCACCCTGCCAACGACAATAGAATGAGCTAAATCGGAGCCTGACAAGACGGCAGCGAGAGAGTCTGCGCAAGCACTGAGCGCAGGACTGTGATAATTGCCTCCACCGGAGAGCCGCACCGCCGCACCGCCAGACAGGCGAGCCATCATGACGACACTCTCCGACGCATTGGCCCACCGCGGGTGTTGCCGCCGCTCACTCCACACAAGAGTGTCGCCGCGCAGGCAAAAACGCTCCTCGTTGCGAGCTGAAGGTGTCAGCCTCCACACCTCGCGCCCCAAAGAGTCAATAACGGCGAAATGCGCCACGCAGGCCGGCGAGGAGACATGAGCCATCCATCCGCCCGCACACTGCACAGGATGCAAAACCTCCTCATAGTCCGCACGTCGCGGCCATAAAGGGCGGCACGGCGTGGCGGCGCGGCGTGCGGACTCCGCCTTCCAAGTCTCCGCCCAATGACCTATGGCCCAAGAGTATAGAGCCATGGGGCGCATAGACGTCTGCTGCCGCAAAGAACGCGGAAAAGGGACAAAGGTGAACGGCTTGCGCCCTACGGCCTCCAAGGCCCGACACCACACGGCATTGCCGAGAGTGTCAGAGACGGCGGAGACCATAAGATAGCCCATATGATAATAGTTTGGCACACGGCGACCGTAGGAACCAAAATAGGCCTGCGAATATGACGGCGCGGAACCGCCTGCCACAAGGGACCTCATCTGCTGGAGGAACAAGGCGTCTCGGCCACGGCCGCCGAAAGTGTATTGCGTCTCAGCCCACACGGCGTCGCCCTCCAACGCCCAACGCGGGACGAAAAGTCCCACTACCAACCCCACGGACTGCTCACCGAAGAGGGCGTATAGCCCACGGGAAAAGCCGCAGATGGTGGACTGGGTCTGGAGGACATGCCGATACTCATGGGTCATGAGGTGACGCACCCACGGCACGCAATCGTCAGCGCCAATGTCATAGGCGAAAGCCTCTAGCCGCTTCGGGGCCCAGCTGACAAGACCGTTGGAGTAGGCGTGGCGCGAATGGACAATGACAGAGACTGGTCGGCGACGCAGGGCGGGAGAGAAGTCAGAATATAGGAGCGGAGCCGCGCGACTAAGCTCGCGATTGGCGCACAAAGCCCAACGGGCGGCGGCGGTGTCGGCATCGATGCTCCACAAGTAGCCCCCCAGGCGTTGCCAATGGAGCTCAATGGGGTCAGAGCCAGTGGAATAGAACTGCCCCTGCGCGGCGAACGGCAAAAGCAGCGCGAGGCACACCCAAAGACACCGCAACATCATAATACTCAACGGCTTCTTCCTTGCCCGTTATCAAAGGCTAAGCGAGTGAGCCTCAAGTAGATCAGCACCCACAGCAAATTCCACACAATGAAAGTGAGCGACCCGGCCAGGCCAAAAGCCATAACAAAGAGACCCGTCAGGCCTATCTGTGAGGCCGCATAAACATGAAAGCCTAGGCGACGGCTCAAAAGTAGAAAAACCAGCCCCACAATCTCCACCACATTAAAAAATGAGAAATAGACCCCAAGCCCGGCCATGGCGAAAACGCCTCCCACAATATCTGACGAGGCCTCAACGCCTTGCGCTGTAAGGATGTCTGAGACTTCGGAATGGCTAAACTGGCTTATGGCCGAGAGCCCGAAACCATACAAGATGCCGCCAACAGAGCCTATGAGACTGAAGATGCAGGCGATGACTAGCGGCAGATGCGCATTGCGCGATGTATTAGACATTTAAGCTGATGTTTGTTATAAAAAAAGTAAGCCTCAAACTATCTGAAAGCGGACGGGATGAGCAGAATGTCGAAACCACCCGCCTTTCGCGTCAGCACGACAAGGTCAAAACGGGCATCGCCGCGGAAATTGCTTTGCCGAATATAAGCCTCGGCGGCCGTCTCCAAATATCTCACCTTGGCAAACGACACAAGGTCGGAAGGCGCCATGGCCGCCGAACGCGTCTTGACCTCGACAAAGACAAGCACATCACCGTCCATTGCCACGATGTCAACCTCTTTATGCCGATGGCGCCAATTTCGGCAGATGATATTGTAGCCCCTCTCTGTCAAATAGGCTGCCGCGACATCCTCGCCCAGGCGGCCAAGGTCGTTATGCTCCGCCATCGCGCAAAGACCTATTGACCTTTCGCCAAGGTGGCCTTCACCACATCCTCCCCCACGCCCAGCGTGGCGGCTATGGCGGTGACGGGCAAGCCGGCTTTTGACAGGGCGATGACCGACGAGCGGATAAGTCTAAGGCTCTCCTCGCGGCTCCGCTCTAGCTCGTCGCGATTCTTTTCCAGCTCTTTCTGACTATTCTCTAATTCCATCCGGTTGGTCTCCAACTCACGTTGACTATTCTCTAATTCCATCCGGTTGGTCTCCAACTCACGTTGACTGGTCTCCAACTCCTTCTGGCTGGCTTCTAGCTCTTTTTGACTGGTCTCCAACTCCTTCTTGTTGGCTTCTAGCTCTTTTTGACTGGTCTCCAACTCCTTCTGGCTGGTCTCCAACTCCTTCTGGCTGGTCTCCAACTCCTTCTGGCTGGAGGCCAACATCTCCTTGGCCTGGCGAAGTTCGGCGCTGCGGGTCTCCAGCTCCAGCTGGAACTCCATCTCTATGTCCATCTTGGCGCGGAGGCGGCTGTCCGCCAGGCCCATACGGAGGCGGGAGGTCAGGGCGTCGTCGCTGACGCGGCAGTCATCAGGCACCTCGATCACGTGATAGTCGTTAGGACTCACGCGGCGTTGGTCGAAAACGGCCAGGATGCGCTCCGCGGCGTTGCGGGGGCGATCCGGCAGGCGCGGGATCTGGACTATGACGACATCGTGCGTGAGGCTTCGGATGAACTTGCCACCGCCGTAGCCGCCGCATGACCCGCTGGGAGCTATGGGATGCCCATCGTAGTCGGTGAGGGAGCCGCCGTGGCTATAGGCTATGGGGCTGTCAGTCTCGCTGATGGTGTGGCCGAGCAGGTATATGGCAATGATGTGGCGCGGCACCTTGGTGCCATCCTCCACGTTGGAGGGGTCGGAGTATTGGCCTCCGAGGTATTTGCGGAAACGATAGATCTCGGTCTCGTACCACACTTTCTGTAACTCTATGCACACCGACTCCTGCTCTCCGTCGTCTGTCTCGACCATGGCTGAGTAGTCTAGCCGGTAGATGCCGAGGTCTTTGCCCGTCGCGCGGTCGCGCGTCTTGTCGACATGCTCGTGGGCCATGGGGCGTATGTCCGTCACCTTGCGACGCAACAGAGCCGAGAGGAGAACCTTGGCGGCTCGCTGATCTTCCATTAGGTATTTGAACGAGGCGTCGTATATCGGGTTGAGAAGCTCTGTCATATGGACTCCTTCGCTTATGGTTCGCTTGATGCCCAAATATAAGGTTTTTGGGGGGAATTTAGAGCCACGCTGGCTCCTCGTTTCCGCAGCACCTGTTGTCATCTGACACCCGCAGCCGCAAAAGACAACAAAGGAAAAGGCGCGGGGGCGATTTGCCCCCGCGCCTTTATTTCCGCGATAAACGCGAAGCTTGCGGATGTGGGGTTACCTGACAACAACCTTTCGCGAGCCAGCCGAAGTGGGCACCACATAGACGCCTGCAGGCAAAGGCCGCCCGCTTGGCATCTTGCGGCCCGCAAGGTCGTACACCTCAAAAGGCTCGCCGCCGGACACACTCACCACGCCGCCCTTGACGCTCACACGCACAGCCTCACGGTCGGCCTCTTTGAGGGAGGTGTAGTTGTATTCATATGGGAGGCTATTTGTCCCAAAAGTCGCAAAGAGATCCCACCACGGGCTAGCTTCATATTTGTCATAAGACTCTTCTGGGACGTCTAGAATAGTCCACCCTCCTTCGGGATCTGTGCAACTCAGGAAATTATATGTAGACTTGAGCTCGGGAGGTTCCACAGCATAGCAACGAACCCATATGGCGCACTCTTCTCGGTCGGCAAAGACCCCGGCACCTACCTTTTGGAGAGATGGCGGCAAGTCTATGCTATTGAGGCGTGTGCCAGCAAAGGCCTCATCGCCTATTTCTATAACCGATGGCGGCACGGTAAAAGACCACAAATCTTTTTGGCCTTTGAAAGCCCTTGCGCCTATTCGCTCAACGGACGGTGGCAACGCGGGTATGGGCTTGTCTCCCCATCTGCTGTAGCTGAACGCATCGTCACCTATGGCTTTCAGGCCATCTCGGAGAATGAGATCGCCGCCTAGGGAGTACACACCACCTAAACCATTGAACTCACCTCCTGCCATAATCAAATCGCCCTCAATACTTCTTATAAATCCTAGACATTCCCCATCATACAAGACTAAATCTCCTAAAACATTCGCCTCAAAAAAAACGCCACTACCCCACTTCTCAATGGTGCTAGGCAAATTTACGTAGCCTCGGAAACATGTGCAAAAACCATCTCCCACATAAGTGACACCATCCTCAAGAACTACCGTGTTTATTTTGTCATCAGGATAATGCCACACGTATTGCTGATAATAATCATTCCCCGTAGGAGGCCAGACGTAGTCCTTATTGATCACAAGCACGGAGTCGTCCTTAATCTCCCACCCGCGCCCATATGGTTGCATAACGACTGTGGTGTCAGGCCGATCCACAATGGCATCAAAATAAATAGCCCAATCAGATGACCGGTAGGCCTCGATGCAACCCTTAGGGACTTGAAGGATTCCATGGCCTCGGAGAAAGACACCGTTATCAACAGATGGGGGAACCTCACTAAGACAAATGACTGTGTCTGCGGCAAAATAAGAGTAAGACCTTCCCCAACATTCAAGCTCATCATAATACTCTCGCATTATCACCAAGCTGGTCATACTTCGCGGGAGTGTAATGGACGATAACCAATTGCAATATTGGTAAGATCTCGAAGCCCACTTAAAATTCTCAGTGGATGTCACTCCCTCCTCAATGATAAGCCGTTTCATCCATATTTCGGAGTCGTACTCATCAATGACTGCCGCCATCATGTCGCCATCATAATCTTTGGTAATTGTGAGGCAACTGTCTTTAGTCAACACCCAGCCTTTGCCTTGAGCCTGTATGCCCTCATCTTGCGCCATAACCCGTCCGCTCAGCGAGAGGCAAGTGGCGAGAAGAAAAAACAATAGAACGTTTCTCATACACTTAACTGTTTAGTTGTTTGTTATTCTTGAATTTGGCGGCGTTGGATCGCCGTGTCGGCCCAATGGCCGGGCGCAAAGGTAAGGCACTCGGGAATGGGCGTTAGCGTTTTTTTTTTATTAAAGATTCAGTTTTTTGCATTTCCGCGGGGATTGCGGGGCAAGGGGGAATAAAGCCCCGCGGAAGATGGCTGGGGGGAATATAAAAAGACCGCGCCAAATCTCACTCATGGAAGGAGATTTGGCACGAGATGGAGTCCTTTCAGTGGGGATGGCACTAGAACTGGACGCAGAATGTCTTGGTGGAGTGAGTTGTCTGGCGGGTCTTGCGGTTGAAGTCGGTCTTGAAGCCGAGAGCCCTGATGTTTAGCCCCACGGCGATGTCCAGGGCTGTGTTCCTCTCCTTGAACACGTCCACCGTTATATCTTGCGTCACGCCATCAAGGCACCCCCTGCGCATCAAGTCCAAAAAGTTACTGAGCATAGGCATGGAGCCTCTCAGCCTGCGCGAGTTTATGAAACTTTCCACCTCGTCGGCAGACACGGGCCTGTTGTTGGGGAACCGCCCAATAACCTTCTGCGAGAACCGAGCCGTGGCATCGCTCGAATAGTTGACACTGACATCGGCGTTGACCATAATGCTTCCGCCGCTCACGCGAACATCGTTACTTGGCGAACTGAACGTCTCGCGCATATTGGCCATAGAAATCTCTTTTGCGCCCATCAGGAGCAGAGCTTGGCGAAGAGCCTCGGCCATAGTGCCCGCAAAGATGTCTGAGCTGTCCACCTCGTTTTGATCTTCATCGGCAATCAGAACGTAACTGCCAGAATAAACGTCTAAGGCGTAGAGGCAGTTGACGCGAGGTGGGCAAGAGCTATGGAACGGAACCTGCCTCAGGGAGTCGGGGGCGTCAATTGAGACAACGCTCACGTTGTCTTTGCGAAAGTCAGAATAGAAGCCATGGTTCACACCATATTCCAAGTCGCCATCGGCAACGAGGACGAGGTCTTTCAATTGTGGAGTGTTCATATTACTTCGGTTGTCATTATCAGAAAACTATTTGGGACGTGGCGTAAGTCAACGTAAGATGAGCCACGCCGCCACGGCCGCAATCATCATCAGGATGACTAGCAAGCTAATGGTCTTTTTTTTTGAGAACGGCGACCTTCTACGACAACTTTCATTCTCACGGAACTTGGCCTCTACATCGGGGTGCAGCGTAAAACCCTCACTCCTCGCCACCGCGATTAGTTGCTCCAAGGCCTCGCCAGCAGGCAGGTCGGAGCAGAAAAGGAAGCCGACATGACGGCCGCAATCATCTAACTCGTTGAAATAGCCTTTGGCGAAATAGCGTTTGGGGGTCTTCTGTCTCCAATCTCGCAATTTAGATTTGGCAGCCTCTAGACATCCAATCGACACCGTAGACCATGGCACTGGATGCCACATATATTGATCCGCCTCCTTATTGAGACTCGCAAACTCACGTTGACGCTCATCGGTGCCGAACTCCAACTTGCGGCCATCGACAATGAGAGTGTCGGCATCCTCTCGGTTGGGGGCCTGGAAGAAAAATGAATAACTCATCAGAACAGATCCTTTATCCTGTTAACATCGGAAGAATTAGTCAACTCCAACAGATGATATCCTTCCTTCGTGTATTTATTAAAACACTCATGAGCCTTGCCAATGACCTGGCTAATCCGCCCCTCGCCATATCTGTTGATAAAATCTCGCTTATGTGTCAAGAACAATATGATGGCGCATTTTTCATGCCCCTCAATAATCATCTTTATCTTTCGGAGCCGAGCCCCACTCTCGTAAATATTACCAGACATGACATCTATGGCAGAGACCAGGAAGAGGACAACCATCTTGTCCTCGTTTAAAATACTGTCACACGCATTTTGAAAAATATCGTCCTTGCCGGGGATGTCACAACCCTTAGCCACCCTGACAGTATCGCCATTGGACTTTGTGAACTTGAAACTTAGCACTCCTACACGGTCTGGAGTAGCATGGTGGGAGCCTCCGACAGGCAACCCCTGCAACGCGCGCCAAAGAGTGGTTTTGCCGGACTCTGTCGTTCCGAAAATGGCGATTTTGTGGGCTTTCTTACATAAAACTGCGATGGTAGTACTAATTATCAGGGTACCAATTGCTATAAGTGGAATTAATAGAGGAAACATATATGATGGTTATTTAATCATGAAGAAATCGAGAATTGTCGGGGCGTATCCACCGTCAGGGGAAAACTTATCCCGCAAACCCGCCACTAGAGTTGTCTTACCAGCCCCTGCGTGCCGAGAACAGCCATCTTGATACTTCCCATAATGCCTACACACTAAAATCATAAGAGAACATCATGCCACTTAGGGGTGTTGTCGAAACCTCCTATCATATCCTTAACCTTATCAACATCGGCGGGGGCTGTCAGTTCCAGCAAATTATACCCCACATTGGTATACTTGTCGAAGTGCCTATGAGCCAAGCCCTGAATCTCGCTTATTCGGTCTTCGCCGTAGGTTTTGAGAAAATCGCGCTTGTGTGTGATGAGCAGGATTATCACGCACCCTTCGCGCTCCCTCAGTTTCAGCTTTATCCTGCCAAGTCTGGCTCCGCTTT
>CAKUVM010000052.1 GCA_934699135.1 uncultured Bacteroidales bacterium
CGTGATGTGTGTGGGGGAACATATCCACGGGGCGCAAGGCCGCCACTTTATATTCTGCGTCCATCATATGGATGTCGCGCGCCTGCGTGGCTGAATTGCAACTCACATATACAATTCGCTTTGGGGCAGACTTCAAGATGGTGTCCACAACGTCGGGGTGCATTCCCGCGCGCGGAGGGTCAACAATCATCACGTCCGGCCGGCCATGCTCACTAATGAAGTCAAGTGTCAGCACGTCCTTCATGTCGCCAGCGAAAAACTCCGTGTTCTCAATGCCATTGATCCGCGAGTTCACCTTGGCATCCTCAATGGCTTCAGGGACATACTCCACGCCAATGACTTTGCGCGCGCGGCGCGCCACATAGTTTGCAATGGTGCCTGTGCCTGTGTAAAGGTCATAAACAATCTCATCGCCAGTCAACCCGGCAAATTCTTTGGCCACATCGTAGAGGCGATGCGCCTGCTCGGAGTTGGTCTGATAAAATGACTTGGGACCTATCCGAAACTTCACGTCGCCCATCTGTTCTGTTATGAACGGCTGACCACTGAAACAGGATATCTCCAAATCCGTTATCGTGTCGTTGGCCTTAGTGTTCACCACATACATGAGGCTTGTTATCTGCGGAAATGCCGTTTTCATAGCCTCCAACATAGCTTTTATCTCGTCTGGAGCGTCTTCGCCATAAGACATTATCACCATCACGTCACCAGTAGAGGCCGTGCGTATCGTCAGGTTGCGGAGCAGGCCCGTGCGCTCGCGCAGGTCATAAAACGTCAGCCCATGCTCAAAAGCATAGTCGCGCGTCCAGTTCCTTATGGCATTTGAGGGCTCCGCTTGGAGGTGACACTCTTTTATGTCCACAACCTTGTCAAAGAGACCAGGGACGTGGAAACCGACCCCAGGCGTCTTGGCCACCTCCGGGTCCGCCAGCTCCTCTGGCGTCAGCCACCGCTTGGCTGAATAAGTAAACTCCAGTTTGTTGCGATACTCCCTGTTATGCTCCGATGGCAAAATAGGCATTGGCTCCGGCAGCTCCACACGCCCCAACCGCCGAAGGTTGTTAACCACTTCGCGTTGCTTATACTCCACCTGTTTCTCGTAGGGTATGAACTGCCATTTGCAACCGCCACACTTGCCGAAATATGGGCAGAAAGGGTCGATCCTCAACGGCGAATATTTATGAAAACGCGTTATGAAACCCTCCGCGTAATTGCTGCGCTTCTTCGTCACCTGGATGTCCACCACGTCGCCAGGCACCGCGCCTGTGACGAAGACCACTTGGTCGTCAACACGGCATATCGACTTGCCCTCGGCCGCCATATCGTCCACCGTGACGTTAAGCAATTCGGGCTTGTTTTTTCTAGATCTTGCCATTAATTAGTGTGTGTTATCTATCGTTCTATGCTCTTTCAGTGAAATGATGTGCCAGTGTCGTCAAGCTCGCACATCTGGTCCGGCGAGGCGTTGCCGCGGAAGCTTGGCATGGCGCGTATGGCATCCTCAATTGTCATGGAGTGCGGAATTTTTATCGCCATCATGTTGAAGCTGGCGTAGCTGTATATGACAGTCCCACCAATCATGCGGACATCCGCAGCCACTGAGTCTTTGTCAACCCCGCTATCCAGGCTAAGGATATATACGTCTGGCACATAACGCCCTGGCGTACGATCCTCCACGGCCACGGAGTCGTCAACAAGCCCCGGCGTATATTGAGGCTTGGCCGTCAGCCGGCTGCGCCCACACGCCGCAAGCAACGTCACAATTGCCATAGAGGCCATCAGGCGCGCTAATCCACGCTCATTCTTATTCTCCATTCCTTTGGGTAGTAATTATTGATTCTACGTCCAATCCTCTTCACCAGCCCAAGGCGCAAGCCCTGGTTGGCCACGACGCACCAGCCGTCCGGCCCCTGCGGCAGCCTTATGTCGGCATCGCCGTGGAGAAACTTCAGGGCGTCAGCCTCACCCAACTCCTCCTCTGGCAAGGCGCCTGACCTATATGCGAGCGAGAGCGGCAACTCGGCGGACGGCGTGAGGGTCTCGACCCCTTTCTTTACCGTCAACGCGCCTATCGGCACGCCACAGAGCAAAGGGTCTAGCGCCTCGGCAACTCTCGCCATTGCGGCAGACTGCGCCACGGGGAAACCCATCAGCTCAGCGCCACGCCGATATATTTTCACGCCATTGACGTACTCACGGCCTGCGGCCACTTCTTTTAGGTCTTGCGAGGGCTGCCCTTTTCCCCTGTTTAGCTTCTGTCGCGGCTGTGGCGCACTTGCCGATGTCTTGCGCAAGAGACAGATGAACAGCCCCTCGCCTCGCACCTTGTTGGGATAGAAGGCGTAGGCCGGCCCCGCGGCTGTCAGCAGGGTCTCTATGCCAACACCGTCTGGCATAGGCATCGGCAGCACTTCGGCTCCAAGCTCCGCCGCCGTCCACTCCACGTTTTTCTCGTTCTCCTCTGGGTTGAATGTGCAGGTGGAGTATATAAGCAGGCCGCCCGTCTGTAACGCTGGCCATATCCGCGACAATATGTCGCGCTGGCGAGTGGCGCAGTCTGCGGCCGCCTTGGCCGACCACTCGTCAACGGCAGTCTGGTCTTTTCTGAACATTCCCTCGCCGCTGCAAGGGGCGTCCACGGCCACGAGGTCGAATCGGAGTCCTGAAGCCGCCACCTGCTCCGCCGTCTTGTTGGTCACTATGGCCGACGGGCAGCCCCACTTGGCCACGTTCTCTCGCAAAACCCAAGCGCGCTGACGCACCACCTCGTTGGCCACCACCACGCCGCGTTCTCCCAGTCGGCTGATGAGCAACGTGGTCTTGCCACCTGGCGCGGCGCACATGTCAAGGCACACGGGGCACGGGGGCAGCAACGGGGCCGCGGCGGCCAACGCCACGGAGAGTGACATACTGGAGGCCTCCTGCACGTAGAAAGCCCCGGCATGAAAAGAAGGCATCTTGGTAAAGAGGGGCCTCGACGCGAGGTAATGCCCGTCTGGGCACCATGGCACGCCATCGCCCATCTCCAATCCCAACCCGCAAGCGGGCTGCTTGAACGGATTTTGGCGTATCGAGAGCCACGGCTCACGGCCTATGGCGGCTAAAAATTCTTCAGCGTCCACCCTTTGGCGGCGAATTCGCTCCACAAAGGCGTCTGGCAGTCTCTTCTCCATGGCTTTCACTCCTCCACCTTAAAGAAGAGCTTGTAATAGTTCATATCGCGCTCCGCGTCATAGCCTTTCTCCATATAGTAACGACTGCCGTGGACGTAGACGTGGAAGTTCTTGTCGAGCTTAATCACGGCCTTGAAGTTCTTCTTTTCCTGCCTCACGGCATCGGCGGAGACGTCAAACTCTTGCGGCAGAGGCTGCTGCAAGTTTGCGTTTTGCTCATATGTTTTTCTGTATTCATTGAAAGCGTCAATTACGTTAGGCTCCACCATCACGCTCTGCTCAAACTGGTCGTTTGAGAATTGGGGGTTCTTCTTGAAGAAGTCTATCGACTTGTTCATCAGGTCAATCTGCTCCGCCCTGGTCACATGATTCTGGTCGTTAAAGACATCATTCACGAAGCCTTTGCACATTTTCAAATAGCTGTCTGTATAGAAGAAGTTGTCTTCACGCGGCTTCAAGCCCAAGAAGTCATCCATCCAGAAACGCGCCTCCTGCCCCTTGTTGAGGTTGTCAACGGCGCAGACGCGAAACCCGTCTTCGCGCTCCAGATTGAATATTATGCACCCTTTGTCAAGTTTTTTTATGTTGATGCCCTCTTGCGAGCCCAGCTCCACCTGACGCTCATCGCCCATCATAATGCGCAAAAACGTCTCTTTGCTCTCTGATTTAAAGATTCCCACGGCATCGCACACCTGCCCGTCCACCACACACCCGCGGAAAAGTGACATGTATATCTCCCCACCGCGTATCTTTGGGTGGTTCGAGGCCTCGAAAAGCCTTCGCGCCAGCTGAATGGATGTCTGGTAGAAATCGGCCTTGCCCGCGAAAACGTCATCCGCCGCACGAAACACCTCGTTGCCTTCGGGGCCGGTCTCTGACGTCAGGTTGAAATAGGAGTCGGTGGTGAAAGGCCTGAAGAAGTAAAGACGGAGCAAATCAGCCATATCATCACGACCCGTCATGTCAATCGGGCCGCTCGACAGCCGCAGCTCACCACCCTCCGCCTTGCAGCCCATCTGGTGAACCACAATGCTGTCAATAAAACTATTCGAACTCTCAATCATCTGGCTGGAGTGTATGACACCTGAGACCCAAAGTTACTAAGAAGTGATGAGAATAATTGCGTGGATGGTTTCTAGGCGTTGTGAGGCGGAAATAACGCCAAGACGCATGCGCCGTTTGTCAATTCGTCACCAAGCTCAGACAGCTGGTCACTTTCTTACGGTCATTCATCCATTAATGTTGCAGGCGATATATATTTTCCATATTTTTACGCCGATCTGGCAGCTCTATGGCAACCATTTTAAATAGGATATCACTCTGGGCGACAATGGCGGTCGCCGCATCGCTATGCTCTTGCGACAAAGGGAGGGGTTTGGGTCATGTGGGATCCTATGAGACCCTGATGTCACAGGTGTCGGAGTGCGACACCGTGGGTTTCTCTCGCGCGGTGTGCCGGCTCCGCTCCCTGCGCATTAAGCAACCCGCTGGCAGTTTCGTCTCGCCACAGATCGACGCCGACATCCTCAGCGCCTGGTATTTCTGCCAGCAAGGGACCAAAGACTCCACCTTGGCCTACGCCCAGCGAGCGCTAGACGCGCTGAAGTCCTCGCGAGCCAGTTCCTCGCCAGAGGGCATAAGGCTGAGGGCCGACATGGAGTATGTCATGGGCGCGGCTTTCTACGATGTCAAGATGGTGGACAGCTGCTACCACCACTTGCAAAGGAGCCTAGATGCCGCGCGCGAGGCCGAATATACGCACCGAATCGTAAAAATTTCCGAACTCTTGGCCCAGGCGGGTCGAGACATCCATGACTGGCAGGGGTGCCTCTCCCAGCTGCGGAAGGCCGAGGTGACCATAGGCAAAGCCTCACTCGCTGAGATCCCCTATGCCTGCCGCATGGCGTCGCTCTCCGAGTGCGCGGGGGTGGCCATAGACTTGTGTGACGTGACGTTGGCCGACAGGCTGCTTGTCAAGGCCAGCCAGATATATGACAAGGTCACAGACCGCTCCAAGATTTTGTATCTCCGCCAATTGGTACGTTTGCGCTTTTTCTTGTGTCAATATTCGCAGGCCTCCACGGCCATAAACAGGCTGGAGATGCTGATTGGCAAGACGGGCCTCCGGACATTCCTTTCTGACGCCATGGCATTCCAAGGGCTAGCGCGCTGCCGCATGGGCGAGTTGGAGTGGGCCGACCAATACAGTAAAAAGATTGACACCAAACTGCTTAGCAAAGATGGCAAGCTGACATACGCTCTGCTGAGAGGCGAGGTCTTCACCCTGCGGCATGACCTCCACGCCGCCAAGGCGATGCTCTTTGACTCCATCCCCGCCTCGATGGATCTCACCCCATTTGATCTCTCTCTCGTCAATGAGAGCCGACGCACTTTCTGGGTGGCGCAAGGGCGCTATGAGGAGGCCTACGCCATTCTCAACGCCGAGAGGCAACGGGGCATCGAACTGCACAATGACGTCTTCTCTTTCAATGACAGGCAGCGCGAACAGGAGCTTGCCGAAGGCTCGAACCAGCGCGTCAGACAAGACGATGGTCATAAGCGGCGGGTGCATTTCCTCATTTTGCTGCACGTCGCGGCCGTCTTCGTAATAGGCTTCATCATCACCGCCGTCATACGCCTACGGTCTAAGCGAGAGGCCAAGGCCACGCTGTCGCGCAACAATAAACTGCAAGACGAGCTGAACCAGAAAGTGGAGGAGCTGAAGCAACAGACGCATGCCTTGGAGGCCACCAACAGCCGAATATCGGACAGCATAACGTATGCGCAGCACATCCAGCAGTCCATATCTCCCAGCCCAGAGACCCTTAACTCTTACCCCATATCTGGGGCTTTCGTCTTTCAAAGCCCGCTGGACATTGTAAGTGGAGACTTCCTGTGGTTCACACAGAAAGGCGACAAGCTGATAGTCTGTTGCGCGGACTGCACAGGCCATGGCGTGCCGGGGGCTTTCCTCTCCATGATTGCCGCCACCATCCTCAACGACATCTGCAGCCACAGCCCCGAGGACTCGACCGATCCGGGGACTATGCTGGAGATGCTAGACCACAGCCTCATTGAGAATCTGGCGCACAACAGAGGCGAGGGCGCGGCCGCTAAAGATGGGTTGGATGCCGGCATAGCCGTGCTGGACATGAAGACGCACATCCTCAAAATCGCTGCCGCGCGAAGGCCCATAGTGTTCTTCCAAGGCAACACCCTGCACACCGTCAGAGGCACAAAAAGAAGCGTGGGAGATCTGGACCCCAAGCTGCGCAAACGCAAGTTCGAGACCACTACGGCACAACTGCAACCCGGCGACCTTTTCTATATGTATACCGACGGGTATAGTGATCAGTTTGGCGGGCAAAATGGCGAGAAAATGAAAAACTCGCGCATCGAGAGGTTTCTCGAAAGCATCCACAGAGACAGTATGGACGAGCAGAACCTTACCATCCAAGAGATTTTCGTGCAGTGGAAAGGAGACCTGCCACAGACTGATGATGTCCTCTTTGTCGGAATCAAGGCGTGAAGATGGCGCGGCCGGTTATTTAGAATCAGACGATGAACGTATTTAGCCGCGCGTCTTGAATTTCCGAGCTGTTTGAGCTAGTTTTGGCGTAAGGGGGGCACGCTCCCCCACAGACATTGCTTTTCAATACCATGTTGCGAAAGATACGTTTGGGTCTGGGCCTGATTATGCTCGCGGCCATAACCTTTTTGTTTGTTGATGTGAGCGGATGGGGGGCCATACATCTCAACCGTTTGGCTCACATACAGTTTTTGCCATCGCTGCTAGGGGGCGGCCTCATCACTGTGGCCGTGCTGCTGCTTATCACGCTCCTCTTCGGACGTGTATATTGCTCCGTCATCTGCCCCCTGGGCCTGCTGCAAGACGCCTTTGCGCGTCTGGGACTCAAGGCCAAACCTAGGCGATATTTTTTCTCCAAAGAGAAGCGGGTGCTGCGTTTTGCCGTGGCCGCCGTTTTTGTCGCGGCTTTGGCGGCAGGCCTAGGCAGCCTGGTGGCTTTGCTTGCGCCCTATAGCTCGTTTGGCCGCATTGCGCAAAACGTTTTTCAGCCTGTCTATCAGTCTGTCAACAATTTGCTCGCCTATGGAGCCGAGGCCGCCGGCTCCTACGCCTTTAGCGCGACGGACGTATGGGTGCGGACATGGCCCACTTTTGCCATAGCCATCGTCACGCTCATCGCCATAGGTGTCTTGGCCTGGCGCAACGGCCGGACGTATTGCAACACCATATGCCCCGTCGGCACTCTCCTGGGCTACGTCTCAAAATTTTCTCTCTTCGCGCCTGTCATAGACAACTCGCGGTGCGTAGGCTGCCGCATGTGCGAAAAGAGTTGCAAGGCCGCATGCATCAATGCGCATAAATCTGACGGCCAGACACCATACATTGACACGAGCCGTTGCGTGGCGTGCTTCAACTGCATTGACAACTGCAAGCGCGGCGCCATTCACTATAAGGCACGTTGGCGCGTGACTACCCCCCAAAGCGGGGGCGACGCGCCCGATGGCGCCCGGCGCTCATTCTTGGCCGGCCTGGGCATATTGGCCGTAAGCGCGGCGCAGGCGCAAAAGGAGAAGGTGGTGGACGGCGGACTGACAATACTCGAGGACAAGAAGCCCGCCCGCCGCGCCACAGACATCGTGCCACCGGGAGCAGTGAGCCTGCGCCACTTCAGCCGCCACTGCACAGGGTGCCAACTGTGTGTGGCGCAATGCCCCAACAACGTCCTGCGCCCTTCAACCGATATGGCAACGCTCATGCAGCCGCGCATGAGCTACGAACGCGGATTCTGCCGACCTGAGTGCAATGTCTGCTCGCAAGTGTGCCCCACTGGAGCCATAAGGCCGATAGACCTGCCCACAAAGTCGTCCACACAGATTGGCCACGCCGTGTGGGTGGCGGATCGTTGCGTGGTGAACACCGATGGAGTGAGCTGCGGCAACTGCGCCCGCCACTGCCCCAACGGGGCCATTGCCATGGTCAAGAGCCAAGACAACCCCGAACTGCGCATCCCGGCCGTCAATGAGGCCCGATGCATCGGGTGCGGAGCGTGCGAACACGTGTGCCCCTCACGGCCACTGAGCGCCATATATGTCGAAGGTCACGAGAACCACAAGGAGATATAGGCATGGACAAGATAAGCAGAAGAGAGTTTGTTGGGCGGCTGGGCGCCGGGGCCGCAATGGCCCTCACGGCGTCGTCTTGCGCCAACAGCGGGAGCCGAGGCGCGGCCGCGCCCGCTGAGGCGCAAGACGGCATGATGGAGTATCGCGTCACGCCCACCACGGGAGACCATGTGTCTCTCCTAGGCTATGGCTGCATGAGATGGCCAACAGACGAAAATGGCGATATTGACCAAGAGATGGTAAACCGACTGGTGGACTATGCCTTGGCGCACGGAGTGAACTATTTTGACACTTCGCCTGCCTATTGCAAAGGCCTCAGCGAGCGAGCCACGGGCATCGCGCTAAGCCGCCACCCAAGAGACTCCTATTACATTGCCACCAAGCTGTCTAACTTCGCGGAGCAGACGTGGAGCCGCGAGGAGTCCATCAAGATGTACCGCAAGTCGTTCAAGGAGCTTCAGACCGACCATATTGACTATATGCTGCTCCACGCCATTGGCATGGGCGGAATGGAGGCCTATCGCCACCGATATTTGGACAACGGCATGCTGGACTTCCTCATCGCGGAGCGCAAGGCGGGCAGAATCCGCAACCTCGGCTTCTCATACCACGGCGACGTGGAGGTCTTTGACCACCTGCTCTCGCGCCACGATGAGATTAAGTGGGACTTTGTGCAAATCCAGCTCAACTACCTCGATTGGCACTACGCCAAGCAAATCAACGAGCGGAACACCAACGCCGAATACCTCTATAACGAACTGGCAAAGCGCGGCATCCCGGCCGTCATTATGGAGCCTCTGCTAGGCGGCCGCCTCTCCAACGTCAACGACCACATTGCCGCAAGGCTCAAAGAGAGGGAACCGCAAAGATCCGTGGCGTCGTGGGCGTTTCGATACGCCGGCACGTTCCCCGACGTGCTGACGGTGTTGAGCGGAATGACGTATATGGAGCACCTGAAAGACAATCTCGCCTCCTACTCGCCATTTAAGCCACTGACCCAGAGCGATATGGATTTCTTGGAAGATGTGGCGCAAGAGATGATGAGCCTCAACACCATCCCTTGCAACGACTGCAAATATTGCATGCCATGCCCCTACGGCATAGACATCCCGGCCAACCTGCTGCACTACAACAAATGCATCAACGAGGGTCATATGCCCATGGTGAAAGACGCCAAGGCGGACAGCGACGACGTCAAGGAGGTCTACGCCCGCAACCGCAGAATTTTCCTCGTCGGTTATGACCGCAGCGTGCCAAAGCTCCGTCAGGCAGCCTATTGCATAGGGTGCGGACAGTGCGCGCCACACTGCCCACAGAGGATCGACATCCCGCACGAGCTGGCCAAGATAGACCACTTCGTGGAAAAACTGCGCAGAAACGGCATATAGCATCACACGCAATGCACTGCAACACAAACAAATATCATCACACTGCAAAATCTATGGTGAAAAACAGGCCTCAAGATTTGCAAAGAAATGAATTTGATGTAATTTTGCAGTCACAAAGCACACGGGTAAGTCCTATGCGACCAGCTCCCTTTGAATCCTCCAGGGCCTGACCGCAGCAAAGGTATTAGGTTGAGCGGTGCGACATAGATAGCTTACCCACCTGCCAATATAGCTCAGTTGGTAGAGCAGCTGATTTGTAATCAGCCGGTCGTGGGTTCGAGTCCCTCTATTGGCTCTTGTCTTTCTCCCTGATTGAAAGGCGAGCGTAAGTGATGGGAGGTTTCCAGAGTGGTCAAATGGGACAGACTGTAAA
>CAKUVM010000053.1 GCA_934699135.1 uncultured Bacteroidales bacterium
ACTTGGCGCCGCGGGCGGGGACTGGGCCCTCAGCGGACAGCTCCCGCGCCATCACGAAGTTCATGAAGAAGATTCCGATGACGGCTTTCAGCTCGTAGTTCCAACCGCCACCCCTGCGCCCCTGCGAGGCCATGGCCTTGGAGACGTAGTAGACGGCGCGGTCGCGGAAGAAGACCTGACGGGAGTTCTGCATCTCGACGATTATCATCTCGCCCTTGGACGTCTTGCAGAAGATGTCGTAGATGCAAGACTTGTCGTCAACAGAGTCCCCGTGCATCTCCTTGTCCGCAAAGGTGAGATCCGTGACCTCATACTCGCCCTTGAGCAGCTGGTTCAAGAAGTCTATCAGGAGATCCTTGTTAACCTCCTGGCCGAATATGATCTTGAAGCCGACATCCGTGAACGGGTTGATGAATCTTGACATTGGCAACTTCGTTTAGGGCGTTTCGTCACAAATATAGCTATTTACGGGTTACGCAGAGGCCTGGCGCACAAGAAAACTCCCCACGTCGCAATGCGACGCGGGGAGGGAACACACAGATGCCATACGGCTAGTCCATGTAGGCCTTGATGGCCGAGAGGGTGTTCTCTATGGCAATCAGTTGAGCCTCATATCGGCCATCGTCAAACTCAAGGAGGTCGATGAGCGCATAATAGGAAGTTCCATCATTAAGCGTCACCCTATATGTCACAAGGAACCCGGTATAGTCTGATGAGATTTCGTCAGAATTAACGTTCCACTCAACAACATCGGTGTTCGCGGTTCTTGTCTCAATCGGGGTATTGCACGCACCGACAAACGAAGTTGCAAAAGATCTTATGAGAGCACCCTTAGGATTGTTCTCCAAGTCATAGTCCCATATTTTGGCGTAGACGAAGCCCTTAACTTTGTCAGTCTCCGAATTTTTAGGTCCTTTGACAAGTGAGCATGAGGCGAAGATGAACACGGCCATCACCAGCACCAGCAGGTTTCTTACAGTTCTCATTCGCTAAGTTGTTTAATGACGTTTTCAATATGACTAATACTCCTCCCTGATGGTCTTGCACCGTATGCGTGAGGTGGTCGCGATGGCCTCGCCCATATATCCGTCAGAGACGGTGAAGCCGTCGGCATATAGGTAGACGCAGGGGTCTTTGGAGACAATCTCCTCATTCGTTATGAGGCCATCGGCGTTGACCTCGTAGCTGTTCTCCTCGCTGCCCTCGCCCGTGATGAGGAAGTTGGAAGCCGCGCCAAGGAGGCCGGCCTCGAAGAGGGCGGGTATGGCATCGCCCCAACTGTTCGTGCGGAACAAGAAGTCAGCCTCGCCCACGGTGTGCAGCCCATGCTTGTTGGGCGTGCCGTAGCTTATATATCCTTTGACAGAGCGCATGGCCTCGCCGTTTTCCGCCATGGCCACGATGCGACCCTCAGCGTCGCGCTTGTACTTGCCCCCGGCTCTGCCTTGCGCCCCGCTGGTGCTCCACGAGGCCAGACGGCCATGGGCATCGTAGGTGAATGTGGCGGAGCTTACCTTGCCGTCCTCATAGCCCTTTACCTTCAATGCCGTTATGCGGCCATCGGCGTCGGTCTTGAACGTGCCGCTGCCGAAGTAGGGATAGAAGGCATGGCCATCCCAATCAATCACGAAGACAGGCTCACCGCCCAGGACGTTGCAGCCACGGACGCGCCCCTTGTCATCGAAGAGGAAATATACGGTGCTGACGTAGCCGTCGCCTTGGTACTCAAAGCCTTGGAGACGCACCACCTGAGGCGCAGAGGGGTCGGACTCCGCATATTGCGTGCCTGAGGCGGTCTCCTGCCGGTCATTGTTGGAACGGGCGCAGGAAGAAGACACCACGAAAAGGGCCACCAAGCCCAAGAATGTGTATTTCATACCCTTTACTAATGAAGCATGTTAGCTGATCTTCTGAAAATCGAAATCGAACGCGGAGCAGCAGCTCTTGACGTAGTCGTAGCCGTAGGCGCGCATATACTCGGCTTTAACCTCTTTGGCACCATTGGCGAATGGCGTGCTGGCCGGCGTGGGCAGCGTGACGATGACGGCCATCTCCGGGGTCAGTACCTGGCCGTTGGAATTCTTGACCCTCTTGGGCCATACTTTGAACACTGTTGGCATAATAACAGAAGTTTTGGGTTTTATAGTATCCCGCAGGCGCTCAGCACAATATGCACGATGCTGATGGCGAGGGCGGCGCTGGCTATGATGTAGGCGGCAATGGGCTGTTGCGGCGCGGCGTAGCCTACGTTCTGTGAGGTCACGCCTTGCATACGACTTTCGAATGCGCTCTGCCGGTTGGCCATATCATGCTTGAGGTTTTGAATCCCGCCGACCGCCGCACTGATGTTGTCGATGCTAGACCTCAGCGAGTTGAGAGTGGCGTTCGTCTGCTGCTTGTAATTTTTGAATTCGTCAGCTAAGGTTTTGACAGACCTGTTCAGCATTCCTTGCGTCTGTTTATTTTCTGCACTCGCATTGAGAGCCAATCCGCTAGCTCGCTTAGCCTCTTCGACCCCGTCCACGACACCTCTCATATAATCCTTGTCAAGCGACTCCAGCGCATTATACGTATCGTGAAATATGTCAAACAAGTTTCTGATGTCTGCCGTCACACCACTCAACTTTTCTCGCAGAGGTACGACAAGTTGACTATTAATCTCGGCACCAGTAACCCTATGATCGAAAAAGCCTAAGAACGAATCACCAGTTCGAAACGAATCGAGCTGCGCATCACGGCTCATACGGCTCGCCTTGTTGTATATGTTCTGCTTTGCGACCTCAAAGCTATGAGGCCTATATTGAGTTATATTTGCCATTTTCTGCTGCTTATCTAATCTTTAAGGCCGTTGAGGATGTCATCCAACTCATTCCTAAGCCTTGCATTTTCCTCTGCATCCTTGCGAATCTGCTCGGCGTTGGCATCAATGCGCTGTTTGGCGTCATTTATGGCAGCAGTTGCCTGCTCATGACGGTTGCGGATGGAGCTGTCAACGTCTCGCATGGTGTTATAGGTCTTTTGCCGCGAGAGGTCTTTTATCTCCTCCGTCTTGGAGAGGATGACGTTGCCCTCGGTTATTTGTTGGCGTACAACCATCTCCCTCCGCCTTATCTCGGCCACACAGGCAGCGAGCTTGCGCACGACATTGTAGGCTATCACGCCCACCTGAACTAGCTTCTGCTGTGGCGTTGGGCCCTTAGTGACCAGCATCCTGATGAACTGGACGGCATTTTGCACCGACCCGAACTCATCCTTTACGGCTTCAACCAGAGCGTCCCTGCGCGAGGGGGCGGGCCCCATGGCCTCCAGGTCACGGACCAGTTGCTCCTTGCTTTCCCACCTCTTGATGAGATCTTGCTCCAGTCTGCCTATTCGGGCGTCTATCTCCTCGTTCGTCAGGCCCGCGTTCTGCAAGGCAGACAGACGCTCTTCCTCGGAGACGAGGCCGTTACCGTCTTCGGAGACCGGGGTGATTTCCCAGTCGCTGTTGATTGGCTCTTCTTCATCGCGATAATCATCGGCAAACGGCAAATCCCTTCCGTCATCCATAAGGCCGTTACCGTCTTCGAAGACAGGGGTGATTTCCCAGTCGCCGTTGATCGGCTCCAGGTCATCACGATAGCCATCGGCCGATGGCAAATTCTTTTCGTCATCCATAATATTGTTGTTCCTTTTTTGCCGTTATACACCGCCACGCCTCCCGCGGTTTGGACGAATGTTGCTCGCAGCCTCATGTTTTTTCGCATCCGCGGACATTTTTAGGGATTTTGGCTCAAAGCCCCGCGGAGTGCGCCTTTTCAAATCACATTTCCGCCACGTTCTCGAAATATGGCACGCCACGCGCCACCGCCATAAACAAAAAAGCGCGGCGCGGCAACATGTTGCCGCGCTGCGCTTGTGTCATTTCGCCTCAACCGGTTGGGCGGGGTCGGCGGGTGGCTCTGGCGGGGTCTGTTGATCGGGAGCCCCGGGGCCGCCCTCCTCTTTGGCCTTGGCCTCCTCTTTGCGCTTGATGGCATCTTGGAGGCTCTCGAGGCTCATGGAATCGAGATAGCGGCGCTTGCGCTCGGCGTCGCGCTTGAAGCCCTCCATCACGGCTTTCTCTTTGCGCTCGCGTTCGCGCTGCTTGTTGGCCTCGGCCTCGGCCTCAAGGTTAGTCTTCTCGGCCACCTTGGCCTCCATGGCCTCTTGGATGTCGGCCACGGATATGCGGGCCTCGGCGCCCTCCTCGGCAGCCTTGCGGAAGAGGAGCTGCTTGACGGCCTGCTTTATCTCGCGGCCCGCCAGGCCCTCCATCTTGTCAGACACCTGGAGCAGGTCATCCTCCGTCAGGGGGGCGGCCAGCGGCAGACGCTCCGGCAGGAGGCCGCGGAGAATGGCGGCGCGCGCCTCGCGGTTGGGCAGGTCGAGCTTGATGTGGGCCAGGATGCGGCTCTCAAAGGCCTTGTCGAAGTTGGTCTGCAGGTTGGTGGCGAAGATGACCACGCCCCTGAACTCCTCAAGCAAGATGAGCATCTGCGACCTCTGAGAGTTGAGCGACTGGTCGTTGCCGCTCTGGACGTTCTCCACCCTCTTGCCGAGGAAAGAGTCGGCCTCGTCAAAGAACATGACGGCGTCCATCTCCGTGGCCGTGGCGAAGGCTTTCTTGAGGTTTTTGGCGGCCTCGCCCACATATTTGCTCTCTATCTCGGCATAGTTGAAGGCGAGGAGCGGCTTCTGGAGATATGCGGCGATGGCGTGGGCGCACATGGTCTTGCCGGTGCCCGGAGGACCGTAGAAGCTCAAGATGCTGTTTGGAGTGGGGTCGCACTGGCTGAAGCCCCACGTGTCATAGACCAGCTCACGGTGGCGCACCACGGCCAGGGCGTCCATAATCTGGCGGCGGGTGTCGTCGGGGATTATGATCTGGTCGAAGGTGTAGCGCGGCTTGACCGGCACAAAGTCGGGCCTCTTGTCGTCATCGTCATCCTTGCGCCGCGGGGCGGGCGCCTCCTTGGGGGCGAAAGAGAGCTTCACGAGCAGGGCGAAGCCGTCCGGCTCGGCCTCGGTGCGCCCCTCAAGCCACCGTTGGGCGTCAAGTGCCACGGCCAGGCTACCGCTGACGGCGAAACTGGCGTTAGACTCGACGGTGAGGAACTTGGCACCCGCCTTTCGCGCCGTCACGGTCATGGCGGGCGTGAGCGAGAGCGAGGCTCGGCCGTTGACGTTGACGGAGCGTTGCAGCTCCGCCAAGAAGCCGGCGTTGAGGTTATCTAGCCACACGCGTTGCTCAGACGTGAGGCTCTTTTTGTCTATCTCGTAGTTCATTACTAGGGAAATTAAATGAAGGGGAAAGTTCCCGTTCCGAAGCAAGGCTTACCTGAATCTATGGCAATTATCGGGTTGGGATTGCTAAACGGCTCTCGCGATGGTGGAGCTATGGTGGGAAACACCAACGACACCTTAGGGCGTATGCGATCCCAAAGAGAACAGCCGAGCTGATAGGCATAGATGCCCAGCCGCGACTTCAGAGGCAGAAGTTGCCCGCGGATGTCTTTGTCTGACTCAAGCTCCAGCTTGCCTATTTTGGAGCCATCCTCCCTGTAGAGAATCACTTTAACTTTTCCCATAAAAGAATGGATTTGAATGTTTGCGATGGCCTCCGTTTGCGGGAGACGGCTGCGTAAAGATTGCGCTACAACACCATTATCTGGCCAGCGAAAGGATGGCCCGACTCATCACCAACCACCTTATAGGCGTAGATATGTAGCGTTGGCTTCAGATCCATGAGTTTGACTCGAACATTGGCGTCGGAATAAGAGTCAAGATCCAAGTCAACGGTTCCGATCTCGCTGCCATCCTCTTTGTAGAGAATTACTTTGGGGGATTCTCTAGAGAATATCCCAACATTACCAACTCTAGGAGCTCTAGACAAAAGATCCTTAATCTCATCAGAATCCACTTGAACTGGATCAGACCAAGATTTAAAAAGACTCATAAGAACTCATTTAGTGTTATACTTCAAGGGGAATTATCTGGCCCACATAGACATCTGAGGACACTGAATCCTCAGCCTCCATTCGGAAAGAGCCCAACTCCCCATAAGAGTTGCAAATGCCAACATCTACCGACTTTTGTGACTTACCTTTTATAAGTGCACAAGCCCCCTGCTTAACTTTATACTTATCGCAATGGGGAGCTTTATCTAGTAACTCCTTAAATTTCCGACGCCCCTCCTCCTCGACTTTTTGTCTGTTAATGTATTTACACACGACAGCGGCTCCGCAAATCAACACAAATATTGCAATTAGAGCTCTCAACCACCACATACAAAAACGATAAATCTAGTCAATTAATACCAATTTCTCATTCCCTAGTGCCTCTTTTGTTTCCGCATCCAAGGCATCGCATTGAAACACCTCCGCCTCTATGGAATTGTCTTTCTTGTGAAACACTCCTACTAGCAAGGCGAATGGCTTAGTAAGCGGATCCTTCACGGTGAACGAAAAGCCAAGCTGTCCCTCGTCTAGACTACGTAAATCAGCCACAAAGAACTCATCATCTTGGACATTCTCACTTCTTTTGTTATTGAACCAAGCCAGAACGTCTGCAAAGTTGTTCTGTCCATCTATCGTTGATACAGCTACCTCGTTCGGAGCCTTTTGAGGATCTACAAGATTTCCCACATTCTTCTTGCAAAAGAAGCCAGATAGCCAAACCCAGAACTTCCTTAAATATTCCATATGATTTGCCTTTCTAATCAATCAGAACAAGGGGTTCATTGCCCAAAGCCTCCCGTGTTTCTGCATCGAAGCCGTTACTCTCAACGTCTTCTGCCGTAATTTCTCCCGTACGCTCGTCATAATTACCTCTCACTAACCCTTTCTTCCCCTTAACTCCATAGTGCTTAACAGGAGCATTTTTTATCAGTGCTTCCAACTTCTCTTTATCTGCAATGAATGGGTTGTCGGTCTGCTTTGTGTAGCCCTTCCTTTTAAACCATTCCAATACATTCGAAAAGAAATCAAGCAGGCCTTGGATTACCTTGACAACCCAATCAACGATAGACCCAAGAAAATTTAAAATGTAATCTATTACACCCATCTTTTCCAATATTTATAGCGTTAAAACAATTAGTCAATAATCACAAGTTTCTCATCGCCGAACACCTCTTTGACATCATCCACTACGGACTTGGCCTTGATGACGGCGTATTTGTTCTTCTCTACGGGGAGAAGCTCCCGATTGAGTACGTTGGCGAGGTAGATGAAATTTGCCTTGCCGTCTGCACCTGGCTTCCAATAAGCTGCAACCGCATCGGCCTCCTCCAAAATCGTCCTCTGGCAGATGCCGAAAAACGTCATGCTGTCAAGGGTCTCCACCTCGCTGAAGTCGATGTTGGCCTTGTTGGCGGCCTCAATGGCCTCGGCGTTCTTTGCGCCCTCGCCTTTCTCCAGACCCTTGTCGAACGCATCGATGGTGTCATCAATCGTTTTGCAGAGCTTCTCAAAGCCCTCGTCAAGCCCCTTGAGGGCGTTGCCGAAGAAGTTGCCCAGCTGCTCGCCGATGTTCTTCAGTCCATCGGCGTTAGATCCTGACGTATTTATCATGATTGTCCTGATTTTGGTTGTTACACTATTCGCAGGAGGACCGAGGCCGTCTCTCGGCGGGGGGTGACGTCGGCCCCCGCGGGGCCTTTGGGCTCCCCTGCTCGCCGGTAAAGTTAAAGAGGGAGAATAATATGATTAGCGTTTTTTTTTATTAGGAATTAAATTTTTGCTTTTCCGCGGGGATTTTGCGGGAAAGCGGTGAAAATGGTCGCGGATTTTGGGCGGGGTGGCGGCGTTTTAATGGCGGTGAGGGATGGAAATTTTCCCGACAGAGGCGGGAGACGGGAGTTTTGCGGGCGGGGGCAACATGTAGAGACGGCACGCATGCCGTCTCATGCAACCGAGGCGTTATTCCCCGACCATGGCGGGAGACGGGTCGCGACCCGTCTCTACATGGGGAGAGTGCGCTCTATGACGCAGCGGTGCGTTTTGGAAACTGGGTCGTAGGCCACGCCCACACGGACAATGCCGCCCGCGAAGCCTAGGAGACGCGCGGAATAATCTCGCTCACTGATCTGTCGAAGGGCGTTTTCTGGCGCGCCACCGCACTTGATCTCTATAATGATGGCCGGACGGCGAGCGGACAACGGCACGAGCACCACATCGGCAAAGCCCTTGCCGCTATTCAGCTCGGGCAAAATGGCGTAATCTTTGCGAGCGTAGAAGTAAGCCATAAGGATGGCGCTCTGAAGCGATGACTCCCTATTGTAAGTCAACGAACTGGAGATCTCGGAGTGAGCCCGATCCAAGGCCGCGGCAACGGCATCGGCATCTCCCTGCTCTGTGCGTCGCAACAGGTCTCGACTGGCGTCGATCATTGATTTCACCATCCCGAAATCGTCTGACTCGTCCATTATGGTGAACCAAGCCTCGCGGATCTCGCCGTTAGGGATGCGGCATCGCCCGTTGGCGGAGTCGTAGGCCAGGTAGCCGAGGTGAATGAGATATGTGAAGACGTGATTTTTGTTTTTGAAGCGGCTCACGCTATTGTCGTAGCCGCGGGTGTCCACGTCCACCTCGCCCCCCTCAAGCATGGTCATGATGTCGGCCTGCAGGCCGTCTAGGTTGGCGTCGATATAGAACGTTATGGCATCGAGCGCGCTCGTCTGAACCCAATAGTTGGCATAGTCGCCGTTGCGCATGGCCTTGGCCACAGAGTTTGGGTTGAAGACGTGTTCGACGCCAGGGAAAGCGTAGCCATCGTAATGGAGGCGGCAGCGGTCATAGTCCATGCCGAAACGGCCGCACAGGTGGCGCACCTCGCCGTCGGTGAAACCAACGTATGGGGCCAAGCGCTTGGGGTCCAGCATGGTGTATTCCGTGAAGTTGTTGAGCTTGCTCTGCACCCGCTCGCGGATGATGGGCAAAATGCCCGTGATGTAGGCCAGGCTGATGGCGGGGCCTGCCAAATCGCCTTTGAAGAGAGCGTTGAGCAGGGCTATGTATTCTTCGCGTAAAGACTGCGGGGTTTTGTCTTCGCGGATGAGGATGTCATATTCGTCAATCAAGATTACGAACGTCTCGCCCGTCACGTCATATATGCGGGCTATGGCTCTGGCAATGGACGCCCCTTGCGGGATGCCGACGCCAGGGAACGCGTCCCGCAACTCACCGACCACGGAATCCTTAAGCCGCCTCACGACGTCGGCCCTGACGGAGGAGTCGCAAAGCTCCGCGTTCATGTCCACCTTGATGACGTTGACGGCGTTGAGGTGAGCATCCCAGCCGGGCTTGCGAGACAGTTTGAGCCTCTCGAAGAGCGCGCGGCTGTCGCACCCCTTGGAATAGTAGGCCGAGAGCAGGTTCGTCATCATGGTCTTGCCGAAGCGACGCGCGCGGCTCACACAGACATATTTCTGCTCGGTGCGGAAGTCGCGGTTCAATTCGGCAACCATCTCAGACTTGTCCACATAGACCTCGGAGTTGAGGCTGTCTCGGAAATTTCTATTGCCAGGGTTGACGTATATGCCCATAGGTTCGCATTTTTTGGCCTCGGCAAATATATGAAATTTAGGCGAGGGAGTGCAGGCGACGTTTTCGGGCAGTGACGGGCGGGGTATGATCTCGCAACCGGAGCGTTATGTCCCGACCGAGGCGGGAGACGGGTCGCGACCCGTCTCTACACAGTGGAGGTTTGAGGCGGGACTTTAGAACTCTACCTCTGTCATACCTAGGAAGTTGGTGGCCTCGGCATCGTTCATCGGGGCTTCGGGCTCGGGTGGCGTTTTCTTGGATTTGAGAGCTGACGGCGCGCCAACCTCGGGCTGCTTTTCCGAGGCCGGCGATGAGGCCGCAGGGCTACTC
>CAKUVM010000054.1 GCA_934699135.1 uncultured Bacteroidales bacterium
GCCTCCCTGGGCCCGCGCCTCCACAAGGTCGGCGTGAGCTTCTCGTCCGAGACGGGCACCATAGAGGAGTGGGTGGAGGGGTAGGCGAGCTGTTGCTGCGGCATACAATAAACCCCGACCTCTTTATGAGGCCGGGGCTTTGTTTTTGCGCCTCGTGGCGTGTGGCGTCTATCTGTACCTTCCGTTGTCGCGAGGGCTGTTATGCTGCTCATATTTCAGGTCGCGGAGGATGCTGCTGTTCACTGCGATATTGAACGAGTATGACTTGTAGAGGCCTGTCGGCACCACATTGAAACTCATGCTCCAGCAGTGCAGGTCGCGGGTGATGCCTATTGATGTCTGCGACAGCTTGTGTTCGTCAAAGCTATAGCCCGATGAGAGTGAGAACTTCCACTTCTGTGTGAGAGACAGTGAGGCGTTGAAGTTGATAGACTGCGAGATGTTGTAGTCATACGACGCCGTGAGGGGCTTGAACTTGCCCTGCGACACTCTCAGACGGTAATTTATTGACAGCGACCATGGCATATTAAAGGCCACGTAGCCGTCGTCTGTCACTTGAGCCTCCGCCTCTTTCTGGTTCTTATCCATCTGCGCTCCTGGCTCTGGGATGTCGCTGTCTGCGGCGTGCAGAGCCCAATCCTCGTCATATTCATCGCCCTCCTCCTCTTTCTGGCTGTTCTTGTCTTTCTTTTTGAATGTTTCAGGGGAGAGCTGAATGCCAAAACTCAAGCTTGCGCTCTTGAATTGAGCCAGCCTGTGGTTCACTTTGAGGGCGGAACGGTCAATTTTGATAGCCGTGCCTGTGGGCGACGCCACGACAGCATAGGGGTCAAACTGAGCGGAGAAGTTGACGCTCGTGCCAAGAACCTTTGTTCTGCCGCTAAGTGATATGTTGTCAAATTTGAGCGAGTCTTTCATAAAGTCATAACCACTAGAGAGGCTCAGGCTCTCCAAGAGCGGAATTTTCTTGAAGCCTGTGGAGTCCTCGTCACTTTTCACTTTCATCTCCAACGTGTTGCCGAGCGAGAAACTCAGTTTTCCACTCTTTGCGGAACCTGGTGTGCCATAGAGGTAGCCCTCGTAGTATGAATATTTGTAGTTCACCACCTTGTCGCTCTTCTTGTCATAGTATTCAAAGTGGTCGTAAAAGCCATATTTCGGATCGGAGAAGTCTGGGGTGTAGGACACGCTTACTGATGGGGTCATGACGTGGCGGATTGCGTTGATCTTGTCTCCGAAAATGGCTCGTATGGGGCGGTAGAACGTGTATATCTTCGTGCTTGTGCCCACCGAGAAGTTGAAGTCGTAGGCGCGGTTGAAGCCCTGCTCGGGGTCCAACTTTATCAATTTCTGTTTCTCCTCATCCCATACTTTTCGAGTGCGGTTGAGATACCACCTCTCGGTATAGTTGACAGATGGGGTGAACGAGAAATATTTGAACAACTTGAAGTTAGTGGTCACGGGAATGGTGTGCTTCATACCGTTTTTCCACTGTGTGGTGAAGCTCTCACCAGAGAATGACAAGTCGCGCTCCTTGCATGAGATGTAGTTTTTCATGGAGAGCGAGTAATTCAAGTTGATGTTATAAAACGGATTTTGCGACCCTCCTGTAGCCTTTTTCGGTTTGAATGGGTAGACCCTGCGCGAAGATGTTACGGAAATGTCAGGCATAGTGAGGCTGATGGACGTGTCGCGGCTGTTCTGCGAGTGGAGGAGCGAAGCCGTAAGCCGAAAAGGGTTCCATGCCCATTTGCGACTATATGAGATACTGGAGCTTTTTTGGTTTGTGGCCAGGGCCTGAGTGTTGACCAGGTTGCCGACGTTGTTTTTGTTATATGAACTTGTCGAGAAGTTGACAGAGGCCGAGAACGTCTGGTCGGGATTTGCCTTTGAGTCTTGCGAGTGATTCCAGCGTATTGAGAAGTCGTTGTTTTTCTGATAGTCTGGCAGGCTTTTCTCTGAATACACGTTCGTTATGATGTCGGAAGAGAAGCTGCCGCTGAACTTGTATCGCTTTTTGTAAGTGGACGACAAGTGGAGACCCCACGAGCCCTTGGTATAGATGTCGCCCAATATTTTCATGTCAAAGTATTCGTTGGCGGCCCAATAGTAGCCACCTTGGCGCAAATAGAATCCGCGCGTGCTCTCATCACCATAGCTCGGTATTATGATTCCGGAGCTGTATGACTTGGTGTTGGGTATGATGGCGAAAGGGATGGCTATGGGCAGCGGCACGTCTAGCAGCACCAGGTAGGCAGGCCCTGTCACTGTCTTTTTACCGGGGATGACTTTGGCCTTGGTCAGGTTGAGGTAGAAGTGAGGATGCTCGTGGTCGTCGCAAGTGGTGTATTTGGCGTCTTTCATAAAATACACCTTCTCGTTCACCCTTTTGGCATGCTGCCCCACCACGAATCCTTCGCCCTGCTCCGTCACGATGTGGTTGATGACGGCTTTCTTGGTGTCGAAGTTATATTTCATGGTGCGCATGGTGTACTCGCCGCTCTTGTCTTTAAACACGGGCAATCCTTTCTCCACTCCCAAGGTGTCCGTTATTCCGTGAGCGAAGGCGAGCGAGCTGTCCATATCCAGCTCTATGGCGTAGGCAGTGAGCGAGATGTCGCCATAGTCTATTTTTGCGTCGCCGTAGAGAAACATCTTTTTATGCTCAAAGTCAAAGCGCATGGAGTCTTTGGCCTCATACTTCACTTCGGCGTCCAGCATCATGGAGCTGCCGCTCTTTTTTTTAGCGGATGCCTCCACCGAGTCTGCGGCTGCCTCCTTTGCGCCATTGCGCGCAGAGAGCAGGGAGTCGGCGTGCACGGTGAGGCGCAAGGTGTCACTCTGTGGCGCGACGCCCGCAGCCAGGCTGCTGCCAGGCTGCGACATGACGATGGCCGCCACAAGTGGCGCTAAGAGCAGCATGGCGCGCTGCGTGTTGTTGGTGCGGCTAGCCAATGCTGTTGTTTTTTTCGTTGGGCTGTCCGTTTCGGCGCTGTCTTGTCATTGAAGAGACGGTATAATGCGCTGCAAATTTAGTGGCTTTTATTGTCTTGGCAAATGAAAAAGCGGCGTGACGCGTTGCCGCATCACGCCGCCTCGGCTTGCTGCCGTGTTTGGCAGTCCGCTTGTCAGGCGTTCTTTTGCAGATATTCGTCAATTGACGCGGCGGCCTTGCGGCCGTCGCCCATGGCCAAGATGACGGTGGCTCCGCCTCGCACAATGTCGCCGCCTGCAAACACGTCGGGGACGGACGTCTGCAGGCCGTCGTTGGCCTCCAGCGTGCCGCGGTCGGTTGTCTTGATGTCAGGGTGGGAGCTGGAGATGAGCGGGTTGGGAGACACGCCCACGCTGACGATTACCAGGTCCACCGGAATCTCCTCAATGGCGCCCTCCACGGGCACAGGCTTGCGGCGCCCTTTCTCATCGGGCTCGCCAAGTTCCATGCGCTGCACCCTCATGGCGCGGACTCGGCCTTTGTCATCGGCCAGATATTCCACAGGATTGTGGAGTGTCAAGAACTCTATGCCCTCCTCCTTGGCGTGGTGGATCTCTTCCAAGCGGGCCGGCATCTCCACCTCCGAGCGGCGGTAGATGAGCATAACCTTGTCCGCGCCCAGGCGCTTGGCAGTGCGCACCGAGTCCATGGCCGTGTTGCCGCCACCGATCACGGCGACGTTTTTGCCAAAGATGATGGGCGTGTCATATTTGCTGTCGGCGGCGTGCATAAGGTTGACGCGGGTGAGATACTCGTTAGAGCTCATGATGCCGGTGCAGTTTTCGCCGGGGATGTTCATAAAGCGTGGCAGGCCTGCGCCACTGCCCACGAAGAACGCCTTGAAGCCCTCTTTGCGCAGGTCGTCCATCGTGGCCGTCTTGCCCACAATGAAGTCCGGCTCAAACTTGACGCCCATCTTGCTCAAGTTGTTTATCTCGAAATCCACAATGTCGTTTGGCAGGCGGAATTCGGGAATGCCGTATTTGAGCACGCCGCCAATCTCGTGCAGGGCCTCGAAGATGGTGACGTCATAGCCTTTCTTTGCCAGCTCTCCAGAGCAGGTGAGGCCGGCGGGGCCTGAGCCTATGACGGCCACCTTGATGCCGTTTGGCTTGGCCACAGCGGGCGTGGCGGCTTTGCCGGAGGTGCGCTCGTAGTCCGCTGCGAAGCGCTCCAGATAACCTATGGCCACGGCGTTCTTCTTGCTCTTGGCATATATGCACTTGCTCTCGCACTGCTTCTCTTGTGGGCAGACGCGGCCGCAGACGGCGGGCAGTGTGCTGGTCTCCTTGATCACGCGGGCGGCCTCCAGAATCTCGCCGCGCTCAATGTTCTTGATGAACGTGGGGATGTTTATTTCTACTGGGCAACCCGTGACGCAAGACGGGCTGGGGCAGTCGAGGCAGCGTTTGGCCTCGTTAATGGCCTGCTCCAGGTTCAGGCCCATGTTCACCTCCATATATGAGCGAGAGCGTTCTTTGGCGTCGGCCTCGGGCATCTTCACTCGCTCCATGGCCATGCGGTCTTTGGGCTTCATGCTCTCCCTGACGGCCTTGCGCCACTCCTCATCGCGCTGGGCCTTGCGAATATCTTGAATGTCAGACATTGTTTTTCTCTTCTCGTTAGGTTGTTTCTACTTCATTCCACACGCCTGCTTGTAGGCCTCGAACGCAACCTGCTCCTCGGCCTTGAAGCCGCCCATGCGCTTCATCATCTCATCGAAGTCCACCTCGTGGGCGTTGAATTCTGGGCCGTCTACGCACACGAAGCGCGTCTTGCCGCCCACTGTCACGCGGCATGCTCCGCACATGCCGGTGCCGTCCACCATCACGGTGTTGAGGCTCACCCATGTCGGGATATTATATTTCTTTGTCGTCAGGGCTCCAAACTTCATCATTATGGCCGGGCCTATCACCACGGCCTCAGACACCGTCTCGCGGTTGATGACCTCCTCCATGCCCTGGGTCACGAGGCCTTTCTGGCCATATGAGCCGTCGTCTGTCATGATCACCACGTCGTCGGCATATTTGCGCACCTGGTCCTCAAGTATTATCAGCTCTTTGGTTCTGCCAGCCAGCACGGCCACCACGCGGTTGCCTGCGTTATGGTGTGCCTCAATTATAGGGAGCATCGGTGCCACGCCCACTCCGCCGCCAGCGCAAAGGACTGTGCCGGGCTGCTTCTCAATCTGTGTGGCGCGTCCCAGAGGGCCAACCACGTCCTCGATGTAGTCGCCCACGTTGAGGTTCGTCAACTTCCACGTAGACACGCCAATGCGCTGCACCACAAGCGTTATGGTGCCTTTCTCCAAGTTTGAGCCTGCAATGGTCAGCGGCACGCGCTCGCCGTTCTTGTCTACGCGGACTATGACGAAGTGACCCGCTTTCCTTGCCTTGGCAATGCGGGGCGCCTCGATCTCGAGCATTATGACGTTCTCTGAGAAATGCTCCTTTGCAACAATCAAATTCATTAGTCTTGGTTTTTATTGTCGTCTTCGGTTTAATGAAAGACTTCGGCGCGGGCGGGGCGCGTCATCGTCCTCACGCACGCTTTGCAAAATTCCGAAAAAAATCCGTTTTTTACACACGCCCACCCTTGTTTATAACAAAGTTAAAGAAGGGTCCCAAAACGGCTTTCGCCGCACGCGTCTGTGGTGACCTGGCGCATCGGGGATGGCCTTTGCCCCGCGCGACCCCCAATGTTGGGGGAAATGTAGTAACTTTGCGACAGCTATATAATTAGGTAACGTTTGATGTTCAAGGCTGCATTCTTCGATATTGACGGCACGCTTGTCAGCTTCAAGACGCACACGGTGCCGGACAGCACCCGACGGGCCATTGGTGAGCTGCGAAGCCGCGGTGTCAAGTGCTTCATCTCCTCTGGCCGACACATGGTCAACATTGACAATCTGGGAGATCTCGTTTTTGATGGCTACGTCACGGTCAATGGTGGCATGACGTATATGGATGGCAAGCTCATAGACTCCAACCCAATAGCCAAGTCCGACGTCATGTCCGCGCTCGGTATGGTCTATCCCGCGCCCGGGCGGCCCATGGTAAGCGGCGTGAAGCCTTTTGCAGTGTGCTTTGTGCTGAAGGACAGGCTGGTGATGAATCACGAGGATGACAAGACGGAGCAGGTCTTCAAGCAACTCAACTTCACCAACAGGCCGCAAGTGGCCGACTTGAGGGAGTTTGAGGGCGCCGACGTCTTCCAGATGATCTCTTTCTTTGGCGTAGCGGATGAGCAGGTGGTCATGGCCGCCTTGCCCCGCTGCCAATCAGCTCGTTGGAGCCCGCTTTTTACAGACATTGTGCCACTCGGGCAGAGCAAGGTGAGGGGCATGAGGCGGGTCTGCGAGGTTATAGGGGCTGAGCCGAGTGAGGTAATGGCCTTTGGCGATGGCGGCAATGACGTCGAGATGCTCCGATTCGCCGGCGTGGGCGTGGCCATGGGCAATGCCGCGGACAGCGTCAAGGAGCAGGCCGACATGGTGTGCCCGTCAGTGGATGACGACGGCATCTTATGGGCCGTGAACAAGCTTTTGGCATCAAGATAGGATAAATATTTTTCAGAAAGACATGAGACTAAAACTCGCCATGCTAGCCCTTGCGGCGGCATTGTCGGCCGCGCCGTCTTTGGCGCAGCAAGTTGTGACGGAGGGCGGCAAGAGCTACAAGCTCCACACGGTGGCCAAGGGCGAGGGCTTCTACCGCCTGAGCGTGGAGAACGGCGTGACGCAAGAAGACATTCTCTCGGCCAACCCGAACTTGAAAAACACCGGATTGGTGGAGGGCGTGGTGGTGCGCATCCCCATCAAGCAGTCGCAGTCCGCCGCCTACACTGTGCGCAAGGGAGACACGGCATATAGTATAGCCAAGGCTCACGGCATCAGCGTGGCGCGGCTTTTGGAACTCAACCCGTCGGCCTCGGCTGGCGTGAAGGAGGGGCAGGTGCTGAAAATATCTGCGGACACGCAGCCGCAGGCCGGGGCGAAGCACTTGGTGGACTATGTGGTGGAGAGGGGCGAGACGACATACAGCATTGCGCAGGGGCATGGGCTCACCGTGGCGCAGTTCTTGGCCCTCAACCCGTCCGTCATGTCAGGCCTCAAGGCCGGAGACGTGGTCAAGGTGCCATCTGACGTGCGAGACGCCTATGTGCTCCACGTCATAGCCGATGGCGAGACGCTCTATTCCATCGGCGCGCGCTATGGCGTCAAGGTGCAGCAGATCATAGACGCCAACGTAGCCCTCAACCCCGCGCAACTCCCCGTGGGCACCGCGGTGAGAATCCCGCAGTCGAGGATTCCGCAAGAAGACGACGCTTTCTACTACCACCGTATGGCTCGAGGCGAGACGCTCTATTCGCTGTGCGTCAAATATAACGTCTTGCAAGACAAGATTATGGCCGTCAACAACGGTGTCCGGTGGGATGCCCTGAGAGTTGGCGAGGTTATTGCCGTGCCCAAAGAGAAGCAGCGCGAGCTGGAATATGACACACATGAGGTCGGTCGCCGTGAGACATTGTTCAGCATAGCGCAGGCCGAGGGCGTGAGCGTAGATGACATTATTGCCGCCAATGACGGGCTGACGGCCGAGACCCTTAAGCGAGGAATGACCATCCGCATCCCGCGCTTGGTCGAGGTGACGGATGCGAGGCCGGCCACCGCGGACACTGCCTACATCGGGGACAGCCGCACCACGGGCCAGTGGGGTCAAGACTATGACTATGTGGCGGCAGGCCGCCCGACGATAAGAGTGTTCCTCATGCTGCCGTTCAACGCCTATGGCGAGATGAAGGAGCTGCGAGAGAGCGGGGTGGACACCAATAAGCAATCCTATGCCTTCAAGAGCCGCCGCTACGTGGAGTTCTATGAGGGCGTGCGGATGGCCCTTGACAGCCTTGCGGAGGCCGGGGCCAACATCAACCTCAAGGTTTTCGACACCAACAATCGCCTGCAGGCCATCAATCAGTTGAACATCTGCGCCACGAAGCCCGACCTCATCATAGGCCCCGCCCATCGAGATGAGATGGCGGACGTTATGGCCTATGCCAATGATATGCGAGTGCCCGTGGTGTTGCCTTTCGCGCAGTGCGACAGCACCATTTTGGATAACCCGTATATCTTCCAAGCCAGTGTCATAGACTCCATCACGGGCAAGGAGATCCTCACCCAGATGGCGCGCCGCCTTGTGGGCCGACACGTGATCATGATAAAGCCCAAGACCAGGGTCAAGGCGGACGCCTTTCGCGCGTCGATGCTGAAGAGACTGTGCGCCGAGGCTGGAATATCTATGGTGGAGCATGACTATGACACCTCGTCGCCCGCGGGATTCCTTGCGTGCCTGAAGGAGGACGTGCCCAACGTTGTTGTTATTCCCACAAACAATGAGGCGCGGGTCAATAGCGTCCTCACGTCGTTGGCTGGTGTCGTTGGCCAGAAACCCGCGGCCAGTGTTGAGCTGTGGGCCACGAGTGAGTGGCTCACGTTCCAGACCATAGAGATTGACGTGTTCCATAAGCTCAACACCAAGATTTTCACCACGTTCGCTGTTGACGAGTCCGACCCGCAGACGGCTTGGCAGCTCAACAAGTACAGGCGTCGTTATTTTACTGAGCCCATAGCTTTCACGCCATATTTCCAACGGCTCAAACCTATGTCTGGATTCTCTGAATATGGCCTTTGGGGCTACGACATAGCCCTGAAGTTCGTTGGCGCCAGGGTTAAGATGGGGCCCGGCTTTGTCAGGAACGTCAACGCCTTCCGCCCCAATGCGATTCAGTCAAACTTCCGCTTCCGCAGCCTCACTAATTGGGGCGGGGCTGTCAATGTGGGCCTCAAGACCATAACGTTCCGCCCCGACGGAGCTGTTGAGGTGGCAAATGTTGAGGACTGACCCATAGACAATATAAAACAAGCAAAGACAACAATAAAGTGATTGCGATAAATAACCTCTCAGTGGCTTTTGGCGGCTTCAAGCTGTTCGATGGCATCACATTCAATGTGGGAGACAAGGACCGGATTGGCCTCACTGGTAAAAACGGCGCAGGCAAGTCTACAATGCTCAAAGTCATCTGCGGCATCCAGCCGCCGACGGAGGGCACCGTCACCATTCCCAAAGACTATACCATCGGCTATCTGCCACAACACATGACCTATGGTGACGACAAGACCGTCTTCGCCGAGGCCGAGACTGCTCTCAAGGAACTTAAAGCACTGCAAAACAGGGTGGAGGAGATGAACCAGGAGCTTGCCGTCAGGACGGACTATGAGTCCGACTCATATATGGAGTTCCTCAATGAGCTATCGGAAAAGACCGAGAGGCTCGCCATGATGGGAGGAGACAACTATAAGGCGGAGATTGAGACAACGCTCAAAGGTCTGGGCTTCGAGAGGTCGGACTTCGAGAGGCCGACCAAGGAGTTCTCCGGAGGATGGCGCATGCGCATCGAGCTGGCCAAAATCCTGCTGTCTCACCCAGACATAATCTTGCTAGACGAGCCCACCAACCATCTCGACATCGAGTCCATCCAGTGGCTGGAGGACTTCTTGAAGGACTATTCGGGAGCCGTGGTCGTGATTTCGCATGACCGCGCGTTTCTTGACAATGTGACCACCAGGACCATAGAGATTGTCTTGGGCAAGATATATGAC
>CAKUVM010000055.1 GCA_934699135.1 uncultured Bacteroidales bacterium
GCCGTCATCACCAAAATGTGTGGCGGCCTCGTGTTCTTGGCCCACAACTTTGCTCGCTGCTCCACGCCAAAGCGGTGCTGCTCGTCAATGACGCACAGGGCCAGGTTTGAGAATTTCACGGTGGGCTCAATGAGCGCGTGTGTCCCCACCACAATGTCCACCGAGCCGTCTGCCAAGCCCTCCATCACGGCTTTGCGCTCGCCTCCTTTGACGGAGCCTGTCAGCAGCCCGATGCGCACGGGCAAGCCCCGCAGCTCCTCTTGCAGGCTGGCGTAGTGCTGGTTGGCCAATATCTCGGTCGGGGCCATAAGGCACGCCTGCATCCCGTTGCCTGTGACGATGAGCATGCACAGCAACGCCACCAGCGTCTTGCCGCTGCCCACGTCCCCTTGCACCAGGCGGTTCATCTGCTTGCCGCTTCTCATGTCGGCCCACACCTCGTGGACCACGCGTTTCTGCGCGCCTGTGGGGTCGAACCGCAGGTGGTCGCGATAGAACGCGCCAAGCGTCTCGCCGGGTTTCTCCAGGCGTATGCCCTCGGTGCGAGACAAGTTCACGTTGCGGCTGCGGAGCAGGCTCAGTTGGACGTAGAAAAGCTCCTCAAATTTCAGTCGGAAACGTGCCTGCTCCAACGTTTTGATGTCAGGCGGGTTGTGAACCGCCCACAGGGCTTGCGGGCGGCCCATTACGTGGCGCTCGGCCAGCAATTGGGCCGGCAGGGTCTCGCGGATGCGGCTCAACGTCAGGTCGGCAAAGACATTGCTCACCACGGTCTGCATCACCTTGCTGGTCAGCCCCGCGCGTTTCATGGCCTCGGTGGTGTTGTATAGCGGAGTCAGCTTGCCCTCGAATTTGGCGCGGTCCGGGTTTGCCTCAATTTCGGGGTGCGCCATATTGAGCCGCCCGCCGAAAGCCGTTGGCTTGCCAAAGAGCAAGTATGTGTCCGTGGTGTTCACCTGCTTCTCCACATAGTTCAATCCCTTGAACCACACCACGTCCATTGAGCCGGTGTCATCCACGAACTTTGCGGTCATGCGTCTCTTTGTGCCTTGCCCCAGCACCTCTTTGCTCACAAAACGGCCCATAATTTGCACGTAGCTCATATCGGCCGTAAGCTCGCTTATGGCATATATGCGACTGCGGTCTACGTAGCGGTACGGGAAGTACTCCAGCACGTCCTCTTCCGTCTCCAGTTCCGCCTCGCGGGCCAACACCTCCGCCCTGCGGGGACCTACGCCCTTGACGTATTTAAGTTCCGTAGCCAATTAAAACGCTATATTTGTCAGACTAAAAGTAGTAAAAAAGATGACACGACGCGCAATGTTGCCGCTCTTGGCGGCCGTCCTCTCCTCCTTGCCCGCAGCCTCCAGCGCGGGCCCCCTTGACGATGTGGAGCGCATGACGGCCACTTTCCTCTCGCAACCCGATGCGGGCTCTTTGGCCTACGATGAGCCACAATGGCGCGCCGCCGTGGAGAGGCATCTGGCCGTGGTACCCGATTCGGCTCTGCGCTCATGGCACCCGGCCGGGCTCGTCAGGGTGGAGTCTGCCACGTCCGATGCCGTGGCGTGGTGCGCCACGTGGACCCGCAATGGCGGCGGCCGCCTCGTGTGGGTGGCCGCCGCCACGGTGGCGGGCCGGCGAGAGGTCATGGCCTTTGCTGATGTCGTGCCGTCTGCTGACAGCGTGTTGCGCATAGCCCCCGTCTCCGCCGACGGGCTTGGCGGCATTGGCGTGACGGCGGCCGACGGCTGCGAGGCGTTTTCCGTGGCCGACGTCACGGCGCGTATGGCTCTAAGGGTCATGACGTCACCATCGCGGCCCGACGCTGAGAAAGACAGGGCCGCGGAGTCCCTCTCCGCTCGCCTGTCAGGCGCGAGGCAGACGTTGGTTGGCAATCTTGACGGTTTCCCGGAGCTGGTGGTGTGCGACTCGCCAGACCGTGCCTTGCGGACGGTCACGTATATGATCTCATATCGCGACTTCTCATGCCGGTTTGGCGGGTGGATCGCCTATCGGGGCAAGCGGCAACTCTTCCTGGAGCCTCTGACTGACGCCACTCCGCGCATCGGACAGCCCGAAATGGCCGTCTTGAACCCGCGATCGTGGTACGGGGCTCTCTATACGGGCATAATACAGTTTCGCTGCAACCGCAAAGACTGCTACGCTCTCATCGGCTTCAAAGGGGCCGACGCCACCACCAAGACGCGTGTCATAGACGTAGTCAGCGGCGGGGAGGATGGCAAGTTCGTCTTCGGGGCCACCAAGGCGTTTCTGCACCCCAAGCAGGCCTACCGCCGCAGGATTTTCAAATATTCACTCCAGGCGAGCATGACGGTGAGATATGACGAACGCGCCGAGATGATCGTGATGGATCACCTTGAGCCAAGCGGACGGCTGATGGTTGGCCGTCCCGAATATTACGGCCCAGACCTTAGCTATGATGCCTATTTGCTCACAAATGACGGGTGGAAATTCCAGTCAGACATCCAGGTGACGGAAGAGAAGGGCGCGCAGCCCAACAAGGAGGAGGATGAGACGCTCGCCGGGCAATATTCCGCCCCGGTCAACGCCATGCCCCGCCAACCGCGGGCCTCTGCCGGAGGCGCAGGCCCGGTAGGCCCCACGCCACGCGCCGCCTCGGGCAGGGGCAAGTGGAGCGGCCGCAGCAGTGAGAGCCGAGGCGGCAGGTCGGCTCGTGGTGGCGGCTGGCTAGACAAGGGAAAGGGCAACAGCGCGCCAAATGTGCGCGGCCGTTAGACCTTGCCTTTACTTTTGCGAAACTCCTTGGGGCTTACGCCAACATACTGCTTGAAGTATTTGCCAAAGGCCGATTGCGACGGGAAGCTCAGACGCTCCGACACCTGCAGGACGCTCATGTCAGAAAAACGCAACATGGCTTTCGCCTCCGTCACGGTATACTCGTTGATCCATTCCGCCGCGCTGCGCCCGCTATACGAGCGGATGTTGTTGGACAGATAGTTGGGAGACAGGTTCATCTCATGGGCGTAGAACGAGACGTTGCGCTCATGCGCATGGTGGGTGGACAGCAAATTCATAAACTTCTCAAAGATGACCTCCGTGCGCATGGGCTTGCGTGTCGCTTCTCCGCGCATTTGCGTGCCGTATGCCCGCACCGACGATATTATGGATCGCGCCAACACCTGCATAAGCCCGTCTACTATGTCGGGGCTGTCTGCCCGTTTGTTTGACATCGACTTGCGCAGCAGGGCGAAAATCATCTTGATGGCCTCAATCTCCCCTATGGGCAGCGAGACTTTTGACTGATCCTTTATTCCAATGAACAGGGAGAGCTTGCTGCCTAAGTCCACCTGTAGGCGATTCAGATAGTCATATGAGGCAAGCGCTGCCAGGGCTTTGAAGCCGTTCTTGCTTTCGACTTGGATTATGTTGCTTGTGAAGTTGATAATTATGTCGCCAGGGAGCAGTATATACCTCTGTAGGTTTATGTTACACTTCACCTCGCCCTCCAGGCAGACGAAAATCACCACGCCGTCCACCCTGCAAGGTTCCGAAAACAAGCTAAGGTGGTCTATCTCGTTCGTCACAATCAGGTTGTCGGCATAGGCCAAGATGTCCGGGGATTCAAGCTCCTTGAGCCTGGATATCGAAATAGTGTTCAAACTTCCCTCCATTTGCTTCAAAAAGGTATATTCGTACAATATAGAATCGTAATAAGGCGCAAAAATAGACTATTCGAGTTGAAAATCTCCAATTAATAATATGTAATTGTCTTGCAAAGCACACTAATGTTTTAGTAATTTGCAGCCGTGAAGCGAAGAACGTGCAGCCCGCAGCCTTTCCCCTTCCCAATGGCGCGCCTGCGCGAGCGGACAAGAAAAAACAGAAAACATCATACAGAAAATGAAAAAGAAAGCAAACATCACCATCATTTTCGCAATAGTCCTGCTGTGTGTCATCGCGGCAGTCATCATCACGGGCATCAGCCAGCCGGATAGGGTGGAGACCATCCAGGGCGAGGCGGAGATGACGGACTACAGGGTAAGCAGCAAGGTGCCCGGCCGCGTCAAGGAGATTCGCGTGGAGGAGGGAGACTTGGTGCGCAAGGGAGACACCCTTGTGGTGCTTGAGGCTCCAGACATCATGGCCAAGCTCGGCCAGGCCAGCGCGGCCCTGGAGGCGGCCAAGGCCATAGAGGAGAAGGCCAACGCCGGCACCAGGCGCGAGCAGGTGCAGGGGGCTTACGAGATGTGGCAGAAGGCCCTGGCGGGCCTAGACGTGGCACAGAAAACGTATGACCGCGTGCTGGCTCTCTACAAAGACAGTGTCGTGACCGCGCAGAAGCATGACGAGGCTCTAGCGCAACTCAACGCCTACAAGGCCACCGAGAGGGCGGCCAAGAGTCAATATGACATGGCCGTCAACGGCGCGCAGGCCGAAGACAAGGCCGCCGCCCGCGCGCAGGTAAGCCGCGCGCAGGGGGCCGTGAGCGAAGTCAGCTCCTACATCGATGAGATGACGCTCATTGCGCTCGAAGACGGGCAGGTGACCGACATCTTCCCAGAGCTGGGCGAGCTCGTCGGCACGGGCGCGCCGCTCCTCAATGTGGCCATGACGGACAAGGTCTGGTTCACGTTCAACGTGCGCGAAGATCTCCTGCCGGGCATCACTGTCGGCTCGCAGGCCAGGGCCTACATCCCGGCGCTAGACAAGACGGTGGACCTCCGCGTCTCCAAAATCAAGGACGTTGGCACCTACGCCATCTGGAAGGCAACCAAAGCACTTGACAAATATGACCTCAAGACATTCGAGGTCAAGGCCGTGCCCGTGAATATGGCAGAGGTTGACGGAGTCCGGGAGGGCATGAGCGCCATAATCAACAAGAGCAAGTAAGGCCATGCTGACGGCATACAAAGACAGGATCCGCCGGGTGCTGGCCATCAGCCGTCGCGAGGTGGGCGTGTTCAAGCGTCGGCCTCTGCTAATCTTCTGCATGCTGGTGGCCCCCATCTTCGCCACCATATTCTTCACCTCGCTCATGTCCGCGGGGCTCCCGTCGCAGCTCCCCGCGGGGCTTGTCGATGAAGACGACACGCAGACCACGCGCTCCATTGTCCGCGTCCTGTCCGCCATGAAGACCACAGGGCTCAACCACCGCTACGCCTCTTTCTCCGAGGCGAGGGAGGCCATGCAGCGAGGCGAGATATATGCGTTCTTCCACATCCCCGAGGGCACGACGGTCAAGGCCATCGGCAACCGACAGCCCGAGATATCGTTCTACACCAACGACTCCTATTACGTGGCCGGGGCCCTCCTGATGAAAGATCTCAAGACCATCTCCGAGATGAGCGGCTTGGCCATCACCAGAGAGACGCTGCGGGCCAAAGGGGTGGGGGAGAATCAGATAATGGGAATCTTGCAGCCCATAGTCGTCGAGACGCACCCGATGGGCAATCCATATCTCAACTACGGCGTGCTGCTCAACAACCTCATCCTGCCGGGCATCGTCATCATCCTCATCATGCTCACCACCACCTACGCCATAGGCATTGAGTGGAAGGTGGGCACGCAAAAGTTCTTGCTCAACAGTATGGCGGGCGGCTCCGTGCCCGTGGCCATCACGGGCAAACTGCTGCCGCAGACGGTGCTATATTCACTCATCTTCTTTTTCATAGACGTGTATTTCTATCGCGTCATGCAATATCCGTGTCAGTGCGGGCTGCTGCCCATGATGGCGCTTGGCGTTTTCACCACGCTCACGGCGCAAGCCTTGGGCGTGGCCATCTTTGGCATTTTTGTGGGGCAGATGAGAATGGCCATGTCGTCATGCGCGCTGCTGGGGGTGCTGTCGGTCTCTATGGCCGGATTCTCATATCCCGTGCCAGCCATGACGCCGCTGCTGCAGCACCTCGCGTGGATATTCCCGCTACACGACTACTTCCTCATCTACGCCAACCAGGCGCTCAACGGCTATTCCATAGTCTTTGCGTGGAAGCCCATCCTCGCCATGCTCATCATCATGGCGTTGCCGTTCCTCTTCCTGCGCCGATATCGCAAGGCGTTCAACTCCGTGGCCTATGTGCCATAAAATCAGAAACAAGATTTTGAGATGAGTTTCATATCAGATACCGTAAGCGTTTGGTGGAACGAGCTCCGGGAGATGTTTCATGACGTGGGCGTGATAATCTTCATCATAGTCCTGCCGCTTGGCTACCCGCTGCTATACTATTACGTGTACAGCACCGAGGTGGCGCGAGACGTCCCCGTGGCCGTGGTGGACGAGAGCCACTCCGCCATCTCGCGTTCTTTCATCAGGAAGCTCGACGCCAGCCCTGAGGCCATGGTCTACGCCCGTTGCGCCGACATGTCTGAGGCCCGCGCCCTTATGGAGCGTGGCGAGGTCTACGGCATTGTGCGCATCCCTGACTCGTTCGCCCATGACTTGCGCCACGGCAACCAGACGCGCATAGGGGCTTACTCCGACGTAAGCTCGCTCATATTCTACAAGAGCATACTCATGCCATGCAGCAATATCACCATCGAGATGAACAAAGACATCAAGGTCGAAGACATGGCCATGCAGATGACGGATCGCGAACTGTCCGTGGCGCGCACCCCCATCCGCTACCGACATGTGCAGCTCTACAACCCGCAGGGGGGCTACGCGTCGTTCCTCATCCCGCCCATTCTCATGCTCATCCTTCAGCAGGCCATGGTGTTGGGCGTCGGCATGGCCATGGGGCGCACAAGGGAGAAAAACGGAGGCTTGGCCATATATCGCGGCGTGGCGGGCTATGACAGCCCCATGGCAGTCATCCTCGGCAAGGTCTTGGCCATAATGCCGATATTCCTCTTCATGGCCCTCTATATGCAAGTGGCGGTAACGCAAGGCTTCGATTTGCCCCAGCTGGGGCATTACTGGACTTGGATAGCCATGCTGTTGCCCTATCTCTTGGCGTGCACCAGCTTCTGCATCGTCTGCTCGTGCATGATATATAGGCGCGAAGACAGCATGCTCCTCTTCGTCTTCATGTCCATACCACTCCTCTTCCTCTCTGGTGTCTCTTGGCCTGGCGTGAGCATCCCGACCATGTGGAAGTGGGTGAGCTGGCTCTTCCCGTCCACGTTTGGGCTCAACGCTCATCTCAAAATCATGTCGCTTGGGGCCGACCTGTACACGGTTCGCTATGAGGTAACGTGTCTGTGGGTGCAGGCGGCTGTCTATTTCGCCCTGGCCTGCGCCATTCAGCGTTGGCAGATTGCCCACGCCGAGAAGGTCGGGACGCGAAGCCGTGCCATGGAAAGACTGATGGCGGATGCCACCGAGATTGAGAAAAAAGAATAGCCCCCGCGGGCTGTCCCCGTTGACTTACTACGCCGCCACCCCCGCCAGACGCGATTCCGCGCTTGGCGGGGGTGAGCCGTTTGCCAGGGGGGCAAATGGCTATGGCCATTGCGCTGTCAAATATAGCCTCTCCTTTGCCCAATTTTAGCGCCATTTACTACCTTTGCGGCGCCAGGCGTACCGCCCCATGGGGAGCGAGATTCCATTATGAACGACACAATTTGTTTCTAAATAATCAAAAATCGTAATCACTATGCAAGAGACCCTTATGAACACCCTTAGGGAGCTCATCCCTCAGGCTTTCTCCTACGCCAAGATGCTCATCGTGGCCGTAATCCTTTTGTGCCTGGGCTTTTGGCTCATCAAGAAGCTGACCAACGGACTGAAAGCCGTTATGGAGAGGCGCCATCTTGACCCCACGCTCACTTCGTTCTCCAAGAGCGTGGTGAACATTGCGCTCAAGGTGTTGCTCATCATCAGCGTCGTCTCCTATGTCGGCATCCCGATGACCTCCTTTGTGGCCATCCTCGGCGCGGCCTCTTTGGCTGTCGGCATGGCTCTTCAAGGCACGCTGCAAAACTTCGCGGGAGGCGTCATGCTCTTGCTCTTCAGGCCATTCAAGGTCGGCGATTTCGTAGAGATGGCCGGTTTCAGCGGTGTCGTGAAGGAGATCCAGATCTTCAACACTCTTCTCACCACAGGAGACAACAAAGTGGTGCTGATCCCAAACGGGGGTATATCCACCAGCTCCATGACCAACTATAGCCGTATGCCGGAGAGGCGTGTCGACTTCTCGTTCGGCATCGGCTACGGAGACGATATTGACAAGGCATATGAGGCCTTGCGCGCCGTCATCTCTCGAAATGACAAGATCCTCTCTTCCCCAGCTCCATTTATGGCGGTGGGTAACCTTGGAGCGAGCAGCGTAGACCTCACCGTACGCGTGTGGTGCAAGAGTGCTGACTATTGGGATGTTTTCTTCTATATGAATGAGTTCGTTAAGAAGGAGTTTGACAAGCAGGGCATATCAATCCCGTTTCCCCAGCAAGACGTGCACATTGTCAAGGACTGATTCCCATTGCCATAAACTGATATAACAACCTCCACTATCCCACAACACCCAAACCAATGAAATTTGTTGGTGCCATATTGGCCCTTGCGGCCGTCTCTGCTTCTTCCTTAGCCTTTGCGCAAGAAGACACCTCTGCCCCTCAGCAAGGGGAGCAGTCAAAATGGAAGACAGGCGTGTTCACATCTTTTACTTTCAATCAGATCTCGCTCAAAAACTGGGCTGCTGGCGGCAAGAACTCTTTCGCCGGAACTTGGCTCGGCAGTGCCTACGCCAACTACAAGAGCGACAAGGCCACATGGGACAATACCCTTGAAATGGGCTACGGCCTTATGCGATACAAGGGCGAGGACTATCAAAAGTCCGAGGATAAAATCCACATCTCTTCAATTTATGGCTATGATGCCGCCCGACAGAAACTTTTCTACTCCGGGCTGCTCGACTTCAAGTCGCAATTTGGCAAGGGCTACAAATATGACAAGGACACGACTCTGGTCTCCAGATGCATGTCTCCTGGCTATGTCAGCTTCTCTGCCGGTATGCTCTATAAGCCAAATGACAAATTGTCGGTCTACCTCTCTCCCGTGGCCGCTAAGCTCACCGTTGTTGGAGACACCGCACTGTCCACAATTTATGGCTTGGAGCAAGGGGACAAGCTGCGCTCCGAGTTCGGCGCCACGGCAAAGGTCACATTCAAATACCCCAATGTGGTCAAGAATGTAGATTACTATTTCCGTGGTGACTTCTTCGCCAACTGGAAAGATCACCCTGAGCATATCGATGTGGACATTGAGACCGGACTCAACCTCAAGGTGAATGACTGGCTCACGGCCCTCGTCAAGGTTAACCTCCTTTTTGACGATGACATCAAGTATAAGGAGCAATATACCGGCGCTGACGGCCAAACAGCCACGCGTGAGCGCGGCGCCCGCCTTCAAGTAAAGGAGTTGCTGGGTTTTGGCCTGAGCTTTAAGTGGGACAAATAGTGCTTTTCTCTCCATAGCAAAGGAGTCTCTTCCTCCGCACTGGTCGAAACATTCGCTTTCCGCCAGCCTCATTTGAAACTTTCACAAAAATGTAGACGGGCCCCGACTCGCATCCCGCGCCTGTCGGAAACGTTATCCACCACTCTTCAACGAGCCGTGCCAATACCCATAGCTGAGGTTGGCACGGCTCGTTTTGCATTGTCCTCCGCGATTTATTACGGTTTATCCCTAAACTAGGGC
>CAKUVM010000056.1 GCA_934699135.1 uncultured Bacteroidales bacterium
CATAGAAGCTGTCTATGAACCTCTTGCGCCGCGGCGTGCTCTGGCCCTTGAAGTGGACAATGGATATGTCTCCGCGATAGACGTTGCCGCCCGCCGAGGCCTTGTCCATCCTCCAAGAGTAGTCAATATCCTCACTATACATAAAATAGCCCTCGTCCAGCCCACCAACCGCGCCCAAAAGCCGATTAGAGAACGCCATGCAGGCGCCCGACAATATTGGGGCATGACACACATCTTCCTCTCCATATTGCCCAAGATAATAAGCGTTTAGCACTCTTGACCGCGGGGCCAGCCTCCAAAGCCCCGTTAGTTTGAACACTGATGCGGGGATGTCGGCATAGCCGCGTTTTGACTCGCCGAGGAAACGTCCTCTGCCATTCACCATCCTCACGCCCACCGCCCCGCTTGCCGGATTGGCGTCAAAATGCGCCACTATGCGCCGAAGCGTGTCGGCACAGACCACAGTGTCGGGGTTCAACAGCACCACCACCCTGCCACGGCATTGCTTCAGAGCCACATTGTTGGCTTTGGAGAAACCGACATTTGAGCCCATCTCTATTAGATGAACCCACGGGGTCTCGGCGCGAACCCTGGCGGCGGAATCATCTGGCGAGTCATTGTCCACCACAAACACCTCTGCCTCCAGCCCCACAATGGCCCGGCGGACGGAAGCCAACGTCAGCATGAGCAAGTCGGAGCTGTTGTAGCTCACAATGACAACGGAAACATCCACCACGGCTCACTTTTGTCCTAGCAGCCAACGCCCCAGCTTGGTGCGCAGGCCATCCTTGGCAACCTTTTCCTCTTCCGCGGCAGTGCCCGTAAGCCGCTGATATATCTCGCCCCACGAAGGAAGACCGCCAAAATTGCGGTCGTCAATATATATGTCGGCGTCCAATTTACGCGGGCACAAGCCACCGGCATACAGCTCCCCTTCAAAACTCTCGTTGACCCCCATAAACGTCACCCCGCCCGCCTTGCAAAATTCCACAGCCTCTTCCAGTTCCTTGCCTGTGCGGCATGTCCACAATATCAGCATGAAGCCGCGCTCTTGGAGGGCGCGCAACGTGCGCAGGGCGAAAGGTCGCTCACGGCCTATGGCAGGATAGCGGTCTTCCACAATGGTGCCGTCAAAATCCACGGCTATCTTACGTCTCTCATCAGTCTGTGTGCTTGGCATATCGCAGTTTCTTTGGCTTGGGGTGCTATACTTGTGGCTGCCCGTCCGTCTGCTCTCCAATTTGGCGGCCAACGAACGTCTCAGACGGGTAATAGAGCAAGATGAGGAGCGAGGCTATTATGACAATGTACGCCGCATTGGCCTCGACCGTGAAAACGTACGCCACGCTCGCAAGCGCTGAAATGACGGACATGCTCACGATGCGGGTGCGATAGGCCCTCGCGAATATTAAGTATTTCTCTTCGCCCTTGGCCTCCTGAGCTTTAGCGCGGGCGTTGCGCAGCATGAACCACGTGACGACAAAAGCCACGAACGTGGCGCCCAAAAGCGCTATCATGACAATGACGGACCCCTCGACACCGAGCAGAGGCGCATTGCCCATGAGGCGTGTTGCCATGTAGCAAGCTATGAAAAAGATGACGGACGGCACGAACGCCCTCACGTAGAAGTGGCGCAGGCTGTGAAGCAGTTGTTCCATATTGTTGTTTGTTATCGTTCTTTTGGTGATGGCGCGCTCAAATTGTCTGCTCGAACGGCACCCTGTTGACGAGCGAGCGGCCAAGCGTCACCTCGTCAGCATACTCCAGCTCGTCGCCCACGGCCACACCTCGCGCAATTGTGGTCGTCTTGATGCCATATGGGGCTATCCGCTTGTAAATGTAGAAGTTAGTCGTATCGCCCTCCATAGTCGTGCTCAGTGCCAATATAACCTCGTCCACCTCGCCCGCCGAGACTCTGGCCTCGAGCGAGTCAATGTTGAGGTCGTCGGGCCCGATGCCGTCCATTGGTGAGATGATGCCGCCCAAGACATGGTATACGCCAGCATACTGGCGCGTGGCCTCTATGGCCATAACATCGCGCACGGTCTCAACCACGCACACCTGACGGTGGTCGCGTCTGGGGTTGGCGCATATCTCGCAGGTATCGGAGTCTGACAAATTGTGACATTGCCGACAATAATGGATGTCATTCCGCACGGCGCGTATGGCCTCGGTGAACATGGCCACCTCTTCCTTATCTTCGCGGAGCAGGTGCAGCACCAGACGTAGCGCCGTCTTCTTGCCGATGCCGGGAAGCCTGGAAAACTGCGTCACAGCATCGTCTAGTAATTTTGACGAGTATTGGCTACCTTCCATCTTTGCGCTCCTGCGTTCCTTTAATGTCTATCATGGCCACCTCGGCAATGGTGCCGATGCGCACCCTAGGCCCCCACGTGCCGTAGCCCGACGTGACGACGACACTTGTGCCGCCATAGCAGGCGAAGCCGTAGTCGAGCCTGTAGATGAGCCCTGTCAGGATGTTCATGGGCCACAACTGCCCCGCGTGAGTATGCCCGCTCACCATCAGGTCCGCCCCAAAATCAACGGCCTCGTCAATGGCCGCGGGCTGATGATCCATAACGATGGTGAACAGGGAGTCCGCACCCTCGAAAGAGGACAACGGCAGGCGGTTCCGCCCCTTGCGAGCCAAAGACAAGTCGTCTCGGCCAATGATTCGAAACGGCCCGACGCGCGTCTGCTGATCTCGCAGAAGCACTAGGCGACCCAAGCCGCGCAAATATCGCTCCGCCGCCTCGTCATCGTCAATATACTCATGGTTGCCCATGGAGGCGAAAACACCCATTGGCGCTGATATTCGCCCCAAATCGGCGCCCAAATGCTCCATCGTCACGGGCGCGAGGGAGCCGTCTATGAGGTCGCCGGAGATCAGCACCATATCGGCGCCAGACGAGTTGAGCATGTCAACGAGCCTCTTCACGTCGGAATGCGTCACGGCATATCCCATATGTATGTCAGAGACGAGGGCCACCGTGACGTTTTGCCCATCATCAAGTTTGTCTGTACAGACGGCGTAGCGCGTCTCCTCCGGCGACACGGCATTGACGTACCCGACAATGAGCAGCAGGGCCGTGACGGCGGCTGCGAACTCCACAACCAAAGGGGTGTGGTATGGCACGTGCCCACGTGTGGCGCGGAGCAAGACGCGGATAAAATCCAAGACAAGCATGCCGGCCGACATGTAGAGGACCACAGGCATCCACATGGTGGAGGTCACATAGGCAACGCGCCCCGCTAACAACCAATCGGAAGGCAACGCCCGACTTATGAAAAAGCCAAAGTCCAACACCGCCACGGCCACCCACACGCCCGCGCGCCACGCCAACGGCTTGCGTTTGAGGGCCCGGCACACACGCGCGGCAATGTAGGCGCTGGCGGCCAGGAAAGCCACCACAATGCCCCAAAAATAAATTGCGTTCATAAGGGTCAGACTGTCGGGACTTCAGTTTCCACAGGCCCGGCCAAGGCCTCCGCGTCTAGCCCACCCAAACTATCTTGACCCCGGAAATCAATCACCACCGCGTTGGGAAACAGGCGCGAAGCGAAAGAGCGAATGGCAGCCAGAGAATCATCGGCCATCACATCCTCGTCTTGTGGCAACCTGTTGAACACCACAAGCCGCAAGTCCACCCCGTGCGTCTTGCACGCTTCGATGCTAAGCAATGCATGGTTTATACCGCCAAGCTTCGAGGTGGCCACGAGGGCCAAAGGCAGACGGCGCGAGGCCACGTAGTCTATCGTAAGCAAGTCGTCGCGGAGCGGCACCATAAGGCCGCCCGCCCCCTCGACCAGCACCACGTCAAAGCGATCGGCCAGCTTTCGGAGGTCCGCGTCGATCTTCGCGGGGTCAATCTCCGCGCCCTCAAGCCGAGCAGCCAGCGCGGGAGACGCAGGCTTGCGGAAGAGGAATGAGCAAGTGAGCCCGTCGCGGTCTTCGGGCAGCAGGCCGCAGCCCATGACCTTGCGGTGCTCCACCAAGTCTTCCGCCACGTCTAGGCAACCCGTCTGCACAGGCTTTTGCGTTATGACGTTTTGACCTTCCGCCGACCACTGGGCGGCCAGACGGGCAGTGACGTAGGTCTTGCCGGCATCAGTGTCCACACCGCTGACGAAGAGGGCCAAGCCCTTCTTGTTGAACATTACGCTCTTGTGTTACTTTGATTTTTTCTTCTGGTCGTCATAGCGCGCCTGCGCCATTTTGAGGGCGTTCTCGGCTGGTTTGAGACGAGCCTTTGCTTTGGCCATCACGCCCTTGCCCTTCTCAATGTCCTTTTGCGCATTGAGGATCTTGCGGTCTATGTCTTTCATTGCGGCCGTCTCTTCGGCGTCTAGGCTCTTGAGCGAGTTCTCGGCCTCTTTGCGCACGCTCTCGTCTTTCGACTTGAGGAACTCTTTGAGTTCTTTGCGCTTGGCCTTCATCTCATCGGCCGTGGCCTCCTTGTCGGCTTTCAGGTTCTCCACGTCGGCTTGCGCTTTAGCAATGATTGAGTCGCCCTGCGCCTTTATTCGCTCCGCGTCGGCCACTTTGGCCTTTGCCTGCTCCACTTTGGCGGCCAGTTGCTCCAGCCTGGCCTGCATCTTCTGCTGCCGTGGGGTCAGCTCTTGCGCCTGGGTGGAAAAGGCAGCGGCAACCAGGGCCACAAGGGCCATCATCTTGTTCATCCTCATATTCTCACCTATGTTTTTTTCTTTGACTGACGTTTTTTCACCTTGTTTGTTCGGCTGGTTCTGTCAGATATTTAAGCAAATCGTCCACTTTGGCCCTGGCCACGTCAACGGCGGCGCGGATGCTGTCTGCCTGCGCGGGGGTGAGACGCACGGCCTCACCCACTTTCTGCTTGGCCTGCGCGGCATAGTTGAGCGTTATGGCCGCGCCTTTCGCGGCCGCGCCCTTGCATGCCGAAGCCACGGAATCGCCCACAGCGTTGAGGAGAGACAAGATGTCTGCCGCCGTGACGGAATCCACTCCCAACGCCGTCTGTATGGCGGCTTTGCCCATCGTGGCCAATGAGTCGACGGCCACAGTTATCTGCCCGCCGGCGTTTCGGCTCTGCGCAGCCGCGGCTTGAAGCAGCGCGGCTACGGACGATTGTGCGCTTGGAGAGGGCGACGTTGTGGTCGTCTCGGTCCGCGTCACGATCGTGGTGTCTCCGTTGGCCGTGGTCACTGTTTGCGTGGTGACGGTCGTGGTGACGGTCGTGGTGACGGTCTGCGCCATGGCTCCGGCTCCAAACAGGCCGCAAGCCAAGGCCGTCAGAATAAATCTTTTCATCACATTCATTGTTTTCAAGGGGATTTTTCGCCTCACGCTATTGCCTGGCGTGAAGCCTGTTGAACATCACGGCCAGATGGGCGTAGAGCGACGTGTTTTGCACCACGACGCCATCTGGCACCTTGAGCCTGACCGACGTGAAATTCCATATGGCCGTCAATCCTCCGGCCGTCATGACGTCGGCCACCTTTTGCGCCTGATCCACCGGCACGGTCAATATTCCTATCTTGACATCTGGCTTTTTCACGCGGCAGAAGTCATCGAGGTGATATATGGTCGTGCCGCCGATGTTGAGCCCGACCTTGTCTGGGTTGACGTCAAACGCGGCCCTTATGCTGAAGCCGAACTGCGCCAGGCCGTGGTCTAGCAAGAGGGCCGTGCCGAGGCTTCCCGCCCCGAAAAGATAGCCATAGTCAAGGGTGTTGAACCGCAGGAATGTCTCCAGCACATCAATGAGCGAGTCAACCTCATAGCCCACTCTGGTCTTGCCAACGATGTCGGTGTGGCTCAAGTCTTTGGTCACCTGAGTGGAGTCCACGCCCATCTCCTTGGCCATCATGGTAGACGAGACATATTTCTGCCCGTTGCCGCGCGCCAGCTTCAAATATGTCAGATAGACCGGCAGCCGGTTGAGCGTGGGCTCTGGCACCAAGGCCACCCTCTTCACTTCTTCGGGCTCTGTGTCTGTGGGCATCGGTTCGTAATAATTAAACTATCAAACGCAAATATAACCCAAAAGAGCCGAAATGCGGCCCGTGCGCCAAAGCCATTTGCCACCTAAAGCGGCAAAATGCGCGCCAACGGGGCGGAGGCCTCGCCGGCGCGCAAAATTGACCTGCGCCCACATAACAGCAGATTGCTTATCTTTGCCACACGATATTCCAACACACAACCCGATGCAGACAGCAGAAGAACAATGCGGGCGCGGCTTCCCCAAGGCGCAGAAGCTCTGCGGAGACAAGGCCATTGGGCAGCTCTTCGAAAGCGGCTCCTCGTTCTCGAAATTTCCCTTCAGGGTGGTGTATCTGCTCACGGACGAGAGGCGCGAGGGCGAAGCCCCGGTCAGGATGCTCGTGAGCGTGGGGAAAAAGAGGTTCAAGAGAGCCGTGAAGCGCAACAGGGTCAAGCGTCAGGCGCGCGAGGCGTGGCGACTCTCTAAAACCGCACTGGAGGAGGCTATGAGCCGCCGAGGGCCGAAGGCTGGAATCCGCGTCGCCCTCATATTCTGCGGCAACGAGTTGCCCGAGACGTCCGACGTGGCCAAAGCCGTGAGCCGCTCGGTGGAAAAGCTAGCCGTCTTGGCGCAGGAGGGGCGGCAATGAGACGCGACTGGCGCAAAATGGCGCGAAACGCGGCCACGAGGATTCTCATCGCCCCCATACGTTTCTATCAGCTGTGCATATCGCCCCACACCCCGCCATCGTGCAGGTTCACACCCACTTGCTCCAACTACGCCATCGAGGCCATCCGCAAGCACGGGCCGATAAAAGGGACGGCCCTGGCCGCGTGGCGAATATTGCGCTGCAACCCGTGGGGCGGGTCGGGCTACGACCCTGTGCCATAAGAAGCGCACGCTAATGGCATCCCTCCCTCTAAAAAACAACTAGACCACCAATGACCACATTCGGGAGAAAACGGACAACCCCAATCACAGAAGAGCAGGCTCTGGAAAAACTGGCCACACTATGCTCCGCGGCGGAACACTGCCGGCAGGAGATGGTGGACAAATGCGCCGCCTGGGGGCTGCCGAACGACGCCGCGCAAAGAGTGGCCGACCGCCTGGAGGCCGACAAATTCATTGACGACAGCCGCTTCGCGCCGCTCTTTGTCCGAGACAAAGCCCGATTTGGAGGCTGGGGCCCGATAAAAGTCAGAATGGCACTGAAAGCGAAACGGGTGGATGACGATATGGCCGATGAGGCAATAGACGCGTTCGACAAAGACGAGTGGCGCGCCATATTGCGCAACGCTCTAGAGCAAAAACTCAAGACAACGCGAAAAGACGACCCGCAAAAACTGCTGACCTCACTCATCCGCTTCGCGACCCAGCGAGGGTTCGACTACACTGCCACGCGCGACGCCCTGGACGAGATTTGGGCCGAGGCCGACATGGGCGAGCTTGACCCATAGTGCAAAAAGAAAAACAACAAGCACACAATGACATACGAAAAGATCCTGGAAGACATATTCAATCGATTCCCTGTCTACCAGCAAGTGGGGGCCGTGGCCCTCAAGCCCGGCCTTGGCAACATCATAGCCATAGACGAGAGGCTCGGCCACCCCCACCGCAAGTTCAAGACCATCCATGTGGCCGGCACCAACGGCAAGGGCTCTGTGTCCCACACCTTGGCCGCCATACTCCAGAGCGCAGGATATGTGACCGGCCTTTTCACATCGCCCCACCTCGTTGACTTCCGCGAACGAATCCGTGTGGACGGGTGCATGATTCCCAAAGATGAGGTCGTGGCCTTCATGGATCGTAACGACATGTTCCTCAACGCCCTCCATCCCTCATTTTTCGAGATCACCACGGCCATGGCGCTGGATTACTTCGAGCGCGTGGGCGTAGACGTGGCCGTCATCGAGGTAGGGCTGGGCGGCAGGCTAGACAGCACCAACATCATCAGCCCAGATCTCTCCGTCATCACAAACATCGGGTTGGAGCACACCCAATATTTGGGAGACACTCTGGCCAAGATAGCCGCCGAGAAGGCTGGCATCATAAAGCCCGGCACCCCGGTGGTGGTAGGCGAGCGACACCCCGAGACCGACCCCGTGTTTGAGGCAAAGGCCAAAGAGTGCGGGGCGCCCATCACTTTTGCCGAAGACGTCATGAAACTGGTGAGCCATCGAGAGGAGCGGGGCATGATGGTGGCCGAGGTGGAACACGCGGGCCACCAGCCCAACAAGGAGAGGCGATTCTCGCTCACGGGACTGTGCCAGACGCACAACATCCTCACCGTCCTAGCAGCCGTGGAGGAGCTGAAGAAGGCGGACTACTACATCACAGAGCTAGACGTGAAAGAGGGGCTGGCGGACGTCCAGGGCCTCACGGGCCTCATGGGCCGATGGCAAAAAATAGCCTCACGGCCCGACGTGATCGTGGACACCGGCCACAACGCACACGGCGTGCGCATCTTGGCCCAACAGCTCGAGGAGCAATTCTCGCGCTACCTGCACGTCCACGTGGTGTGGGGCATGAGCAATGACAAGGAGCCGGAGAAAGTCTTGGCCCTGCTGCCTCGCGACGCGCGCTACTACTTTACCCAAGCGAACGTGAAGCGCGCCACGCCAGCCTCCGACCTCTACGAGATTGGGCAAAACATGGGTCTGAACTGCCACTTCTACCCCACCGTGGCGCAGGCTATGGACCGGGCCAGGAGATATGCCGAGCCTGGAGACCTCATTTTCGTTGGCGGGAGCAACTTCGTGGTGGCGGAGGTGCTGGGCGGCAAATAGTCTGACACATCGCCAGCTTTAAGGCTATTACGAGTTAACCATTGTGGCACAACGATATACACTATATTTAGTACGCAGCAGGCCGACAAAGAGAGAGAAAAAAATGACATCTCGTTGTAAAAAAGCGGCCGCAGGTATTGACAAGAAAGAAAAAAGTCCTAATTTTGCATCGCAATTCGGAACTAGAGTTGCAAGTTGGGACTTTTAACGGGTGCTTAGCTCAGCTGGTTCAGAGCGTCTGCCCTACAAGCAGAGGGTCGGGGGTTCGAATCCCTCAGCACCCACTTTCAGTGAAGGTCTCCGAATGGTGATTATTTCTTGATTATGCTTGCCACAGCCCGTTGGTAAACGAGGGTGGCGCAAGAGGCGACGCAAATGGGCATTTAGCTCAGCTGGTTCAGAGCATTTGTCTGACAGACAAAGGGTCAGCGGTTCGAATCCGTTAATGCCCACTCACAAAGCCGCACTCTTGTGTAGGCAAGCGACCCTCGGGTGCTTAGCTCAGCTGGTTCAGAGCGTCTGCCCTACAAGCAGAGGGTCGGGGGTTCGAATCCCTCAGCACCCAC
>CAKUVM010000057.1 GCA_934699135.1 uncultured Bacteroidales bacterium
GTCTCAAGTTCCACCACCCTGCGGTTCATATTCTGCATCGGGTAACGAGAAGCCTCCTGCATGTCGTCTCGGGGGACGTTGAACGTCCACAGCGTGGGGTCGGAGAACTTGAACAGATTCTCGTCCGCGGCCCAATTTTCCCACTCCTCGTACTCTCCGTCTCCCCAGTCCTTCACGTAATTCGTCGTGACGATGAGGTTCTTGTCTCGTTCGCACCAGTCAGATTCTTCAAAACCATATTTCAAGCTGTCTCCGCCAACCACGACGCTGAAAGAAAGCCCTACGTCAGCCCCCTCCGTCAAGTTCGGAGCGCAGAGCACGCGCTCCTCCTTGCCATCGCTGCTTGCCACCATATAGCCAATCTTCAGGTCAGGGGCAGCGACCTCCGTACCCGTGAAATTAGGGAAACAGATGGCCTCCGAAAGGTCAAATAAGCTACTACTATTCGCACTCCTAATGTAACAATCGGAGATTGTCCCGTGATTGTCAGCCACAAGGCCGGCCAGATGGAAACTGCGGATGAATTCTGTTGAACTCATCTGCCTTCCGGACTCTAGGCCATTGTCATTTCCATGCCAAGCCGCTCCCACGCCACAGTTGGAGATGGAGCCATGGTTCACAGCCACAAGTCCGCCATATTTAACGTCCAGCCCGTGGCTTATGGCTGTCTCGTATCCGATGTCTATTTTGGCGCTGACCTCACAGTTCCCAATGGAACCGTAGTTCTGGGTCGCTACGAAACCGAAGCTTGATGTCTGAGGAAGTATGAAAAACCAATCGGGCCCTTGCAAAATGAGGTTGCGGACAGCTCCCTCTTCCTCAATGCGGCCTATAAGCCCGCCATCGAAGTTATATATCCTGTGACCATTGCCGTTCAGAGTGCCAGTGAGGCGTGCGAGCGAGACGCTCACGTTATTCTCATTTTTGCTGGCGAGGTCAGTCATGTCTATGTCGCTCTCAATCTCCACGCCATCGAACTCCGCGCCCTCGTCTTGCGCCAAGCAAAGCTCGAACCACTCGTCCATTGACGCCACATGGGCCACGCCGTCCTTAATGCGTAGGTTATCAAACCGCGCGGTGGGGTCAACACCCATGAGTGGCAGCGGAGAGCGAAAACCGGCATTGGTCGTGAGCAATCTGTCGAAGCCCCATTTTTTTGCCCCAGCCTCACCGAAAAGGTCTATGAGGTCGAGCCGGCCAGGCATTTCCACGGCTATAGAGGGCATAACATCCTTATCTTCAGCCCAAGAGAGCGTTCCCTTGGCGGAGCCTGCGGAGATGACCGCGCCATCGTTCACGCCATCGCGGTAGGTGTATGACCTGTCATTCACGTCATACGTGCCGTATGAGCAGTAGACATTGGACATATTGCCAGTGTTGCGCCCAACGGCGTAGCTCACAACAAAAGGAATCTCGGATCCCGTGAATGTTGTGTCCTCTACGGAAAGGCCATTCTCCGACCATGTGAGCTTGAGGGGAGTCTCGTAGCTAAACCAATAATTTTCACCCGTCCTGATGTCAAGAATGGAATTTTTCAACTCGCCGTCAGACGTTCCCGCCAAACAGCCGATATAGATGGCAGACGGACAGAAATATGCCGTGGTTCCACTTTCCACGTCGATAAGCACGCCCCGAGCCGAAGTGGACGTTATGCTGCCATGGTTCATGCCGACAATTCCTCCCAGGGCGACCTCATCATCTTCACCTAGGTATTGAGACAAGATGTCAGAGACACTGGCTTTCAGCGTGCCCCCGACTATGCAGTTGTCTATGGATCCGTAGTTCTTGGTGGCAAGCAGGCCGAAGCACGGGGTGTTGACGCCATCGGCGTTGGAAGACAGTCGCAGGTTGCGCACCACGCCACTTTTACCAATCTCCTCAACTGGCGGGAGGATGGGCTTGGACCCATCGCTAGGGTAATAATTAAAATTCAAGGTATGGGCGTTGCCCTCCAGAGTGGCGTTCATCTCCCCGCGGATTGGGTATGCGGAGACGATGGTTTGCATAGAGCCATCGATAGAGACTGTGTCCCTGCTCAGATCTGCCAAGATGTCGATTGTCTTGACATCGGCCACGTCCAAAGCGTCGCTAAGCCTGTTCCACTGCGAGACTGTGGACACGGAAGCCACGCCGTCCTGCACCTTGAGCGGCCCGAAGTCATGAGCCTTGCCCATGGTCGGGACGGGGGCGCGGAAATTGCCGTAGCCGCGCGAGGTGGTGTCTGACGTGTAGTATGAGTGGTTGAATGTCCAAAGTGACGGATCCGAGAAAGCCAACTCGGAGTGCCTTGGGAAATCGGACTTAAGCGGTTGGATGGCGGCATCGTCAATAATGAACCTGCCCTCGGCGGAGATGCCGGAGGTGCCTCCGTTATAAAGTGTCACAGAGCCAGCCCCCCAGCCCCACATGTTTTCATAGCCATCGCCGGCGTCATCTAACATTTCGCGCGGGCAGAAGATGGAGGATACCTTGCCCTCGTCAAATCCCACAGGGATGCCGAACCGAATATCGATCTGCTCACTAGATGTGGGGGCGCCAGCCGTGGTGTCCCAGCAGGAAACATACAAGTCACGGCCGCCTTGGCCACCATAGCTCTCCTCCACATACGTCAGAATTGGGCTGACACCCAATGAGTTGCCAATTCGGTCGGCGCAATCGACGAAACAGTCGTTCACGACGCCCTTGTTGTAGCCTGCTATGGCGCCGACATATATGCGCCTGGGGCAAACTCCGTTGTCCAGATCCGCCTCCAGCGCCATGATGCGGATCTGAGAGCCTGTGTAGCACCTCTCCACCGTGCCGTAGTTCTCGCCCACAACGCCACCCGCGGCAATGAGTCTGGCCTCGGCGTCTACATAGCTGAAAGCGGAGACGAGATTCATCTCCATCCGCCCCATAATGACGCAGTCAGAGATGAAGCCTCGGTTCACGCGAGCCACCATACCCGCGGCGGCCTCAGTGCCATAAATCGTAGAATTGGGCTCGTTGGTGTGGTAGGTGGGCGTGACCTTGAGGTTCTTCACGCTTCCTCCCTCGCCAATGGTGCCAAAGATTGGCTCTGCGCTGTTGACAATGGCATGTCCCTTGCCGTCGAACGGGACGTTGAGATCGACGCCTGCACCACATTGCGAAATGTCGATGTCCGCTGCCAGCTCGACGCTCTTGATTTCAGTTTTGCCCTCGGCCATGTCGTTGACCAGCCGCTGCCAGCCCTCGGCGGTGCCGACGCGAGCCACGCCGGCAGAGACCTCGTAGCCGTCGGTCGAGTTGTCAAGGTCGCCGTCTGGCTCGGCCTCGTCATCGCCAAAAAGGAAAGCCCCGCTCACGCCGGCCCACAGCTCAACCTCGGCAAGTGAGCGAACCGCCGAGTAGACCGTGCCCAGTGCCAAGAAGGCGAGCAGGAAAGGCAGTAGTTTTCTCTTCATAATTCTTTTTCGTAGAAATGGATTTTGCAAAACCTTGGCGGAATCTCACCGCAAGGGATGAACAACAAGCACAAAGATAACAGGCAAACGGCGGTAAAGTTTTAGCTAAAGACACCTTTTTTATCGCAGAACGTACATAATTGCGCATTTGACACAAAATTGCGCCCACGCCTCACAGCCTTGCGCCCATAGCAATCGCGACAAAAGGGAACGGCCCCGAGATTCACATCTCGAAGCCGCCTCAACTACTAGAAGTATGGATAGAAATGAAGTATAAAGTCAGCTAACCCCGAAGATTGTTCAAGAGGCCGCGCCCGCCGCGACGCAGCGACAAACGGCCGTATGCGGCGAGCAGGCCGTCTTCACAGCCCCGCTAACCCGCCCCTTCTCGGCACGTTTGGCGTTTTAAACTTGGTCTTTTAGCCGGCAATGTGATGAAGAGTACAGCCACCTCAGGGGTTGCGGCAGGCTCTCCCAACCTTCGGGAAAGCTTCGCAAATTTAGCTCGGCGGTCCGCGGCGCGGTATATCAAAACGTACATCTTATGTCTTTAAACGTACAAAAGAGACGCGCCACGGCGTCTCTTTACGCTTTGCCACATCGCGACCCTTGCGATCGGAACTGCGTGGGCGTCATGCCCGTGTGCCTCTTGAAGAGTTGACAAAAATATGCCATGCCCGCAATGCCGCACTCCATGGCCACGTCTCCCACCGCCTTGTCAGTCTGCGCGAGCAGCTCCTTAGCTTTGGCGATGCGCACCTGCGCCACCAAGACGGACGTGCTGACCCCGCAGAGGGCGTTCACCTTGCGGTTGAGCTGGTGGCGCGTCATGCAGAGGCGGCTAGCCACCTCGTTCACGTCCACCTCGCCGCTGGGCATCAGCTCCCGCACAATGTCACCCACCTTTGCCACGAAACGCGCGTCGACATCGGGCATTTGCGCAAGCGCGTCGGGCTGGCTCTTTTCTTCGTCTCGCGTCACCGCCATTCGTGAGAATTTCTCCCGCAGCGCCTTGCGGCTCTCCAGCAGTTTCTCCACTCGCAGCCGCAGCTCGTCAGCGTGGAACGGCTTCTCCAGATAGGCGTCGGCCCCCGCCTCGAGCCCCGCCAGCCGGTCATCGAGCGTCACCCTGGCCGTCACCATAATGACGGGTATGTGGGACGTGAGCGGAGACTCGCGTATTTTACGGCAAAGCTCCAGGCCGCTTACGCCTGGCATCATGACATCAGTAATGACGATGTCTGGCACCAACTCTTGCGCCTTGGCCAAGCCGCCGCCGCCATCGGAGGCGTAGGTCACCCTATAACCTTGACCGAGCTGACGGCCAATGTAGTAGGCCACATCGGCCGTGTCTTCAACCACGAGGACGGTCGGGGCTTCCCCTCCATCCGCCGGCCCGTCATCTTGTGGAGAGGCGGCCTCCTCGGGCACACTGGCAACGCAACACGGACGCGGAGCGCAGGCCGAAGCCGTCGCGCCGTGAGCGGGGCCCGAGGGGATGACCACACTGAATGTGGTGCCGCAGCCAGGCGCGGAAGAGACGCGCACAGTCCACCCCATGGCACTTGCCGCCAGGCGCACGAGAGAGAGGCCTATTCCCGTGCCAATGGCCTTGGCTTCGGTCGGGGCCTGATAGAAAGGCTCAAAGACGCGGGACTGCTGATCTGGCGTCATGCCCACGCCGGTGTCCTTGACACGGACAACGACGCAGCCGCCAACCTTTTGGGCGGAAAGCGTCACGCGGCCCCCAGGCGGGGTGAATTTTATGGCGTTGGATATGAGGTTGGCGCATATCTTCTCCACATAGTCCGGCACAAAGTCGGCAGCGTCGGCCGTCTCAATCTGCGTGGTAAGGGTCAGGCCCTTGCGCGCAGCATAGTCAACATAACCATCGGCCACGGCCTTGAAGAGCGAGGCCACGTCTCCCCTGTGCCACTGCGGCTTGGCCATGCCGGAGGCTTGAGAGAGTTTGGCAATGTCCAGCAACTGGTTGATGAGCGTCAGCAAACTGTGGGAATGGCGAATGATGGACTCGGCATCGCGCCTCACCTCGGCAGGCGTCGTGCCGTCGCCCAAAATGTCTTGCGCGGCAGATGTTATGACAGAGAGCGGGGTTCGGAACTCATGCGTGACGTTGGTGAAAAAGCGGTCTTTCATCTTTTGCGCCTCCGCTCCCATCCGCTGTTGGCGCGTCCTGATCTTGAGCCAGTAGACCACAAGGAGGAGAGCGGCCGCCACGACAATGAGCAGAATGATAAAGACTGCGAAGCCAAGCTCTTTGTTTGCCCTCTCCTTTTCCGCCTGCAGCTCGGCCCTGTCAATGCGTCGCTGCTGGCGCGCGCGATCCAGCCCCGTTCGAACCTTTTGCACTTCGTTGATGGTGGCGGCACTCGCCAAGCTATCAGAATATGCGTCGGCCAACTTATAGGCTTCCAAGGCCTTGGCGGGCTCGCCACGTTCAGAGTAGAGCTGATAATAGAGCCTGAAGATGCCCGCCAGATGCTCCAGCGAGCCAATGCGCTCGGCCGTGGAGCGCGCCTGCGCCAGATATTGGAGCGCTCGCCCGTCTGCCCGCGCGGCAATGCACACCCTGGCCATGGCCATACGAGGCGTGAGGGCGTGCCACACGTCATTGGTCTCGCTCATGATGGAACAGGCCTTCTCATACTCATTCAGAGCCGCGGGCAAGTCCCCATATTTTTCTCGTATGCCGCCCAAATATGTGTGGCACAAGGCGATGCCGATTTCGGAGTTAATCTGCTTGTTGAACGAGAGCGACGTGTCATAATAAATGAGCGCGGAGTCGTACTGCCCTCGACACTCAAAGATGTTGCCGAGGTTGGCATAGTTGATGGCCAGGCCCAAGTCCGAGCGCAAGTCCGCCTCGCCGGCCATGGCCCTGCGGAAATAAAGCTCGGCGAGCGGATAGTTGCCAAGGCTCATGTATATGTTGCCCAACCCGTTGAGCGACTTGACATAGCATTTCTCAAAAGAGGCGGAATCGGCTCTGTGGGCCGAGGCGAAATCGAGGGCTTGGTAATGAGCCTCGGCAGCGGCGGCGTTCATCCCCAACCTGCGGTAGTCAGTACCGATGTTATTGAGCGAGACCGCCGTAAGGAGCGAGTCTTGAATGGATTGGGCGGCCGATATGGCATGGTTGTGCGCAATGATGGCATCGGCGAAGCGACTTGCGTCACGATATATCTTACCCAATTTATTCGCCACCACGCACAGTGACGCGTTGTCACCCTCCATGCGCAAGCTGTCCATCATCGACTTGAGCGCAGTCGTGTCCGAGGGGACGTCTTCGAGCCGCGCCCCTCGGCACTCCGCAGTGTCGCTGTTTTTGCGGCATGAGCCGAAGAGCGACGTCGCGGCCAAGGCCATCAGGCACATAATAAAGGTTTGGCGCATCAGTTTTTCGTTTTCACGGCGCATGGTCTCGCATGCGCTGTAACTTTTGCTTTTACGAAGTCTTCTTGCGTTTGTTCAGAAAAAGAACGGCACGCCTTGCGAAAAATCACAGACAGAAAAACATATTTCAAAATCTATATCTTTGCGCTGAGGACGTGTCGCGTCAATTTCAAACCCAACCCCTGCAAGTGAAATGATTAGATTTATAGATTTGTTCGCTGGAATAGGAGGAATCCGTAAAGGATTGGAGCAAGCCATAATAAGCAGAGGAGACACCCCAGTATGCGTTTTCACGTCTGAGATAAAGCCTTACGCAATATCCGTACTGAGGCAAAATCATCCCAATGAAGAAATTTATGGGGATATCACAAAAGTAGACGAGAAAGCCATTCCTGACTTCGATATACTGTGCGCCGGCTTCCCGTGTCAAGCATTTTCCGCCGCCGGCAAACGAGAGGGATTCGCAGACACTAGGGGGACCCTGTTTTTTGATGTTGAACGAATTCTTAAAGAAAAGAAACCCAAGGGCTTCATCCTTGAAAATGTAGAGGGTCTGGTAAACCATAATAATGGGAATACACTAAAAACTATTTTAGGACATCTAGAGGCGCTGGGTTATAAAGTCAGTTACAGACTCCTGAACTCTAAATATTTTGGTGTGCCGCAAGAAAGAAAGCGCATCTATATAGTAGGGACTTTCACTGCGGCTCCAAACTTAGATGGGTTTCCCGTAAGGAAGAGTGTCCTTGGTGATATCTTAGAAAAGGGCAAGCCTACATTGGACTCAAAATTCACCAGGCTGCTTCTCTCAAAATTTCAGATATCCGAATTATACGGCAGGTCAATAAAAGACAAGAGAGGTGGGGCTAACAACATTCATAGCTGGGATTTGGGCGTCAAGGGCGAAGTAACAGAGAACGGGAAGAAACTACTTAACCTCATCCTTACCGAACGGAGAAAAAAGAAATGGGCTGAAGAATATAAAATAGACTGGATGGACGGCATGCCCCTTACTAGAGACATGATAGCGACTTTCTATTCCGGCCAAGATTTAGAAGGCTTGCTAGACGATTTAGTCTCCAAGGGCTATCTGGTTAAAGAACACCCGAAGAAGAAAGTCGTGGTGGCAAATGAGGCTGGCGTAGCATCCTCTCACAGGGAACAAGACAAGACACTGCCTGTGGGTTATAATATTGTGGCAGGTAAACTTAGCTTCGAGATAAACAAAATTCTAGACCCTGCTCAAATGGCACCTACATTGGTGGCTATGGACATGGACAAGCTAGCCGTGCCAGACGGGGACGGGGTCCGAAGACTGACTTTAAGAGAGGGGCTGAGGATGTTTGGCTACCCAGAAGACTACCGGTTTGACATTAAAGACAGGAAAGGCTTCGATCTGCTCGGCAACACCGTGGTCGTTCCTGTGATTGAAGCCGTTTGCAACCGTCTTTTAACGACAATATATGGATAAGGCGCGGTATGTCTATGATAAACTGATGGAGGACTTCGGCTTTAAAGACTCCACCGGTGAGATTATTTTCACACTGAAAGGCATTTCCATAGTGGTAAGCCAAAACAATGTGGTTGGCAACATCCTAGAGGAATGGCTCGACAGGTGGATGACTGAAAACAACATACACCACAAGCATAATGAAGGCCAATCTAGCCCCGACTTTTGGCTAAACCCAGAAGACGCAAACGCCGACTGGCTAGAAATAAAGTCCTTCACAGGAAGCCCAAACTTTGACATTGCCGCCTATAACAGTTTCATCAACCTTATAATACAGAAACCATACAAACTGCAATCGTCTTACTTGCTCATAAAGTACAAGATGGAAGAGGGCAAAGTCGTTATAGAAAACTGCTGGCTGAAGAAAATATGGGAAATCAGCAGCCCCTCCGAGAAGTGGAGTGTCAAAGTGCAAGACAAGAAAGGAATAATCTTTAACCTCAGACCCTCAGTTTGGTATTCAGAAAAGACTGACTATCCGACATTTGAATGTTTAGAGGACTTCCTGTCCGCCTTGGAGGAAGTGATATACACCTACCCAGACACCCATACAAAGGGTGCGACATGGAAGAAAGAACTGATCAGGAGTTACAAAGATTTCTTCGGCGTTGAATTAAACATCCCTAAATGGATGGATATCGCTGATAAGTATAAGAAGAAAGGGAATGATGTCAGCGAATAACCGGACTTACTTATCACAAAAGCGGCGGCATGTCATGACATGCCGGCC
>CAKUVM010000058.1 GCA_934699135.1 uncultured Bacteroidales bacterium
GATCATTGAATTCCCCCGCCCCCCACAACAACAAAGAAAAAAACGACCGACACTCCACAACCGATAGCATTTTTGCCAGCACAAGCACAGGCAGATAAACATTTAACCAAGAGCCGCCATTTTGTGACATTTAACGGGATCGGCTATCACGCCGCGGCCAAGTGGCAAAGACGACTAGAGACAGCAGGCCACCACCAACGCTTATGCCACAAAGCGGCATACAAAACTATCTGTCTTTAAGCTAATTAAACGCAGCCAAGGAAGAGAACACTGCCTCTAATGAGTAAATTTGCGCCGAGAAAGCAGGGCCTGCGCAAGAGACCTTGCACTTTCAGCTGACTAACATTCATAAAGCTCTGATGAACACGGCAATAAAATGCGCATTCGCAACGGCATTGGCCTTAGCCCCTGTCGGGATGCTGGCGCAAGACGCACGGGAGGCACACACGTTTTACGTTTGCGAGACTGGCAATAACGCCAACGACGGATTGAGCCCCAAGACCCCTAAAAGAAACATAGAAAAAGCCATATTGGCATCTTCTGACGGAGACACCATATTGGTGGCCGAAGGCACCTACGACGGCATATTGGGCAGCGGCTCAATTGGTGTTCGCAGAGCCGTGGAGATACGCGGCGGCTACAGCCGCGACTTCGCAGTGCGCGACATACGGGATCACGCCACGGTCATAAGCCCGACTTCGCGCCCTGGCATGGCGCAGAAAACGCCCGTCATGACCGTGGAGGTGAAAAGAGGTGGCACGAAAACGGTGATTGACGGGCTGGTGATTGACGGTGGCAACATGACAGCATATTGCGTCCCAGACAGCCAAGTGCGTCGCCCCGACGGGGTCAAGACCCCACGCATGGCAGCGCACGGAACTTGCGGAGCCGGCGGCCCGGACCTCAAGGTCAATGGAATTATTACGCGCGAGCAACCACTTATCTTTATCGGCGGCGGCACGGCCGACGTGACCATTCGCAACTGCGCGTTCATCAACGCACCGAGCAACGCCATTATGGGTGTGGCCGCGGGGCGGTTGACTGTCGAAAACAACATATTCGTCAACTGCCGCCTCTCGGCTATGGCCGTACGCTCCGCAAAACCAGACGGCGCAAACGCAATCGAGTTCAGCAACAACACGACCGTCTTCATATGGGCGTCGGCTGCAGGAGCGCAAGATGCCGGCTGCGCAATAACCCTGCTGCCAGGCACTAGCTACAACCTACGCGGCAACATCTTCGCGCTATGCGCCACCGCCGCCATAGACCTCAGGGAGTCAGGAGACCACCTGGCAGGCTCAATAATCATCAACAACGTCTTTGCGGACAACGCCAAAGGAGACATAGCGTTGGAAGACAGAAAGTCCCCATTTGTAAACTGCTCGCGAATGGCGGCATTGAAATGGATAAAAGGAGGCGATGGCAACGAGGCTGCGCAATCACTGCAGATATTCGGTGCCAATATTGATCACCCATACGCCAATGGTTTCTTGGCTCTGACGCTTGACGCCGCCCCAAAGACGATGTACGCCAATCGCTACGACCGGCACGCTGCCATGCTGCTCTGGGGCGCGGTGAAAGGGCGCGGGGCTCAGCGACCGTGATGCTTTATTTTCCGGGCAACAACATTTAGCCATAAAAATATTTGGAATAGCGAACGGCATTCACTAAATTTGCACTCGCAAAGAAGGAGAGATGGCAGAGTGGTCGATTGCACCTGTCTTGAAAACAGGCGTACAGCGATGTACCCGGGGTTCGAATCCCTGTCTCTCCGCCAGCTCTAACGGCCGAAAAGCAGACGATGCTTTTCGGCCGTTTCTCGTTTGTGGACAACGGCTGGCGCTCTAGCGAAAGCGTAAAAACGGCAGCACGCCTGTAATTTTCATTTGCATATCAGTACCCTCCGCCAGGCAAACCGCCGTAAAATTGTGGCTATGGGAAACAAGGCGCAATATAAGGGGGAGGAGCGACAAAGTCTCGTTTTGCGTGGTTGAGCGAGATGACATGAAGCCCGAATGGGGCGGCTTGGAGGCGGAAATAGCGAATGGATTCAAGCATCCGTCGATGATAGAACTAGACCCAGAGCCCATAATTGGCAAAGCAGGCATTGAACTGGTCAAGACCCGCAATGCGCAAAAAGCAAACCGGCCACCCTTATGCGGGGAGGCCGGTTTTGTCATTCTGGCTTAGGATGTTGCCGCTTGTCCACACTACTTGGTCAGCTCGTCAGTGTCCATGGCAATCATGAGCTCCTCGTCTGTCGGGATGACGCAGACGGTCACCTTGCTAGAAGGTTTGGAGATGATGGCCTCGGTGCCGAAGACCTCTTTGTTTTTCTCCAGGTCGAGCTCAACACCCATAAACTCAAGACCCTTGCAGGCGGTCTCGCGGCAGTTCCACTTGTTCTCGCCCACCCCGCCGGTGAAGAGGATCACGTCCACCCCGCCCATGGCAGCGGCATAGGAGCCGATGTATTTACGGACGCGGTAGTAATACATGTCTTGCGCCAGCGCGGCGCGCTCGTCTCCATTATCTCGCGCGGCCTGAATCTCGCGCATGTCTGACGTGGTGCCTGAGATGCCGAGCAAGCCGGACTTTTTGTTCATTATGGTGTCAATCTCATCCACGGTCAAGCCCTTATGGTGGACAAGGAACGGGATGATGGCCGGGTCGATGTCGCCGCAGCGGGTGCCCATCATAAGGCCCTCGAGTGGCGTTAGGCCCATGCTGGTGTCCATACACTTACCGTCAACGATGGCGGATATGGAGCCTCCGTTGCCAATGTGGCAGGTGATGATCTTTTTGCCTATTGGGCTTATGCCAAGGAACTCGCACACGCGGCGCGACACATACTTGTGGCTGGTTCCGTGGAAGCCGTAGCGGCGTACGCCATACTTCTCGTAATACTCGTAGGGCAGCGCATACATGTAGGCGTAGGGGGGCATGGTCTGGTGAAAGGCGGTGTCGAACACGCCCACTTGCGGGATGTTTGGCAGCAAGGCCTTGACCGCGTTCACGCCCTTGAGGTTGGCAGGATTGTGGAGCGGTCCCATGTCGGAGCAGGACTCAAAGATGTCCAGAACCTCTTGCGTCAGCAGCGAGCTTTTGGTGAGCTTGGCGCCGCCGTGGAGCATGCGGTGGCCTACGGCGTCGAGCTCGTTGAGGCTCTTCAGCACGCCTTCATTGGGGTCGGTGAGCTTGCTGAAGATTATCTCCACGCCCTTGGTGTGCTCCGGAATGCACATCTCTTCTATCTTCTTCTCGCCATTGGGCAAAGAGTATTTGATGAAAGAGCCTGGCATACCGATTTTCTCAATGCCGCCGCTGGCCATGACTTTCTTTGCCGACATCTCGAACAGCTTGTACTTGATTGACGAGCTGCCACAGTTCAGCACAAGTATATTTTTCATTACTAACTGTTTATGGGTGATGATGGGGGGGGTGAAAAACGGAAAGAGACCGATGCTCGCCCGCTTCCTCTGGCGGTGCGCCTCGGCCTCTGTGTTGTGCCTTGTTACTTGTCTTGCGCCTGGTTGGCGGTGATGGCTATCATCTTGACAATGTCAGAGACGGAGCAGCCGCGCGACAGGTCATTGACAGGCTTTGCGATGCCCTGAAGGACCGGGCCGATGGCCTCGGCCCCGCCGAGCCTCTGCACGAGTTTGTAAGCAATGTTGCCCACCTCGAGCGACGGGAATATGAGGACGTTGGCATGGCCGGCAATGGCGCTGCCGGGAGCCTTCTTGGCCGCGACAGCCTCCACAATGGCGGCATCGGCCTGAAGCTCACCATCGATCTGCATGTCGGGAGCCATTTGCTGAGCAAGCTTGGTGGCCTCTATGACCTTGTCCACCACCTCGTTCTTGGCGCTGCCCTTGGTGGAGAAGCTCAGCATGGCAATGCGCGGCTCGAAGCCACCGAGCACCCTTGCGGTCTTGCCCGTGGCCACGGCAATCTCGGCCAGCTGGGCAGCGTTGACGACAGGGTTGACAGCGCAGTCGGCAAAGACCATCACGCCGTTCTCGCCATAGCTCTTATCTTGCAAGAACATCAGGAAGGCGCCGCTAACCACGCTGATGCCGGGCTTCGTCTTGATGATTTGGAACGCGGGGCGCAACACGTTGCCAGTGGAGTTGTCCGCGCCGCTCACCTCGCCGTCGGCATCGCCGGCCTTGATCATGAGGCAGCCCAAATAAAGGTTGTTCTCAACCAGTTTCTCGGCCTGCTCAAGGGTCATGCCCTTGTTTTTGCGGAGCTCGAAAAGCAGATTGGCGTACTCGGCTTTCTTGGCGTTGTTCTTTGGGTCAACGACCTTGGCCTTGCCCAGGTTCTTCAACCCAAACTTCTCGGCGTTCGCCCTGACGTTCTCCTCGCTGTCTAGGAGGATGATGTCGGCAAACCCCTCGGCCAGCACCTGGTCCGCGGCACGCAAAGTGCGCTCCTCGTAGCCCTCAGGCAACACGATGCGCTGCTTGCTCTTTGCCGCCTTCTCTTTCAGATTCTCAACAAAACCCATTGTATGTTTGTGTTTTATATTTGTTTATGTTGGTTCTGTGGTCGTCGCGGCTTCGCTCTGCGCTCCGTTTCCGTAGCGCCTGGGTGGGTGTCGCTTCAGGGCGTGCGCCCTTGACTCCAGAGACCCCCGCTCCGTATGTGGTTACGACAGTCGGAGCCTCTTTGTTGCACTTGCGCGAATTTAATCTTTTAGCGGCCGGTAATCAAACGTTGGGGTGAAAATGCAAAGTGGAGATTGCAAAAAAGCCGCACCTGGCATCGTTGCCAAGCGCGGCTTTGCCGACAATGAGTTTTATTATTTCTTGCTCACTGGGAAATATATGGTGTATGACGCGTCTCCCACCTCGTAGAGCGGCTTGAGCCGCATGAGCTTGTCTTGCCCCACGGTGCGGTAGTGACTCTGAGTCCAACGCACGGTGCGATACTGCTGGTCTATCTCGCGGCGGAGGAATGTGGCAGGATTGGAGGCGTCGCCCCTGATGGGCGTCTCGGGGGCCTCGGCGGCCAAGACTATGGGGCCTTCCATTATGGCCACGAGGCCGTCGGAGCCCGGCAGGGGCTCTGTCCAGAGCCTGTCTGGGAAGTCAATGACAATCTCACTGTCATTCCACTTGTGGCCGATGGAGACGAAGCCATGAGCCTGAGACACGGCCACGGCCTTGCCGTCTACCGTCACTTGCGCCTTCTTATCGAGCCACCAAGGCAGCCTGACGCGGAGATTGAAGTCCGCCACCTCGCCGCCCGTCTTGACGCTCAGGTGTATGCGAAACCTGTTGGCGTCCCAGCTCTTGTTCCACTGGTTGCCCTCGAAATCCTGCTCAATGCGGATAGCCTTTCCATCGCGTTCCCACTCCAGCGCAGACGGCACATATTGGCTCACCGTGAGACCGTCGGCGCTCTGGTAATAGATGTATTGCGGATACCTGTTGTGCGCCTGCACGAGCGAGCCGTGGCAGCAGTAGAAGTCCATCGTGGGGTGCCCCCACCCTTTCTCGCCACCCTTGGTGTAGCCCGAGGCCATGGGCAGGAAGTAGGCCACCATGCCCGTCTGGGGATGTTGCTGGGCCAAGATGCCGTTATACAGGTTGCGCTCAATGTAGTCGGCATACTCCGCGTCGCCCGTTAGGCGCAACAGGTAGTCGGCTGTGCGCATCATGTTGTAGACGGTGCAATGCTCCTGGTTGTTCTCGCCGGCGAACGTGGCCAGCCGCCCCTTTGGCACCCAATGCTCTCCGGCGTTCTGCCCGCCTGTGCAGTAGCTCTCTCTCTCATGCACGGCGCATCGCCAGAAGGCTTTGGCCACGCGGAGCCAATAGTCGTCTCCCGTGACCTCGTAGCAGCGCGCCGCGCCGTGAGACCATGGGATGGAGGCGTTAGCGTGGTCTGACGACAGAGCGTCCTCGCCCTTCATAAGTTGGGTGAAGATCCACGGGTTGCCATATCGCTCCATAAGGTCACGGTATTTCTTGGCGTCGAGGCCATCCTCCTTGCCGCTCCTGGCCAGGCCATACATGTCGGCCCATATCTCCAGCATACCGCTCGTCTCGCCTCCCATGATGGCGTTGGCGTTGCCTTGGGCTATGAGGTCGTCCGTCCAACGGTGAAACCAGTCGGCGAACTTGTCCAGAACCGCGAGAGCCTGCTTGTTTCCCATGACGGCATAGGCGTCATAGAGCCCCATGAGCGTCTTGTGGAGCGTGTATTGCGGAGACCACATGGGCCTGCCCTCGGCCATGAGGCGCATATATTTCTCAGGGATGGAACCGACCCACCCGCCGCCGTTTATCTCTTGGCAGCGCGCAAGCTCGCTCACAATGAAGTCGGCCCTCTGGCGCATGGCCTCATCGCCCGTCTCGGCCCATGTGTAGGCGCACGCCGAGAGGTAGTGGCCCAGGAAATGGCCGCGCAACTGCCCGCTGAGGCTCTCCCAGCCCCAGTAGAAATTGTCCGTCCGGCAGTCCTTGCCCACCATAAACTCCTTATTGAGGCCGGCCTCGGCATAGAAGTTTTGGAGCAACTTGGCAGGCTCGAGCATCATCATATAGGCGCGGTTAAGTTCAAAACGCTCCGCGAAGAGGCCGGCCCTGAGGCGCAAAGACGTGGGCTTCACGGCCGACAGGGCGTGACTGGCCTCGCCGACATAGGCAAAATGACCCGTGGAGGCGCAGGGGTCGTTGCCGCGCCCAGAGTCGTCAATATATATGACCTGCGCCCCTGCGAGCGACGCCGACGCCGCCATGCCCAGCGCGGCAAGAAATCTGTAAATGTGCATATGCGTTTTTCTGTATAATTCGCTAAAACATCAACGCCGCGATTATACAACTTTTAAGCACGGCTCGCCGCGCATATTTTTACAGTTTAGCGTAATAAACTAACTTTGCCGTCATAATTCTCTTGTCTCACCATGATCACATCCGACACCATTTGCGCCATATGCACCCCCGCCGGCAGCGGAGCCATAGCCACCCTGCGCCTTTCGGGGCCCAAGGCCATTGACATTGCCGACAAGGTGTTCCACCCCGCGGGAGCCGGCAAGCAGCTGGCCGAACAACCCGCACGCACGCTGCACTACGGCACGGCGGTCGACACCGCCGGCACTGTGATGGATGACGTTGTAGCGGCCATATATCGCGCGCCACACTCCTACACGGGCGAGGACACCGTGGAGCTCTCATGCCACGGCTCGCGGCTGGTGCAGAGGCGCATATTACAATCCCTAATAGCCGCCGGAGCCAGGATGGCCACAGCGGGAGAATTCACCAAGCGCGCGTTCGTCAACGGCAAGATGGATCTCAGCCAGGCCGAGGCCGTGGCGGACATGATTTCCGCGGAGAGCGAGGCGGCGCGGCGCGTGGCGTATAACCAGATGAGGGGCGGCTTCTCTCGGCAACTCGCCGAACTGCGCGGGCAGCTCGTACACTTCGCGTCGATGCTGGAGCTGGAGCTAGACTTTAGCGAGGAGGACGTGGAGTTTGCCGACCGCGGCGAGCTGACAAGCCTCATTGACCACATCTTGCAGGTGGTGACGCGCCTGGCGGATTCTTTCAGGCTCGGCAACGCCATAAAAGGCGGCGTGCCGACGGCCATTGTGGGCGCGCCCAATGTGGGCAAGAGCACGCTGCTCAACGCCCTGCTGTGTGAGGAGCGGTCCATTGTGAGCGATGTAGTAGGCACCACGCGGGACACTGTGGAGGAGAGCCTCTCCATTGCCGACCTGACATTTAGGCTGATTGACACCGCCGGCATCCGCGACACCACAGACGTGGTCGAGGCCGAGGGCGTGCGCCGCTCAAAGGCGGCCGTGAGCAAAGCGCTGGTGGTGATCTTGATGACCGACGCGGCCGCGGGGGCCGAGGGCTCGGCGCAAGCGGTGCGCGAGGTGCGGCAGTTCATGCGCCCCGACGACCAGAGCCTCATCGTGGCCATAAACAAGACGGACGTCACGCCCGCCGAGTGGGCCACGGACCGTTGGCGACGCGAAGTGGGCGCCGCCGCGGTGGTGCGTATGGCGGCCAAAGAGGGCCTTGGCGTAGACGAGCTGCGCCAACGCATGGTGGAGGCCGTGAGCGGGCAAGACACCGTGGTGGGCGAAGACGTGGTGGTGACCAACGCGCGCCACTATGAAGCCCTAGTGGCCGCGCGCGAGGCCCTGCTGCGCGTGAGCACCGGACTGGCCTCGGGCCAAGGGGGCGAGCTGGTCTCGATGGACTTGCGCGACGCCACAGACGCCTTGGCATCGATAACGGGCGAGGTGAGCAGTCAGGATGTCCTGAACAACATATTCAAGAATTTCTGCGTGGGGAAATGACAAATGTAGGAAGATGTGATTAAGGGATTTAAAGCTGGAATTTGTCCACACTCCAAAGTTCACATAATACTTGATGAATCTAAAGAATAAACTCTTTACGCAACTATAACCGAATTTATTGTTAATAATGAATAGCAAACCACACATATGGTCTATTGATAAGTTATTAGGTAAGAATCTAATCATCCCAGATTATCAACGTCCATATAAATGGACAGACAAAAACATAACTGATCTCATTCTTGATATTCAAAAAAGTATAGAGGAAAGCCGAAAGTACGCCAATTTTAAATATCGTATAGGTACAGTTATACTTCATATAAATAAAAACAATGAGTATGAGATTGTTGATGGTCAACAACGTATACTA
>CAKUVM010000059.1 GCA_934699135.1 uncultured Bacteroidales bacterium
CAACCCAGCAAGACTAGCTTTCAATGTCAGACAACAGCCGTCGCGTCAGAGTACGTTTCGCGCCAAGCCCTACAGGCGCACTGCATATCGGTGGTGTCCGCACCGCTCTCTATAACTACCTCTTCGCCCGCCAGCACGGCGGAGACTTCATCCTCCGCATTGAGGACACCGATAGCCAGCGTTTCGTGCCGGGCGCCGAGGCCTACATCATAGAGAGCCTGAAATGGTGCGGCATAAAGACCGACGAGGGCGTTGAGCAGGGCGGACCGTATGCCCCATATCGCCAGAGCGAGCGCAAGGCCATATACCTCAAATATGCGCAGCAACTCGTTGAGAGCGGCAACGCATACTATGCCTTCGACTCCGCCGAGGATCTCGACCGCCTCCGCAAAGAGGCAGAGGCGCAGGGGAAGACATTCGCCTACGACGCCACCGTCCGTGGCCGGCTCCAGACCTCGCTGGCTCTCTCCGAGGCCGAGGTCAAGGACAGGATTGGGCGCGGAGACAAGTGGGTCATCCGCTTCAAGATGCCAGAGAATGAGGATGTGGAGATGGACGACATCATCCGCGGACATATCGTCATCAATACTTCCACTCTTGATGACAAGGTGCTCTACAAGAGCGCGGATGAACTGCCGACCTATCACTTGGCCAACATTGTAGACGACCATCTGATGGAGATCAGCCACGTCATCCGTGGCGAGGAGTGGCTCCCGTCGCTCCCGCTCCACTACCTGCTCTACCGCGCTTTCGGTTGGGAAGACTCCCGCCCGCGGTTCGCCCACCTGCCGCTTCTGCTCAAGCCGCAGGGGCAAGGCAAGCTGAGCAAACGCGATGGAGACAAATTCGGATTCCCCGTTTTCCCGCTGCTGTGGAAGGCCCCTGATGGCTCCACCGCCATGGGCTACCGCGAGAGTGGATACCTGCCAGAGGCTTTCATCAACATGCTCGCCCTCCTCGGCTGGAACCCTGGCACCGAGCAGGAGCTTTTCTCGATGGACGAGCTGATCAAGGCTTTCTCACTGGAGAAAGTCTCCAAGAGCGGCGCGCGCTTCAACCCCGAGAAAGCCAAGTGGTTCAACGCCCAATACCTCCGTATGGCCTCTGACGAACGCTTGGCGCGGATGACGGCGCCGCTCTATGAGCAGCGCGGCATCAATGTCACGCCACAGAGGGCTGCGCAGGCCATAGCGCTCATCAAGGAGCGAGCCACTTTCCCGCAAGACCTTGTGGATCTCACCGAGAAACTATTCGTCCGCCCAGAGACCTACGATGAGAAGTCCGTCTCCAAATTCTGGAAGGCCGACAATGTGGCCCGCCTTATGGACATCCGCGCCATCCTCGCCGCCGACCCGCTCACTGACCCTGCCGCCTCCGAGGCCAAGGTTCATGACTGGATCGTGGCCAACAAATATAGCATGGGCCAGCTCATGAACACGCTCCGCCTTGCGGTGTGGGGCGTCAGCCAGGGCCCCAGCATCTTCCACATCCTTGTCTTCTTGGGCAAGGACGAGGCTCTCGCGCGCATCGACGCGGCGGCGGCCCTTGGTCAAGGGGCCTGAGCCGGCGCGGGCGTCGCCATTCCGTCACAGCCCCTCGGTCGCCAACGTCCGTGGGGCTTTTTTTTATATCTTTGTCACGCGTACTTTTCGGGATCTTTTCCACACTATGCCATCAATATCGCAGCGCGGCGTCATCATGCCGTCTTCCCCCATACGAAAGCTCGTCCCCTATTCTGACGATGCCAAGGCTCGTGGCCTCCACGTGTTTCACCTCAACATTGGCCAGCCGGACATCCTCACGCCAGATGTGGCCTTGGCGGCCATCAAGAACGCCAAGATCCCCATTGTCGAGTACACCAACTCGGCCGGGATGCCCGAGTACCGCCGCAAGCTATCCAAATATTACCAGTCGGTGGGCATCGACCTCACCCCGGATCAGATGCTCGTCACCTGCGGCGGCTCCGAGGCCGTGCTCTTCGCGTTCATGAGCTGCCTAGACCCGCTCGACGAGATCATTGTCCCCGAGCCATTCTACGCCAACTACGAGGCTTTCGCGGCGGCCGCCGGTGCGTGCGTCGTACCCATCACGTCCACCATAGAGAACGGCTTCACGCTGCCCAGCATCGAGGAGTTCGAGAAGGTCATAACGAACAAGACGAAAGCCGTCATGATATGTAACCCGAACAACCCCACGGGCTACCTCTATTCGGAACGGGAGATGAAGCAGCTGCGCGACCTCATCATCCGCCACGACCTCTTCCTCATCTGTGACGAGGTCTACCGCGAGTTCTGTTACGATGGAGCCAAATACTTCTCGTCAATGTATCTTGAGGGGGTCGATGACAACGTCATTATGGTTGATTCTGTCTCAAAGCGTTACAGCGAGTGCGGCCTCCGCATAGGCCTCCTGGCCAGCCGCAACAAAGCCGTCATAGCCTCCGCCATGAAGCTGGCGCAGGCGCGCCTCTGTCCGCCCACCTTTGGGCAGATTGCCGCCATGGCCTCGCTCGACGTGCCGGAGGAATATTTCGCGGCTATGAACAAGGAGTATTGCAAGAGGCGCAATTTCTTGCTCGATGGCCTCAACAAGATTCCAGGCGTATATTCCCCCATGCCGCGCGGCGCGTTCTACACCATGGCGCGGCTTCCAATAGACGATTCTGACAAGTTCTGCAAATGGCTCTTGGCCGATTTCAGCTATAATAATCAGACAGTTATGCTCGCCCCCGCGGCCGGTTTCTACTCTAACCGTACTCTGGGGCGCAACGAGGTGCGCATAGCCTACACGCTCAATTGTGAAGACCTCGCCATAGCTCTCGACCTCTTGGCGCGCGCCTTGAGGCAATATCCCGGCCGCACTCCAGAGAGCGGGTCGCCGCTCACGGAGGGAGAGAAGAGGCTTCGTGAGGCCGAGGGCGCGTAAGGCCATATTCCGCATAAGATGACTTGGCTCAGCCTTTTTATAGCGCGTCGGTTCATGGCCGGCAATGCCGACGGGCGGCGACTGTCCGGCCCCGCTGTGCGCGTGGCCACGGCCGCCGTGGCTCTGGGCATGGTGGTCATGATTCTCTCCATCTCCGTGGGGCTGGGGTTCAAGAGGCAGATTCGCGACAAGATTGTGGGCTTTGGTTCTCACGTCCAAATATCGAGCCTGAGCCTCAACAGCTCGTTGGAGACCCCGCCCTTGCCTTTTGACTCGGCGCTCGTCAGTGCCGCCCGCGCCGTGCCGGGGGTGCGGGCCGTGCAGCCCTTTGTCACCAAACCCGGCATCATTAAGACGGACGACGCGTTTCAAGGCATTGCCCTCAAAGGCGTCGATGGGAGTTTTGATTGGGGTTTCATAGGCTCGTGTCTCGTCGAGGGGCGCGTGTTGTGTCTGACGGATAGTGCCAAGAGTCCAGACATAGTCCTCTCGCGCTCGTTGGCGCGGATGATGGGGCTCCGGCTGGGCGACCCGGTCAAGATGTTTTTCGTCAACTCCGAGGGAGTCAGGGCGCGCCGGTTCTCTATCTGCGGCATCTTCGACTCGCATTTTGAGGATTTTGACAAAAACATAGCCTATGTTGACATGCGCCACCTCGTGCAGCTCAACGGCTGGCCCGATGGCGACATCTCCGGCTATGAGATCCTGCTCTCCAGTTTCGATGTCTTGGACACAGCGGTGTCTCGCCTTGTTGATGTCGTCTCTGCCATGCCAGTGACGGACTCCGACGCCATGCTCCGTGTCCGCGACATCCGCGACCTCCAGCCGCAAATATTCGGCTGGCTCGCTTTGCTTGACCAGAACATTCTCGTTATCATAGTCCTCATCATTGCCGTGGCGGGGCTCAATATGGTCTCCGGCCTCCTCATCCTCATTCTTGAGCATACCAACGCCATAGGTGTCCTCAAGGCCATGGGGGCCTCGGGTGGGCTGCTGCGCAGGGTGTTCATCTTCATGGCGTTGCGCATCGTGGGGTGGGGGCTTCTCATTGGCAATGTCGTGGGTGTGGGGCTCTGCCTTGTGCAGCGTCTCACGGGCGTGGTCAGGCTCGACCCCGCTAATTATTATCTTGACACTGTGCCAGTGCTTCTCAGCCTGCCGCACCTGTTGCTTCTCAATCTCGGCACCGCCGCCCTCTCTTTCCTGCTCCTCTTGGGGCCGTCGGGCATGGTGGCGCGCATAAGCCCCGTCAAGTCCATACGTTTCAACTGAGACGCTGTGAAACCTGAGCTCATTGTCATCGTGGGGCCAACGGCCGTCGGCAAGACGGGTCTCGCCATCCGCGTGGCCGAGGCTTTGGGCTGCGAGATCGTCTCGGCAGACAGCCGTCAGGTCTATCGAGAGATGCGCATAGGCACCGCAGCCCCCACGGACGAGGAGTTGGCCCGCGTGCCTCACCATATGGTGCGCTGTCGCTCCGTCCGCGACCCGCTCAACGCCTATGGCTTTGAGCAAGAGGTCTTGAAGCTCCTGCCAGGGGCTTTCGCTAGGGGCGGCGGGCGAGCCGTCCTTGCGGGAGGCTCGCTCATGTATGTAGACGCTGTATGCCGCGGCATCGATGAGATGCCTGACATCCCGCCACCACTGCGAGCCGAGCTTAAAAATCAGCTTGAGGCTCACGGTCTTGAGGCCATAGTGGAGAGGCTTCGCCTGCTGGATCCCGACTATTGCGCCGCGGCCGACCTCAAGAACCCTCGCCGCGTGCTGCATGCCTTGGAGCTGTGCCTCGTCAGCGGCCAGACGGTCTCCAGCCTCCGCCGCTCCATCGTCCGCGAGCGTCCGTTCCATATCCGCAAATTTGCCGTCTTGCGTCCGCGGGAAGAGCTGTACGCCCGCATAGGGCTTCGCGTCGACCAGATGATGGAGGCTGGCCTTCTTGCCGAGGCTCGCTCCCTGCTCCCGTTCCATGGGCTGTCTCCGCTCGACACCGTTGGCTATCGTGAACTCTTTGCCCATCTCCGCGGAGAGGCCGATCTTGCCGAGGCAGTCCGACTCATCAAGCGTAACACCCGCCACTACGCCAAGAAACAACTCACATGGATAAACTCCGATGGCGGCTACATCCCGCTAAATCCCGAAGATGCGGAAGAAAAAATCATCTCGCTATTGCAAAACCAAAATCAAAGTCATAATTTCGCATCGTCAAGCAGTGATGTCTCGGCCGATTCGTCTAACGGTTAGGACATCAGATTCTCAATCTGGCAATAAGAGTTCGATTCTCTTATCGGCTACAAAGTCTCGGGTATCTCCCGAGACTTTCTTGTTTTTTTTACCCCCCCCCTCATCCCTCTCTGGCGGCAAATCGCATTCTGCGGAGTGGCATGTAGAGACGGGTCGCGACCCGTCTCCCGCCACGGCAAGCAAGCCACGCTCCGCAAATCCCCTCAGCCGAGGCCCCCATGAAAGACGGGTCGTGACCCGCCTCCCGTTACGGTGAGCCCTCCACTTCACATTCCCCCATATCCTGATTGGCCTATGTAGAGACGGGTCGCGACCCGTCTCCCGTCGAGTAAGAATCCCCCCAAGAAAAGATTCAACACAATCTCTCCGAGAACGCCTCAAAAAATCACCCTCGCCTCTTGCATTTCCGTAAAACATGACTACCTTTGCATCGCAATCGGGGAAAGACGGTTGTTGGGCAGCACGCCCAAGTGGCGGAATTGGTAGACGCGCTAGTTTCAGGGACTAGTCTCGGCAACGAGGTGCAGGTTCGAGTCCTGTCTTGGGCACAATGTATTTATTTTAATCGACGAAGAACGGACGTCAAGTCGGTTCTTCGTCTTTTCTTTTTCTCCAAGCCATAACATCGCAATGCAATTCGACGAGAACAAGGCAAAAGTGAGGCAGATGAGGGAGGAGTTCGAGACCATTCTTCGCTCCACTGGACGCGAGGGCGTGGACGACTGCCTAGAGGAGCTGCAATCGCTCGGTTTCTTCGCTGCGCCCGCATCCACGCGCTTCCACCTCAATTATGAGGGCGGCCTTATGGAACACTCGATGAACGTCTGCAAAGTGGCGCTCCGCCTCCGTGAGGATATGATTGCCATGCAGCCCGCCCTCAAGTCGGCCCTGCCGGAAGATAGCGTCATCATCGCCTCGCTGCTTCACGATGTCTGCAAGGCGGACATTTACAAACCTGTCGTCAAGCGGGTGAAAAACAGTGCCGGAGTGTGGGAAGACCAGCCGGGCTATGATGCCGATTTCTCGGCCTTCCCTATGGGTCATGGGGAGAAGTCCGTCGTCGTACTGCTCCTCGCCGGCCTCGCCCTAACCAACGATGAGATGCTCGCCATCCGTTGGCATATGGCAGCTTGGGATTTGGCGTTCAACAGCACTGAGGCCCGCAGCAACATCAACGCCGCGAGAGACTCTTGCCCGCTCTGCTCCCTGGTTCAGTCGGCGGACACCCTCGCCGCAAACCTCCTTGAGTGGGGCGGTCTCAATGCCGCCGACTAGCCGATCGCTCTTCCTCAAAAGTGTGCGGCGCAAGGCGTTTATGGCCTGCTGTGCCGTTTGTGGTATGATTTTTGATCACCCCTAAAGCGTGGCTTATTTATGCGATAATATTTGGCATTCCGCATTTAAGCTGCTATATTGGGCAAACATCAGATAAGAACAACCGAAAATTCATATATGTATGAGTAAGCTTAAATCCATTTTCGTGTCTTTGACCGCCATGTTGTTTGGCGTGTCCGCCGCGGCGCAAGTTTGGACTCTGAAAAACCGAGAGTCTTCCTCTTGCGACCCCAAGCCATATATCACTTTCAAATTCATTAACGGCGCAGACACGCTTTTCCTCGGCTCTGACGCCAACGCCACGCCCGCCACGGCCGTCAACATTCGCACGGCCTCCAACGTTTCGTATAGCGTAGGTGGCGGGGCCCCGGTCTCCGTCCCGTTCTTCACGAACCTGGACAAGGCGGACAGCACCCTCACATACTTCCTCCACGATATGTATTACCTCCCGGCTGGCGCCGAGGTCTCAGTCAGCGTCCCGGCGTTCTCTCTCCGCACCCCGGATGGGGCGGCCATAAAGCAAGACGCCCAGATACGCACATTTACGGTGGATGACGTCTACGAGGTCAAGAGCAGCGTGCGGTCATCCGCCATAGCAGAGGCCGCAAAGGGCAAGTCCATCGTGGTCAAGTCCCCAAACGTCCTCACTGTCGATGGCGAGCTAGCTTGCAAGCAGCTGGTGGTGGAGCCGCGTCTTGATGATGTCAACGGGAATGACTCCACACGTTATGCTGCTGGTGTGGAAGTCCTCGCCGGCGGTGCGCTTATAGTTTCGGATACCGCATATTACCTTTGCCATCGTTATGACAACCATGCTTCTGCCTACCTTATCAACCGTGGCACGTATTCGGCGGGAGGTAATGTCTTTACTAAGAATGCGGATAATACGTTGAATCATGAATATGCGAAAAAGTATGGACATTGGAATACAAAAAGTGACCGCCCAGACAATAATTATTACTTACGTCTTCCTGGTGTAGCTTTTCCAGTAAAATCATTGGATAGATGTTTTGCATTTAATCATAGAACATCAAAATTTAACGTTTTCCATCCTAGGAGCAATAACTCTGCTGAAGATTATAAAAATTATTTGGGGTCTGATGTTACCGCATTAAATGAGAGAATTGATACACTGTGGTACCTGAATTATGCTTATGGATACTCTGCTATTACATTTAGGGCTAAAGGCGAAATATTTGATGAAAACTCAACTCTCCGCAATATAACATATAATGATATTCTAAGAACGAGAGGATCAAAGTCGATATATCGAATCGGTACTACTGTTAACAATGTTTATGGAGCTTGCGTAGATTGGCGAGGTGTTATTGACAACGTTGAGGGGGAGAATGTGGCTTCAAAACTAAGGTCAATGCACATAATGAATATAAACCCTTTAGATGGATATGATTACAACTTTCAAACGGGTTTGACGACTTATGACGGCAGTATGGGGCTTGGGTACATACAACCCGCAATGGAGGCGGCTTATTTCCTCCAGCAAGATTACAAGAATAATGAGGTTTCTTATGTGGAAATAACAAAAAGCGATATTATCTCCCTTAAACAAGCTGAAGAACGCTATCCAGTTGATTCCCTTTTGACGGATTTGCCATATGTGAGGTTCTATGTTGATGATCCAGAGATGCCAAAAGGGCAGGGTAAAAGGAGTGTTTTTGTCGCATATTTCTTGCCAGACGAAAAAGTGGATGAGCTGCATTCTGAGGCTGATCCAGACTATAGTTCTCTAGGGTTCAATATGAAGTGGGAGACTCTTGCGTCCGATGACTTTATGGGAGGTAATTCAGCCGGTGGCGGCATTATTTTCCCGTTTGTGTTGGGACGAAATGACCTAGATGATGCTGGCTTATCGATCAAGATGTTTTCGATGCAAGAGGGTGATAATGATCAGGTTTGGTCAAATGGTAGTGGTGCTGTGAAAATCTTTATTGATCCTTCTCAGACAAGAGTTGAGTTTGGTGTTTTGGATTATGCGCATCTAGGTCGGCTTGTAGTTACGTGTGGCCCACTTAGCATTAACAATGCGGATAGGGATGATGACGTACGCAAGTCAGTAA
>CAKUVM010000060.1 GCA_934699135.1 uncultured Bacteroidales bacterium
GTTGTGAACCCTGGTTACAATGGCGTTACAATTCAATTATGTTGTTTCGTATGCCGAAGCGGATTATGTCCACCGTCGTCTTCAGGTTGAGCTTCTGCATTATATGGTTTTTGTGGCTTTCCACCGTTCTGACGCTCAGGTATAGCTTGTCGGCAATGTCCTTGTTGCTCAAGTTGCTGCCCCACAGTTTCAAGATCTCAAGCTGTCTGGAGCTTAGCATGTCTATGTCTGGCCCAGTCTTGCGGTTGGCCTGCGCGTCGCTCGCCACCACTCCGTCTACATATTTGTCTACCAAGACGTCGGTTATGGAGCGGCTGAAATATTCAAAGCCGTTGCGTACCGTCATGATGGCCTGGCGCAGCTCTTGCGTCTCCACGTTGGGGGCCAGCACCCCTTTAGCCCCATCTTTGATGGCCTGGGTAACAATCTTAGCCGATGGCTCCATAAGGATGGCGATGCAGCGCAACCGCTCGAACCTCTGTGTGAGCTGCTTGATAAATTCCAGTGGCTCCGTCTCGTCATGGTGCACGCACACAACGACCACGTTCACCCCGTCAGTCTTGATGTTGCCAACCGCAATGGCCACGTCAATGTTTATCTCCTCTGCCACAAAGTCTTCATCGGCCGAGTCTATCAATTTCGTGAGCGCAGCCATCAGGAGCGGGTGGCTGTCGTATACCCCTACCTTAATCATTCTCTTTTTTCTCTGTGCGTTCTGTCTGGTTTATCACCCCAAATGTAGCTAATTTTTAGGTTCTCGCCACCGCCAATTGGGCGCTATGTTTGGCGATGGCCTCTAGTTTCCTTATATTTGCAATGTTTAGATAAAGGTTTTTAATCATGCAGGAGAAGATAATCATTCTAGACTTCGGCTCTCAGTATACGCAGCTCATTGGCCGCCGCGTGAGGGAGCAGAACGTCTATTGCGAGATACACCCCTACAATAAGTGCCCGGAGCTGGACTCCAATGTCCGCGGCGTCATTTTGTCTGGCAGCCCATCGTCTGTGAGGCAAGAGGGCGCCCCTGCGATCGATCTCTCTGGCATCCGCGGCCACGTGCCAGTTTTGGGAATATGCTACGGTGCCCAGTATTTGGTCCACTCCAACGGAGGCGAGGTTGAACCCAGCTCCACGAGGGAGTATGGCCGGGCCATCTTGACCGTTGGCGCGCCCGGCTCGCCGCTCTTTGTCGGCGTGTCGGCTCAAAGCCAGGTGTGGATGTCGCATGGAGATACCATAGTGAAGATGCCCGCGGGTTTCCGTCTGCTGGCGTCTACGGAGACTGTTCCAAACGCGGCGTTCAAGATTGATGGCGAGGAGACGTATGGAATTCAGTTCCACCCCGAGGTCTATCACTCTGTGGAGGGTTCGAAGATTCTTCACAACTTCGTTGTCGGCATCTGTGGTTGCCGCCAAGATTGGACGCCTGTGTCGTTCATAGAGAGCGCGGTTGCCGACATCCGCAAAAAAGTTGGGCAGGATCGCGTCATCCTAGGCTTGTCGGGTGGCGTTGACTCCACTGTCGCTGCCGTGCTGCTGCATCGTGCGGTGGGCAAGAACCTCACCTGTATCTTTGTTAACAACGGCCTACTCCGTAAGAACGAGTTCGACAGCGTCATGACGCAGTACAAAGGCATGGATCTCAATGTCATTGGCGTTGACGCTACCGACAGGTTTATGAAAGACTTGGCGGGCGTGACGGAGCCAGAGAAGAAGCGCAAGATCATTGGCGCGGACTTTATAGAGGTGTTCAACGCGGAGGCTATGAAGGTCAAGGACGCGCGTTGGCTTGGCCAGGGTACCATTTACCCTGATGTCATTGAGTCAACGTCGGTCAACGGCCCGTCTTGCAAAATCAAGAGCCACCACAATGTGGGTGGCCTGCCAGAGAAGATGAACCTCAAGCTGGTGGAGCCTCTCCGCCTGCTTTTCAAGGACGAGGTTCGCCGAGTTGGCGCGGCTTTGGATATTGCGCCGGAGCTGCTTGGCCGTCACCCGTTCCCAGGTCCGGGACTTGGCATCCGCATACTTGGCGATGTCACGCCAGAGAAGGTGAGGGTGCTTCAGGAGGCTGATGATATATTCATCTCCGCCCTCCGCGCGGAGGGGCTGTATGACAAGGTTTGGCAGGCGGGCGTAATCTTGCTGCCGGTACAGTCTGTCGGTGTCATGGGCGATGAACGCACTTATGAGAACGCGGTGGCTCTGCGCGCCGTAACCTCGACAGATGGCATGACGGCAGACTGGGTGCACCTGCCGTACGAGTTCCTAGCCAAGGTCTCCAACGACATCATAAACAAGGTGCGCGGAGTCAACCGCGTGGTTTATGACATCAGCTCCAAGCCACCCGCTACCATTGAATGGGAGTAGGCCTGTGGCCAATTCACAAAGCATCGCGGTGCGCATCGAAATCTTCGGTACGCACCGCTCTTTATTTATTGTCGGTCAGCTAATTTATCTTTACCCGATAGAGAGTCACCACGGGGTTGTCTCCGTGCCTCACGCCCTCCAGCTTGTCCTTCTCCCGCTCATTGATCATGTCACCGATAAACCTGAATGTACGGCCACTCTCAGTCTGGTAGGGATGGAAAAGTGCGGCATACTTGTCGTTTATTGACGCTACGGGGTCGAATATTGGTGGCATTTGGCAATAATCCGCCACGGGTTGTATGCCGCCAACAGCCTTGCCTGTCCGTGCGTCATAGAAGAAGCGTGCCGTCATGGCGCGGTCTGTTATGAGTTTGAAAAAAATTCCGCCCATGCAACCTATGGCGTCGCCGCCAAAAAAGTAGGCCCCGCATCCAAGGGGCGGAAGACCTTGCCCCACCTTGTGAGATGGGTACTTTATCACGTAGCGCGCGCTTATGTGGTCGTCAATCACGCCGAATATGGTGTCGCACAGGCCATGTGTCATAAGCAGACATTCGGCCGACGCAGTTAGATGTCGCGTCTGGTTTGGGCCGGTCGGGATGTAAGGCCTTTGGGCCAGATGCCTTATAAGGGCGCCCTTGCGGTTCATCACAATGCACTGGCTCCCGCCAACGTTGGGGATGTGATGGTTGGTGTCAATACTGTCGTTGTAGAATATGAGAGTGCTGCCGGCGCAGCCTATAGAGCTGAATTGCAGAGGCAGGAGGTCAGACCACGTGTGCCGTCCGTCGGCCGTGTAGTGGCTCACCATGCCGCCGGAGCATATCAGCAATTCGTTCCACAGCCTGTCAAAGGTAAAGTCGTGAGACTCACCCTCCCTTATGGGTATCTTGCGCACGTAGCGTCCCTTGATGTCGAAGATGTAGACATATTTGCTGTCCGATATGTAGATGTGGTCGTCGGTGAGGATGAGGCGGTCCGGTCGGCCTATGAGGTTGTCCGCTCTCGTTTGCAGCGGGATGAAGCTTATGTCTTCAACAATGCCCATAAAGTCGAACCCGCTGTTTGAGATGAGAGAGTCGGCCTCAATGCTTACGATTCGCGACATGTCAGGAAACGTCAGGACTGACGAGTCCGGCTTCATTCGCGCCATCTGTTCGCCCGTGCATCTCACTTGTGGCCTCCGCTCGTGAGTGCAGCTTGTGATGATGGCGGACAACAGTATGATTGATAATAAGTAGCGCATATTGTGGCAGCCTACAAGAAAGGTCGTGAAATACGCGCAAATATATCAACAAAAATTAATAATGCAAAAGTAATATAAAACGTTTTAGCCTTTATAACACCGAAAAGTCCCAATTTAAGCTTCTCTTGTTGCCGCAAGAGTCCTCAACTACGGCGCGAAGCCTGTGCTTTCCCTTTTTTAGTCCAAGATAGCCGACATTGGCTTTCAGACGGGTCTTTTTGTAATCATATTCAAAGACTTCCCAATGGCCGTCTATCCGCACTTCATAGTTGGCGATGCCGCTTTTGTCATCGCCAACGCCGATGTATATCCACCCGTCTCGCCTCACGTTGGCAGTCTTGTTCCTTATCCCGACCGACGGGGGCACGGTGTCCACTCCAAGTGTGTATTGCCCAAACTGCGACACCTTGGCGGTTATCAGTGTCACGCTTCCGCCAAGGTCTTTATGTGTCCGTCCTCCTGCATATTTTATGCCTTTGCCGGCCTTGCGCCCCACGAAGACTTTGCTTTCTAGTTTTTTCCATTTCTCCGGCACCGCCATGGTGACGCTCATCTCTTTTTGCAACGGGATTCCTGCGTCGCCTATTGAGAAAATTGGTAACTCACTGCCATCGCCGTCAGTGCGGTCAATGGCAATGTGGTCGTTGGCATACAGGCTGTTGTGTGGCAGCAGCACGTCCACGCCGAGCGTGTCTTTTACCCATGTGCGTTGCCAGTCTACAAGGTCGCCGCGTGGGGTGGGGCGGTCGGTAAGCGCCTTGTTTCGTCTGCCGCGCAGCGTAAAGCGCAAGGTGCTTTTGTTGCCCGCGAAGTCATATACCTCATAGCGCATGTGGCGTGTCTCCCCCTCCTTGACCAAGGTGGGTGTGCGCAGTGTACCGTAGATGGGCAGCATGTTTCCGGGGCATACGAAGCTGCGTTGCACAAACCTGTGGTTTAAGACACTCTCTTTGAAGTCAATATGGCTGTTAACGTGCCGGTTTAGCGCAAATGGGAAATGATCCACGCGCGAGTGATATACGAGGGTGTCGCCGTCATAGAGGTCTATCTGGATTATGCCGCAAGGGCGGCCACCTGGCGCCAGGTAGTCAGTGCAGTGGATTCCTAACCCTATGGTGCCAACAGCGTCAATTGTTTTGCCGCTCACTTTGGCCAGTGGCATATATCTGTCTGTCTGTCCCCCGGCCACTTGCGCGTCTGGGCTGACAGCGTACACCTTGATGCCGAAGAGGGTGGGTGGCGTGTTGTCTTGCGCTGTTGAGATGAAGCGTAGCGGGTTGAGGGGCTCCTCCGTCTTGGTGTCTCTGACCTCGAAGTGGAGGTGCGGGCCGCCAGAGCCCCCCGTGTTGCCCGACAGGGCCACCACCTCGTCTCGCCTGACAGGGATCTTGCCTTTTTCTGGGAATATCAAGACGTCGAAACTCTCTCTGGCATATTGCTCCCGCCTCACCAGGCTGTCAATTTTAGGGGCGAAGCCGTTGAGGTGCCCATACACCGTGGTGTGCCCGTCGGGGTGGTCAATGTAAAGAGCGCGCCCGTAGCCATAGGGGCCCACTTTTATGCGGCTAACCCATCCGTCTTCCGCCGCATGGACGTCAATATCTTCCACCCCGGCCGTGCCCATGTCAAGCCCGGCGTGATAGTGGTTGCCGCGAATCTCGCCAAACGTGCCGCTTATCCTGTAAGTCGTTTTGAGCGGTGTGGCGTATTGCGGGTCTTGTTGCGCAACGGCGGGTGCTATGTTGGCCAAGGCCAAAGTAACGGCCGCCAAAAGTCTGGTTGTCAATTTTCTCTATGTTCAGAATTTGAGAGTTCCCTCTCTGCAATGGCCAACTTATCCACGGTCCCCACATCGAACCAGTAGCGACCAGCCGCCACAGGGTGCCGGCCTATGGCAAAGTCTTGGGCGTGGTCAAGATACGCCTCCATTATGGGTAGCGGGCGAGCCTCACCAAAAGACTTGACGAGCCTCTGCTCCACAACGTGGAAGCCGTTGAACGCCTCGCGCCATATGGGCGTTGAGGTTGTGGCTATGCGTGTCTTATTGTTTTTCACGTCTTCCCATCCGCATAGCAGGTTGTCGCTGCCGAAGAGCAGGTGGCGCGTTGAGTGTCGCGGGCTTGTCATGAGCGTGGCGTCCCAACCGTTGCGCTTATGCGCCGCAATGAGGTCGCTTAGTGGCGCGTTTGAGGCCACGTCGGCATTGCCAATCACAATGGGGCCGCCGTCGGGGAAGAGAGGCAGGGCCTTTATCAGGCCGCCGCCGGTGTCTAGCAGTTGGTTTCGCTCGTCAGATGTTACAATGGTCGCCCTCCATCGCCATCGGTTGTCGTCAATGAACTCCATCACTTGCTCCGCAAAGTGATGCACGTTCACTACAATGAAGTCCACGCCCGCCTCCGCCAAGTGGTCTATGGCCCTTTGGAGCAACGGTTTACCACACAACTCAACAAGTGCCTTAGGCTTGGTCTGCGTAAGCGGGGCTAGGCGCGTGCCCAGCCCCGCGGCGAATATCATCCCGTTCATGACTGCTCCACGTGCTTGAGCTCCACATCAACATTGGGACACTCTTCCCGAATCCACCTCGCGATGGTTTCTGCGCAATAGACGGAGCGATGCTGGCCTCCTGTGCAGCCAAAGCATACCATCAGGTTGGCGAAGCCGCGGCCGGCATAGTTTTTCAGGCTTATGCCCACAATGGATTTGACGGCGTCTAGGAATGGTGTCATCTCGTCACTATGGGCGGCGAAAAATTCAATCACGTCGGCGTCGCGCCCCGTGCTGTTCTTGTATCGCTCCTCGCGCCCCGGGTTGGGCAGCGCGCGGCAGTCAAAGACGTGGCCGCCACCGTTGCCGCTTATGTCGGCCGGGATGCCATGTTTGTATGAGAACGAGAAAACTCTCACTTTGAGCCTAGGTTTGGCCCCCAGTTGCCTGAGTGAGACAGAGCTGACAATCTCGCCCCACACCCTCGACAGCTCCGGCACCACAATGTCCGGCGCATGGTGGCGCAAGATGTCTGCCATATTGTCAAGCGCAAACGGGATGCTCTTGAGGAAATGCTCCTTGCGCTCGAAATATCCGCGATAGCCGTAGGCCCCCATGGCCTGCATGATTCTAATGAGGCAGTAGCCGTAGAAATGACGCAAGAATGCGGCGGTCTCGTTTTCGCGTAGCTTGCTGGCGTAGAATGCCAGAAGTTCGTTGCGCACTCCTGCGGGAATGTCGGCCTTGGCGTCATAGAGGAGCGACGCCACGTCATATTGCCTTGCGCCTCTGCGTCCTCCTTGGTAATCAATGAACCAAGGGTCGCCGTTGCCGTCAATCATTATGTTGCGGCTCTGGAAGTCGCGGTAAAGGAAATATTTGCAGTTGGTTCCTAGCAAATAGTCTATGAAAGTGTTGAAGTCGGCCTCCAACTTCTCCTCATCAAAAGGCACGCCGGCAAGACGCAGGAAGTAATATTTGAAGTATTGGAGGTCCCACATCATGCTCTGCCTGTCGAAGTCGGAGCGCGGGTAGCAAAGGCTGAAGTCTATGCACTGCCGTCCCTTGGACTGAATCTCCACGAGCGAGGCCAACACCTTTTTATACGTCTCTTTGAGGCGGGGTGTAAACTTGCCGCCGCTCTCTCTGCGCTCGCTGTTGATGAGGTCGAAGAGCGATGTGCGGCCCAGGTCTTGCTGAAGGTACACGCCCGCCGTCTCGTCCTCTGCATATATCTCAGGCACGCGTATGCCGACTTTGCGAAGCGCCTTGCTGAAAGCCAGGAACGCCCTGTTTTCCCGGTCGTTCTCTCCCACCACGCCAATGGCCGTGCGGCCGCTGCCGCTCATGCGGAAATATGCCCTGTTGGAGCCCGATGGCGGCAGTTTCTCAATGGAGGTAGGGGCCTGGCCAGCCCACTTTTCAAAGAGTGTGCTCAGTGCGTCTGGTGCCATTAGTGCAATTTTAAAGCTGTTTGCCGTCACGCCCCACAATGTTCATCTGCCCCACAATGTGGCTTCCGTGGCAGATCTTGTCGATGACAAAAAGAACATATCGGATGTCAACCGAAATATTTCGGCTGCGCTCGGCGTCAAAACGGTAGTCGGATGCGATGCCGTTCCATATCCTGTCAAAGTTGAGGCCTATCAGCTCACCTCGGGCGTTTAGCGTAGGGCTGCCGGAGTTGCCGCCCGTGGTGTGGATGCTGCCTGTGAAGCACGTGTGCAGCTGGCCGTCGCCGTCGGCATACGGGCCATAGTTGCCAGACAGTGCCGTCTTCAGGCTGTCGGCAAGGGCGAAGTCGGGGTTGCCCGTGGCGTTTTTCTTCAAAATCCCCTGTGCCGTGGTGAAGTATATGTCAACGTTTTTAAGCCCCGTGCGAGGAGCCTCCACATGCCCGTAAGCCACCCTCATGGTGAAGTTGGCATCTGGGGCCAGCAGGCTGTCGGGTCTTAGTTCCGTCAAGCGTTGGGCGTAGGCCGCCTTCACGTCGTGCAGTTTCTTGTTGGCCGTGCTGTTGGCTTTGGCTTTTTCCCGCCACGTCTGCATAAGAGCCGTGGCGAGCCTTGTGGCCATGTCACCCTCCACAGTCTGTCGCAGGCTCGCTGAGTGGAATGTGGCGTCGGGGTTGCCGTTGTGGCCCAAAATTCCGCTTGTTGCCGCTTTGGCCAATTTGCGCGGGTTGGCGGACGTGATGAGGCTCGGCAGGCCTTCGGCTCCGCTTTTTTGCAGGGCTCGCAGGCTGGCCTCCAAGGTCTTGCGTTCAGCTGCGGCATCAGAGCGAGATAAGAAATCGTTGATCTGACTGATGGTAGCGGCGGTGTCCAGTCTGTTTTCTGCCAATGCTGTGGCTATTTTGCCGGCCAAGATGAGGGTGCGGCTGCCCGACCAAACGTCGCGTGTCAGTCTGCGCGTCAG
>CAKUVM010000061.1 GCA_934699135.1 uncultured Bacteroidales bacterium
CCCGACAACGCCATAAAACCTTGAAAACACAAAAGCCCCGTGGTGAACATCACCACGGGGCTGCGCCTTCCCTCTGCTTGACCTAATTCTTGCCTTTATTCTTGTCCATTATTTATTTCACCACAACCCTCTCAGATCCCGTGCCCGTGGTCACAACATACACACCAGCGGGCAATGGGCGGCCCGCCGGCATCTTGCGGCCGGACATGTCGTACACGTCAAACTCATCAACGCCCTCGACGCTCACCACGCCGCCACGCACGCTCACTTTCAGCTTGTTGCCCTCAACGTCCCTGATGGCCGTGTACGGGTTATCCTTTGGGTCTAGCGCATATATGTTGAACTCTTTTGCCCACTGGCTTGCTTTGTATTTCTCCACGCTCTCGGCCGGGACGTAGAGGTCTGTCATTGCATCGCCGCCTTTGACATTTGCCCATTGACTGTATGGATTTTTCCACCCTTCAATGTATGCGCGCATTCCTGGAGGCTCTACGGCGTAGCAGTCTACTCGAAAGTTATTATTGCCAGATTTGCCCGTGATTTGATAAAAAGATTCCTTCTCAACTGTATCAACCGATGCTGGCAACACAATGTACTTCAGAGCTGTACATCCACAAAATGCACGTTGCCCAATTATTCTTATACCATCTGGCAGCACAAGCCTGTCTGTTTGCCCTTCAGATCTGTAGAGGTCCACGCACCCAGTAAATGCATCCCTTGGAATCCATGTGTCGTTTTGGGGAAACTTCACAGATTTAAGGTCAAAACTCCCACGAAAAGTATAGTACTCCATTCCTTCAGGGATCTCGACGCTAGAAATTATAAATGCGCAGTGAACCTCCTTCAATCCGTCTGGAAGTTTTACGGAATCAAAGTTATTTCCGTAAAAAGCACTCAATCCTATGTACTCTAGCCCCTTGGAGAACGTGACGCTGTCCATACCCGCACCGCAAAAAGCATCTCTACCTATGTATTTCAAGCTCTTAGGAAAGGTGACATGGCATCCTCGGAAATAGTTGAAAGAAGAAGAGGATACTCTTCTTCCAAAAGCATTGTCCCCTATGTATTCCAAGCCCTCTGGGAATGCGAATTCGTCAGGGAATGTGGCACTTGCATCGTTCTCTCCATCGTCACCCCTAAAAAATGCATATTTCCCTATGCGTTTAAGCCCTTTTGCTTGGCTGAGTGAGATCTCTGTAAGATACCAGTCTGAGAGTGCGCTGTCTGACACCTCAGTCACGCCTTCTTCTATCACAACTCGGTAAGTTCTCTTTTTCATGATTTCTTCATGTGCAAAATATTCTTTTATGTCAGTCCATGCAGAATCGTTTTCCACATAAAGAACCCATCCGTTACCTTCAAATTGTGTACGCCAACCATTGTGTTGCTCTGGTTTTACTTTCCCCGCAGCCACGCCGCACTGCGCCAGGCAGACCAGGATGATCAAAAGTGATAAAATGTTTTTCATGCTTTTGTTTGTTTAGTGTTATACGTCTTGGGCGGTGCGGCGCTCGGCCTCTCATCGCCTTTCCCTTAGTGGTAAAGTTATGATGGCGGTGAAATTATTTATAGTTTTTTTTACTGGACATCATAAATTTGCTATTCCCGCGGGGGTGTGTCGGCAAAACGTGGAAAAAGGGCGCGGGTTTTGAGGCGGTTGTGGCCACATGTGGTTACGAGGAGGCGGGTCTCGACCTGTCTTGGCAGGGAATGATGCACGTCGCATGGCACGGCTATATGCTCCCACTTCCCAACACGCGCACCGCCCGCCAGATACAAAACTGGTAACGTTCTGCAGGTAACGTCCCCAACCCAACCCATGCCGAGGCGGCATGCATACCGTCTCCCAAAAGTCATGAATTAGATTATTATTCTATTTTTGCGTCTATGATTGATGACATCGTTGCATACAACAAATCTTTCGTGGCGGCTAAAGGCTACGAAAAATACATCACGAGTAAATACCCGGATAAGAGGCTGGCGATCTTGTCTTGTATGGACACGCGTCTGACGGAGCTGTTGCCAGCGGCGTTGGGCATAAGGAATGGTGATGCCAAGATAATCAAGAATGCGGGCGGCGTCATTCTTCACCCGTTCGGGAGCGTCATGCGAAGCCTGCTGGTCGCTGTCTACGAGCTTGGGGTGGAGGATATTATGGTTGTTGCTCATTCACATTGCGGAGCGTGCCATATGAACGGTGCGGAGATGAGGGAGCATATGCGCTCGCGTGGCATAACGGACGATACGCTTTGCCTGGTGGAGCATTGCGGCATTGATTTGGATCATTGGCTTGAAGGTTTCCATGACACTCCAGAGAGTGTCCGCAAGACGGTTGACGCCATCCGCAACCACCCGCTTATGCCGAGCGACGTTTGTGTCCGCGGCTTCATCATAGACTCCACCACTGGCGAGCTTTCTCCCGTGCGGCAGGAATAGTGCTTTGAACTATGGGAGCATACGACAAGACGAAGGCCCGCAGGTCTTTCCTGCGAGCCTTCGTCCTTGTATCTCCTTGTGGGCAGACTGCTAGAACGGCAGGTCGTCATCGCCTCCCGCGGCTGGCGCACTGGGTGCGGTGGCTGGCTGTGGCGCGGTGGCTGGCTGCTGCACGGGTTGCTGATATTGCTGCATAGGCTGCTGCTGGTAACCTTGCTGTGGGTAACCGCCTTGCGGCTGGAACGCGCCCTGCGGCTGCTGGTAACCCATATTCTGACTTTGGGTGAACGGGGTGATTCGCCATGCGTTCAGCCTGTTGAAGAAGACCACGCGACCCTCAGGGTTCGTCCATTTCCTGCCCTGGAGGTCAAAATCAACAGCTACTTCCTGACCAATTCGGAACTGGTCTATCAGTGTCGTCCTGTTGTTCGTAAGTTGAAACAGGACGTGTTCTGAATATTGGCTGTTTTGGCTCGTTATCTCCAGTACAAACTCTCTCACGGAAAAAGTCTCGGTGCGTTTCACCGTGTCATGGATCTCCTCCAGTTTGCCAATTACTTGCATCTCTTCTATGTCGTTTACTAGGTTGTTGTATCTTTTGTCATGATGTCGTTTAGGGGCAAATACAGCCACTCCCGACTCCGCGAATTTAAGGAAATGGTTTGAGAATCACGGCTAGCTCACCCCAATCGTCGCACCACGGGTTTCCTTCCCCATACCTATTCTATCACGGTGGCTATCAGCCTCCTTGAGCCACCATTATTTCGAAACTCACATAAATACACGCCTTGCCATGTGCCAAGAGCCAATTGCCCATGCCTTATTGGGATGGTCACTGACGGGCCTAGCAAAGACGACTTGATGTGCGCGGGCATGTCGTCCAGTCCCTCATCGGCGTGGGCGTATAGTGACGGGCTCTCTGGCGCTAGTCTGTCAAGCGCGAGAGACAGGTCTGAGCGGACGTCAGGGTCATAATTCTCGTTTATGCTTAGCGCGCAACTGGTGTGGCACACGAAAAGGTTGAGAAGGCCAGCCTCGGGCAATTCTGGCAGGTTCTTTATCACGTCTGGCGTTATCAGGTGGCAACCTCTTGTTTTGGGGCCTATCCGAAACTCAGTCTGTCTTGTCATTCGCTTTGGTGTGTTCTGTCTGTCCTACAAATGTAAAAAATATTTTTACCTTTGCTCATTGCGTGCGGGGTGTTGAGCTTCCCCCGTTGCGTGTAGCACTAGTGTCGGATAGGTTTTCTATGTCCTCTTGGCATCATAAGATTGTTGTGGTGCGCGGCTTCGTCATTGCCGCGCTTGCGTTCCTGCTTTTTTTCTCGCGGGAGGGGCGAGCTGCGCCTGCCTCCTCCAGGTCTTTCCTCTTCCGCCACGTGGGCATTGAGGCAGGGTTATCGGGCTCTCGTGTGTCAGACCTTATGGTAGACGGGCGCGGTTTCGTTTGGGCGTCAACCATATGGGGGCTTGACCGGTATGACGGTTACGAGGTCTCGCCGGCGCATGTGCCGGACAGCCTCGAAGGTGAGTTCTTCAGCGCGCAAGAGCTTGGCCCAGACTCCATCCTCATCAAATTGGCTGGCGGCTACGCCATATATAGTCGCAGCCATATGGCTTTTTCTTATGCCAATGCCTATTTCGAGGCATGCGGCGCCGCGGGGCCTGTCGACGATGCTTGGGTGGATGGAAGGCAAAACTTGTGGATGCTGTGCGGGCGTAAGGTGCGTGTGGCGCCGCTCGCAAATGGAGGCAGGGGGGCAGAATTCTTGTTGCCGGATGATTGTGGCGTTTCTAGCGCATGCAGAACCAACTATGGCGTGGCTTTCGTGCTGTCTAACGGCCGTCTGCTCAGGTGTTATGCGCCTACCGACGGCAATATGCCGGCGCCGCAGTCCATCCCGTCCCCCCTCACGTCCGGCTGTCGCAAGCTCAAGTGCGATTTCGACGGGAACTTGTGGATCCTCAGCTCCAATGGCGACAGTCTGTGGTTCCGCCGACAGGCCGGTAAGGAGTGGACATTGGTCAACGACATGTCGGTATGGTCAGACGATGCTCCACGCTCATTCATTGATATGGCTGCCGATTCTGAGGGGCGGATGTGGCTCGCGTCAGAGCGAGACGGCCTCTATGTCATAGACTTCTCTACTGGCCGCGGAGTGTCGATCCGCCGTGCGTCAGAGTCTCTTCACGGGCTGCGTAGCAACAGATGCACGTGCGTCACATCCACGCCAGACGGTTTCGTCTTGGTCGGTTATGCTTTTTCTGGATTCTCCATATATCACCCATCCGCGTTCCAGTTCGGCAGTATAGACGCCGCGCAGCCAGACTTGCGCGCCTCGCTGTCTGGCGTGACTGGCATAGTGACCAATGGGCTGCTCACCGCCTATGCGGGCACTGAAGATTATGGCCTGCTGTCTGTCAATATGCGAGACAATGGCGTCCACCAGGTCCTTGGCCGCGAGGTGGGGTCTGTTGACTGCATGGCCTATGTCGGCGGAGGCCTGTGGCTCGGCCTGGATGGCCGCGGCGTGGCTCGCCTCGACGCGGCGGGCGGCCTCTTGCGGTTTGATTCTCCCGATGCCCCATTGGCGTTGCGAGGCTCCGTCCCCGCGCGTATGACGGCGGGGGCAAGCGGTGGCCTGTGGGTGGCTTGTGCAGATAATCTGGCCTACCTCCCGACTCCTGGCGCCGTCAATCCGACAGAGGGCGCTGTTGAGCGCAAGTTTCCGGAACCCATCGTTGGCGTGCGCCCAAGTGGCGCGGGAGTCTTGGTGCTGTTGCGCTCTCGGTTGTGCAAGGCCTCGGTGTCTGGTGGCCGAATGCTTGTTGAGAACCTTGTCACCGGCGGGTTGGCCTCCTTGCGCCCCGTGGACATGTGGCAGGGGGCCGACAGCGTCATTTGGGTCGCTGCTGCGCACTGCGTCGTCGCCTATGCGGCAAAAGGGCCGGGGGGCGGCCTCGCCGAGGTCGGTCGCGTCGAGATGGAGAACCCGTTGGCCATGTCTTCCGATGAGGCCGGGAACGTTGTCGTGGCCAGCCCGTCGGAGGTATGCGTATTGCGCGTGAACAGGTCTTCCCGTGGTTGTTCGGTTGTTTGCGAGAGGCGAGACGCTCCTTCTTACCTTGGAAAGGGGTCTGTCTGCCCGCGTTCCGCCTGCCTTATGCCTGATGGCGACATATGGTTTGGGGCCGAGCGCGGCATCATAAAATACAGTCCCGTGACATCTGGCTTGAGTGCCGACACTCTGGCCTCGCGCGTGGCTTTTTGCTCCGTTACGGCAGATGGCGAGACCGTGAGGCCGGGCGACAGATATGACGATGTTGAGGTCTTGAGGCTCGCCTTGCCCTTTGAAAGCCGTCTTTTGCTGCCTGTGTCAAGCAACGTTTTCACGGTGCGTTTCTCCGCCCTCGGGATGCCGTCTCAGTCGGTCGTGTATGTGTGTGACGTCGAGGGTTCCGACCTTGCCACGGTATATACCCGCGAGCCGTGTCTCACGCTGCACAACTTGCCGGCTGGAGCCTATACGCTCCGTGTGAGGATTTTAGGGGCTGATGGAGGCGTCTCCGCCGTCGGGGCTTCCTTGGATGTTGTCGTGCGGGAGGCGTGGCGTGAGTCTGTCTACGCTAAGGGCTTCATGCTCTTCGCCGCCCTCCTTATGGCCGTGATGATAACATATTGCATCATGAGCTACCGAAATGCCATGCGAATGAATGAGATGGCAAAGGCGCAGGCCGACATGTCCATGAGCGCGGCCGAGGTCGGGGCGCTGCGCAATGAGGCGTTGGTGGATATGGCGTCAGACGTCGCCACATCCCTCTCCCCGTTGGCCGATGACGTGCGCGGCCTTGGGCGGCAGCATGGCGTCAGGCCAGAGGAACGCATTAAGATTGACTTGCTGTGTGACAGGCTTATGGCCGCAAACACAATGCTCTCCCAAGTGGCCAACGCTGCCGAGCAGGGAGGCTTCCCGCGCCCCTCTCCCGTGCGCCATGACCTGTGCGCCTATGTCCGGCAGGTCTGCGACAGCGTCACCAGCGTCACGCAAGACACCGTCAAAGTCGATTTCAGCTCTTCAATGAGAATATGCCTCGTCAACTTCGACGCAGCCATCTTGCGCTACGTCTTGGTGGACGTTTTGTCAGACGCCGTGGTCTCCGCCCAGTGTGTCGGCTTTGTCAACGTGAGGGTCGAGAAAGACAAATATATGCAAGCCATGATCTCCGTCACCATATCCATGGGAGGGGCTGTGCCTGTCCGCAGCCGCTACTTCGCCAAGGCCGACGGATCCCTCAGCCTCCGCGACCCGGTGAAGGAACGAATAGACGCCATGGGGGCTGTAGTCTCTAGTTTTGACGGTGGCGATGGGGTCTATTTTGTAATCCTCCAGATTCCAGCGGGCAAATAGGTCGGGTCATTTCGCAAGCCCGAAGCTTTTTGCCAGGTGAAAATTTGATAAAAAAACGGCATCTTCGTATATTCGCCCCCTGATTTGTGCGCCTTTGCGGCCCGCGCCCTCCGAGGGTGAGGGGCTGTTGGTGTGGAATGTATCTCATTAAAGAATTAAAAATCAAGTACAAATAGAGCTATTTTTAAGAGATGGCAGCACTACAAACGTTGAGAAATAAGGCGGCCTGGTTTATAACCGGCATTATAGCCTTGGCCCTCTTGGCCTTCATTTTGACCGACATGCTGAGCAGCGGCAGCACCGTCTTCGGAGACCGCGACACAGTCGGCGTAATTGATGGCGAGACAATAAAGATTCAGGAGTTCCAGAACAAGATAGAGAACGCGGAGGAGTTCGCTAAGATGAACGCCCAGGGCTCCATCTCCGAGGAGATGCAGAACCAGATCCGTGAGCAGGTTTGGAACGAGCAGATCGCCGACATCACGTTTGGCAAGCTCTACGAGGCCGCCGGCATTGTTGTAACCCCTGAGGAGCTGCTCGATATGGCCATCGGCCAAAATATCTCCCCAATGCTCCGCCAGCTCTTCACCAACCCGCAGACAGGTGTCTATGACAAGGCGCAGGCCGAGGCTTTCCTCCGTAACAAGAATACCGACCCTCAGGCCTACTTTTTCTGGGCCAATGTGGAGAAACAGCTCAAAGACAATAGGCTGAGCGCTAAATACAACGGCCTCATCCGTCAGAGCATTTTCTGCAACAAGGCGCAGCTGGAGCTTGACATGGCTAAGCGCGCCAACGCCTACGATGTCAACTACGTGGCCGTGCGCTACTCTCTCATCCCAGACAGCACCATTAGCGTCTCGGATGCCGAGATTAAGGAGATGTATAACAAGAACAAGGAGTTCTACCGCGTTGGCGAGGGCCGCGACATAGAGTACGTCTCTTTCCCCATACGCCCCTCCGATCAAGACCGCGCGGACACGGAGAAGCAGCTCCAGGATCTCAAGGCCGACTTTGAGGCTTCAGCCAACGCCTACGATTTCGTCCGGATGAACTCAGATAATCCGGCGCCGGAGCGTTTCGTCTCAGCCGCGCAGCTCAGCTCCAACGTGGCAAAGTTTGTCGAGACGGCGCAAGTGGGCGAGGTCTACGGCCCATATGTCGGGGGAGACACCTATATGCTCTCCAAACTCGCGGCTGTGGCCATGCGCCCTGACTCCGTCAAGGCGCGTCACATCCTCATTCGCGACAGTAAGGAACTCGCCGACAGCCTCCTTGCGGTTGTCAAGGGTGGCGCCAATTTCGCCGATGTGGCTCGTCAGTACAGCCAGGATCCAGGGTCGGCCATCAATGGCGGCGACCTCGACTGGTTCCCCGACGGTGTCATGGTTCCGGAGTTCAACGAGGCTTGCTTCACGGCCCACAAGGGCGATATCGTGATGGTCCAGACACAGTTCGGCTATCACATCATCAACATTCAGGATCGTGGCGCGGAGGTGAAGAAATATAGCGTGGCCACCGTAGAGAAGGCTCTTCAGTATAGCAGCCGCACTCAGCAGCTGGTATATGCTCAGGCCAATGCTTTCCTCTCCAATATCAAGGACGCGGAGTCTTTCCAGTCGGTCGTAGACACGTCCAACGTCATCAAGCGCGTCGCGCGCGCCATTCGCCC
>CAKUVM010000062.1 GCA_934699135.1 uncultured Bacteroidales bacterium
GCGCCAACGCCACGATATCCGCCAACGCGTTCAAAGACTGGACGAGTTTGAAAACGCTGACCATGGAGGGCGTGACGACGCCGCCCGCCCTGGGCGAAGACGCATTGCCGGAGAGCCTGACGAAGATTGTGGTGCCGGAGGGGTGCGCAGCGAGCTATGCGGCGGCAGACGGATGGAGCGCATGGGCCTCAATCATTGAGGACGTGAACGGGCAGAAAGCCACGGCACTGGACGAGGTAAGCCGCAAGGGCGTGATCGGCGTGAGCGGCCGGAGCGTGACACTGGCGGAGCCGACCCGCACAACGATATATGACATGACGGGCACGAAGGTGCATGACGGCGTGGCCACACGGATAAGCCTGCGGCGCAGCGGCATCTATGTGGTGAAGACCGACAAGGAGACGAAGCGCGTGGCCGTGAAATAAAGGCCCACGCCGAATGAGACACCTCCCGCGACGTGGCGTTTGAGCCACGTCGCGGGGGATTTTTTTTGTGTGAAGTGAGAGGCGACCGCGGCGGGAGACGGGGTGCGGATTGTCTCTATATGGGAAGTTTGAGACAGGGGGGGGGACAGACATTCCGACCGCAGCGGGAGACGGGTTGCAACCCGTCTCTACATGGGAAGCTTGAGACAAGGGGATGACAGACGTTCCGACCGGAAGCTAGAGACAAGGGGACGACAAGATGTTTCGACTGCGGCGGGAGACGGGTTGCAACCCGTCTCTACATGGGAAGTTTGAGACGGGGATTGCGGATGAATGGCGCATGGGAACGATTGAAATATTTTGGCGGCGACATGGCGAACGTGATGGGCGAGTTGCGGGAATTTATCTATTTTAGCCTTTTGAAGAAATAAAGAGGAAGAAAATGAGATATAAGAAGATAACGGTGACGCTCCGCCCCAACGATGAGACGGCGAGCGCACTGGCGCAGGCCGAGATGGGCGAGAGGGGTTTCGAGTGTTTCGTGGACACCCCTACGGGCTTCGAGGGCTACATTCAAGAAGAGGCGTATGACGAGACGACAATGGAGGGCGTGGAGCCACAAGTGGAGGGAGTGACGATGGAATGGGAGGAGGAAGACGCCCCCGACGAGGACTGGAACGCAGAGTGGGAGAAGACGAGCTTCACACCCATTGACATTGACGGCCGGATGACAATCCGCGGCACGGAACACACGCCGAACCCCGCAGCGGAGCTGGAGGTGGTGATAGACCCTCGGCTAGCCTTTGGCACAGGCCACCACGAGACAACGCGCATGATGGCGCGCTGGCTGCTGAACCACCCGCTGGACGGGCTGACGGTGATGGACATGGGGTGCGGCACGGGCGTGTTGGCCATAACGGCATGGAAGAGAGGGGCTAAGCACGTGGACGCAGTGGACATAGACGAGTGGTCGGTCCGCAACACCGAGACAAACGCAGGCCTGAACGGAGCGCAGATAATGGCCACGCAAGGCGACGCAAAGACACTGGAGGGGACGAGAGAAAAATATGACCTGTTCATTGCGAACATTAACAGAAACATATTGATGGACGGGATGCCACTCTACGCACAGAGCATAAAGCACGGCGGGCGGCTGATAATAAGCGGTTTCCTGGCCGAGGACATGGCCCCGCTGACGGCAGAGTGCGCACGGCACGGGCTGACGCGCACGGGCGAGGCGGCAGACGGAGACTGGCGCATGATGGAGTTTGAGAAGAAATGAGATGACACGAGACACAAAAGCACAAGACAAGATGAGCGGAACAGCAAGACGATGGGCGGCGGCCATGGCCGCCGCCACACTGGCCGCGCTGACGGTGACGCAAGTGGCCACGGGCAGCAGGCAAGACGACGGATTCAGCACGGACAAGACGACCTTCTTGACGCAGATGGCGGACATATTCGCACAAAGCGCGGACAAACAACGCGCGGAGACGGCCATGGCACAGATGCAAGAGTTTGTGAACACGGGCGACGCGGCGATGGTGGAAATGATGATGGAGACATGCGGCAGGATAAGGAAACTGAAAGGCCGCGCCTTCCCCGACTACGTGACTGCCCTAGGGACGTATGACGCAATGAGCCGCAACCAGCGCATGGGCGGCGAGAACATGAAGGTGTGGAAGACAGTCCTGGGCAAGAAAAGCAAAAGACTGAACGACCTGCGAAAGTTTATGGAGCAGACGCGCAACTATGAGGAGCGCGGCACGATAAGCTACACCAACGCCGTGGCGTGGAAAGTGGTGGAGACGGGCAAAGTGCACTTTGTGGAGGCGGACGGCGACCTGAACTTCAAAGTGGACGAGACGACGCTGCGCTGCATGAGCCAGGGCGACAGCATAGACGTGACGCGGACGAGCGGCACACTGTATACCAAGACACACAAATGGCTGGGCGACCACGGCACCATAACATGGGAGCGGACAGGGCTGGCGGCCGACAAGGTGAACGCCACGTTTGGCTACTACAGCATAGACATGAAGACCAACCAGGTGGAAGTGGACGGGTGCGAATTTGTGAACACGAACTACTTCCCCGACAAGCTGACGGGCAAAGTGACATATAAATGCGTGAACCGCGGCACGCAATATGGGCAACGCTACCCCAAGTTCGAGACCTCGGCCAACCAGCGCATGAACATTCCCGAACTATTTAAGAACGTGGGGTATAGCGGTGGCTTCACGCAGACAGGATCATCTTTTGTGGGCAGCGGCAGCGTGTGGCTGCCGGCCGAAGTGACAATCCACCGCGGCGACACGGTTCTGGCCACGTTCAGCTCGGCGAGCTTCATCATGTCCGCCACAACAATAGAGAGCAGCAAGACGGAAGTGAAAGTGAACCTGGGAGGCGACGCCCTGACGCACCCTGGCCTCCGCTTTCGCTATGACGACAAGAAACGCGAAGTGACGCTGACCCGCGGAGACAAGGGCATGGAGAGAGCCAAATATCGCGACACATATCACAAGGTGAACTTGGACACCGAGCTGATGAAGTGGAACATAGACGGCTCCCTGATTTACATGACGCAGGTGGCTGGATCGCCAATGAACATTGCCTACGTGGAGAGCCTGGCCTATTATTCCGGCCAAGACTTCAACAAACTGTGGGGCATGGCGCAGACGCACCCATTCCAGACCATAGCGGACTTTGTGAGGTATAACGGCGGCGGCGGTTTCCCCGTGCGAGACTTCGCGGATTTCTGCGGCATGACGCACCTGGAGGCGCAGCAGTTGCTGCTGTCTCTCTCATATGACGGCTTCGTGGACTACTACGTGGAGCGCAACGTGTGCCGCGCCACAGACCGCCTCTACGACTACCTGAAATTCAGCCTCGGAAAGAAAGACTATGACGAGATGCGCTTCCTCTCTGTAGACTCGCAGGCGGCCGGGCCTAACGGCTACATAGACCTGAACACGATGGACTTGCATTTGAGAAAAGTGTATGGAGTGCAGATATCTGACGCCGACAACCTGAACATCTACCTGAAGCCCACGACTGGCGACATGGTGCTGAAGCAGAACAGGAACATTGAGTATGACGGCGTGGTGAACGTGGGCCAGGTGACGGCCGTGGGGCGCAAATTCTTCTTTGACTATGACGCCTTTCAGATCAGGATGGACAGCATTGACGAGATGAGCATGCGGATGGTGGACTCCACGAAGCTGGACCGCCACGGCCGCTACGCCACCCCCATGGTGGGCAACACGCTTAACGACCTGTCTGGCCTCGTGCAGCTTAACGAGCCGGACAACAAATCGGGCCGCAAGCAGCTGCCGGGCTACCCTCGCCTATCATCTACCAAACCGGCCAAAATATATTATGACAAGAACCAGCTTACCGGCGAAGACGGTCGCGTGAACGTGTATGACAAAGAGCGTTTCTACTTCACCGTGGACACGTTCACCTTTGAAGACATAAACAACATAACAAATAGCAACCTGCCGCTTCACGGCGTGCTGACGAGCAACATATTCCCAGACATACGCCACCCGTTGCGCATTCGCGAAGACTACTCACTGGGCTTCACAGTGGAGACCCCCGCCGAGGGCTACCCAATGTATGGCGGCAAAGCCACGTTTTACAAGACAATAGACCTGAGCAACAAAGGCCTGCGCGGCACGGGAGACCTGACATATTCCGCCAGCAAGGCCAGCAGCTACGCCCAACCGGACGCAGACGGCAAGACGACAGGCTACGGGCGCGATGACTACTTCCGCTTCTTCCTGGATCACACGGAGGGCAACACCCGCCAGTTTGACGTGAAGAAAAGCAGCGCGGCGCCAGCGTTTCCCGGCGTGGAGCTGGGCGAGGGACAAAGCACGCGAGACGCCAACAACATTCCGCAGCCCGGAAAAACGCAGCTGAAGCTATTTCCCGATGCCGACAAGATGGACGTGAGGAACTCGATGGGCAAATTCCAAATGTTCCCAAAGAAAGACGGCGACGGCTACGAGTGTGAGATGGACGGCCTGCTGACAGTGACACCGACAGGGTTGCACGGCGTGGGACGAAGCGACATGATGGGCACATCGCTCGAGGGGAGAAGCATGACGTTTAGCGACCACGTGATAAAGGCCGACACGTCTTACTTCGCCTCATATACATATGAGAACGAGGAGCGCGTACTCCAGAGCGGCGAGCTGCGCCGCGACATTGTGGACAAGAAAGACAAAAAAGCTTACGACAGAGTGAGCGGCAGTGTGCGCGGCAAATTTGTGAACGACGCCGTACGCGAGGACACAGTGATGAACAAACTGTGCCGCGAGAACAAATCTATTGACCGCGAGCTCCTTAACCGCAGCATGGAGTCCATCATAGACTTTGACAAGCGCGAAGGCTACTTCTCCTTCAACGCCGAGGGTGGCAACGAGAAAGAGTTCTCAACCGTCAAATACAAGACAATGGTGAAGAACTACACGTGGGACTTGGAACGCAACGTGGAAACCATTGGCACCAAAGGCAGCACGGGCAACCGATTCATATGCACCAAAGAACGCGGCGACTCGCTCAACTTCTTGGTGCCTGTGGCCATATATGACCGCAACACGAACACGCTGCGCTGCGAGGAGGTGAAATTCATTGACGTGGCAGACGCGCGCGTGAACCTGAAGGCGGGCGACTTGGTGACCATACACAAAAACGCCGTGATGGACGAGCTTAAACAGACACGCGTGGATGTGAAGACCGACAGCACGGAACACACTTTTTCCAAGGCCAACATAACGATAGACGGCGCGAAAGAATATAAGGGCTATGGCGAATACACCTTCGTGGACAACGAGGGCGGGAAGAACGTCATCTTTATGGGCGACATCCACACAGACGACGCCGTGACAACAGCGCGCGGCAACGTGGTGGAAGACATGCCGCTGGACAAATATTTCTACTTCAAGGGAGACGCGGCGGTGCGCGGCGACCGCAAATTCCTGGAGTTTGACGGCGGCGCGAAGATGCGCCACAACGCAGCCCACGGCCCGCGCGGCTACATACGCTTCGACGCAGTACTGAACCCCGCCAAAGTGCGCATCCCAGTGGGAAAGAGATCATTCAACACAACTCAGGGCAACGCCAAGAACAAGGCCGATGAGATATACCACTCATTCCGCATTGCCAAAGACTCCGTACACGTATACTCCACAATGTTAGAGCATTACAAGGGCGTGACGGACTTGGAGCTGGTGGAGGCCCCGGAGGGTTTCCTGTATCACAACAACATCTTTGACCGCTTCGAGATAAACACCACCGTGAAGATGGCCAAACCAGACACCACCGGCACATTTATGAGTTTCATGCCAGAACAAGACGCCATAGAGGCCTTTGGCCGAGTGGACCTACGCGTGTTCTTGACCAAGAAACCAACAGGCTCATTTGACATTCGCTCCGCCGGCACCATAAGGCATGACAGGGGCAAGAATGTGGTGACGGCCAACTTGCTGACGGAGATGGACTTTTTCTTGGGACCTGAGGTGACGACAATGATATATAACGACATCTTGGGCAGCAAAGCCCCTAAATGCGACTCAACATCGTTCCGCTACGAACGGAGGTTGGCAGAGTTGTATGACACGCTGTCAATAAGCGGCATACGCAATGAGCTGGAGGCGGGCTTGGACAAGGCCACGGGCCTCTTGCCCACGTTTGGCCCAGTGTTCGCCTTTGACGGGATGCAGTTCACGTGGAGCACAGAGAAAAAGAGCTACGTGTGCGACACGACCGTGAACCTGATGATGATGCACTACCGCAAAGTGTATCGCAAAGTCAAGATTCAGTGCGAGATGCTTGTGAGAAAAGGCAACGGCAGCCGAGTGAGGATGCTGCTGAAAGCGGACAACGACACGTGGTATTACCTGGACTATCGCGGAGGCTCAGGGCGCGGGTATAACAGGCTGAGCCTGAAGTCTTCCAACCCCGACCTGATGCAGACCGTCAGCTCGATTGACATGAAATATCGCCGAGACAGAGGCCGAAACATGGAGTATGTGATGGCGCCGGACAGCTATATGGACAAATTCATAGAGAACTTCGGCCTCGACCACATCCCTGCCGACGCATATGCCGAGGCCGAGGCGGAAGACATCTTGGACGGCAGAGTGACAGACGAAGAGGACGCAGCCGCGGAAGAAGAGACGGATGACGAGGATGTGATGGAAGAGGACAGTAATGACGAAGAGACGCCCACGGAAGACGGGGATGTGGGTGATGAGAACGCAGAGGATGAGGAGAACGGCGTGAACGAGGAATAGACATCCTGCCTTTTTGCGAGATATGGTAAACAGCCGTGCAAAACGAAGTGTTTTGCACGGCTGTTTTGGGTGTTACGAACCGCGGCGGGAGACGGGTTGAAACATGTCTCAACACACAGAGGGGCGGGAGACGGGTTGAAACCCGTCTCTACATGGGGTGCTGGTGAAACCGCCACGAACGGAAATACGGTGGTTAAGTTAGTGAGACGGGTTACAACCCGTCGAGGGGGAATTTTCAGGCAGCTTAGTCCTTGGCCAAGAAATAGACCGCCAACACGAGGAGGGCAAAACCGATGAAGTGGTTGAGGCGCAACGCCTCGCCCTTGAAGAAGAGGACGGTGAACACCGTGAACACCGTGAGTGAGATGACCTCTTGAATGACTTTGAGCTGGACGAGGCTAAAGGGGCCGCCATTGCCAACGTAGCCAATGCGATTGGCCGGGACTTGGCAACAGTATTCAAAGAGCGCCACACCCCAACTGATGAGTATGACGGCGAGCAGAGACAAGTGAGCGCCCCACTTTGTGGCTCCCAGACGAAGGTGACCATACCATGCTATGGTCATGAAACTATTGGAGACAATGAGCAAAAGTATTGTCCAGAGACCTTTCATTTGTATGCTGTTGTTTTTACGGTAGTTACGCAATAAAGAAGAAAAGCGGACGCCTCGCCTAGAATGACAGGCTGGCGTCCGCTATGTTGACATGCGGGAGCGATGCGTCCCGCAGATTTGGCTAGTAGGAGATGGCGAAGAGAACCCTCTGGCGCGACGGGGCGCCCGTGAGGATGCACTTGCCCTCCTCGGGTTCATTTCCCAACGGGATGCAGCGGATGGTGGCTTTGGTCTCCTCCTTGATGCGGACCTCGGTCTCGGTGGTGCCGTCCCAATGGGCCGAGATGAAGCCGCCTTTGTTTTTCAGCACCTCCTTGAACTCATCATACGTGTCTACCCGGGTGATGTGCTGATCGCGGAATGTGAGAGCCTTCTTGAATATGTTCCTCTGCATCTCATCGAGCAAGTCCGCCAGCCTGTCCTCGATGCCGTCAAGGCTCATCTGCATCTTCTCCATAGTGTCGCGGCGGTGAACCTCGCCCTCGTTCTTGGCGAGGTCTCGCGGGCCGAGCGCGATGCGGATGGGGAAACCTTTGAGCTCATACTCGGCAAACTTCCAGCCGGGCTTCTTCTTGTCGTTGTCGTCATAAAGCACGGAGATGCCCTTGGCGCGGAGCTTGTCCGCAATCTCATTGGCCTTGGCGCTTATGGCGTCGCGCTCGTCATTATTCTTATAGACCGGCACGATGACCACCTGCGTAGGTGCGAGTTTTGGCGGCAAGACGAGTCCGTTGTCATCAGAGTGCGCCATGATGAGCGCACCCATAAGTCGGGTGGACACGCCCCACGACGTGGCCCATACATATTCACTCCTACCCTCGCGGTTCATAAACGTGACATCGAAAGCCTTGGCAAAGTTCTGCCCCAGGAAGTGCGAGGTGCCGCTCTGTAGGGCTTTGCCGTCTTGCATAAGGGCCTCG
>CAKUVM010000063.1 GCA_934699135.1 uncultured Bacteroidales bacterium
GTATCTGCGGAAGAGGTTGAACCTCTGTTTGGTGACGCCTGCGGGCATGAACTCTTGCCAGCTGGCGTCGTCCACCAAGGCTGTGAAGTTGTCAATGGTCAGCTCGCCGTCCTCATCGGCAATGTCGGCCCCATAGATGAGGAGCGGCATCCTGATGGATATGCCCCGGAGGATGGAAATGGCGGCGTCGCGCCGTTTCTTGAGTGTCTCGGCCCTCGCGTCGCGCTCGCTCCCTGTTTCTTTTTTGTCTTTTGCCTCGTTGGCCGCCGCCCCGTCAAGCCCCTGCTTGTTTATGTCTATGGTCTTGATCTTGGGCTGCGCGGCCGTGGAGCCGACAATCTTGCGGAGGTCGTCAAACTTGCCCACGTCAATGTCCGCGATGTTGCCGATTACCGCGGGGTCATAGAGGCACGCGTCTTCAAAGCCGTGGCTCACCACGCGCTCAATCTGCACTTTCTTGAGCTGCTCCATGAGGCCCGCGGCGTCGTATCGCCTCATGCGCGAGCCGTTCATGGCAATGACCGGGCAAAAGGTGAGAAAGTCTCCCACAGATTGCCCGCCGCCTTGCCCCTGCGCCAGAAGAGCCGCCCTGCTTGCCGCGTCGGCAATGATTTTGAGCGTGCGGTCTGGCGCGAAGTCGAAGACGTAGCACTGGTCTTTGACCCGCCCCGCGCGGCGAAACGGCGTTTGGACGCGGAAGATGGTCTGCATATATGCCGAGGCCGCCGTCTGCGCCGAGCCGGCCATGACGAACACGCCCGTCCACTCCGGCACGGAGACGCCCGTGGTGAGGCGGCCGCAGGAGAGCGTTATGGTGCGCGAGGCGTCGGGGTCGGGGCCTATGGCGCGGCGCACGGCCTCGAGGGCGTTGACCCCTTGCCCTTCGTCGCCGTCGCCCGCCACGTTGACAATGGTGAAGGTCTGGAGCGTGGCGTGGCCTCGCAGCAAGGCGGCCATGGCGCGGGCCTCGCGCACGCCCGGCAGCACCCACAGGGTGTGGCGGAAGAGATCGCGGAAGTGTGGCGTGGAGTAGGGGTAGAGGTAGAGGCTGTCTCCCGGCTCGCACAGCAGGCCAAGGAAGCGGCGGACGTCCGCCTCATGGATGAAGCGCGGCTCGCCGTCCGCCTGACGAGTGCGGAAGAACTCCGTGAAGTTGAAGGCCACGTCGTCATCTACAAACTCGCACATAAGTCGTCCGAGGTCGTAGGTGAAGATGTTCATGGTCGGCAGGTCGGCATATGGGTTGGGGTCGCCGGGGTGCAGTGCGTCCCATTGGGTCTTGGCGCGCTGCTCGGCAATGTAGTCCCACGTGAAGACCTCATTGTCGGCATAATTGTTCTTCTCCAGCAGGTTGAATGGCGTTCCGCTTAGCTCTAGGAGCTTGACTCCCTCTTTGGGTCTCCATAGGGCCTCAATGACGCTCTGCCCCAGTTGTGTCTGGGTGCCCTCGTGCGCCTCATCGACAATGAGCAAGTCCCACAGGGCGGAGAAGACGGCGGAGTTCTTGTCAAACTTGCCACCGACGCTGTCTGAGCCGCGCAGGTCTTGCATCGAGGCGAAATATACGGCGTGGCCGCCGGCTTGCGTGTGAGCCAGGAGGGCGCCGATGTCATGGCCGTGGGCCTTGGAGCCATAGCGCCACTTGTCGGCGCAGTCGTAGAAAATCTTGCCGAAATCTTCGAACCACCCGTCGTCCACCACGGGCCGGTGGGTGAGGATCAGGGTTCGCCTGGGTCCCATCTCCCTGGCCAGTTGGAGGGCGGAGAGAGTCTTGCCGAAGCGCATCTTGGCGTTCCAGAGCATGCGGTTGCCGCGGCGGAATTGCGCCTTGGCCTGGTCTATGGCCCTGCGTTGTTCTGGGCGGAAGATGATAGGGTCTCTCCCCTCCGACACCTCTCCTGGCGTCAGAGCCTGCCTGCCCTCCGCGGTTGCCTCGATGGCTCTTTTTGCCGTCTGGAGGTCTGTCTCGAACCACTCGTTGGCGTTGTTTCTTGTGTCGAAGTTGTGCCTCGCCACGCCGGAGTTCTCAAGCACGCGGTGGACGTCGCGGTCACTGAAGCATGTCATTTCGCCTTTAGCCCCGTGCCCAATGGCCAACCGCGTGTGGAGGAGCTCGTAGGCCACGCCCGCCGTCTGGGTATATTGGCGAATTCTGTCGTGGGCGGCGGCGTTGAGCGCTGGGGCGTCGGGCGGCGTGGTGGCGCGGGTGTCTGGCGCGGCCGTGGCCTCGCCAATCTTCAGGCAGCCGCTGTGGGCCTTGTCGTTGATGCGGAAGACGTAGATGAGCCTGTATCTCATCGTCTCGCCAAATTGGCATTCAGTCATTTTTGCGTGGCTATGGTGGTGAAGGCGGAATGACACCCTCCTTGGCAAATGTAGTCATTTTGGTTGAGACACTGTCTTGCAGGAGGTTATAAAAAGCGTCGCCCACTCGGAAGCCGAGTGGGCGACGCCGCGAGCCTTTTGCTAAATATCTAGAGATCCACCCTCACGCCAACCCAGAAGCGGCGTTCGCCACAGCCCAGGTTGGTGAGTTCGGGATAGTTGTTCTCCGCGTCGGGTTTGAAGGTGACGCAAGGCCGGTCCTCGCCCAGCAGGTTGTTCGCGCTCACGTAGATGCGGAAGTGGTCGGCCACGGCATAAGATACTTTGGCGTCTAGCAGGGTGCGAGGGTCGAAATAGACGTCCATGTAGTTCATGCGGTTCTTGTCATTGTCTTCCACAGCCGGCTCCCAGAGCAGCTGGGCGGATATGGTGAGCCTGTCCGCGAAGAGATTCTGTGTGGCTCCGGCCTTGAGCTGATGGGTCGGGGCCAGGCTTCTGTCGGCATATGAGCTTGTGGTGGACTTGGCCACGCTATACGCCACGGTCACCTTGGTGGCGGATGGGAGCGAGGCCGTGGCTATGACCTCGCCGCCGACAATGTCGATGTCCTCACAGCTGTTCACATAGGCCGAGAAGGAGTTCTTGCGACCTGGGTTTTTCAAATAAGACTTGCTCAGGAAGTTGGGCATGAACACTTTGCGTTGCTCGGCCGTGAAGTAGGCCTTGCCCGTGGGCGTGTAGTCGCCAACATAGCCTTTGTCCGCCAGGTAATCGTCGGAATTCCAGTTGCATAGCGTGGTGAAGTCAATCATGTCTTTATACCTGTTGAAGAAGGCGTTGACGTCTACAGACAGCACCTTGCCACTGAAGAAGTCGCCATGATAGTTCACCTCAAAGGAGTGGAGCTTCTCGGGTTTGACATCGAACTTGAAGCCGTTGGCCATTCCGCCGGCCACTAGGGCGTGCTCCACCTGCGGCGTCTTTTGCCAATACGTCTGCCCCATGTTGAAGAAATCCGCGGTGCGGAAACCCTGCTGATACGAGGCCTTGAGGACGTTGGCATCGTCTATGCTCCATGATGCCGCCACGCGTGGCGAGAGGTTGCTCTGCGTGTCGTCAAAGGCCTTGACTTTGAAGCAGTCGAAGCGCAGCCCTAGGGCGAAGACCAGGTTGTCTCCCAGCTTGTAGACGTCCTCGGCGAAGACTGCGAACTCGTTCCATTTGCCGTTTGGCGTCATGGCGCTGGCCCACAGGTGGGCGGGGTCGTTGCGTTTCTTGCCCGTCTGCGGGTCTATGATTTGGAAGTAGTTGCCGTCTTCGGCGTTGCGCTCATATGAGGCGTCGGGACTCTCGGCCGGGTCTATGTCGTGACCGAAGAAGAACTCGCCGGCGCGGAACTTGCGCCAACCCGCCAGTCCGCCCACGGCCAGCTGATTGTTGTCCCATCTCTTTGTGGTGGCCACCACTTTGGCCTCAATGTGGCTCTCCGATCCGCCCGCCAGCGACGCCGCGTGACGCCCGAGGTCGGTCAGCTCGTTGCTCACGGCCACCGTCAGGTGCTCATAGTCGCCTAGGTCGTGCGACCATTTGAGGCGTGCGTTGAACTGGCGCGTGAAGAGCGTCTGGTGCGTGGCCTCTTTTGCCGAAGAGTATGACGACCGCGAGTTTTGCATATATCCGGCGTTCATGCTCCAGTCGTCAACATTGGCGTTGGCCGAGAGGCGGAAGTTGGCCTTGGGAGTGTCTCCAAACGGGTGCTGGCCAATTAGTGCTGCGTTCAATTTCTTTGTCTGAAATGCGCTGTCCGCAGTCCACCCGTTGCTGTGATACCATCCGGCGTAGAAGAAAGCGTTGCGCCTCTGCGAGCCGAATCCGTAAGACACCTCGGCGCGGGAGACGGCCGAGGCTTGATTGTCGGCGGCGTGCTCAAACTCCTTGCTCACGTCGACGCAGACGCCGCCATTGTCATAGCCATTCTTTGGCACCATGTTCACGTAGCCACTTATGGCTCCCGACCCGTGGACAATGGCGTTGGGACCCAGGCTCACCTCGAGCGACTTGACGTCTCCTAGGAGCATAGATGAGAGGCCGATTCCGTAGCCAATGTTAGACCTCATATTGAGGCTTTGGCCGTCATACATGATCATGGACTTAGAGTTGTCCACCATTTTCATCCCGCGAACGCCGAATGTCTCGGTGTCGGGGTGCGAGCCGTCTGAGAACGACGGGAGTGCCATCTTGGCAATCTCAATCAGGCTATGCTGCGCGCGCTGCTCTCCCATGTCGAGGCTGAAGATGAAGCCGGGGGCCTCTTTCGCCTTGAGCGTCAAGAAGCTGGATGATTGCACTTCAGTGTTCATCAGATCTGCCAGATCCAAGGCGAAGACATCTTCCACCACCATCTGCGCGTCCATCTTGTCATCGCTTCCCACGGTCATTTCGGTGGTTGTGTAGCCATCGTTGGAGAAGACGAGAGTGTCTCCTTCTCGCGCGTTGATTGAGAACCTTCCGTTAGAGTCTGACGTGGCATAGCTGTCGGTGCCCTTTATGCAGACGCGCGCCCCCGCCACGGCAGTCCCCAAGTCAGAAGTCACAGTGCCGCTCACCTGCCTTGCAGCACTTTGCGCCGAGACGCCGTTTGCCGCGGCAATGAGCATGGCGGCAGCAGACAGGGTTCTGAATATAAGTTGCATGATTCTTTGGTTATTTCCGCGAGTATACGCCGTATTGCTGTGAAAGATTCGAATGTTCTGTTTAAATGTCCTTTCCCGACTCGTTGCCGCTGCCAGAAATTTGCGTTATCTTTATGAGCAGATGAGACGCATAGGACTTATTTCAGACACGCACGGATATCTCGACCCGCGCCTGTTGGACCTTTTGGCGGACGTGGACGAGGTGTGGCACGCGGGAGACATAGGCTCGCTAGACGTGCTTGAGGCCTTGCGCGGCTTCAAGCCGCTGCGCGCCGTGTGGGGCAACGCCGACGGGGCCGACGTGCGCCACGCTGTGGACCCGAGGCCGCGCTTTGTGTTTGACGCAGATGACCCTTCCGCCTCGGCTCGCGCGGCCGAAGAGGCGCAGCTTGGGATGTCGCGCTTCGATGTGGAGGGCGTGAGCGTCTTGATGACGCACATAGGCGGTTATCCTGGCCGATACTCGCCCAAGGTCTTGGCTCAGATGAGGGAGCGCCCTCCTATGCTGATGGTGGCCGGCCACAGCCACATCCTCCGCGTCATATATGACAAGAAATACGCCTGCCTGCACCTCAACCCCGGGGCCTGCGGCCATTATGGCATCCACGCCGTGCGGACGGCTTTGAAATTCGCCATAGACGGCACGGACATCAAGGATATGCAAATTCTCGAACTGTCTGGCAATTGACCCGACAAACCCATTAATCCGCAAGGCAATGGAAGACATAATTGAATATTTCACAGATATTTTCCATCTCGACCGGCACGTCCCGTTGCCGCAAGGCATTGTGGATAAACTCAATGCTCTTGACCGAGCCCAGCGCGGCGAGCTCAAGAGCCGCATTTTCACCGAGGCCAAGAGGCTTGGCGTGGGAGGCGACGGGCTGCGCGCCATACGATGGTTGGAGACAACGTTTGAGCAGATTGAGAGATACTCATTCCGCCTCCATGAGGTGCTCTTCAGCCCCGGCCAAGACATCCCCGAAAACTTGGCGTTTTATATGTCGCAGGCCAAGAAGTCGGTAGACCTGTGCGTCTTCACCATATCAGACGACATCCTCTCCGGCTGCCTGAAAGCCCTGCACGAGCGCGGGATAAAGATCCGCATCATCACGGACAACAACAAGATGCGTGACACAGGCTCGCAGATAAAGGAGTTGGCCCGCTGCGGCATCGAGGTGAAGGTGGACAACTCGCGATACCATATGCACAACAAGTTCGGCATCATAGACAACCGCATAGCCTTTACGGGCAGCTATAACTGGACCTACACGGCCAAGATGCATAACCAGGAGAACTTGGTCATAACCACCAACTTCACCATTGTCCACAGGTTCATTGACGAGTTTTCCATGCTCTGGGAGCAAATGTTTTGGCTCAGAGTGAAGCAGGGGCGCGACGGGCAACTGCGCGTAAGCGTCAAGCTCAGCCCCGAGGCCGAAGTCGAGGCAAGGCGCGAAGCCCAACGCCGCGGGAGGCCACACCCGCACGGTGAGCTGTGTGAAGACGATGACGAGTGCGACGATCCCGCCGGTCCCGCTGACGAGCGGCAAGGCGGCAGGCCTGCCGGCAAGGCGGACTGGAGAGCAGGCCACGGGCGCGGCAGGCGGCGCAAGGCGGACAGGGGCAGGCGCGGGAAGTAGCGGAAGAATTAATAACTTTGTGGCGTATAACACAGAAACATAAGTTTACACACCAGATGAAAGCATACGTTTTCCCGGGCCAGGGCTCGCAGTTTGTGGGCATGGGCAAGGATCTTTATGAGAACGACGCCACGGCGCGCCAGCTCTTTGACGAGGCCGACAGCATTCTCGGCTTCAAGATTACCGACGTCATGTTCGCCGGCACCGATGAGCAGCTACGTCAGACCAAAGTGACGCAGCCCGCCATTTTCCTCCACTCCGTCATCTTGGCCAAGGTCATGGGCGTGGCCTTCCAGCCCGCCATGGTTGCTGGTCACTCGCTTGGCGAGTTCTCCGCCCTCGTGGCGGCGGGAGCCATGAGTTTTGCGGACGGAGTGCGCCTGGTGTCGCAGCGCGCCCAGGCTATGCAGCGTGCTTGTGAGGCCGCCCCGTCTACCATGGCCGCCATCGTGGGGCTAGACGACGCCACCGTGGAGCAGGCTTGCAAAGAAGTGGGCGGCGTAGTGCCGGCCAACTATAACTGCCCCGGCCAGCTCGTCATCTCCGGCTCTGTTGAGGGCATTGACGACGCTTGCGCGGCGCTGACCGCCAAGGGTGCCAAGAGGGCCATAAAGCTAGCTGTGAGCGGCGCTTTCCACTCTCCTTTTATGGAGCCTGCGCGCGCGGAGTTGGCCAAGGCCATTGAGCAGACCTCGTTCTCCGCGCCCATGTGCCCAGTATATCAAAATGTGACGGCAAGTGCGGGGACTGACCCCGCCACCATCAAGAAAAACCTCGTGGCGCAGCTGACGTCCTCCGTCCGTTGGACTCAGACCGTGCAGAACATGATTGCCGCGGGGGCTACGGAGTTCATCGAGGTCGGCCCAGGGAAAGTTCTCCAGGGTCTTGTCCGCAAGACAGACAAGACCGTCACCGTGAGCGGAATTTCCACGCTGGCCGACATCAACAAATAGATGCCTCGTAGGCCGCGAAGGCGGCCTTGGCGGAAAGACATTGGGCCGAGGTGGCGTCAGGCCTCCTTGGCCTTTTCTTGTAAAATATAGCCTGACGCATGATTTCTAATGACATCTCCTTTTGGGGCGAGTCTCAAGACTCGTGGTGCGAAAAATATATTTGGCATGGGCGTTACCGCCCCATGGGGGAGCCATTGTGGGGCGGGCGCTCGTCCGCCATGGGCGGGCTTGTCTTGCGACAGGTCGTGGCCCTGCGAGCCGCCGAGGTCTACCTGCCCTTGTGGCCAGCCCATTGGGCGTTGCTGTGTGAGCAGGCGGCGTTGCTGGGGTTCTCTCCATCCGATCTTGGCACCCCGACCGATATGCGCGATGAGATAAAACTTTTGGCCTCGCGCAATCACTATCCCGCCCATTCTTTGGCCCACATAGTCCTGTGGACTGATGTGGGCGGGCTAGGCCTGGGGCTTGAGCACGCCATTTTCCAAAGTAGGCTAGAGTTGTCGCCTTTCAATGTGGAGGTGGAGCCGCTCTTCTTGCTCGAGGCTTCGGCCTCGGCCGTTGTCAATGATGGCTTCGGCTCGTGGGCCGACGCGCCCGTTGAGGAGTTG
>CAKUVM010000064.1 GCA_934699135.1 uncultured Bacteroidales bacterium
GGGTATACCCCTGGTAGGCTGTGGCGTGCAACACAAGGCGGGGCTCGCGTCTGACAGACGCGGGCCCGCCTTTATTATATTGGAGGTTACGCCGTTATGTTCACCCGTCTCACGTCTTTTTGGCTAGCCAGTGAGCGCAAGATGTCGGCCTGGCTCACGTGGCTGCCCAGAGTAAGACGAAACGTCACCACGGAGCTGCCCGTCTCGGCGTCCATCGACATTGACTGTTCGCGCAGCTTGGCCCCCGTGGCGGCCACGGCCGCCGAGAGCCTCTTGGTGTCGGCCTCCAGCCTGTCTAGCGTAATGGTGAGGATCAGGTTCTCGCCGTCAATGCGCAGCAGCCTCTCGATGCGCTCCATCGTGATGAGGACGAAGAGCGTCATCATTGTCATCAGCACCGCGCCCAGATATAATCCCGCGCCCGCCGTCATGCCCACGATAGACGTCTGCCAGATGCATGCCGCCGAGGTCAGGCCCTGCACGCCGCCCTTGCTCTTCACAATGGCGCCGGCGCCAATGAAACCCACGCCAGCCAACACCTGCGCGGCAATGCGGCCGGGGTCGCCATTGAGCATGTCGGGGTAGGTCTGTGGAATCCAGATGGATATGATGACGGCGCACGTCGAGCCTAGGCATATCAGTGTGAACGTCCGCAGTCCCGCGTCGTGCCGCCTCACTTGCCTCTCCGCGCCTATGCACAAGCCCAGCACCAGACCCAGCGCCAGGCGCAAGGCCACCGTGCCGGCCGTGATGTGGCTCTCTGACAAAATTTGACTTATAGTCTCGCTCATCTTCCTTTTCTTATGATATGTCGCCCGTGGCCTACATAAAGCGGATGTCCCTCACCGCCTCTTCGCCCACGGCTTTGTTTATCGCGTTCATGATCATGCCTTTCATGTGAAAAAGCTCATTGCGCACCACGCTGCTCGTAAGGCCCACGTACATCACGCCCTTGTCCACCCTTACGGAGCTTGTGGCGTTCATCACCGTGGGCCCCATAATCTGCCTCCACAGCCCCTCCGCCTTGCGTTCCAGCAGCATTTTTGCGATGCCGTCTTCGCGCATCATCTCTGTCATGATGTCAGACAGTTTTTTAGATGTGTCCAGTTTCATCGCGTGTCGCTTTTTGTGTGTTGGCGGCTTTCGGCGGGTTGAGCCTTGCCGTCATCCACGGTGAATATCTTGAAGTCTTTTCCGGCCTTGTCGAGTACGTTTTGCAGCCGGCCCATGTTGGTGTCGCTTATGAAGATCTGCCCAAAGCCGCCGCTCGCCATCATGCCAATGAGGTTGTCGCCGCGCTTGGAGTCGAGCTTGTCGAACACGTCGTCTAGCAGCAGGGTGGGGGCTGCGCCCTTGCGCTGGGCAAGGTAGCGGTATTGCGCCAGCTTCAGGGCTATCACGAAACTCTTTCTCTGCCCTTGCGACCCGACCCTCTTTATGGGGTGTTCCCCCATGCTGATGCCAATGTCGTCTTTGTGGATTCCGCGAGAGGTGTAGCCGAGTGCCAAGTCGCGGCTGTGGGTCTCGCGCAACCCCTCGTAGAGGTCGTAGCGGTCCAGTCCCGTCACATAGTCCATGCCCACCTCCTCGCGCCCGTCGGATATCTCGTTGTAGAGCCTGGTCACCACGGGTTGCAGCCAAGACACGAACTCGCGCCGCTTGGAGCATATCTCTTGCCCGTGGCGCGCCAGCTGCTGGTCATACACGTCTAGCAGGCCCATGTCTGGCGCGGCGGCCTCGGCCATCTGTTTCAGCAATATGTTGCGCTGTGTCAGCAGTTTGTTATATGCCATCAGCCGCTCCATATATGTCTTGTCGCATTGAGAGATAACGCTGTCGGCATATTTGCGCCGCGCCTCCGCGCTGTCGGCTATGAGGGCCTCGTCCGATGGCGATATTATCACCAGGGGCAGCAGCCCAATGTGGTCGGCTATTCGCTGATACTCTTTCTTGTCGCGCTTAAACTGCTTCTTGCTGCCGCGCTTGAAGCCGCAATAGATCTCAGTCTTGGCCTCGCCGGTGGCATACGTCCCCTGGATGACGAAAAAAGGCTCGCCGTGCCTCACGTTGAGCGAGTCGGCCAACCCGAAGTAGCTCTTGCAAAAAGACAGGTAATATACGCAGTCCAAGATGTTCGTCTTGCCGGCTCCATTGGGCCCGACGAAGCAGTTTATCCCGGCGGATAAATCTAGGTCCGCAGCTGCTATGTTCCTGTAATTTACTATGTTCAGTCGGTCAAGTGTCATCTTGTGGCGAATGTTGGCGAAACTCTTGTCGCCACGTCCATGCGCATGGCAAATGTAGCAATTATTCCCAATCTCAGTCAATGAACTCGCTTATGGTGCGCAGCGTGTTATGACGTTTCAGTGCCGCGAGGTGGTCGTAGGTCTCGCCAGGGCGGCGGGTGTATACGGCCACGTAATAGTCGTTTTCAGTCTGGCCGTAGCACCCCTCCGTCTCTGTCATCTGTGGCGGCGCCGGGTGGCGGCCGCCTTTTGCGCGCGCCGCGTAGAGGTAGTTGTGCAGCCCCTGTTTCACCAGGCGTTGGCCGCGCAGGGCCATGGCCTCGCCGTCGGGCGTCAGCCTGTTGGCCGAGGTCGGCTCCCACCCCGTGGCGTCGCCAATCACGAAGACGTCGTAGTCCGACAGCAGGGCGGGGTCTTCCGGCAAGAGGGTGAAATGGGCCATGGCATAGTCTGCCACCACTTGGGCGTCGTCATCGCGCCTGTCGCGGGTCTCAATCCACTGCCCGCCGTCAAAGTCCTCATGGTAGGAGTAGGCTCTTGGCCGCTCGTCGGGTGCCGCGGTGTAGTGATACATGCCGCCCACATACTCCACGTCAGCGTCCGTCATGCCCAGTTGGCGTATGCTTCTGGTGTCTAGCCATCGCCACTCCGTGCCGCCGCAAAAGGTCAACGCCTCTTGGCGCAAATACACCACCTCGTCGGGTCTCACGAAGGTTGGCCCCTCGGCGTAGCGGCGGTCGTCAAGCCGTTTGTTCTGCCAGGCGCACACCGTCATCTCCGTCTCCGGCGAAGCCATCTTGTGCCCTGGCCACGCCACGGCCACGTCCAGGGTCTGCGCCCCGCCGTCGCGCTCCACACGTGTGCCCAATCCGCACCTGTCCTCCACCATCCACAGCGGCTCGCGGGCCAGCAGACGGTCGTCACTCGCGGCGCGCGCCTCTACCATATAGTTGCCCGATATTTTAAGCGGCGACGTGTCGATTGAGAGGGTGTAGTGGACGTATGCCACCGTGGTGTTGAATGACGCCCGGCAACGGTCTTGCCCGTACACCTTGTTCAGCCCCTCCACAAACTCCATCTCCATCAGGTCTGACGGCTCCCAATGAGCGTCGCAGTGTATGAAGCTGTAATACAGAGCCTCCGTGTTGCCACCCACCACGTCGAAGTCTAGTGTGAGCGTCTCGTCTTGCCCCAAGTGGCACACCACGCAGCTCGGCACTTCACCCTCGCGCCTGTCTTGCGCCGCCGCGTGCCGTAGTTCCACAGTCATGACGCCAGCTGCCCTGAAAGTCGGCGTCTGCGCCGCGCCCGGCGCGGGGTGCGCGGCCAGCAGTGCCGGCAGTGCCGCGTTAAGTAATTTTTTGCCTAAACTTTCGTTTATCATCGCAATAATCGTTTTCTTTGCAAGGGGAAATGTGTGGCCTGCGGGCTGCCGAGTCTCCATTTTTTTCGTCAAAACCAAGAACCTCCGCATGACCCCTCGCCTCTATCGCCGGCCGCGCCGTCGGGCGGACTAGAGGGTGGGGGTCGCGCCCATAAGAAACATGAAGCCAGTCACGATGCGCGCTGCAAAAGTAGCCACTATGCCGATAGGAAGCAACCCCTGTCGCTCCGTGTCAGCAAGATGGGCGTGCGGGGCTGTGGCCGGCGAGTTCCAGACGCAACACCCCGATGGTGTCCACTCCCTGTTGTGGTCGCCGTCGTTTTTCGTTTTTGCCCGGCGGCATGCTTTTGACGCCGATGGCAGATAGCCGGATATAACAAACATTCATCTCTTAACAATGTCTGACGTAATAAAACTGAGGAAGGGCCTCGACATACGCCTGAAGGGTAAAGCCGAAACGGTGTATGGACAGGCTTCTGAGCCGGAGCTTTACGCTATCAAGCCTACTGACTTCTGGGGCATGAAGCCCAAGATGGCGGTCAAGGAGGGCGATAAGGTGCAGGCGGGGGATGTGCTGTTTTTTGACAAGCAGCGTCCCGAAATCGTATTTGTATCGCCAGTAGCGGGCGAGGTCTCCGCCGTGGTCCGCGGCGAGCGCAGGGCCATCCTGGCCGTGGTCGTCAAGGCCTCCGCCTCCCCGGCCCCCGTTGAGGTGGGCAAGCTCGACGTTGCCTCCGCCACACGCGAGCAGGTGGTTGAGAAGCTGCTCAAGACAGGCGCGTGGACCTATTTCCGCCAGCGCCCATACAATGTCGTGGCCGACCCCACGGCGCAGCCCAAGGCCATCTTCATCTCCACGTTCGACACCGCGCCTCTCGCCCCGGACTACGACCACATCGTCCGTGGAAACGAGCAGGCTTTCCAAGACGGCGTCAACGCCTTGGCCAAGATCGCCCCCGTCTTCGTCGGCGTGCGCGAGCAGGGCGCGGCCAAGGCTTTCACCGATGTTAAGAACGCGACCGTGACGGCTTTCGCTGGCAAGCATCCTGCGGGGTGCGTGGGCGTGCAGATCAACCACGTCAACCCCATCAACGCTGGCGAGAAAGTCTTCACCATCCAGCCGCAAGAGGTGGTGGCCGTGGGCAAGATATTTGCCGAGGGCAAGCTCGACTTCTCGCGCGTCATCGTGCTTGACGGCTCCGAGGTTAAGAAGCCGGCCTACTACCGCACCACGCTCGGCGCGCAGCTAAAGCCAATCATTGAGGGCAACGTCAACACCAACGACACCCGCGTCATATCGGGCAACGTCCTCACCGGCACCAAGGTCGAGGCCGACGGCTTCCTTGGCTACTATGACAGCCAGGTCACCGTCATCCCGGAGGGCGACAAGCCCGAGTTCTTCGGATGGATCACGCCCGGCCTCAACAAGTTCTCCGCCAGCCGCACCTTTTTCACTTGGCTCTGCGGCAACAAGGAGTACACTCTCGACACCAACACCCACGGTGAGCCGCGCGCCATCGTCGTCAGTGGCGAGATGGAGAAAGTCTTCCCCATGGACATCTACCCCGAGCACCTCATCAAGGCCATCTTGGCAAAGGACATCGACAAGATGATCGACCTGGGCATCTACGAGGTTGTCGAGGAGGACATGGCGCTCTGCGAGTTCGTCTCAACGTCCAAGACTCCCGTCCAGAAGATTCTCCGCAACGGCCTCAACCTCATGATGCAAGAGGTGGGCTAGGCAATTTAAGATTCTGTGACTCATTAAATTGACACAAATTGAAAGCGTTAAGAAACTACTTAGATAGCGTGAAGCCCAACTTTGAGAAGGGCGGCAAATATGAGAAGTTCCACTCGACGTTTGAGGCGTTCGAGAGCTTCCTGTTTGCTCCGGCCACAACCTGTCAGGGTGGCGTTCACGTGCGCGACGGCGTAGACCTCAAGAGGGTCATCTCCATGGTCATCCTCGCGCTAATCCCTGCCACCATCTTTGGCATTTGGAACACGGGCTACCAGAGCTACGTCCATGCGGGCGTCGAGGCTTCCACCCTCGACTGCTTCCTCCATGGCCTCTACGTCTTCCTCCCGATGGTCATCGTCTCCTACGTCGTCGGCCTCGGCATTGAGTTCGCCACGGCGCAGATCCGCGGTGAGCAGGTCAACGAGGGCTTCCTCGCCACTGGCCTCCTCATCCCGCTCGTGCTGCCTGCCGGCGTGCCCCTCTGGATGGTGGCTGTGGCCACGGCCTTTTCCGTCATCTTCGCCAAGGAGGTCTTCGGCGGCACAGGTATGAACATTTGGAACCCCGCCCTCATAGCGCGCGCCTTCCTCTTCTTCGCCTATCCGTCCAAGATGTCTGGCGACGCAGTTTGGTACTATGGCGTAGAGGCTGCGAATGGCGCGGATGCCGTGACGGGGGCCACTGCGCTCTCGCAGGCCGCCGCGGGCAACTACACGTCGTTCTCCGACGCCTTCCTCGGCATCATCCCTGGCTCCATTGGCGAGACCTCGGCCCTCTGCATCCTCCTTGGCGGCCTCTTCCTGCTCTTCACGGGCGTGGCCAGCTGGAAGATTATGCTCTCCGTCTTCATCGGCGGCGCCCTCACGGCCTACGGCTTCAACCTGTTTGGCCCCGAGACGGGCATCGCGCAGCTGCCTTGGTATGACCATCTGGTCTACGGCGGCTTCTGCTTCGGCGCTGTCTTCATGGCCACCGACCCTGTCACATCGTGCCGCACCGAGTGTGGCAAATACATCTACGGCCTGCTCATCGGCTTCGTGGCCATCGTTGTGCGCGTCCTCAACCCCGGCTACCCCGAGGGTATGATGCTCGCCATCCTCTTCATGAACACCATGGCCCCACTCATTGACTACATCGTTGTTGAGGCCAATGTCAGCCGTAGGAAGAAACGTGCAATAGCAAAATAACCAAGACGAAAATGGCAAACGAACAAAAGAAAGGCTTGTCTACCAATAGCAACGCCTATACGCTGATCTATGCGGCTGTCCTCGTCATCATCGTCGCATTCCTCCTCTCTTTCGTGTCCAGCACACTCCATGACAGGCAGCTGGCCAACGAGAAGATTGACAAGAAGGCCCAGATCCTCGCGGCCATCAACATTGTAAACCAAGCCGATGTCGAGGCCGCCTACTCCAAATATGTGAAAGAGGCGATCGTGCTTGACAAGAGCGGTAACGTCATCGAGGGCGATGGCTTCGATGTTGACTTTGGCAAGAAGGCGGACGAGAATAATATGCCCCTCTACAAGTGTGAGGTCGATGGCGCCGTCAAATACATTGTCCCGGTCAGGGGCAACGGCCTCTGGGGCCCCATCTGGGGCTATGTAGGCCTTAATGACGACAAGAACACCGTCTACGGCATATACTTCAACCACGAGGGGGAGACCCCGGGCCTCGGCGCCGAGATCGTCCCCGAGAAGTTCCGCGAGCCGTTCATGGGCAAGCACATCAAGAATGCCGCCGGTGAGGTTGTCTCCATCGCCGTCGTCAAGAAGGGCATTGAGGCGGAGGGGCAGGATCAGGTCGACGCCATCTCTGGCGGCACCATCACCTCCACCGGTGTAAATGACATGCTCAAGAATAGCCTCAATGGCTACAAGGAGTTTTTAACGAAGTAATCCAAAAGGGTTTAATAATATGAGCGAACTCTTTTCTAAGAAAAACAAGGAGGCCTTCACGCTGCCGTTGTCCAAGGATAACCCCGTGACCGTACAGGTGCTTGGCATCTGCTCCGCGTTGGCTGTCACGGCTCAGCTCGAGCCGGCCATCGTCATGGGCCTCGCCGTCACCATCATCGTGGCGTTCTCCAACGTCATCATCTCGCTGATGCGCAACACCATCCCAATGCGCATCCGCATCATCGTCCAGTTGGTCGTCGTGGCGGCTCTCGTCACCATTGTCAACCAAGTGCTCAAGGCTTTCGCCTACAATGTGGCTCAGGCCCTCTCGGTCTATGTCGGCCTCATCATCACCAACTGCATCCTTATGGGCCGCCTGGAGGCTTTCGCCATGACCAACAAGCCTTGGCCGTCTTTCCTTGACGGACTTGGCAACGGCCTCGGCTACGCCAAGATATTGGTCATCGTGGCGTTCTTCCGTGAGTTGCTCGGCTCCGGCACCCTCTTCGGCATCAACATCCTCAACTACGACTGTGTCAAGGATGCCGGCTATGTCAACAACGGCATGATGCTCATGCCCGCCATGGCGCTCATCGTCGTGGCATGCATAGTTTGGTGGCAGAGGGCTCACAACAAAGACCTTCAGGAAAAGTAAACCACGACGCGGCACCCGTGCCGCATAAGACATCGAGATTAATTAAATGGAAAACGCAAGTTTGTTAACCCTGTTTGTCCGCTCGATTTTCGTGGACAACATGATTTTCGCGCTCTTCCTCGGCATGTGTTCCTACCTTGCCGTCTCCAAGAGCGTGAAGACCGCGCTGGGTCTCGGCATCGCCGTAACCTTCGTGTTGGCGGTGACGCTGCCCATCAACTATCTGCTACAGACCAAGGTGCTTGGGCCGAACGCCATCGTTGAGGGCGTGGAC
>CAKUVM010000065.1 GCA_934699135.1 uncultured Bacteroidales bacterium
TGGCCGCGCGAAATCGTCCAAATACTTGGCCCCCCAGCGTTGCAATGCATACCATTCATAGCGAACACCGACCTCCGCTTTGTTCCTTTTTGACAGTGCGTCCTTGAATTGCAGCATATGCTCGTATACAGCGGGATACTGCTCACGAAATACGTTCTCGGCTTTTAGGGAAGCCCCTTTTATGCTCCCGTCATTTTGGAGGGGAAAATGCCAAGGCAGGAATATCAGCCACAGCCCCGCCCACTCGCAGCCGTACCTCCTGATGTCGCGGCCGCGCAGAATGGGCCGTATCAGCGCCTCCGTCCGCTCCCGCTCCGCGGCGCCCCGGCACCGGGCCAGGATGGCCTCCCGCCGCGCCGTGTCTATGATGAACGCCTCGTTGCAGCCGGTCTTGATGCCATAGTTAATCCTCACGTCCCAGTCGCGGAGCGGGGCGCCGGCGGCCTCGACCTTGCGCCGGATGGACTGCTCCACGGCCGAGAGCGCCACCCACGGCCCCGAGCCGCCGAAGCCCTGCCGCGAGCCGCCGCGCCGCGCCAAAACGCTCTATTAAAAACGGAACGCCCGAATAACAAAAGTGCCGCGCCCAAGACGGGCGCGGCACATCGTGTTTCATATCAGTGAGCGGCAATGGCGGCTCACCAGCTGCCGCCACCGCCGCCGCCGCCAAACGAGCCGCCTCCGCCGTTCTTGCTAGACGACGACTCGCCTCGGCCGCCGCCCACCGATGCCGCTATCTGTATGAGTATGCGGGCCACGGCCGTATAGATGGAGGCCAGGACGAAAAGGAACGTCATGGCCGAGGTTATTTTCTCCTGGCGCGTCTCGGCTCGGTTATACCAGTCGATGAAGAAACTGCTCACAAAGTAGAGCAGTATGAGAGCCAAGATGATGACTATGGCGGCAAGCTCGCCCGCCGACCATTCGTCAGGAGATGCCGCGCCGGAGGCCGTAAACTCGCCCCGCGTGGCGTCCATCACGGCGCGGCATCCGGCCTCGATGGCCCCGTCGTGGTCTCCCGCCTTGAAGAGCGGTCCCATGACGTTGCGCACAATGCGGGCGCAAGCCACATCAGTCAGCGCGCCCTCCATGCCATAGCCGGAGGCTATGAAAGCCCGGCCAGTGGAGTCCGCCGCGTTGGCGCATACAACCATCACCACGCCATTGTCCTTGCCCTTGTGGCCTACGCCCCACTTGTCTCCAAGCTGCTGGGCGAAGTCGGCAATGTCGTAGCCGCCCAGGTCCGTCACCGTCACCACGGTTATCTGGGACGTGGTGGAGTCGCTGAACTCCGTCAGCTCGCGCTCCACGCGCTCGGAGCCGGCTGGTGAGAGCAGGCCGGCCAGGTCGTTTACAAAAGCGGGCGGCATGGGCCTGTCTGGGATCTGCGCGATGGCTTGGACGGCGACTATGAGGGCGCACAACGCGGCCGCGGCCACCCTGCGCGGTATGATGGAGAGGCTACGCTTCGTCATGCCGTGGTCATTTGGAGAATGAGACTTCGTCTGGCAGCTCGTTAGCGTCGTCCTCCTCATGCGGGAAGAACTCCTTGAGCTTCTGGCCGCACAAGATGATGGACCGGCAGATGCCGTCTATCGGGTCGCCCTTGGCGAAGGCGGCGGATATGGTGGCCACCACATCGTCCCAAAATCCTTGGCCCACAATGTCATTGATCCCCTTGTCGCCTATCACCGCGAAGCGGCGGTCTTTGGTGGCGAAGAAGAACAGCACCCCGTTGCGCAGCTTGGTGCGCTGCATCCCCAGCGTGTTGAACGCCTCTATGGCGGAGTCCATCACCTGCGGCTTGCAGTGTCGGGCCACGTGGACGTGCACCTCGCCGCTCGTGCGGGACTCGGCCTCCTCGATGGCCTGCGTGATGCGGCGGCAAGCCTCTTTGCTGAATATCTTGTCAGACATCTTCGTTCTCGGCAATGGGGCTAGAACTCCACCTTAGGCGCTTTGTCGCTGCCTTCGTCGGCCTTGAAGTATGGCTTGGCGTCGAAGCCGAAGATGCTGGACACGATGTTGTTTGGGAATTTGCGGATGTATGTGTTGTAGTCCCTCGCCGTGTCGTTGAATTTCTTGCGTTCCGTGGAAATCCTGTTCTCGGTGCCCTCCAGCTGCGCGCTCAGGTCGCGGAAGTTCTCGTTGGCCTTGAGGTCGGGGTAGGCCTCTTTCACGGCCATGAGCCTGCTCAGCGCGCTGCTCAGCTCGCCTTGCGCCTGTTGGAATTTTGCCATGTTCTCTTCCGTCAGCGAGCTCGCGTCAATCGTCACGCTGGTGGCCTTGGAGCGGGCGTCCACCACGGCCGTCAGTGTCTCGCTCTCGTGCGTGGCGTAGCCTTTGACTGTGGCCACGAGGTTGGGGATGAGGTCGGCGCGGCGCTGGTAGACGTTCTCCACCTGAGACCATTGGGCCTCCACGGCCTCCTGTTTCTCCACCATAGTGTTGTATCCGCAGCTGGACAGCGAAAGGGCGCAGAGCGCGGAGAGAATGAGCAATTTGAACAGTTTCATTTTTTCTTTCTCGGTTTTGTTGCACTTAATAAAAATCCGTCGGCGTATGGTCGGGCGCATAAGGCCGGGCCGCACGGTGACGGAGCTAAAAATAGCTGTTTTGGCCGACAATAACAAGAACGTGCGGCAAAAACGCCCGCAGCTATTGTATAAACATACAGCTTTGTGGAAAAAGATTAACTGACCGTCAGTAATTGGCGCTTCTTTGTTGCAAGCTATCAGATAACACGCTATATTTGCAACTGAATAAAAACGTGTCCATTTAATAATTATGCACTATCCCGAGTTGACGGCCGATGAGGCGGCCGAATTCATTAAAGACGACTATGTAGTCGGCATCGGAGGTTTCTCTTCTGTCGGAACGCCCAAGGCCGTGCCCATGGCGCTGGCCAAGAGGGCCGAGGCGGAGCATGCCAAGGGCAACTCGTTCAGGGTCGGCCTGATCACCGGCGGGGCCACGGGCGACGCCATAGACGGCGCGCTGGCACGTGCGCACGCCGTGAAGTTCCGCACCCCGTTCCAGTCTCACAAGGATATGCGCGCGGCCATCAACCGCCAAGAGGTGCAATATTTTGACCTCAACCTCAGCCATGTGGCGCAAGACTTGCGCTACGGTTTCTTGGGGCATATGGATGTGTGCATAATCGAGGCCTCGTCCATCACCGCCAGCGGCGACGTGGTGCCGACAAGCTCCGTGGGCATATCTCCCACGCTTTGCCAGTCGGCTGATAAGATCATCATTGAGCTCAACGCTCACCACCCGGAGGCAATATGCGGCATGCATGACATTTACGAGCCGGCCAACCCGCCATATCGTCGCGAGATTCCAATCTACTCGCCGTCTGACAGAATTGGCACGCCGGCCATAAAGGTGGACCCGTCGAAGGTGTTGTGCGTGGTGCGCACCAATATGCCGGACACCATCGCCGCGTTCACCGAGCCTAACCCCGTCACCACCAAGATTGGCCAAAACGTGGCCGAGTTCCTCATAAGCGAGCTCCGCAAGGGCATAATCCCCAAAGAGTTCCTGCCCCTTCAGAGTGGCGTGGGCAACATTGCCAACGCGGTGCTTGGCTCGCTCGGCGAGTGCCAAGACATCCCCCCGTTCACCATGTTCACGGAGGTTATCCAGAACTCCGTCATCCCGCTCATGGAGAGTGGCCGCGTCTCTTTCGCCTCGGGCAGCTCGCTCACGCTCTCTGACGATATGCTCCACCGCGTCTACTCCAATTTGGATTTCTTCAAGAGCAAGCTCATGCTCCGCCCGCAGGAGATAACGAACCATCCGGAGCTGATTCGCCGCCTGGGCGTCATTGCCATCAACACGGCGTTGGAGATGGACATTTTTGGCAACGTGAACAGCACCAACGTGAGCGGCCAGAAGATGATGAACGGCATTGGCGGCTCGGCCGACTTCGCCCGCAACTCTTTCCTCTCCATCTTCACATGCCCGTCGGTGGCAAAGGGCGGCGTCATTTCCGCCATCGTCCCCATGGTGACCCACACCGACAGCAACGAGCACTCTGTCAAGATTGTGGCCACGGAGTATGGCGTGGCCGACTTGCGCGGCAAGAGCCCGGTGCAGAGGGCCCGCGCCATAATAGAAAACTGCGCGCACCCCGACTATAAACAGCTCCTCTGGGACTACCTCAAGCTCATGGAGGGCAAGACCCACACGCCAATGACGCTCTCGAAAGCCTTTGCCATGCACGTGGCCCTGGAGGAGACGGGCGACATGAGGAACGCGAAGTTCTGAGCCCTGCCGCCGAAGAGCGGGGCGCGGCCTTGGCAATGCGTCTCCGAGGAGGAATGAAAAGTATTAAATTTTGTTTTTGCCTTATCTGATTGTATCTCAATTATTATTGAGGCAAATCGGTAGGAATCAGAAGAGGGACGCTAAAAAAATTAAGCAAACGCTTGCGCAATTGTTAATAAAGCATTAAACTTGCAATGTAAGCCAAGCAAAAAATGTTGGCCAAGGGTCTTGACGCCTTTGGGTGACGCACATAATAGAACCGTCGTGATGACGGAAATTTTCATCTGTTGTTGTCTATTGTTGATTAAAGCCCCAGGCCATTTAGGCATGGGGCTTTAATTTTTTTGTGTATCCACCGTCTTCATTCTTGTGTCCGGGACACGCAAAGACGCCCGCCTTAAGGGTCATCCCCCTCCGGCGGGCGTCTTTGCACGGCGTTGTGGCTTGTGCGCGATTACTTGGCGTACAAGGCCTCGCGCTTGGCCTTTATGGCCTCGTCTTGCATATAGTCCTCAAAGTCCATATACTTGTCAATGGTTCCGTTGGGCGTAATCTCAATGACGCGGTTGCAGACGGAGCGTATGAACTCGTGGTCGTGGCTCGTCATGAGGATGTTGCCGGGGTAGGTCTTCATGTTGTTGTTGAAGGCTTGGATTGACTCCATGTCCAGATGGTTGGTGGGCTGGTCTAGCATCACCACGTTGGGGTTCGAGAGCATCATCTTCGCGATCATGCAGCGCATCTTCTCGCCGCCGGAGAGCACGTTGCACGTCTTCTTGATGTCCTCACTTCCGAAGAGCATCTTTCCCAGATATTGGCGGAGGAAGAAGTCCTCGGTGTTTGGCGAGAACTGCGCCAACCAGTTGGTGAGGTCGAGCTTCTTGTTGAAGAACTCGGTGTTGTCTAGCGGCAGGTAGGCCATGGAGATGGTTGTGCCCCACGAGAATGTGCCGCTTTCGGGCTGAATCTCGCCGTTGAGGATGCGGAAGAGCGCCGTGGTGGCGCGCGCGTCGTGCGAGAGGAGGCATATTTTGTCATTGCGCTCCACGTTGAAAGAGACGTCGCCGAAGAGGCGCGTGCCGTCGTCCATGGAGTATGAGAGGTCGCGGACTTCCAGTACCTTGTCTCCCGCGGGTCGCTCTGGGGTGAAGATTATGCCCGGGTAGCGGCGCGTCGAGGGTGCGATCTCCTCCACGTTGAGTTTCTCCAGCATCTTTTTGCGGCTGGTGGTCTGCTTGCTCTTGGCCACGTTGGCGGAGAAGCGTGAGATGAACTCCATGAGTTCCTTGCGTTTCTCCTCAGCTTTCTTGTTTTGGGCGGCCTGCTGACGGAGTGCCAGCTGCGAGCTCTCATACCAGAAGGTGTAGTTGCCGGAGAACATGCGGATCTTGTTGTAGTCAATGTCCACAATGTCGGTGCAGACGTTGTCTAGGAAGTGGCGGTCGTGGCTGACCACGATGACGGTGTTGGGGAAGTTGGCCAGGTAGTCCTCTAGCCAGAGGACGGTGTCGAGGTCGAGGTCGTTGGTAGGCTCGTCGAGCAGCAGGTTGTCCGGGTTGCCGAAAAGGGCTTGCGCCAGCAACACTTTCACTTTCTGCTTGCCGGAGAGGTCTTTCATGAGCTGATAATGAAGGTCTTCCGTCACGCCGAGGCCGCTGAGCAGGTTGGCCGCGTCGCTCTCGGCGGTCCACCCGCCCATCTCGCCAAACTGCTCCTCCAGCTTGGCCACCTCCTCGCCATCGGCGTCGGAGAAGTCGGGCTTGGAGTACAGCTCATTTTTGCGCTGCATGTTGTCCCACAGTTTCTTGTGGCCAATGAGCACAGTGTCTAGCACAGTGTGGTCGTCAAATGCGAAGTGATCCTGCACCAGCACGGAGAGCCTCTCGCCCGGAGCCATCTCCACATAGCCTTTGGTGGAGTCTAGCTGCCCGGCCAAAATCTTGAGGAACGTGGATTTGCCTGCGCCGTTGGCGCCAATGACGCCGTAGCAGTTGCCGGGGGAGAATTTTAGGTTTACGTCCTCAAAGAGGGGCTTCTTGTTGAACTGGATGGCGAGATCCGTTACTGTTATCATTTCTCTTGCTAATCTGTTTTCTTATCCATGCCGCTTCCGGCCCCACGCTCTGCCACAAGGGGCGGCGAGAGCCGAAAGACTGCGCAAAGTTACTAAATTTTAGTGAGATGCGGAGGTGAGTTGCGGACAATGGCGGCAATGTGTGGCGGAAGACATCGCGCCGGCGGGGTGTGGGCAGGGTGGTCGTGGCAAGACAGAACATTAATACAGAAAATCATGATTTACGGCTACATCAGAGTAAGCAGTGACAAACAGACAGTTGAGAACCAACGTTTTGAGATTAATAACTTCTGCCAGCGCGAGGGCCTGGCCATTGACGGGTGGATCGAGGAGACCATAAGCGGCACCAAGGCCTACAACAAGCGCGAGCTGGGCAAATTGTTGAGGCGCATTGGCAAGGACGACCTGATAATATGCGCCGAGCTGTCGCGGCTGGGGCGTAACCTGTTTATGATAATGGAGATTCTGAACATATGCATGACGAAGGAGTGCCGCGTCTGGACCATTAAGGACAATTATAGGCTGGGAGACGACATCCAGAGCAAGGTCTTGGCTTTCGCCTTTGGCCTGTCTGCCGAGATTGAGCGCAACCTCATCAGCCAGCGCACCAAAGAGGCCCTGGCGCGGCGGAGGGCCGAGGGCGTCACCTTGGGCAGGCCCAAGGGGCGGCGGAGCGCACCGGAGAAATATAAGCTCCACGGCAAGCGCACTCTCATTGAGGAGTTGCTAAAGGAGCGGGTGTCAAAGCGGAAGATAGCCAAGCTGTGCCGCGTGGACCGCGGCACGCTTGACCGATACATCCGGCTTTTCTTGGAGGGGGTGGGGTGAGCATGCAGGGTGTCTTCGCGCGTGCGCTCCGCCCCGCGTTTTTGCGCCGGGGAGTGCGTGTAGTCGCGTGGGGGGGGGAGTGGTGGCGTGTCAACGTGCGCTCGTCATTTCTCGCACCCTTCATAATAGTAGCTCTGCTCAATGCCCTTGAATATCACTTCGCGGTTCTCCGTGTCGGATGTGAGGTTTTGCGAGAGCAGATAACGCAACTCGAGGTCGTTGATTGGCGAGCG
>CAKUVM010000066.1 GCA_934699135.1 uncultured Bacteroidales bacterium
CTTTGAGGGCGTCGGTCACGGCGGGGTCGGCAGGGTCGAACGGGCGCAGCCAGTTTACTTCAGTGGAGAAAAACGGGCTAGTCTTGAGGTGGTGGTGAGTGGAGTAGTTGACATCCGCCCCATCGGCCTGCCATTGGGCAATCTGGCTGAACTTGTCCACGACGCTTTGCTTGTCTGGGCCGAATATCTGCGAGATGTCTTCCGCCGTGATCTCATGGAACTCCGATTTGCCCTTTTGGTCTATTATCCTTTTGGCCAGTTTGCCAATCTCTTGCGCCATGTCGTTTACGATGAAGTCCTCAATCTTTTTGACTAGGTGCGTTTTGGCGATCTGACATGTGGTGAGGCGCATTTGCCTTGCAAGGTCGTCGCGCTCAGTCGTGAGCGCGCTCAGCTCCTCGGCCAGCTTGGAGTCTTCCTCCCAGCGGCTTGGGCTTGTGAGCACGGAGGCCACCAGCGTCACGCATATTCTGGCCAAAACGGTCTCGCCCACATCGCCTCGCATGGCCGAGGCCATCAGCGCGGAGAGCGCGTGCCTGTTGTGGCGGTTTATGACGTTGTGCGCCATGGCGCCTATTACGAACGCCCTGCTGGGCTCGGGGATGTTGGCGTCATCGACCACGTGCTCAAACACCAGCTCAACCTCAGCCTCTTCAAGCCTTTGGCGGTCTAGCGCGTCGGCCAGCGGCTCTATGGCTGTCAGCCCGCCGGCTTGTAGCAAGGCGTTTTGTTTGTACTCGGCCACCAGCCTAGCCAAGTCCGCGCGGTTGACCTCTTGAAGCCCCAGGGACACTTTTCGCCTCGACGCCGTTGGTTGCGCGACCCACAGCCTGGCCTCGATGACGTCTGCCAGGTCGTGGGCGCGTTGCCTTAGCTGTGCCAGCACGTTTGCGCGCTGCGGGTCTTCGGCTCCGCTGGCCAAGAAGTTGAGCGTCAGGCGGTAGTCGTCATCAAGTTGCTTCACCTTGTCCGTCATGCCGGCCAGTTCGGCATCGCGTGGCAGGCACTGCATCATTTGCTGAATGGCCTCGGAAAGGCGGTTGGCGCATATCAGGTCGTGGAGGCGCGCCGCGTCTGGCGTGGGGGACTCTTTCATCATTTTCTTCCGAAGTCGGCCGGTATTTCTCCCCAATCCTCTGTTGGCCATTTGACAATGGGGTTGGAGTAGGTGTTTTGTTTCAGCCAAGTCTCGGCTCTTGCCACCAGGTTTAGCAGGTCGTTGGTCCGCGGTGTCGGCAGCAGCTTGGTGCGGCACTTTTTGTTCCTCACCCACGATATGGCAATCATGGAGTCGGAATATATGGTCATATCGTCCGCCCCCGCGGCTTTCAGCCTGGCCAGCCCCTCCACAATGGCCAGGAACTCGCCAATGTTGTTGGTTCCGAGCTGAAACTTGTGGTGAAAGAACTCTTTCTTGTCCCATAGCGACACGCCCCGGTACTCCATAACTCCTGGGTTACCGGAGCAAGCGGCGTCCACCGCTATTGCCTTGTCTAGCGGCTTTGCGGTGTCTGGCCTCGGGGCTTTCACCAGCCTGGTCATATACGCCGGAAGCGGCTTAGGCTCTTGAGCATAAGCCGCCTCGGCCTCCTCGCGGGTGGCGAAGCCTTTATATCTGGCCCCGTTGAAGCCGTCTATCTGGGCTTTGGCTGTGGCCCAGTCGGCATATATGCCGGGGGTGTGGCCCTTCCAGACCACGTAGTGTTTCTTTGCCATGTTTGCGGTCTCGCCGGCGGGGTGGCGTGGCGGGCCGCAATGCGCCCTTTGCCCACGTCTCGGTTAGTTGGAGAATTTGTCTAACAAAATGGCCAGGTTGCTCGTGAAGAGCTTGACGGACATGGCCAGCAGGATGACGCTGAAGAATTTCTTCAAGACGTAGATGCCGTTTTTGCCCATGACCTTGTATATGAGGTCAGAGCACTTCAATACGCAGAAGACGAACAATACGTTGAGCAGCAAGGCGATTATGACGTTGACTGTGTCATATTCCGCCCTGAGAGAGAGAATGGTCGTGAATGAGCCCGGTCCGGCCAGCAGCGGGAACGCAAGAGGGACTATCGACGCCTCTTTGGGGCCGTCTTGCTTGAATATGTCGGTGCCGAGCAGCATTTCCAGGCCGATGATGAACAGCACAATGGCGCCTGCCACGGCGAACGAGTTGTTGTCCACGCCAAATATTCCCAAGAGCGTCTGGCCCAGGAACAAGAATGCGAGCAACAGGAGGAGCGTCACGGCCGACGTCTGGATGGGGTTGACTTTGACCCCGCGCTCGCGCATGGCCAGCACAATGGGCAGCGAGCCCAAAATATCCATCACCGCGAAAAGCACAATGGCGGCGGACAAGATGTCACGAATGTTCAAGATCATCGTCGTTTTTCATTTTCTTCCCACTTGTTGAGGGGGTGGATGATTTCTTTCTGCATTCCCCTCTCGGTGGGCGGGTTAGTGTTGTTGTGTTATTTGCGACGACAAAAGTAGCCTATTGTGTGATATATTGTCACACCATGGCGGTAATTTGTTTAAAAAAAACGTGCGCATCTTATCCGCCACCGTGGCAGAGGTCCTTTAGAAGAGACCGCTCTTGACAGCGCCGATAAGGACGGCGTAGCCCAAGGCGATGCCCACGACGCCGATGATGATGCCGGTCTTGGCCATCTCGGCCTGCTTGACGGCGCCAGTGGAGTAGGCCAAGGCGTTGGGGGGGGTGGAGATGGGCAGGGCCATGGCCAAAGAAGCGCATATGGCCACGCCGATGAGCATGGTCTCGGCCCCGCCATAGTCTGCCAAAACATCTTTCATGCCTGTGGCCACGGTGGCCAGGATGGGCACGAGCAGGGCCGTGGAGGCCGTGTGGCTCATGAAGGTGGACATAAGGTAGCACACGAGGCCGGAGCCGGCAATGACCAGGACGGGAGGCCACGAACCAAACGGGATTGAGGCCACCAGGCTCTTGGCGAGCCCGCTCTCTTGCAGGCCTACGCCAAGGGCGAAGCCGCCGGCCACGAGCCAGAGCACGTCCCAGTTGATGCTCTTGAGTTCCTCTTTGCCCAATATGCCGGTGACGGCGAACACAGCGAGGGGAATCATGGCCACGGCGTTGCTGTTGATGCCGGTGTAGCGGTCAAGCACCCAGAGTATCACGGTGACGGCAAAAGTGACGTAGACAATGATGGCCTTGGCGTCTTTGCGGAACTCGCCCTCTATCTTAATGGTGACGTTGCGCCGTGAAAAAGGGAAGAGGCGCGTGAGCAGGAACCACGAGAAGGCCATGACCACAATCACGAACGGCACCATGGCCGCCATCCATTGCCCGAAGCCAATGTCCACGCCCAGCTCGGCGTGCTTCTGCATATAGCCCAGGGCAATGGCGTTTGGCGGGGTGCCTATGGGGGTGCCTATGCCGCCAACATTGGCCGCGATGGGGATGCCCAGCATGAGAGCCGTGCGACCCTTGCCCTCTGAGGGCAGCTGGTTGAGTATGGGGGCGACAATGGCCAGCATCATGGCCGCAGTGGCCGTGTTGCTCATAAACATGGAGAAGATGGCCGTCACAATCATGAAGCCGAGCAGCACAACCTCACTGCGCGTGCCGAACGGTTTGAGCAGCACTCGCGCCAGGTTCTGGTCTAGCCCGCATTTGGTTGCGCCAATGGCCAGGGCGAAGCCGCCCATGAAGAGCATGATGATGGGGTCGGCGAACGACGCCATGATGGACTTGTGGCTTATGAGGCGGCCGAAGCCCTCGGCGCCGGCGTCATTGAGCGGGGCGAACATGCTGTCTGACACCGTGAGTATCATCAGCACAATGACGAGCACGGAGGTCGTCCAGATGGGGATGGCCTCAAGAATCCACATAAGCGCCCCAAACACGAACAGGGCTATCACCCTGTGCTCTATTTCCGTCAGCCCTTCAATGCCGAACGCCGTGGCCGGCATCAGCCACACGATAAGGAAAGCCGCTATGGATATGAGCAGCTTTATCACCTTGCCTGTTTTCATCTTCTCGGTTATTTCCTTCGTTAATTTCGTGCCGCGGCCTAGGGGCGCACAGCGCCGCGAATTTAGCGATTCTTGCTCGGCGTTATGCTGCGTATGCACTTTTTTGTCGTTTTTTCGACTAGCGGCGGGTGTCTGACATGATTTTAGCCGTGGCCCCGAGCATGCTCTGGCAGTAGCGCCCGGCCGCCTCGCCCGCCTCGCGGAGGCGTAAATGGCCGGCCATGAGGCCGTCCACCAATGTGTTGAAGCCCTTCTTGTCCGTTATGCAGAAACCGCCGCCACACTCAATCAGATCCACGGCCTCCTTGAACCTCTTGTGGTTGGGGCCAAAGATGACCGGCAGCCCATAGATGGCGGGCTCCAGGGTGTTGTGGATGCCCACGCCAAAGCCGCCGCCCACATACGTCAGCGTGCCGTATCGGTATATGGCGGAGAGGATGCCGATGGTGTCCACCACAAAGACTTTAGCCGCCGTCAGGTCAGCGCCGTCCATTGCCGTGTAGCGGACATACGGCACGGTGAGCTTGGCGCACAGCGCGTCCACTCTCGGCTTGTCTATCTCATGGGGGGCTATGACAAGTTTTATGCCGCGGTCGGCCGCATGGTTCACGTAGTCCACGATGATGTCCTCATCGGGTGGCCACGTGCTGCCGGCCACAATTACTTGCGCCGCGCCTTGGGCGAACTCTTTAATGGCCGGCACGCCGGCCGCGCTGTCCGCTATCTGTCGCACGCGGTCAAAACGCGTGTCGCCCACCACGCTGAAGTTGCGCACCCCAATGCTGTCTAGCAGCTCGCCAGACGTGGCATCTTGGACATAGATGTGAGTGAACATCCGCAGCATGTCACGAAACCAGTCTCCCCACTGCGAGAAGAAAGGCTGCTGCTTGCGGAATATCATGGATATGCCGTAGAGGGGCAGGCCCTTGCTGCGGATGGCCTTGAGAAAGAAGTGCCAAAATTCATATTTGACGAAGTAGACGGACGTGGGATTGATGGCCTCTACGAACCGCTTGGCGTTTTGTGGGCCGTCGGCGGGAAGGTAGCACACAAGGTCCGCCTTATTGTAGTTCTTGCGGACTTCGTAGCCCGATGGCGAGTAGAAAGTCAGGACTATTTTTTGGCTGGGCGTCTTTTCCTTGATGGCCTCGATGAGTGGCCTGCCTTGCTCAAACTCTCCCAACGATGCCGCGTGAATCCACACGCTGCCTCCTGCGTTGTCATATTCGCGCAGTTTGCGCCACGTCTCTTTACGCCCCTGGCAAAGCAGGCGCGCTTTGGGGTTGAAGGCCGATGCCATGCGGAGAGCGAGGCCGTAGACCCACATCCCCAGCAGGTAGACTCCAGAAACGATCTTCATTTTTTTACAAAATACGCTAAAATCTGCCAAACAACTCAAGATGAGCTATTAAGAGTCTGCGCCTCGATAGAGGTAATGATTTGGCAACAGTCCTAACTTCCATGTTATACATAAGCTTGCTTGTCAAGCAACTCTTTTTCGATGGCAAAGGTACAACAACTAAGCGGATTAAGAAGCTGTTTTGAATTTATTCAAGGAGTGTGTTTGAGAACCTTGTTCAGGGCGATGTAGCAGTTCGCAAGGTATATCATCGCCACGGTCGAGTCGGAGCGGAACTCGTAGTCGATCGTCAGCCTCCAGAAGTTCTCCATCCAGGCGAAAGTGCGCTCCACGACCCATCTCCGCCCCGCGGGCACGAAGTCCCTGCCCTGATGCCCAGGCTCGGCTCTGGCCACCTGCCGCCCCCCCTCCGGCCTCGCCGACCAGCAACGCGGACAGCTGCTCGAACACCCCCTCGTCCCTCCTCTTGCGGAAATAATGGTAGACTGTCTGCCATGGGCCAAATTTAGATACATTGCCCCAATAAAAGCTTGGCGATAGCTCTTCGGAGCATTGCATCGCCTTATCGAGATTTTGCTCAAAACCTTGTCCATAGCATATAGAAGGGCAAGTTTGTATGTCACTCCGTCTTTTGCCCTGAAATCCCATTCAGCTGTCTGCATTTTTTCGTGCAAAACTTTAATAAAGGAAAAGCTTTAGTAAATCGACATCTCGAGAAGTAATAAAGCAAACGCCGGATTGACAGGACTTTTTTCGGGGTCGCCGCAAAGTATGTTAAAAATTAACTGAATTGGTTCAAGGCTTATCAGACAGTACTGGAGTAAGGCCAAAATCAAGCCGAAGAGATGTTATGTTTGGCAATGAGCTATAATTGGGGTGTGTTTGCAACGCATTAATTAACTGGAATCGTAAAATTTCACACTTCAAGACTCCCCTCCCTCTGTTGGCCACATTTCTTAACCGCCTGCTTTCAATGCGAGCGTTTTTCCCGCCAACGCTCAACACTTTGCGCATCCACCCAAAACACTCGGCTCATAATAATAACATTCGTAAAAAAAAAACTAACATACCACAACCTTTCGTCACTTCTTCCCGTAACCGCTCAAAAAGTGAGGGGCTAAGCTCCCACGCACCTCATTGTCTAATACACAAAAAGCGCACATATGAAACATCTCTACAAATTTTTGATTATCACGGTCTTCTCAACAATTCTGACCGCCGCCTACGGGGCCGACGTGCCAGGTTCTGGCCATGGGTGGTCTTGCAGCCCTGACGGCACGCTCACAATCTCATCAGATGAAGTATGGGAGCTAGGCGGAACAGGCTTCCCTCCAACGTTCCCGTGGTTAAAAAGTGAACTGGTCAAAAAAGCCATTATTGCCGACGGGGTGGACAGCGTCGCCTATGCCGCCTTTATGATGTTGGGGAATCTTGAGAGCGCGTCATTGCCCAACGGGCTGCGAAAGATTTTGTCTCAAGCTTTTCAAGGCTGCGACAAACTCGCAAGCGTGACAATTCCCGCAAGTGTTGAGATGATTGCAAATCAGGCGTTTACCTATTGTCCAAGCTTGAAGAGCGTAGCTTTTCTTGCTGAGACCCCGATGGACATGGAGCTTGAGATTAAGATACCAGAAATCAATTACACTGCCATCATTTCCCCATTCGACACAAAAGTGGCCACGGCCTATGTCCCCGCTGGTTCTGTTGCCGCATACAAAGCCAAGGATTGGGTTCAGAAGTTCTTCGCAGACGTCCGCCCTCTGAGCGAAATGACGGCACTAAAGGACGTGAACGGCAACATGTTGAGCGTTCGGGTGGAGAACGGTTTTGTTAAGGTGGTCGGGGCAACGGACTTTAAGGTCTTTGACGTTCTCGGACATATCATGCCGTATGACCGACCATTGCCAATTGGCGTTTACGTTGTCATGACAGGTGGCGGCTCATCCACAAAGGTTGTGGTGAAATAAACCACGTCACACCATATGCTACAAAAGCCCCGCC
>CAKUVM010000067.1 GCA_934699135.1 uncultured Bacteroidales bacterium
AAACGAGTTTCTTCTGCAAGCCCGATAAATAACAAAATGTTTTGCCTACCGGGAGAAAACGAAGTCTTGGAGCGGTTAGCAAATCTTTTTGTATCGGGCGATTTCGGCAGAGTGTCTTGCGAAAGAGGAACAACGTGCAACATTTCGCGGCTGAGCAAGTCTCTCAAAGAAAAATAGAAGAAGCCGTTTACGGGATGGGTGAAAACTTATAATGGAAATGTTGGAATAGGCATCTGGAAATAGCTTTGCTTCTGCTTGCTGATTTAGTAAATATAGACGGAACAGCTTTCTATAAAAGGCAAAAATGATGCTATCGCCCTACCCCATTTTTTGCGCCATTGCTTGCGCTGCCACGAAAGCCGTGGTCCATGCGGCTTGGAAGTTGAACCCGCCCGTTACACCGTCAACATCCAACACCTCGCCCGCAAAGAAAAGTCTAGGTTTGCTCTTGCTCTCTAACGTTGACGAGCTTACAGCGGAGAGCGCGACTCCGCCTGCCGTGACGAACTCATCCTTAAAAGGCGCACGCCCGTTTATGCAATAAGAATCGGCAGTGAGAGTCGCCACCAACCTATTGAAATCTTTTTTGCCGATCTCGCACCAACGTTTTTTTGTCCCATCGGCCAATGCTCGCACGGCAATATATTCCCATAGCCTAGACGACATGCGCTCTGGCCGAGCGTTGGCCACCATTTTGCCTCCATTAGCCTCCGCTATGATTCTCAACTCTTTGAGAACCTGCTCTTCTGTCTCCGAGAGCCAATTTATGACGAGTAGCGCCCGATATTCCGCGGCAGCCAACTCTCGCGCGGCATAGCTGCTCAGGCGCAAAGTGGCGGGGCCGCTCACCCCCCAATGTGTGAGCAAAAGCGGGCCAGAGGCTCGAAACTTATGGCCAACCAATGAAAGGGAGACGCTGTCGACCACCGTCCCCATAAGAGAACGCAAACCGTCATCAGCAATGGAAAAGGTAAAAAGGGACGGCACAGGCGAGACAATATCGGCCTCTGGCAGTCCGAGCCAGTCTAGCATAGCGCGCCTTGTGGCACCTCCCGTACACACGGCGACAAGCGCGCCACCATCCAAAAGTTCGTCTGGCGACTCTAGGCGCACGCCCGTACGTAATTGCACGCCAAGGCGTTGCGCCAAGCCAGTCAGACAGTTGATAATGGACCGCGAGTCTTGCGAAACGGGGAAAACGCAATGGTCAGGCTGCGCCACTAGCCTCACGCCCTGCCTCTCGAACCACTCGCAGGCATCAGACGGGCCGAAAGTGTGGAAGAGTTTGCGAAGGAGACGGTGCCCACGCGGATAAACTTCGGACAAATCTCCCACACCCTCAAACGTGTTGGTGCAATTGCATCGTCCGCCACCAGAGACTAGCACTTTGGACAAGACATTAGCACCGCGCTCCAAGATTATGACCTCGTCTTTGGGGCGCATCTGCTTAAGCGTGATGGCCAAGAAAAAGCCCGCGGCTCCGCCGCCCACAACGTATGCTTTGCTCATGGAGTTCACCACTCTATGGGGCTGCGCCCCGTTTTGATCAAATAGTCATTTGCCTTGACAAAATGTCCGCAGCCGAAAAAACTGCGATAGGCCGAGAGGGGCGATGGGTGCGAAGCCGTGAGAACCAGATGGCGCGAGGCGTCGATGAGGGCCGACTTACGAATGGCCGGTGCGCCCCACAGCATGAAGACTATGCCAGAGAATGCCTGAGATATTCTGCTTATGACATTGTCGGTAAAAGTCTCCCACCCGCGTCCCTGATGCGAGGCGGGCTGATGGGCGCGGACGGTGAGCGTGGCGTTGAGCAGCAAGACACCCTGGCGCGCCCAGCGCGTGAGGTCGCCGTCGGGCGGGCATTGGCGACCCGTCTCTTGGCTTATCTCTTTATATATGTTGGCAAGAGATGGCGGAATGGGTACTCCCGCAGGGACGGAGAAAGAGAGTCCCATGGCCTGCCCGTCTCCGTGGTAAGGGTCTTGCCCCAAGATGACCACTTTTAGATTCTCTGGGGGGCAGGCATCGAAAGCATTGAAAATCTGACGGGCAGGAGGGAAGACCTGCGTGGTGGAATATTCAGCCCTGACAAAATCTGTCAGAGGCTTAAAATATGGGGCGTCGAACTCCGGTTGGAGGAGAGACTGCCATTGTGGTGAAATTCTGACGTTCATTGCGCTAATGGTTTGGAGGCTGAAGAATCCGACACAGAGACGGACGCGGAATCCGGCACAGCCTCGGCCAACTGCGCACGTCGCGCCCTTTCGGCCTCGCGGATCTCCTCTTCAGTGGCCTCGTCAGACTCAACGACAACGGCAAAGCGCGGGTTCGCATCCAATCCTTTCATCGTCTTGAAAAAGTCTGGCATCGGCTGGCCGGAGAGGATATAGGAGTCTCGCAAAACGGCCATACGCATCATGAGCGACGCCGTGTCATTTCGCGCCATTTTCTCGGTCGTGACCTGTTTTTTCAGCTTTGCCGTAGTAATGTCCACGTTGAAATTGCTGGGGGAACCAACGATATTTACTCCGGCTTTGAATGGCAATGGACTCTTCAGAACCGAAATATGGTATTTCATGTTCATGTTAAGATCTTGACTGCCACCAATGGCGAGACGGTAACGATCTATGTTGACCACAAAGGGCAAGACCTGAACGCGGCCAGAATCTAACAACACATTGAGCGACAAGGTGTCAATGACATTCTTATCCTTGTTTTTGAACATTAGCTTCTTGCCAATCTTGCGGAAATCGTCATTCTCCATAAGCGTGAGCTTCTGCCCCCCAAGGTGTATGGCCGCCCTGGCCGTGGAGGGGACTACGGTCATAGAGCTATCTAACTCAACCTCCGCCGCAAAATAGCAGTCGAGCTTGCCTTTCATTGGCTTTAGCGCAGGCAAAAGGGAGTCGAGATGCAACGCAGAGGTCAGCGTGGCAATATCCGCCCTCTCCCATCGCGAGAAGATGTTGGCTCTTGCCTTTCGGGCGTGCGGCCAAGCCTTGTAGGCGAGTGTGGTGATGGTCTTGGCGCTTCCCATTGAGAACGAGAGGTTGGTCATATGCGCAGCCCCACCTTTTGTCTTGACCACGCCACGAACGTTGGAGAGCGAAAGCTTATCCCACAAAAACGTGCCGACACGCGCGTCGACGCTCAACATAATATGCCGCGGCACAAGAATCATAGTGGGCGGCAGCCCGGCCCCCAGAGCCACATGGACAGAATCTGCCACGCTGGCAACCACCACGGTGTCAAGGGCCTCGGCACTGACTTGCCGCGCCATGGCGGCGGAGTCTGTGACTATTGACGCCAATATTTGATTGCAGTCGATGGTGTCGGCAACGGTTTGGATATTGAAAAGCATAGGTTTGCGTCTCTTCAGCGAACTGAAGAGATTGCCAATATGCCCAGTGGCAGCAAGACTAGACCTTCCTACTCTGACCTTGACGCGTTCCACTGCGACGGAATCTCCGTGGAGCGATATGCGGATGTCGTCTGTCTTGACAGGAAGGGATAAGACAGGACTCTTGAGCCCAAGATGGTCATATTCTAGGATCGCGGAAGTATGCCACGAAGTGTCAGAGACCGCCGACTGATGAGCCGATATGTGCAACCCGCGGCCAAATGTCCTATTCCCTATGATACCCGCAAAAACAGTATCGACGCGTAAATCGTGCGTGGCCATGGGGCGTGACGGCATATCAGGAACCGGCTCCAGGTGATCCGTCGTACGGATGTTTTTGGCGAAGACTGCGATACTGTCCGCCCTGAAGAAAGCCCTACTTACCTGGATATTGCCTGTCAGGGGCACAATGCGCATTGTGTCCTGCAGAAAGGCGGAGCGCACATCTACCTTGCCATTGCGGACGTTTAGCGCCATACGGCCCGCTTTCACCTGTAGGCTCTCCAAAACACTCTTGACCTCAATGACGCGGTCAGTCTTCATTGTAAGCGACGCCTTGACATCCACGTCAAGACCCAAAGAGTCGTTTCGTATGCACATTTTGTCAACGCTCACGTAGCCATCCAATTTGGCATGGCCATAGTTTCGGCGCATGACATCCTCGACGGAGAAGAGAGTACGCACATTGGCATCGACGATGCCGCTCATGACGGTGTTGTCGAAGGGTATGACCCGCTGCAGATTGTTCAGATCGACGTGGGCCTTTATGTCGCAATCCATCAGGGCTTGTGATAGCAGGCGCGAGACGCGCACCACGGCAGAGATCTCCGACCGTCCTCCCTTGAAGTGGAAAATGTCAAGATTTACATAGGAAGAGTCTGGCAAACTCTTGTCAATTAACATATTAAAATCGGCAGTCACATCCTCAATCTCATCAGGGCGACCCTCATACTGAGCCCGTATCTTGTCAAGAAACGCCTTGCCGCTAATGACCGGCAACTCGCTGGCAGAGGCACGACCCACGACAGCGCCCTTTAAATCCACAGCACCCTGCTTGACCTCCACCGGCGTGCTGACCACACTCTTGGGAATGGCCGCAAAAAGCTTTTCGGCGCTAGGGGAGTTAAGACAATAATTGACATTGACGTACGCCCCTGTCGAATCAGGACGGATCCAACCATCCAGATCAATGTCGGCAGATGCCAACTTGAGGCAGACGTCACCGAGATCGTATCGCAACGAGTCTCCATCGTAGGCCACGCGGCCACTTAGCCCCACAGGCATCTTGCGGAGGTATCGGACATCTTTATGCCCCAAAGAGACTCGGCGCGCATCAAAATCAATATCCGCGTCAAAACAGTCAAGCGCCAAGTCTCCGCCAATGTTGAGGTTAAGACTGTCAATGAAAAGCCCCATCTGATCAGGACGGCTGAAATATGCCACACGGCCGTCCGTCACGCAGAAATGGCCCACACTGACCCGCCTGGAGGAAGACGACGTATCGGCCTGCCCTGACGGGCGCAACACGTCCCACCCCGCGCGCCCAGCCGAATCGGTGATGAGCCGCAGACGTGGTCGCTCAAGACGCACCAAGCCAATATTGACGTCTTCGCCACCGCCGAAAAGATATTTGACAAGGTTTAGACCCACAATTAGATGGTCGACTTGCGCCAAGGTGTCGCGCCGCATACGCAAGCTGTCGGCCACGGCCGGCACACTGTCTGCCAACAGAGACGGCCGATGGTGAAAGGCGTTGGAGACTATGACACAAGAATCTAGCTTGACACCCACATATGGGAAAGAGCGGAAAAAAGCCCCCTCGGCATGGGCTATGCTCACGTCGGCATCAAGATACTCCGTGGCGTAGCCCTTGATGATGGGCATGAGCCGGCCGTTGGTCAAGAAGAGATTAACCACCGCGATTATGGCAAGAAAGACGAACGCAAAAACGGCCGTTAGCGCGAGCAAAGCACGGCGCACGACTATCCACAACTTGGTCTTTTTCATTTAGCTGTATTGAATATCGTTGTCAGCCAATCTACAATTTTGGTCCGAACCGCGTGCGGTGTCTCGGAAAAATGATTCGCAATGACGCAGAAAGCCACCTCGACGCCACTCTTGGCCGTCATGAACCCGGCATAGGCCACGACACCCGTCATGGTGCCGCTCTTGGCCCTGACGTTGCCGGCAAGCGGCGATCCCTTGCCGAGGTGCGCCCACGTGCCCTCCACACCCATGCGCGGCAAGGTGGACTTGAAATCGGCCCCGCAAGAGGAACGCGACATGGAGCGCAACAAGGTTACGACAGAAGACGCGGACACCTCGTTGAACGGCGAGAGCCCTGAACCATCGTGAAGTTTGACATTGAGCCCGGCATTGGCCTCCCAAAAATCAGACACGGCCTCGGCCGCACCTTTCCACGAAGCCCTGACGGAGCCGCCACGCGTGCTCAGGCTAAAGGCCAAGGCATCGGCAAAAAGATTGACACTGTGCACATTAGTCTGCCTGGCTATCTCAAGCAAAGTCGGCGAGCTTTGGACATACAGGACAGAATCCGCCCCACAACCATCGCGGAGAGCCACGGAACCGACAGCTATGCCACGACGCGTCAACAACGCCGCCAAATGGCGCGCATAAGAGACCTCCGGACTAGGCATTGTGGCCGACACCCGAAACGCCTTGCGCCCTTGCGGAAGCTCGCCAGTGACATACCACAAGCTGTCGCCTGCCAAGAAGACACTGCTCTTGTCAGTCCCGCCACGATAAGATCGGACAAAAGAGCGCGGACGGAAAGCCCCCATAGATGGGACAACAGAATCTACGCGGCAAAGACCGCCCGCACTTCCCAGGGTGTTAAAATACAGGTTCACAGCATTGTCGGCAAACATGACGACTGTTGGTGTGGCCCCATAGTAATTTCCCATATCCTCCCAAAGCCTCTTGTCACAATACGGGGCCTCTGGGCTAAGAGAGCCGTCTATGCACAAGAGTGAGAGCGAATCTGCCCCCGCGGAGCGGAGACTAGCGGCAACAGAATCGGCCATTGCGGTGAATGACGCATCGTGGAAATAGCGCGAATCTGGAGTCGGGTCAAAACCGCCATGAACCGTAAGGACACGTCCTGTCGGCCCCTGGCCAAGACAGAAACTGGTTGTGAGACGCGCGCCTGGCCCCAAAAGCCTCATGGCGGCCCCTGTGGTGAAAAGTTTTGTGACGGAGGCCGGACACATGCGACGCTCGGCGTCGAAAGCGTACAAGACGCGCCCGTCGGACACCCTGACCACACAAGCCGACATTGACGCGCCCTCGGCCAAAGGCAGCGGCCGCCTCTCTTGCGCAACGGCCACGCCGGCATGGCACACCGCCAAGACGAGGCTAAAGACGAAAACAGACCTCATTGCATCTGCGCGTCAAGTTCCTCTTTTTGTCGTTGCCGGTCAATGAGGTAGGAGAACATATGGCTTGCCATGTCCTTTTCGGGCTGCAGCCTTTGCGCCTTGCCACCGTCAGCAGACTCAATAATGTCCAAGGCCTTGGAACACCACAACGAGGCCGTGTCGGGATAGTCGGCTCGCTCGTAGGACAACGCCAAATTGAGTGCGGCCCTAACCCTCTCGGTCACATTGGACGACTGCGCCACAACGCGCCCCCAAAGGTTTTGCGCCTCGTCCCACCTGCCCTCATCAACCCAAGCGGCGGCCGACATCATATCAGCGTCGGACGACACATACAAGGAACGGACCACCCTCTGCCAGGCGGGGATGAACGCATTGGCCAGACAGCCGCCTACGTATTCGGCCTGCTCCTCATATCGCTGGCGGAGTTGCGGAAGCTTCCCCGCCACCGCGGCCGGATTGACATCGCAAACAGAGAAAAGGAGGGTGTCCTGCCTCGGATCAAGAGGGGCTTGCAG
>CAKUVM010000068.1 GCA_934699135.1 uncultured Bacteroidales bacterium
TCCTGCTTAACCAACTGACTTTTAATTATTTACGCTGTCACATAGCATTTATTTCCACATAATTCAAAACAGCTTCTCAATGGCCGCACGAAGATCCGCCGTGCGTATCTTGCCGTCGGGCGTGGCCTCTACCTCAGAGGTTGAGTTGCCAAGGATCACGTTGTAATCAACTTCATCTGCCTGCTGGCCTTTGGTTGTGAGACTGGGCGTGAAGATGGTCACGAGGGTGTCCACCTTTTCGTCAAGATTGGCAAAGTTCACCGCTCCCGCGGCCTCAACAGTGAAGTTGGTGGCAATCATCTGGTCGGCGGGAGTCTCGGCGTTGGCCTGCGGCTGCTGCCAGTCGTTGTAGCTGTCGTCATCGCAGGCCGCGAAGGCGAGCATGGCGATGGCCAGAGTGGAATATATCGGTTTCATAAGAGAATGCTCTTTTTTGTTGGTTAAAAGGGCCGCCACCCTCTCGCCCTGTGGCTAAGGGCGACGGCCTTGTCTTGTTTTGTTTTTGCCTACTTTGCCGTGAAGGCGTAGGAGCCGTCAACATCGTTGAAGGTGACAATCCACGTGCCCTCGGGGACGGAGATGTTGGCACCATTGCCCACACCGACGCCATAGGGGAACTCGGAGCTGCCCCAGTTGGTATCCCAACTGCCAGCGGTGAGGAACTTGGCCGTGGTGCCACCGGCGGGAGCCTCAAGGGTGTAGCTCCAGAGGTGGTTGTGGCCTGCCATGCAGTCAGCCGTGCTGAAGGGCGTCATGGCGTTGGTAGCGTCCCAGCCGTTGAAATCGCCGCAGATGGCTATGGATTCGTAGACCTTGGGAGCTGCGCCGTCATAGGGCTCAACGGACACGGTGTTCTCCTCATTGTTCAACGTCACAGTGTAGTAGCCGTTCTCGGCCACGGTGATGTTGCCAGAGCCGCCATCTTGGAAGACGAAAGCGCCGTCGTTCATGCCCCACTGGTCTTCCCAATCGCCACGCTGGCGGATGATCTTGAAGCCGTCGGTGGTCAGGTAACCATTGAACACAAGGGTTCCCTTGCCCGTGTTGGAGTTATACTTGGCGCCGGAAATGATGGACATGGTGAAGTTGGAGACGCCAAGAGCCTCTGGCGTGTTGGTCCACTTGCCGTCGCCAATGCATGCGCCAATGAGATACCACATCTCCGGATCGGCATCCTTGAGGGCGATGTAATATGGCGTCGTGTTGAATTTCAAAGTGTTGGAGCAAATGGTCAAGTCGTTCTGCTCAGCCTTGGCGTTTGGCGTGGCCTGGACGCGGACGTAGACCTCCTGCTCCGCTGGCACGTCAGCCTCGCCTTCCCATCCGCTGAGAGCGGCGATGGCACGGCAGACGTCTTTGGCGGCCACTTGTTGACGGCACTGGTTGGTGACGTCTAGCGCATAGTAGTCCGCCACGGTGGTGCCGCTCTCATCGGCTAGCTGGTCGGCATAAGATGTCGTGAACTCGCCAGAGGCGGAGATTTGTACATTGTAGTTGACCACAAGATGGAAGCCCCAGTTTGGCTGGCTCCAAGTGAGCCGGAGGCTATCTGTCAGAGCCAGGTCAATAAGTTGGTCGGCGTAAGCCGGAGTGTTGAGAACGAACTCCGTGGCCGGCGCGATGGTTGGGTTGTCATCGCGGTCGTCATCGCAAGAGGCGAGGCACACGGCCGTGGCGAGCGCGATGGTGGAATATGCTAGATATTTCATAATCTTCTTTCTTTTTGTCTTATCCTCGGCTCTGGCCCGCCGCCAAATGCGGCGGGCATGGCGCAAGGACGCTAGTCTTGATTAGAAACCAGGGTTTTGGACAAGGTTGCGGTTTGCGTTGAGATCTGTAGCCGGGATCGCGAAGAGGTTGAGATCTTTCGAGAAATTCTGCCCGGCGTAAGAGCCGCCCTTCCACTGCCACGTGTAGCCGGTGTTGCCGCCGAACTTGCCGAAGCGTATGAGCGTGGAGCGACGGTAGCCCTCGAAGTAGAACTCACGGCTCCACTCGTCGCAGATGACGTCAAGATTGGCGCTTGGCAGCTGACTGGCATTGGCGCGGCTGCGGAGCTCGTTGATGGCATCCAGACCATCGGCGGAAGCGAGGCCGCCATTTCGGCGAGCCGTGGCCTCGGCATAGATGAGGTAGGCCTCGGCCTTGCGCATCAGAGGCCAATCCATGTCGACAAACTTGGCATCGTGGGCGCTGCCACCGGTGGCGTAGTAGTTGTTGAACTTGACCGTGGCGTAACCTTTCTTGAAGTCGTCATTGGCATCAATGTTCAGAGTGCGCTCCTTGCTCCAGAAGAGGGCGCGGTCATCGCCGGCCACCTTTACCATCTGCTGAGCGTCGGTGTCTGTCGGCATCCTAGACTCCTCTACAAACTTCTCGATGAGCTGTGGACGAGCGCGGTTGCCCTCCCAGGTCTGAGAACATCCGTTACCATTACCTCGGTCAGCTGTCACGTACATATCGCTATTGAAAGTGGACGCGATGGCGAAAAGCGAAGAGCAGTAGGCGGCGGAGATGGAGCCATCTTGGAGGACAGGCAGAATGAACTCGTAGGCAGCATCGGTCTCGCCATTGTCGCCCATAAAGAGTGTCTGATAGGCAGAGAACTCATTAACGGGGGCCTTGGCCAGCTCATAGTCAGAGCCCATAACCTTCTGGGCGTAGGCCTCGGCATCGGCGTAGCGATCTACGCCAATATATGTCTCGGCGTTAAGGTAGAGGCGGGCGAGGAGAAGCCATGCCGCGGCCTTGTCGGCTCGACCGTAGCCCTCGTCGGAACTCTTCTTTGCCTTGGGCTCCATCATGTCTTTCTCACACTCAAGAAGCTCTTTCTCAATGAAATCGAAGATCTCGGCGCGAGAGTATTGCGGAGCCGCGTCGGTGGTGACGCTCACCTTGAACGGAATGTTGCCCCAACCATCCATAAGGTAGTAATAGTGGAGGGCGCGGAGGAAGCGCATCTCGGCGGTCATGGTGGCGTCGCCGGAGTAGTTTTCCAAGAAGTGGTTGCACATGGTGACGCCGTTGTAGAGGCGATAGTAGAAGCCTCTGAGCATCGGGTGGCCAGAACCCCACTTGTTATAGTTGTATTCAGCGATACCCTCATCGCCCCACGCGCATATCATCTCATCCGTAGGGAGGCACTGCGAGTTGATGAGCTGGCGCACATAACCGGCCGTGCCGCCATCGAGGCCGTCAACATCACAGTCGCCGTCAGGGCCGCTCTGGCCAGCGAGGCCAAGCACTGCGTAGCACTTGTTGAAAATGGCGGCCGCGGAAGGGTTGGTGACGACGTTGGGATCGATATTGCTCACGTCAAGATCGTCCACACACGCGGTTGCCGAGAAGAGCATAGCCGCCGCGGCAAGAGAATATATAGATTTCATCGTGTTTGCTTATTAATTGTTGCTTACGAATTAGAAGTTGAGCGTCAGACCCACCAGGCCGGTGAACGGGCGCGGGTAGATGTTGTTGTCAATGCCACCGTCAACCTCGGGGTCGATGCCCTTGTAGTCCGTGATGGTGAAGACGTTAGACGCAGTGGCGTAGACGCGGCCTGAGAGCTTGGAGCCGAAGAGATCCGAGAAGCTGTAGCCGAGCGTGATATTGTCACACTTGAGGAAAGAAGCGTTCTGCACGAAGTAGTCTGAGAGTACGCTATTCCAAGTCTGCCAAGCCTTTCCAAGCACGTTTTTCGGGCGGTTGGCGATATATCCGTTTGTATATACGCCTGCCTTGGAGACGTTGCTGGCGCCAGCCTCAAAGTCGTTGAAGACATAGTTGCCCACGTTGGCGCGGAGCGAGAAACTGAAGTCCACGTTGCGCCACTGGAGGCGGCTAGAGAGGCCGAAGTTCCAAGGCGCGGCCGGGCTCTTGTAGTAGTAACGGTCGGATTCATTGATGATGCCGTCGGCGTTGCGGTCAACGAACATACCCTCAATGGGGGTGCCGTCCTCGGCATAGACCTGCTGGTAGACGTAGAAGCTTTTTGCGGCATGACCCACGGTGTGAGCCTGGCAGTTGTTGCCCGTGCCGGACGAGATTCCGCCAACCTCAACCTTATAGCCCTCTTCGCCAATGAGCTCGGTGATCTCATTTTTGTTGTATGCGGCGTTGGCGGTCAGCTCCCAGTGCCAATCCTCTGTCTGGACGGGGCGGACGGTGAGCGCGAGCTCCACGCCCTTGTTCTCAAGCGAGCCGATGTTGCCAGTCACCTGGTTGCGGAAGTTTGAGCCTGCGGCCACATAGACCGTGTTGAGCAGGTCGGTGGTCTTGCGGAAATAATAGTCGCCGCTGAAGGTGACACGGTCGCGGAGGAAGCTCAGGTCTAGGCCCACGTTATACGTCTCTGTGGTCTCCCAAGTGATGTCTTGGTTGTAGGCATCGGGGCGCGCCAGAGAGCCGTCGCCAATGATTGGGTACCTGTTGTTGGTGCCTGTGTTGAGGGTGTAGGTGGGCAGGTAGCCGTAGTCTCCAATGCCCTCCTGCTGGCCGGTCTGGCCGTAGCCGAGACGTATCTTGGCGTCGCTGAGCCAATCAACGTCGGCAAGGAAAGCCTCGTCCTTGACCCTCCAGCCAAAAGCGAAAGAGGGGAAGAGGGCCCAATGGTCGGAGAAGCGGCTGGAGCCGTCATAACGCACAGTGGCCGTGAGCATATAACGGTCGAGCAGGCTATAGTTGGCGCGGCCGAAGAAAGAGACTATGTAGTTCTCGCCCTTAGACAGTTTCTTGTCGTAGTTATACGGCGTGCCGGCGAGCGAAGCGTCATTGTTGGTCGGTTGGTAGAGGCCGCCGCCGGCAGTCTCTTGCTCATGATGGAACTTCTGATACTCGTAGCCCGCCATGATGTCGAAGTGGTTGGCATCGTTGAAGTCTTTGAGATACTGGGCATAGGCGTTGAAAGAGAGGTTGTATTTGTCAATCTTGTCGTAGCCGGAGTATCCGTAGTAGGGGTTGGTGGAAGAACCGGCGTCAATGTCGGTAGACTCCTTACCGGTGGAGACGTCGAAACCAAAGTTGGCGTGCAGCTGAAGATCCTCGAAGCCGTGAATCTTGTAGGTGCCCTCAATGTTGCCAATCACGCTCTTAGAGGTGGCGCGCTTGTCTTGCTGGTTGAGCAGCGCGACAGGGTTCTTGGTGGCGTTGGTGTTAATGATGTAGGGCCAGCTGCTGTCGTTGTAGCTGTTGTCCTTCTTCAGCCACTGATAGTAGCCGCCGTAGTTCTTGAACTTCTCGTCATCGGAGCGCACAGGCTGCGACGGGTCGAACCACACTGCCGCGCCCACGGCATCGGTGTTGGCATAGGTGGTCTTGGCAATCATACCCTTGCCGTTGATATTGAAGGTCAAGTGCTTGTCCAAGAAGTTGGGAGAGAGGTTGAACGACACCGTGGTGCGCTTGAAGTCAGACGTCTTCAGGATACCCTCCTGACCCGTGTAACCGACCGAGGCGCGATATGTCAGACGGTCGGTGCCGCCCGAGATTGTGAGGTTGTGATCGGTGCCGAGAGCCACGCGATAAATCTCTTCTTGCCAGTCGGTATTCGCCGTGCCGAGGAGCTTGGCGGGGTCGGAGTCCTCGCCGAAGAGGCTCTTGATAAAAGAGCGATACTCGTCACCGTTCATCACGTCGATGGTCTTCTTTTTCGTCGAGACGCTCATATTGCCAGAGTAGGCTATATGCGGACGCTTGCCCTTGACACCCTTCTTGGTGGTGATGATGATGACGCCATTGGAACCGCGCGAACCGTAAATGGCCGTGGCGGAAGCGTCTTTCAGCACGGTGAACGTCTCAATATCTGAGGGGTTAACCATAGAGAGGGGGTTGGAGAGACCCTTGACGCCAGAGTTGTCCATGGCGAGACCGTCAATGACAATGAGAGGGTCGTTGGAGGCGTTGAGTGAGGAGCCGCCGCGGATACGGATGGTGGCACCGCCACCAGGAGTGCCGCTCTGGCTGGTCACGCTCACGCCTGCAATCTTGCCGGTAATCATATCTTGGGCGTTGGTCACGAGACCCTTGTTCTTCTCATCGGGCCTGATGGCCGTGACTGATCCGGTCATATCGTGCTTGCGCGCGACACCATAGCCGATCACGACCACATCGTCAAGCTCCTTTGCGTCAGAAACCATGGCAATGCTCATACCACGGGCGGCAGCCACCTCTTGCGTGGTGTAGCCAATGAACGAGAAGACGAGCGTGGCACCTTGGTCCGCGCTCAGAGTGAAGTTACCGTCAAAATCTGTCACGGTTCCCTGCGTCGTGCCCTTCACCATCACGGCCACGCCCGGGATGGGCTGCTGGTCGGCGCCATCGACCACCCTGCCTGTCGCCTCGAAGCTCTGCGCATTCGACGCGATGGTGGTGATGAGGCATGCAACCAGTAGCCAGAACTTTGATCTGATTGATTTGCTGTTCATACTCCTTGTAGTTGTTTAGTTTGTTTATTTTTTTGTCGCAGGGTGTCTCCCCCCCTCGCTCCTCGCCTCCGCCCTGCCATTGACGAACAGTGCGGTTCGGCTCTTTTAATTTTCTTACCATTTCTTCCATTGGC
>CAKUVM010000069.1 GCA_934699135.1 uncultured Bacteroidales bacterium
GTATTCCGGCGGCGGGCTTGGCTATGGCAATTGAGATCTCTGCCGGGTCGCGGAGGATTGTCTTGGCCAGGTCGCGAATCTTGGGCGGCATGGTGGCCGAGAACATGAGCGTCTGCCGTGTCTCGGTGGGCAGTAGCTTCACCACCTGCATAATGTCGTCATAAAAACCCATGTCCAGCATCCTGTCTGCCTCGTCCAGCACCAGGTGGCGCACTTTGCTGAAGTCCACGTAGCCCATGCTGATGTGTTGCAGCATTCGGCCGGGCGTGGCAATGACAATGTCCGCGCCCTCGCTCAACGCGGTGCGCTGTCGGCTCCACTCGCCGCTGTCGCTGCCGCCGTAGACGGCTGTGGAAGATATGTTCACAAAGTAGCCGAAGCCGCTCATCTGTTGGTCAATCTGTATGGCCAGCTCGCGTGTCGGCACCAAAATTACCGTGTCAACCCCGTCGTTGGGGTTGCGCACAATGTCGTCAATTATTGGCAGCAAGTAGGCCGCCGTCTTGCCCGTGCCCGTCTGGGCGCAGGCTATCAGGTCTCTGCCCTCCATCACCACGGGAATGGCCTGCTCCTGGATTGGTGTCGGCTGGCTGAAGCGCATGGCCTCCAGGCTGTCTAGCAGCTCGTCGGTGAAGTCGAAATCGTAAAATTGCATTCGTTGGCTAGTTTTTAATACACTTTCAGCACCAGCCCTTTGAGATATTCGCCCTCGGGGTGGTATATGTTTATGGGGTGGTCGGCCGGCTGCGTCAGCTGGTGCAAGATGGCCACGCGTTTGCGCGCCATTGTGGCGGCGGTGAAGACCATGGTGCGGAAATCCTCTTTGCTCACCACCTGCGAGCATGAGAAGGTGAACAATATCCCGCCCGGCTCTATTATCTCCATAGCCTTGGCGTTGAGGCGGCGATAGCCTTTGAGCGCGTTTCGCAACACGCTGACGTGCTTGGCGAAGGCGGGAGGGTCTAGCACCATGAGGTTATATTTCTGCTGCGTGTGCTCCATATAATGGAACGCGTCTTCGACGAAAGCCTCGTGCCTCGTGTCGCCAGGGAAGTTGCGCTCCACGTTTTGGCGCGTCAGCTCAATGGCGCGTTCCGAGCTGTCCACCGAGTGCACCAGTTCTGCGCCGCCGCGCAGCGCGAAGAGTGAAAAACCGCCTGTGTAGCAAAACATGTTGCACACCCTCTTGCCCAGACTGTAACGCTCCAGCAAGGCCCTGTTTTCGCGCTGGTCCACAAAAAAACCGGTCTTCTGCCCCTTCTCCCAGTCAGGGGCGAAGATGATTCCGTTCTCTTTGGCCTCCTTCACGCCGGCGTGCCCCCACACATAGCTGTTTATCGGGTTCAGGCCCGCCTTGAATGGCAATGTGCCTTCGCTCTTGTTATATATGGCTTTCAGGCTCTCGCCCATCACGTCGCGTAAGGCTTGCTCCACCATGGCCCGGTCTCGATACATGCCCACAGAGTGAAGCTGCATCACGGCCGTCGTGTCATACACGTCCACCACCAGGCCGGGCAGGCAGTCTCCCTCGCCAAACACCAGGCGATAGGCCGTCGTGTCGGGGTTCCCCACTAGGCCCACGTCTTTCCTCAGCTCGTAGGCCTGACGGATTCTGTTGGTGTAGAAGCTCTGGTCTATGCGCTCATCGGCGTCGAACGTCAATATGCGCACGGCTATCGACCCTATCTGGTAATGCCCTCTGGCCAGGAACTCGCCGTGAGATGACACCACGTCCACCACGTCGCCCTCCTCGGCCTCGTCCAAATGGGCTATGGCGCCCGAGAATACCCACGGGTGGAAGCGTAGCAGGCTCTGCTCCTTGCCCTGTTTGAGTGTTATCATTTGTGTGTGTCTGTTACTTGTTTTGTGTCTGTGTGTTGTCTGTCGCCATTGTCCTCCGGCTCTCCAGCTGCCGCCGCACGTCGGCCACGCGCTCGCTGTCCGTCACGCCGGCGCTGAGGGCCTTGTATAGTTGGAGAGACACCCACGAGTCTGTGGCGGCATATGTCAGCTGCCCTGGGGTCAGCGTCTCGCCCTCCCAATTCGTCAGCCGCTGCCTTTTTGACACCCTCACGCCCAGCACGTGGGCCGCCATCTTCTTGAGGCTCAAGTCTTCCACGCCCTTGGCCTCGGCAATGCTCTGCAAGTCGACGAAGCCGCCGGGTGTGAAGTCGCGCAGCTTGCGCAGGCCGCGCAGGTCGTCGCGGATGGCCAGGCCGGGCTTCACTATGTCTTTGTTCTCCAAGAAGTGGGCCAAGGCCTCCGTCATGCCGGTCTTGCATAGGCGGATTAGCCACGTCTTGTGCTCGGCCGAGAGCTGAAGCAGCGCCACCTTGTAGTTGCAGCCGCGCGTGAAGGCCGGGCGCGTCTCCGTGTCGAAGCCAAGGGCTGGCTGCCGGCTCATCTCCGCCACGGCCGCCTCTATGTCTTCCGCCTTGTCTATCAGCGCGATCTCCTGGTCATATTGGCACAGGGGCAGGAGGTCTATCTCTTCGTTGCTTACTTTCATCGCTTCTTCTTGTTGTCCACCAGCCTCATGCCCATTTGGCGCATGAAATATGGTGTTCCGTCTTCTTGTCGCGGGGCGTCTTCTTCTTCGGCCTCCTCATCTTCCCGCGGGGCGGGCTTCTCATCCGCCAGGTCGTCTCCGCAATACAGGGCGTTGTTTATGGCGCCCATGGCGTTGCAGACCTTTTGCCCCCAATATTCTTTGAATTTGTCCCCTATGACGGCGACGGCATCGTTCATCACCGCGTCGTCGCCGCTGTGATACTGTTCACAAAAGTTGCGTATGTCCTGATATATGTCCGCCATGTCTTCCGATATGCTGGCGGCTACGGGGGTCTCGCTATATTTAAAGTCTTCCTTGAAGACGGTCAGGTAGTCATCGTGGCTCGTGAGCCGCTCGTGAATTCCGCGGCGGACGGTCTCATATGTCTCATAATCAACAATCTCTGGCAGGTCTTCGTCAGACTGGGCCTTCACGTCGGGCAGCAGCGCGCCTTTCATGTAGAGCAGGGGCAACAGGCGGCTGGCCACGCGCAGGTAGTCGGCCTTGGAATATTTTGGCGCATTTTCGGCAAAGACGCAATATTCGCGCGCCACGGTGGCGAACTCTATCACGTTTTTCGAGTAGACTATCTGATAGTCTGGCTCTTGTTCGTTTTTCTCGTTATCCATCAATGTTTTCTGTCTCAATGTCCTGTGTCTCGTCAGGCTCTATCGCTTTGGCTTTTTCTTTGTCTCGTTTGGCGCACCACGCGGCGTAGGCCACAATGATGGCAAACGCGGTGGCCGCAACCAGCAGCCCCGCGATGCCGCCGTCGTCCATCTCCCAGCTCACGAAGTTGGCGGCCAGGCCGCCGCTGCCGGCCATGACCAGCCCGGCGGCCGCCACGTTGAGCGTCTCGCTGTCCAGGTCCTTGGTGGCCAGGTGGAATATTGTCGGGTACATGACGGACATGCAGCCAGACACCCCTACCATGCACCACAGCCCCGCCTCGTTTGAGAGGCATACGCCCGTCACCGTCAGCGCGGCAGCCAAGGCCGCCGCCAGACCCAGCATCAGGGTGGGGCGGACGCTGTCATTCCGAGTCAAGAGGAAAGCCAGGAGCCTGCCCGCCCCGAAGGCCAGGAGGCCAGGCAGCAGCAGCCCCTTGGCCACGTCCGCCGCCTGTATCAATGTCCCGCCGCCGGGGTTGGCCATGAGCGTGGCCGTGCCATACCCCGCGATGCTAGACCACCCTATGGTCTGCGCCCCCACATAGAGGAAGAGGCAGGCCACGCCCGCCACGTAGGCCTTGTCTCGCGCCAAAGTGCGGATCATCTGGCCCGCCGTGCGTTGCCGCGGCGAGTCGAAGTCTGTGCTGTATATCTCTATCATGGCCGTGGCGATGGCAAGGGCGCACGCCGCCGCGCCAATCCATACGAAAGGGGTGGCTATGGTCAGCAGGTCGGTCTTCTGGGCTGCCTCGAAATATATGGGGTCAAGGTGGATGCGCTGCTCGGCGCTGAGCACGAATAGCCGGCGGTCTATGAACTTGGTCATTATCAGGTAACCGCCAATCCAGCCCGCCACGTTGAACGTCTGCGCCAAGAAGAGCCTGTTCAAGGCCTTGTCGCGTCTGCCCATTGTAATGACTAACGGGTTGGCCGACGTTTCCAGAAACGCCACGCCGCACGTCATGACGAACAGCCCCACCATAAATGGCGCGTAGGCGCCTATCTGCGAGGCCGGCAGGTGGCTCAGCGCGCCGGCGGCAAAGAGGCCAAGCCCCGTCAGCATGCTTGCGCGCAGCCCCAGGCGGCGAGACATTATTATGGCCGGGATGGTCATGAGGGCGTAGGCCGCGTAGTAAAACACGTGGAGGGCGGGGCTGAGCGACGCATCTTTTATGAACACCTTGCCGTATGCCCTGCCCATGGGCTCAGTCATCTCGCTGTTTATGCCCCACAGTGTGAAGCAGCATACGGCAATGCCGTAGAGTATCAGCCTCTCTTTGCGCTTGTTGCTCATCTCCTTCGCCCTCACTTATTTTTTCATCGGCAGGCTCCGCCCCATGTTTGCGGCCATCCACGCCATTATGGCGGGCGAGGCGCGCAGGACCTCTTCGTCCGGGTCGAAGCCTGGCGTGTGCGCCCCGCAGGGCGAGCCGACGCCAAAGCGGTAGAAGACCGACGGGTAGCGCTGCGTGTAATATCCAAAGTCCTCGGCCGTCATGCGCAGGGGCATCTCCTCCACCTTGTCAGCTCCCAGCAGTTGGCGCGTCAGCTCGGCTGCCAGGGGCGTCAGCGTCTCGTCATTTCGCACACAGGGGTAGCCGTGGCGTATCTCCACCTCGGCGCGCGCGCCGTAGGCCCCCGCCACGGCCTCCGCCACGGCCACGATGCGCTCCTTCATCTTGGCGCGCCAAGCCTCGTCCATCGTGCGCATCGTGCCGGCAATGTATACAGTGTCCGGTATCACGTTTGTGGCCCCGTCGGCCTCAAATTTGCCAAAAGACAGCACCATGGGCACCGTGGCCGGCACCTCGCGCGCCACCAGGTGTTGCATGGCCACAACTGTCTCGCAGCCAATCAAGACGTTGTCCGTCAGCAAGTGGGGCATCCCGCCGTGGCCTCCGCGCCCTTTTATGTGGATGTGGATCTCATCTCCGCTGGCCATGTAGGCCCCGCTGCGGAAGCCGGCGTGGCCCGTGGGCATCTCTGCCAGCACGTGGGCGCCTATCATGGCCTCTGGCTCAAAGCCGAAAGCCGATGTCGCGCCCTCTTTCAGCATCAGGCTCGCGCCGCCGGGCCAGCACTCTTCGCCGGGTTGGAATATTAATAGGTATCGGCCGTGGAGTTCGGCCCTGTTTTGTTGCAATATCTTGGCCACCGTCAGCAGCGACGCCGTGTGCATGTCATGGCCGCAGGCGTGCATCACGCCCTCCGTCTCCGACCTCACCTCGTGGTCCGCGGCCTCCGTTATGGGCAGCGCGTCCATGTCCGCCCTCAGCCCAATGTCGTGTCCGGGCTTGCCTCCCTCAATCAGCGCCACGCAGCCCGCGCCTATGGCGTAGCCCGTCTTCACGCTCAGCCCCAGCCCGCTCAGCCGCTCGGCCACGTAGGCGCCCGTCTGCGTCTCGTGAAAAGACAGTTCGGGGTGGCGGTGCAGACGGCGGCGCATGGCCACGGTCTCGTCATACAGGGCCGCCGCCGCGGCCAAAAATGTTTCTTTTGTGAGCATCGTGTCTCCGTCCGCCGCCGAGGTCGCGCCTGGCGGCGTTGTATGAGACAAATTTACCGTAATTATTTGATTTATCCGATTCTTGCCGAGGCTCAAATGGCCGCCCCAACTCCCACTACGAGGTGGCGCGCCGCGTGCCTGTGGGTGTATCACCTACCGTGATTAAAGGCTTTTTAACAACCACGCCGTTTTAACAGCGGGCGTGGCGGGCTAAACGAAGTGTGCTTTATGGAACAATGTGCCGCCAAAATGACATAGCGATGAAAAATTAATGTCTTTTGTGTCCCGCTTTACGCAGTTTTGCGCGCTTTTGTTGCGTTGAGGGGTTGAAATTTATATGCGGATACCCGTTTCCCCGTATGGCGAAAATATTGCGAATTTGTAACAATATGCAGTGTAACTAGGTTTCGTGCCGCATTTTTATTCAGTGTATGCATACAATACATTTCAATCTGAAAGTCATGTACCATAAGAATGGTAGTTTTCGTAACCGCGTGCGGCGTTGTGGCGGGGTGATTGAAACTTTAAGATTTGTTGTGATACGCCTATATTCATTGTTTCTATCTTTGCGAGTGTAGGAAAAGAGGTGGTTCCCGCGGCGCAGGCGGCGGGTTTCGGCGCAAGGTCCGCGGCCTTGCCCCCTTTCTTTATTCCCACAACGTCGTCATTAAGGAAAGAATCAACTGTAATTATAACTGATGAACATGAAACACCTATTGCTATTGTTGACGCTGGC
>CAKUVM010000070.1 GCA_934699135.1 uncultured Bacteroidales bacterium
GGCCGAGGTCTCGTGGTGCATCATGAGGCGGATTCCCTTGCTCTTGGCGTAGGCGTTGAGGGCCTTGACGTCAAAGTCGGGGTAGGGGGTGACAAAGTCGAAGACGTAGTCCTTCTGATGGCCGAACCAGTCTTCCCATCCCTCGTTCCATCCCTCAATGAGGAGCTGATCCATGCCATTGGCCGCGGCGAAGTCAATGTATTTGCGGACGTTCTCGTTGTTGGCGGAGTGCGTGCCGTTTGGCGTGGCCTTGGAGTAGTCCGTCTGGCCGAGGTGGATGCTCTTGAAGTCGTTGGTGTAGGCCCATGTGCCTTTGCCGGTGATCATTTCCCACCAGACGCCCATGTATTTGACGGGCTTGATCCAAGATACGTCATCATAGGCGCAGGGGTCGTTGAGGTTGAGAATGAGGCGCGAGGCCAAGGTCTTGCGGGCGTCATCGGTCACCATGACTGTGCGCCACGGGGTCTGGCACGGGGTCTGGCAACGAGCCATGTCGCCAGTGGCGTCGGGCGTGAGCGCGGCCTTGAAGACGAAGTTCTTGTCATCGAGGTCTAGGCTCATGCAAGAGTAGTCGACGAGCGCGGCCTCATGGATGTTGATGTAGAGGCTGTCATCGGTGCGCATCTGGAGGGCTGTTTGCACGGCCGTGGGCGAGATGGCGGTCTGGCTAGAGTTCTCTTGGCGGGCCGTGGGCGAGATGGCGCGAATCTGGCTGAGGCGGCTCTCCGTGTAGTCATACTCCTGTGTGTCATAGTCGCCACTTATCCACCATGCCGTGTGGTCGCCCGTCATGGCGAACTCCGTCAGCTCGTCTTTTACGGTGAAATATGTCAGGTTGTCCTGCTCCGGGAAGAAGTAGCGGAAGCCGAGGCCGTCATTGTAAGCCCTGAAGATGACTTCTATGGTTCTTTGTGTTGAGGGCTGGCAGAGGCTGACGGTCAACTCGTTGTAGTGGTTGCGGATTGAGTCTTCCTCGCCCCATACGGGGGCCCATGTCTCATCGAAGGAGCGTGTCTTCTTGTCGGTCAAGGCGAACCCTCGGGTCAAGTCGCCACCCGTCTTGAGCTTCAGGCCCAGACGCGAGGGCTTGACCACGGTCTTGCCGCCGAAGGTCATCTGGTAGGCGGGGACGCTGTCTGCCGTGAGTCCGAACGTCACAACCACGTTGCTGTCTGGTGACGCGACGGTCGTGGTCTCGCCGCGGAAGGCCAAGCCGCTTAGCGCTTTCTGCTGCGGGCCTGCGCAGCCCGTGAGGGTCAGGGCCGCAAAGCCCAGACCTACGGCCGCACCCTCCAAAACATTACTTTTTTTCATCGTAGTGATTTTATATTTGTCTATGTCTATTGCTCTTATTTTTCCATTGCAATGACCATGGCTTGGCGGGCCTTGACGGTCAGTTTGCCTTGTGCGCTCACCCTCTGTTGGCTCACAACGTCGATGCCTTTTACGCTGTCGCCCTCCAATTGGTCGAACCGGCCAAGGTCTAATTCCCTGTCCTCTTTTGCCAAGTTGAGGATTGTCATCACGGTGGCGCGCGTCACAGCGTCATACCTGAAGAAGACGTAGACGTTGCCCTGCGTGGCGTAGTGCGTCATGGAGCCGCGCCTGAGCGCCATGCTCTTCTTGCGGAAGTTGAAGAGGCGCGTCGTATAGTCGCGCATGGCCTTTTCGCGTTCAGGCATGGCATTGAAGAAGTTGAGCGTGTCGCCCTCCCATCCGCCAGGAAAGTCGCGGCGAATGTTGGCGTGACCGTCAAAGCCGTTGCCCTCCATCAGGCATTCTGTGCCATAGTAGAGTTGCGGGATGCCTCGTGCCGTGGCCAGTAGTGCCGTGGCCAGGCGAAGCGCCTCTTCATCACCCTTCAGCTGTGTGAGCAGGCGGCCCGTGTCATGGTTCTCTCCAAAAATCATGATGTTCATGGGGTCGGGATATACCACATCGTTGGCAAAGCTGTCGTAGAGCCTGTTTGCGCCGTCGCTCCACCCCTCGCCCTCGTTCATGGCGCGGCACATAGCCTCTTGGAGGGGGAAGTCCATTATTGTGGGCAGCCCGCTGTCTTCCATCCCGTTGTCCTTGCCATAGCCCTTTTGCCAAGGGGCCAGTTTGGCGGCTTCTGAGATCCAGCACTCGCCAACAATGTTGAAGTTGGGATATTCCGCTTTGAGCCTGTCGCACCACTCGGCCATGGCCTTGACGTCTGAATAAGGGTAGGTGTCTTGGCGGATGCCGTCAAGGTCTGCCGTCTCAACCCACCATATGGAGTTCTGAATGAGGTAGTTCTTGACCAGAGGGCAGGTGAGGTTCATATCGGCCATTGTGCTGTCAAACCAGCCTTTGAGAGCCAGATCCACGTCGCTCTTCGCGGCATGGGGGTCGCGAATAATAGACAGGCGGTAGTTGCTCCTGACGAAAGTCTCCTTGCCGCTCGCGTCATACCATTTATTGAGCCACTCTTTGCATGGCAGGTCGTCCATCCACCAGTAGCCTGTGCCGCAGTGGTTGAACACCATGTCCATAATGTGTTTCATGCCCCTCTTGTGCAGTTCTGCGGAGAGGGTCTTGAAGTCATCAAGGGTGCCGAAGCGTGGGTCTATCTCGTAATAGTTCGTTATGGCGTAGCCGTGGTAAGACGACTGGGGCATGTCGTTGGTCAAGACGGGTGTCATCCATAACGCCGTCATCCCCAAGTCTTTGATGTAGTCAAGATGGTCAATGACGCCTTTTATGTCGCCGCCGTGCCGGCCGTAAGGCTCGCTGCGGTCGGCTTTCTCTTTAAGCCCGTCAACGCTGTCGTTTGTGGTGTCTGAGTTTGCGAACCTGTCTGGCATGACCAGATATATGGCGTCGTCACTGCAAAAGCCTTGGCGGTTGGCCGAGCCTTTGCGCCTGGCGTGCAGAGGGTAGAGCAGTGTCTGCTCGCCTCCGTCTGCGTCTTCCAAGATTATTTTGGCGTCTCCGACCTTTGCGTTGTTGCCAATTTTCAGTGTGACAAAGAGGTAGTTCGGGTTGTCAGTCCTTGTCACGTCCACCACTTCCACGCCCTTGCTGTCCGCCTTGGGCGTCTTCTGCGCAATGTCTTTGGCGTGGAGCATGAGCTGCACCTCGGGATTCTTCATCCCGACCCACCAGTTTCGCGGTTCCACCAAGATGCCGTTGCCTTGCGCCCACGCCCCTGCGCACAGAAGCAAGGCGATGGCTGATGTCGCAATCCTTTTCATGTTCTAGCTCTTTAATTGTTCCGATGCCGTGCGGCGTAGGTCTCGCGCCGCAAGGCTAATCATTTTTTTATGAATCTGACCGAGCAGGCGGCCAGCACAAGCAGGAAGCCCGTCACGACCATCATGGCCGGCTGGCTGTCTCCCACCAGGTGGAGGATGGTGCCGCCAAGCAGCGCGGCCACAATCTGTGGCAGGCAGATGGTGCAGTTGAACAGGCCCAGATACGTCCCCATGCTCGGCGACCCTTCAAGTGCGTTGGTAAGCAGCGTGAATGGCAGGGCCAACATGGCCGCCCACGCCGGGCCCACCAGCAAGAGGCTCACCATCATCAGATAGTGGTTGTGGACGAGGTAGAGCGAAGCGAACCCCACCGCGCCAATTAGGAGGCTGACCACGTAAGCCATCTTGGCGCTGCGGAACTTGGGTATCACGGTGGCCCACAGCACGGAACCCATGGCCTGGACGGCGTAGAGGATGCCAACCCAGTTGCCGGCCTCTTGATATTCGGCCGACTTGGGGTCGGTCGTCCCCCATCCGTTTTCCGCCACCGCGCCGTTGATATATGTCCACATATACATAAACGCGGCCCAGCAGAAGAATTGCACAAGCCCCACGGTCCAAAACGTCCTTGGCGCGTGAGCCAACAGCCCCACAATGTTCAGGCTGGCCTTAGGCGCCTGCCCGTCTGCCGCCTTGATGCCGTGAAACGCGCTATATTCGGCCGGGGGCATCTCCTTGACCCTAAAGACCGTGTATAGCACGCAGAGTATCAATATTATGGCACCAATGTAGAAAGAGTATACGACAGTGGGCGGCACCACGCCCTCTTCCGCCACATTGGCAACGCCAATAAACGCCAGCACAAACGGGAACACGAAACCTACCAGGCTGCCGGCGTTGCAGAGGAAGCTCTGTATGCTATATGCCTTTGTCTTTTGTCGCTCTGTCACCATGTCTCCCACCAGCATCTTGAACGGCTGCATGGCCATGTTGATGGAGGTGTCTAGCATCATGAGCGTGATGAGGCCAAAAGTCATGGCCGCGCCGGCGGTAAGGCCTAAGCTGCCGGAGTTGGGAAGCAGGCACAGCACAACGACAGCCACTGCGGCGCCCAAAATGAGGTAGGGGACTCGGCGGCCTAGGCGACACCACGTCCGGTCCGACGCCGCGCCAACAAGAGGCTGCACCACCATGCCCATGAGGGGCGGCAAAATCCAGAAGTAACTCAAGCTATGGGGGTCGGCCCCAAGCGTTGAGAAGATTCTGCTGATGTTAGCGCTCTGAAGAGCGTAGGCTATCTGCACTCCGAAAAATCCAAAACTGAGGTCGGTCAGTTGGCGGAATGATAAATCTCGCTTGTTATCCATAATTTGCTTTTTAGCAGTAGTGAGGGGCGATGGCGCTTTTCGCTGACGTCTTGAGCCCCCCGCCTTATGTCCAGCGTAAATTTACGTTTACAAATCTAAATCTAAAAGATTGCGCGGCAAAATAGGCCAATCCGTCCAAGCCGAGGCGCATTGCCGCGCGGTGTGTCGCATCCCTCATTTCAAACGTTTGCGGACGATGCTTTGGACGCCGGGAAAATTTTGAAATTTTATTTCGTCTCGCGGCGCAAACGATTTCGGAGACGCGGCGGGGTCAGAACCCAAGCGCGGCGCGCTCCTTACCCGACAGCTTGCTGACGATGGGCGAGAGTGGCTCTATGGCTTCGGGGCAGGCCCGCATAGCGACGCGGCTCGCTCGGTGTCGCACTTGACCACCAGCTTTTCCGGTTTGTCTAGAGGCGGGCAGGCGAATTTCTTGCCGCCAACCTTGAAGACGTGTGTGGCATCTCCAAAGTGCATGCCTTCCGTCGCCTTGGGCAATGTGAGGCAATGTGAGCGGGCATCCCCTAGCTTCATGGCCTCCTTTGTCTTTACTCCCGCAGTGTCAGTTGTGAGCGGTGCTTTCCCTCTCCTTGATCTTGGGTGTCAGGACTTTTTCAATGGGGCGGCTCACCACCAGCCCGCTCTCAATCTGGTCAATCAGGAGTTTCATGGCTTGGCAGCCCATCTCATAGCCGTTTTGCTCCACACTCGTCAGCGCCGGCTCCACAATCTTGGCCGAGGGGTCGTCTCCAAACCCAACCACCTCAATGTCTTTTGGAATATCATAGCCGTTGGCTTTCAATATCTTTATGGCGGCTATGGCGGTGTCGTCATTTATGGCGAAGAGGCCGTCGATGGATGCAGCGATGTCCGTCAGCCACTCTTTTTGCTCGTTCAGTTTCTCGGGGGTGTCTGAGTCGATGACCAGTTTGTCGTCTAGCTCCAACCCCGCGTCGCGCAGCGCGGCCTCATATCCCTCGCGCCTGTGGTCGCTCACTTGCAGGCCGCGGTCTCCGCAGAGGAGGGCAATGCGCCGGCACCCGTGGCTCGTCATTAGTTTCACCGCGCTGTAGGCTCCCGCGTGGTCGTCTGTCGTGACGCTGCTCACCTCAACGCCCCCTAGCGCGCGGTCAAACATCACCAGAGGCATCCCGTCCGCCACCACGCTCTTGAGAAACGCGTTGTCCGTGGTGTTTTTGCTTGTTGAGATCAGGATACCGTCCACGCGGCTGTCAATGAGGCTTTGCAGCGACGCTTTCTCCCTCTCGGAGTCCTCGCCGCTTTGGCATATCATGGTGGTGTAGCCGTGCCCGAAGGCCGTCTCGTCCATTCCGCTAAGCACGGAAGAGAAGAAGTAGTGCGTCATCTCCGGCACCACCACGCCTATGATGTTGGTTTTGGCTTTCCGCAGGCTGAGAGCTAGCGCGTTGGGGCGGTAGTTTACGCTTGTGGCCACCCGCCGCACAGCCTCTCTCGTCTCCGCACTGATGTCGGGATGGTCCTTCAACGCCCGGCTCACTGTGCTGGCCGAAATGCCTAGGATCTTGGCAATGTCCTTAATTGTCATCTGGTGCAACTTCATAATGTTCCTGCTTGAAAGTTTGACGCCTTTTCGGGGGGAGCGTACGCTAAACTAAGATACGAACATTTCATTGCGTAAAACATAAAAATTATACCGCCTGACACAAAAAGTGTTTGCCTGCTTTATGTTGTGCAGCATATAAATTTTACGCAAACGAAGTCGCAAACGAAGTCGCAAACGTTTGCGATAATTTGTGTTCTGCGACTTCCTTAAAGAGTGTAAAATGCAGAGTGTTCGCATTAACTT
>CAKUVM010000071.1 GCA_934699135.1 uncultured Bacteroidales bacterium
CGTCATTGTTGAAACGAGGACGGAAAGGACGGTCGCCGCCGCGGTCGTCATTGTTGAAGCGAGGACGGAATGGACGGTCGCCACCGTTAGCCTCACGGCTAGCGTAGCTGCCACGGTCGTCGCCCTCACGGCGATCGTACCTGTCATTGCGGTTCTCTGCACCCTCGGTGCCAGTGAAACCGTTCTTTTCTTCGTTATCCATCTAAAGAATTAAGTGATTAACTGTTGGTCTGAGACCTGCGGGGAACGCCACATACGCCCCACACTCGGCCTCCATTCTTGTATTCGACTTATTTTTTGTGTTGCTCAACCCATTTGCGGGCCTCCACGAAAGCCTTCACCCATGGCGTGATCTCATCGGCCTTGCGGTCAGCCGGGTAAGCCGCGCACTGCCAGGGGAAGATGGCGCGCTCTGGGTGGGGCATTATGGCCACGTGGCGACCATCGGCCGACGCCATGCCCGCAATGTTGTCGGCACTGCCATTAGGATTCGCAGGATAAGACGCATAGCCGTAGCGGGCAATGACATTGTACTTGTCAGCCTCGGCAGGGATGCTGAACTTACCCTCGCCATGGGCGACCCACACGCCCAAACGGCTGCCGCTCAAACTCTTGAACATGACAGTGTCATTTTGCGGAATCTCAACGCTGAGGAACTGGCTCTCAAACTTATGGCTGTCATTGTGGAGCATCTTGGGCCTCAGGCTTGGCGCGTCGCGATGGAGGAGGCCGAGCTCTATGACGAGCTGGCAACCGTTGCAAACGCCAAGGCTGAGGGTGTCGGGACGCGAATAGAAATTATCCAACGCTTTGCGTGCCCTCTCATTGTAGAGGAACGCTCCGGCCCAGCCCTTGGCGGAACCCAGAACATCGGAGTTGGAGAAACCGCCACAGAAAACAATCATGTTGACGTCCTCAAGGGTCTCACGCCCACTTACAAGGTCGGTCATATGAACGTCCTTGACATCGAATCCCGCGAGGTAAAGCGTATAGGCCATCTCGCGGTCGCCATTTACGCCTTTCTCTCGAATTATGGCAGCCTTTACGCCAGTCTTGCCATGTTTGAGACTGAGACCAAGGCTCTTGAGAGAGCCCTGCCACCCATCGGGGAGGCGGAGCGCTAGGGGTTGGTTCTTATAGTTAGCGGCACGCTCGGCGGCCTTGCCGTTTTTGCACTGGAGGGCATCGAGTTTTGCTGATGTACTGAACCAGACATCGCGCATCTCATCAATGTCGATGTCGAGCTGGCGTTCTGCCGCGCTGATGGTGAGCTTGCGCTGCGTCTGCGGGCGGCCGAGGTATGAGAACACTACGCCGGCCGCATCGAGGATTGCCTTGACGGACTCTAAGTCTTTGACCTGGAGCACCACGCCCGGATTTTCCGCGAAGAGGGACAAGACGGCATCCTCGCCATCTGACGGAATGTCCGCATTGATGCCCCATCCGGTGTTGGCAAACGTCATTTCAAGCAACGTGGTGACAAGTCCACCCGCAGAGATGTCATGACCCGCCAGGACAAGCCCCCTCTTGATGAGAGACTGCACGGCTTCAAAGATCGCGCCGAAAGACTCCGCGCTTGCCACTGTGGGAGCCTCGTCTCCCACACGGTTCAAGACTTGCGCCAAGGCACTGCCTCCGAGAGCTGGCTTGCAACCACTCATGTCTATGCAGATGAATGACGTGTCAGCATCACACACCATAACCGGCTCGACAATCTTGCGGATGTCACAGACCTCGCCCATGGCTGAGATGATCACCGTGCCAGGGCTCAGGACCGTGCGCCCGTCATGATATTTCTGCGTCATTGACAAGGAGTCCTTGCCAGTGGGGATGTTGATTCCGAGTTTGCAGACCCAATCGCTCATGGCCTGGACGGCGGCATAGAGGCGCGCGTCCTCGCCGGGCTGACGGCAAGGCCACATCCAGTTTGCAGAGAGAGAGACGCCTTTAAGCCCTTTGTCAAGAGGGGCAAAAATGATGTTGGTCAATGCCTCGGCTGCCGACATGACAGAGCCTGCAGCCGGGTCGATAAGGCCAACGGCTGGCGCATGCCCTACGCTCATGGCCATGCCGCGCACGCCATTGTAGTCGAGCGCCACCGCGCCGAGGTCGTTGAGCGGCAGCTGAATTTCTCCGGCGCATTGCTGCTTTGCCACCTTGCCTGTCACGGAGCGGTCAACCTTGTTGGTTAGCCAGTCTTTACAGCCTACGCTCTCCAGTTTGAGGACATCCCTCACATAGTCCGCTATGTTGTTGATATCATAGTCTACCTTGGCGTACGTGCGCGCCACGGTGCTGTCTGTCATGACAGTCTTTGGCGGGTTGCCAAACATATCAGAGAGCTTCCAGTCAATGGGTTTGACACCATTCCTGTGGCTGAAAGTGAAGTTCATGTCGCCCGTGGTCTCACCCACGACATACATCGGGGCACGCTCTCGATCCGCTATTTTGCGGAGTCCCCCGACATCTTTCTTTGCCATGACGAGACCCATGCGCTCTTGGCTCTCATTGCCGACGATCTCGCGGTCTGACAGGGTCTTGTCTCCGATGGGCAGCGCGTCCATATCAATGTTTCCGCCCGTCTCCTCGACAAGCTCGGAGAGGCAGTTGAGATGCCCGCCCGCGCCGTGGTCATGGATGGAGACGATAGGGTTGTTGTCTCCCTCTATGAGCGCGCGGATGGCATTGAGGACACGTTTCTGCATCTCCGGGTTGGAACGTTGGACGGCGTTGAGCTCAATCTTATTGCCATATTCGCCCGTGTTTACGCTAGAGACGGCGCCCCCGCCCATGCCTATGCGGTAATTGTCTCCGCCGAGCAGGACAACGTCCTCACCCTTCACCGGGGTCTTCTTGAGAGCGTCTGACTTTTTGGCGAAGCCTACACCTCCCGCCATCATTATGACCTTGTCATAGGCCAAAGTGCGTCCGCCCTCCTCGTGCTCATAGGTCAGGAGCGAGCCGCAAACCATGGGCTGGCCAAACTTGTTTCCAAAATCGCTCGCGCCATTTGAGGCCTTTATGAGGATTTGCGCCGGGGTCTGGTATAGCCAGTCGCGAGCGCTAATGTTCTTCTCCCAAGGGCGATCTTCGGCGAGACGTGAGTAAGACGTCATATACACCGCCGTGCCCGCCATAGGGAGCGAGCCTGTGCCGCCGCCCATGCGGTCGCGGATCTCACCACCGCTACCCGTGGCGGCGCCGTTGAACGGCTCGACGGTGGTTGGGAAATTATGAGTCTCGGCCTTGAGGGACAGCACTGTGTCTATATCCTTAGCCTCGAACTCAGACGGCACGTCGCCCCTCTCCGGGGCGAACTGCATAGCCACGGGACCCTCTATGAAGGCCACGTTATCCTTATATGCCGATACGAGGTAGCCCGGATTGACCTCGGAAGTTTTGCGGATGAGCTTAAAGAGCGAGAGCTCCTTGGCCTGACCGTCAATGACGAAAGTGCCGTTGAAAATCTTGTGCCGGCAATGCTCAGAGTTTACCTGAGAGAAGCCGAAGACCTCAGAGTCGGTCAGCGGGCGTCCCAGCCTCTTGCTGAGCCCTTCAAGATAGGCAATCTCGGGATCGGAGAGAGCCAGGCCTTCCTTTTGGTTATAAGCCTTGAAATCTGTGATATAGACAATGGGATCGGGCTTCTTGTCGATGGTAAATATGTTTTGGTCAAGTCCCTTGTAGAGGTTTTGCAGCATGGGGTCGAATGTGGCCTTCTCGCTGTCAACCGCAAAGAACTCCTCGATGCGCGAGATGCCCGTCAGACCCATGTTTTGGGTAATCTCCACCGCATTGGTACTCCACGGAGTAATGGTCTCTCGGCGCGTTCCGACGAAAAAGCCAGGAAGCGACTGCGCATCGACGCGCTCCGCTCCACTAAAGAGCCATGTCAGTTTGCGAACGTCGGCATCGTTGAGCGCAGACGCGGTCTCAACGGCCAGCACATTCTCTCCTCTGAAAAATACTACCATCTTAAAAATAAAAGGTTAAACGACAATGGCCGACCCACCTCTCGCGGAATCGTCTTGTCGCAGAGCTGTTGTATGTGGTTTTGTTTTCTTGTCCTGACTTATAAAAAATGAGCCCTAGGCCACGGCGACCATCAACGGCGGCACATGGCACTACCCCTCTTTGGGCAACGAAAGTAGCTAAAATTGTTTGGTTTTCAATGGTGCGGCAATAAAAATTAGAGGCCGCAACTGTGACGGCCCCAAGGCGAGCTTGGCAAAAAAATGCGCCAGCCTCACGACCCGGCGCAAAAAACATATGTGAGAGCCTCACTAACCTTTGAGAGCCATTAGGGCGTCGGCCGCTATAGACTCCGGCGTCAGATGGCTCTGCGCCAACAAGTCGGAGTATGAATAGCGGTCATAAAGTCCCTTCTTGACACCGTTGCAGACCACGCGCATCTTTGACAGGCCGAAGAAACGCGCGATTTTCTCGCCAAAACCGCCATCGAGAGAACCATCCTCCGCGACGACCACCGCGCTGTGGCTTGAAGAAAGACTTGACAGTAGCTCCTCATCAACGCCAGAGACGAAAGTCTGGGATATTACAGTGGCCTCAACACCACTGTTTTTGAGGATGTCCGCAGCCGCCTCGACCCATGCGAGAGACGCTCCGGAGCCAATCAGAGCCACATCTTTGCCACGGCGGACGACACGAGCCTTGTTAAGCGACGAATAGTCCGTCAGGAAAGCCTCAGACGAGTGTGTGACCGCCCCGCCCGGTACGCGGATGGCCACGGGGTGAGAAGTCTGCGCCAAAGCCCAACGCTCCATGGCAATGAACTCCTCATAGCAAGACGGGGCCAAATAGACCATATTGGGGATGCTTGAGAGCATAGGGATGTCAAAGAAGCCAATGTGGGTTATGTCATTCATTCCCAAGACGCTGCCACAGAACACGTTGATGACGGCAGGCTGATTATTGATGCAGAGATCCTGCGCCAGCTGGTCATAGGAGCGCTGGAGGAAAGTGCTATACACGTTCCACACGGGGCGCGCCCCGCCCTTTGCCATGCCAGAGATCATAGCCACAGCCTCCTCCTCGGCAATGCCGACATCGACAAACTGACTTCCGGCCTCGCGACGGCGGTCTGGCGTGAAACCTGCCACGGAAGGCGTGCCAGAGGTGACGACGACGAGGCTCTTATCTTTCTTCATCTCAGCGAGGAGGAATCGGCCAAGGAGGTCGCCATAGTCTTCGGCGGCCGACGGGTTGCGGAGCTGACCCGTGGCAATGTCAAAAGGCATGGTCCAGTGCCACCGCTCCTTATCCTTCACGGCGGGCTCGTAGCCCTTGCCTTTTAAAGTGTGGATGTGCACAACAATGGGGTGGTCAATGTCCTTGACCTTAGAGAAGGCCTCGATGAGAGTGGGAATGTCATTCCCTTGCTCCACATACATATAATCGAAACCCATGGCCTTGAAGAAGTTGCACTCGGCCTTGCCGCCCGTGTGGCGAAGCAATTCAAGATTTTTGTATAGGCCGCCGTGATTCTCGGCAATGGACATTTCGTTGTCGTTGACAATAACGATGAAATTTGTGCCCGTCTCCGCGGCAGTATCAAATCCCTCAAAAGCCTCGCCGCCGCTCAGCGACCCGTCACCAATGATGGCCACCACATTCTCATGGCGCCCCATGATGTCGCGGGCCTTTTGGAGGCCAGAGGCCAGAGCTATGGAAGTGGACGTGTGGCCAAGCTCAAAAGTGTCATATTCGGGGGACTCGGCCGGGCTGCTATAGCCAGACACCTCATCGAGCCTCGTCATGTCAATGAATCCGAAAGCCCTACCTGTCAGCACCTTGTGAGGGTAGCTCTGATGGCTGACGTCGAAGACGAACTTGTCTTGCGGCGCATTGAACACACGGTGGAGCGCAATGGTGGCCTCGACAAAGCCGAGGTTCGGGCCGACGTGGCCTCCGTGGACGGAGACTCGGTCTAGCACAGCATGGCGCACCTCATCGGCAAGGGTTGGAAGCAAGCTAGCGTCAAGAGCCTTGACATCGGCAGGGGAAGAAATATGCTCAATCAACATAGTCAATAATGATTATTTCTGACGCAAAAGTAGGGAGAGCAGCGAGAACAGTTGTTACACATTTTACGGATGCTCGCGGGAGCCACAAAAAAATCTGCCGACCAGAAAGGCCGGCAGACACTGGAGCCGATGACGGGACTTGAACCCGTGACCTCTTCCTTACCAAGGAAGTGCTCTACCACTGAGCTACATTGGCAAAG
>CAKUVM010000072.1 GCA_934699135.1 uncultured Bacteroidales bacterium
CCCTTGGCCTAGACGATGTGGCGGACGCCCTCAAGAGGATTGAGGTCATAGGCAAAAAAATCTTCATCGCGCAGCCTTCGTCCGCGGCTAGCGACGCGACGCGCCAACTCTACCTGAGCCAGATTAACGGCCTCACGCCGGCCATCGACCGGTGGACTGACGACCATCTCGATGCCGACAGTCTCACGCAACTAATAGGGCGCGTCAAGGAGCAGGTCAACGCGGCCGCGGCTGAGGCCGCCCAAATTGTGCGATATTTTTATTAACTTGCGCCCGCTTTTGGCCCTATGCCGCTCATTGCGAAAGCCTGGGCCTCTGGCGCAATGCGAAATAATTTACCCATTATGATTGAGGTTAAGAAGAATCCTGAAGGAATTGTTGTGACGCCCGTCGGCGTGGACAGGCTCACTGTCGTCAACGCCGGTGATCTCAAAAAGTCATTGGCTCTTCAATTCTCGGCCGGCTCATGCGACGTGTTTCTAGACTTGCAGAATATCAAGTATATGGACTCCACGGGTGTCAGTGTGCTCATCAGTGGAGTCAAGTCGTCTCGCGAGCAAAACAGGGGCTTCGCCCTCCGAAATGTTCAGCCCGATGTCCGTAAGCTCCTGTCTCTCATGAAGATTGACAAGATCATAGACATAGACTAGCCTATTTTTCACTGGGCGTTCCGGGCCCGCGTGCCCGTCGCGCCTTTTGTCGCGGTGTTCGAGGCCGCTATATGATGGCAGACAACTATTTGGAGAAAAAGTTTGAGGAGCACCTCAACTCCTCATCTCGTCCCGTGGCGCGTCGACACTTGCCCGTCAAGGTTCGCAGGGCTGTTGTGACGGGCGGTGCCAAAGGCATTGGCGCGGCCATAGTCCGCTCACTGCGCGTGGCTGGTCATAAGGTGGCTTTTTGCGACATTGACGAGGCCGCCGGGGCCGACACGGCTTTGCGCACGGGGGCGGAGTTCTTCTGTGTCGATGTGGCCGACGCTGATGCTTTCCGCAATTTCCTGCGGGGCGTGGAGTCTCGATGGGGCGGTGTAGACATCATCGTTAACAATGTGGCTGTCAGGCAGCCTGCCCCTTTGCTAGAGGCAACGGTGGAGCAGTTTGACAGAGCCATGGCGGTAGACGTCAGGCCTGTGCTCATTGGCGCGCAAGAGTTGGCGCGCATGCGCTCCGTGGAGGCGGGTGGCGAGAGGCCCTACGGACGTATTGTGAACATCTGCTCATCGCGGCAGAGGCAGAGCCTGCCGGGCAATGACATCCACGCCGCGGCCAAAGGGGCCATCTTCTCACTGACGCACTCCTTGGCCATAAGCCTCTCGGCCTATGGCGTGACGGTGAACAGCATATCCCCAGGCATGATTGCCACGACCGACTATGACAACGTGCCGCCGGCCATCCACGCCCAGCACCCGTCAGGTAGGGTGGGGCTGCCAGACGACGTGGCTCGCCTCGTCCGCTTCCTCATTGACGGGGCGAACGACTTCGTCAATGCCGAAAACATTGTCGTGGATGGCGGTCTGACCCGCAAAATGGCGTTCGTGCCATAGTCGAAACACATTCCTATCTGATAATAAAGAGTCTCATAATATAATGAACGTATCATACAACTGGCTCAAACGCTACATCAACGTCTCTCTGACGCCAGAGCAACTTTCCGCGCTCCTCACATCCATTGGTTTGGAGGTGGACGGTATGGAACAGACGCAGAGCATCCGCGGAGGCCTCGAGGGTCTCGTGGTGGGTGAGGTCCTCACCTGCGAGGCGCATCCCAACTCCGACCACCTGCACGTCACAAAGGTAGACGTGGGCGGGGCCGAGCCTCTCGACATTGTGTGCGGCGCGGCAAACGTGGCCGCGGGCCAGAAAGTGGTGGTGGCCACTGTCGGCACCGTTCTCTACGACGGCGACCAGAGTTTCACCATAAAACCGTCGAAACTTCGCGGCGTGCCATCCAATGGCATGATTTGCGCTGAGGATGAGATTGGCGTCGGCCACGACCATAGCGGCATCATAGTCCTTCCCGCCAGTGTGCCGGTCGGCACTCTGGCAAAGGATTACTATAACGTGGAGTCCGACACCTGCTTCGAGGTGGACATCACGCCCAACCGCGCCGACGCCGCATCGCACTACGGCGTGGCGAGAGACGTCTATGCCGCGCTCAGCGTGGAGCATCCCGGCGTCACGCTAACCAAGCCCTCTGTGGCTGATTTTAAGGTGGACGAGGCTGGGGCCGGCATTGCCGTGGATGTCCAGAACGCCAAGGCTTGCCCGCGATACAGCGGCATACTGATTGACGGCGTGACCGTCAAAGAGTCGCCAGAGTGGCTGCAGAAGTCGCTCAAGGCCATAGGGCTGACCCCCATCAACAATGTGGTGGACGTCTCCAACTACATTTTGTTCGGCGTGGGGCAGCCGCTACATACTTTCGACGCCGACAAGATAGCCGGTGGCAAGATCGTGGTTCGCAATTGCGAAGAAGGCACGCCTTTCATGACCCTCGATGGCGTGGAGCGCAAGCTTAGCGCCGACGATCTCATGATCTGCGATGCCGAGAAGCCAATGTGCATAGCCGGTGTCTTTGGCGGCAAGGACAGCGGAATCAGTGACGGCACGCGCCGCGTGTTCATTGAGAGCGCGTGGTTCAATCCCGTCTCCATCCGCAAGACGGCGCGCCGTCACCAGCTCAGCACCGACGCCAGCTTCCGCTACGAGCGCGGCACGGACCCCGACAACGTCATCTACGCACTCAAACGCGCGGCCATGCTCATCAAGGAGGTGGCTGGCGGGCGCATTGTCTCAGACATTGTGGACATATACCCAGAGCCTGTCAAGCCTTTTGATGTCAAGATAAGCCGCAAGAGGTGCTTTGGCCTCATTGGCAAGGAGATTCCCGAGCCTACGCTCCAAACCATCCTCAAATCGCTTGAAATGCAGGTGGTGGCGGACAATGGCGATGAGATGGAGCTGCGCGTGCCGCGCTACCGCGTGGACGTCACTCGTGAGGCCGACGTGGTGGAGGATTTGCTGCGCATCTATGGCTACGACAAGATTGAGCTGCCAGGAGACAACCACACCACGGTGGTCTACGCCAATAAGCCCGACCGCACAAAGGTCATGAATATCATTGGAGACATGTTGGCAAGCCGCGGTTTCACCGAGATAATGAACAACACTCTCACCAAGGCCGCCTATTCTGACATCTTGCCGCAGAGCTGCCCCGCCGAGGCCAACGTCTTGCTGGCCAACCCGCTCAGCTCCGACCTCAACGCCTTGCGCCAGTCGCTCGTCTTTGGCGCATTGGAGGTGGCGCGGCTTAACCGTAACCACCGCAACGCCAATCTCAAGCTCTTCGAGATGGGCAACGTGCAGTCTTTCAAGCCCGGGGCAGACAGGGCGGATTACAAGAACTACTCCGAGAGTTATCACCTCTCGCTGCTTATGACCGGGCTAAAATCCGAGGCCAGCTGGAATAATAAGCCGCAAGAGGTCTCTTTCTTCGACCTCAAGACCGAGGTGAACAACGTCATAGCCCGTCTGGGGCTCAACCCGCAGGCAATCACCGAGGAGCCGCTCTCTGACGACCTTTTCGCCGAGGGGCTGGTCTTGAAAGTGGAGAAGACCAAGACGCTCGTGAAGTACGGTATGGTGAATGGCGCGGTCCTGGCCAAGTTCGACATCGACGCGCCAGTGTTCTTCGCCGAGTTCGACGTGCCGACGCTCATCGCCAAGAGCGCGCAGCAGAACAAGGTGCACTACACGCCACTGCCCAAATATCCGGCAGTGAGGCGCGACTTGGCGCTCCTTGTGGACGCCGACGTCACCTTTGCGCAGATCTGCCAGCTTGCGCATCGAGCAGAGAAGAAGATTCTCAAGAGCGTCTCGCTCTTCGACGTCTACCAGGGTAAGAACCTGCCAGAGGGCAAGAAGTCTTACGCGGTAAGCTTTGTCTTGCGCGATGATGAGAAGACGCTTGCCGACAAGCAGATTGAGAAAGTCATGGGCCAACTCACCAGCACTTTCGCCCGCGAGTTGGGGGCTGAGCTTCGATAGGTTGGTGGGGTAGGGCGGCATTGCCGCTCGCCCCCCGGCGCGAGAGGCGTAAAGACAGGCCGCCGCGTCCCGTCCCGCAAGATTAGAGTTGTGTGGCGAGGCGCGGCGGCTTTTTTTGTCATCAAAAAGCTTTTTATCATGCCGCAAGACAGCATTAATCAGCAGAAAAGAGACAAGAGGGAGTGGACGGTGATGAACCTCTTCATCCAGAGTTATAACTCGTTCCCAATAGGGGAGGTGGAGAAGAGCGAGTGCCCCGACTTCATTGTCTCCACAAAGTCAGCAAACGGCAAGAAAAAACGTGTGGGCATTGAGTTGACCGAGCTAAAGTATGAGCGCAACGACCAGAAATTCAACATGAGGGCCCACGAGGACTTCTTGAGCGGGATTATGGACGAGGCGCAAGAGTTTTTCGCCCGCCGGTATGATATGGTGTTGAACGTAGACGTGCATTTTTCCGACAGCATATCACCACTCATCCTCGCGCCGCAAGAAGATGGCGAGGCGCGCCTCTTGCGCACTGCCCTGGCCGAGACCATCGCGCGCATTGTCATCGAGAACTTGCCAGAGTCGACCGGCAAAAGCTATCTGGTGGACAGGAAATATAAATATGGCGACCTGAACCTGCCGCAGCACATAGCCTCCATGACCATCACCAACGTCACGGGGCGGCAGGAGGAGCCGCTGTGGTATGCCAGCATCTCCACTCACGTCAAGCCCTTGTCGGTAGACAGCGTGTCACAGCGAATCAAGGATAAAGACGATAAAATGTCCCACTACGACCAGACGTGCGACGAGCTTTGGCTCATCATAATTCAAAACAGTTTCCTTATGTCCGAGGCCTACGACCCGTTGGCTGCGCGCCATGCGCTAGAACACCGCTACCGCACTCGTTTCAATAAGGTGTTTGTCTTTGAGCGCAGCCAAGCCAAGGTGCGTCAGCTCAACATAATACGTAAGATAAGATGAAGATTGTCTTTGTCTCCGACATCCACGGCTCCACCGCAGGCCTAGCCCGCGCGCTCAGTTTCTATGACAGCGTGGGGGCCGACCTCCTGTGCCTGGGGGGCGACATAATAAACTATGGCCCGCGAAACGGGTTGCCGGAAAGCCTGAACCCCGCCGCCGTGGCCGACCTCCTCAACGCCCGAAAGCGCGACATTGTGGCCGTGCGTGGCAATTGCGACTCTGAAGTGGACCAGATGCTGCTCCAGTTCCCCGCCTTGCCGGACTATGCCGTGGTGTCTGACGGGTCGCGGCGTTTTTTCCTGACCCACGGGCATAAGTTCCTGGCGGGCGGTGCGGCTCCATGGCTTGAGGCCGACGTGGTGGTGAGTGGGCATACGCACCTGTGGGAGCTGCGCCGCGACGAGAATGGCACCGTGCGGCTCAACACGGGTTCCGTGACATTCCCCAAGCAGGGGCGTATGCCAACGTTTGGCTATTATGACGGCTCGTCTCTTGCCGTCGTGGGGCTTGATGGCCGGGCGTTGGCGCAGATGAAGCTCTGACGTTGCTTCTTGGGACATTTTGACATAGGCAAGCGGCTCGTCAATTCTGACATTATGGCAAAGGAGAGGGTCTGAAAGAAAAAAATCTGCCAAAAAATCACCTTTGGCCTTTTGGCACACCGTTTGAAAATGAGTGTGTGTCCGACCTCGAAAGAGGGCGGGCATTAGATTAACAACTGAAACATAAAATATTAATATACTACTACAATGTCTAAGATTATTGGTATCGACTTAGGTACGACGAACTCCTGCGTGGCCGTCATGGAAGGCAACGAGCCCGTCGTAATAGCAAACAGCGAGGGCAAGCGCACCACTCCTTCCGTAGTCGCATTTGTTGACGGCGGTGAGCGTAAGGTGGGCGACCCCGCAAAGCGTCAGGCTGTCACCAACCCCCACAAGACAGTCTACTCCATCAAGCGTTTCATGGGTGAGAGCTACGACCGCCTCGCCAATGAGATTGCGCGAGTTCCTTACAAAGTTGTGAAGGGTGATAATAACACGCCCCGCATTGACATCGACGGCCGTCTCTATTCTCCTCAGGAGATTTCCGCAATGATTCTTCAGAAGATGAAGAAGACCGCCGAGGACTATCTGGGTCAAGAGGTCACCGAGGCTGTCATCACAGTTCCGGCATACTTCAACGACTCTCAGCGTCAGGCCACTAA
>CAKUVM010000073.1 GCA_934699135.1 uncultured Bacteroidales bacterium
TCCAGACATCGTAATCGGGGAAGTTATGCGACAAGTAATAAGTTGCCTCCTTATAGAAATCTGGCAGGCCCCTCCTCGTCTCTTCGGGGTTTGTGGGCGGGCATGTGATCACCACTCCCTCCTGCGTCATTCGCACCTGCTCGCGCAGGCTTCTGCGGCTGATGCGGACGTCGGTAGTGAGCTTCATCTCCAAGGTAGACGTCTTGGCGATGTCCGTCGCGTCAGTATCCACATCGCTACCCACAATGCTCAGGCGAATGTTATTCCGCAAAGCGTCAGCCTCCTCCTTCACCTTTTTCCACAGAGTTTCGTCAAAGTCCTTGAACCTCTCGAAGAAGAAAGAGTATTTGCGATAAAAAGCAGCAGGGATGTTACGGGCTTTCATTGCGGCCTCAATGCAAATGGTGCCGGCCCCGCACATTGGGTCAACAAGCGTCTGAGACGGCTCCCAGCCTGACAGGTCAACAAGAGCCGCGGCCAACACCTCGTTCGTAGCGGCGTCAATGCCCTCCACCCTGTAGCCCCGGCGATCTAGTGGTGCGCCAACGGCGTCTAGGCTCACAGAGACGCGCTCATCTGTGACATGAACGTTTATGAGGAAGTCAGGATCGTCCGCATTGACGTATGGCCGGTCGCCCGTGGCGTCCAACATTTGATCCACAATGGCTTCTTTCACCTTCTGGGCCACATATTGTGAGTCTGGCATCATTTGGCTGAAAGTCACGTGGTCTATGTAGATCGTGGAGTCTTTTTTTAGGACATCTTGCCATGCTATTTTGCGCACGTTGTCATAGACCTCGTCCTCATTGCTTGCGTGGAACTCCGCCAAAGCCACCATCACCCTCACGGCAAGGCGCGAGCGGTAGCAAATCTTATAGAGAATCTCTTTGTCCGCCTCGCAGCTAACCACACGACGCTGCTGCTCAATGTCCGTTGCGCCAAGTTGCTCTAATTCTTTCGCAAGAATGGCTTCTACGCCAACGTAGGTCTTTACAATAAGTTTCAATTGGAATGATTTTTTGAGAGAAGGAGGATAAATTGAAAGGTGTGATAGTATTTGTGATTAACGGAAAGGCGGCATATCAAGTTTGAACCCGAAAATCCGTCATTTTCGGAGGCCAAACCAACCCTATGCTGTGCCACGTTCCATCTTGCTGTTACCTTGTCGTTTCCCTTGTGGCTACCCTGCCACCACACAACAGACACATTGTCCTATGATTGTGCAAGATGCCAATGTTTTAAATAAGAAGAGCGGTAAACGGGACTCGAACCCGCGACCCTCGGCTTGGGAAGCCAATGCTCTACCAACTGAGCTATTACCGCATCATATCATTTGGAGACGTTTTCCGACTGCAAATTTAGGCATTGTTTTATTTCGGCAAACAAATCAATGCTATTTTTTTATGCGCTTTTGAGCCGCACGCACGCCACAGCATAAGCACCACTTACACAAACATCTAAATTTCAACGCAATGGCGCACCACAAAATCGACACTTCACGCCATTGGGATAGTGTTAACAATGGCCGCAAAAACATTTTCGCCTCAAACTATTGCATTTTACGCGAAAGTCAGTACCTTTGCATCGCAATTCCGCAAGGGTCACACCCCAAGGGGGATTAGGAAAGCCGATTTAGCTCAGCTGGTTAGAGCGTGTGATTCATAATCACAAGGTCCCCGGTTCAAGCCCGGGAATCGGTACTGATGATAAGCCGGATTGCCCACAATGCAGTTCGGCTTCTTTTGTAAAACACCCCACACACCTCTCCAGATGCCGCCACAACCGCGCCACTTCCCCATATTGTTACGCAAAGCCCTCGTTCAGATTGCGGCGTTTGCCTCTTTCTTGACGACTGTGACGGCGCAGGACGAGACGCCTTCCCAAATCCAGATTGGCGCAGGCATCGGCGCAGGCATCCCCGTGGCTCCAAGCGCGGCTTCAGCGACCTCTCTCACGTCTTTTCGCGCGGATGCCGCAATTCTTTTCTCTAGGGGCAGACGTTTCCTGGTTGGAGCGGGCATCGGCCTTGGCGAGTGGCGAAACAAGACGATGAACAGCGCCACCATCGTGACGCCAAACGCCATAGACAAGGACGGCGAGGCGTACGAACACCACACCACGCTGGACAACGTCACCGAGGAGCAAAGAATTTGCACTGTGGACATCCCTATGCACATGATATTCCGCTCCTCGCCACTCCGAAAATTATCCTTTCAGGCAAGGGCATGGGCCGGTGTGACAATACCCTTCGCCGCCAAGTTCAAGACCACAGGCGGCAGCATCAGCACCGAGGGATATTACGAGCAGTACAACCTACTGCTCTACGATATGCCCGAGAACGGATTCTATACCGACCGCAGCAGCCACCGAGGGAACATAAGGCTAAGATCTTTGGCAGCGTATGCCGGGGCTGGCGCCGGGGCGTCTGTCCGCATTGGGAAGGAGAGCGCTTTGGGCGTCGAGGCTTTCATAAGCCACGCATTCTCTGACTTGAAGAGAAAGGCGGATGTCAAGCAGTTCGACCCTGACTGCCTCCGCGCAGACGCGTATGCAGGCGCGAAATATCGTAGCGTTCTCGAGACTCCGGAATGCGGGTCAATCAGACCCACGCAGTTTGGCGTCGGTCTTTTTTTTCGCACGCAAATAGGCCGCCGCAAGCGAATGCGAGAGCCGCGACACCCCGAAGCTCCCACGGCGACGCAAAACAACGGGCGCAAGCGGGCCAACCCGCCCTCCTCGCCCACCGTGCCACCAACAGAGCAGATGCAAGACACCACGCCTGCGCCACTGCGCCCCTCTTTGCAAGAACTCATTGATCTCGAAGGGCCAATAAGCTTCGAACTTGGCGGATCAAAACTCAGTGACGAGGCCTCACAGACAGTGGAACGCATAGCGCAGCTGATAGCCAACGGCACGGCCACATCTGTCATTGTCATCGGCCACACGTGCGACAAAGGTTCAGACTTGACGAACCAAAGGATTGGCCTCTCGCGGGCAAAAGCCGTGGCGGACAAACTGGCGGAGAGTGGCGTTCCTCGGGACAAACTGTCAATATCCTCGGCCGGCTCCATGAGGCCGCGCGTCGCCAACGACAGCGAGGCGCACAGAGCGCAGAACAGACGAGTTGAGATAATTGTGAAATGACGTAATATGGCTTTTAAAGGGGAAAAGTCGTATATTTGTGAGTTGTAAAATTAATTATCGCGCCGCGCCTCCGCTCCCACGCCACGCGGGCGGGCAGGCAAGGCAGGCCGCGGCATGACAAGAACATTTATGAACGAGGAAGAAAAGGGCGCAAGCTCGAACTATACGGCGAGCAGCATCACCGTCTTAGAGGGACTTGAGGCTGTGCGCAAACGCCCGTCAATGTACATTGGCGACATCGGGGAGCGCGGCCTCCACCATTTGGTGTATGAGGTCGTGGACAACTCCATTGACGAGGCCATGGCGGGCTATTGCACTCACATTGAGGTGACTATCAATGAGGACGGCTCAATAACCGTGCAAGATAACGGCCGAGGCATCCCGGTGGATATGCACGAAAAGGAGCACCGCTCCGCCTTGGAGGTTGTCATGACCGTACTCCATGCGGGCGGCAAGTTCGACAAGCAGTCATACAAGGTGTCGGGTGGCCTCCACGGCGTGGGCGTCTCTTGCGTCAACGCCCTGTCAGACCACATGGACGTGGAGGTTCGCCGCGGCGGCAAACTGTACAGGCAGGAATACTCAAAGGGCAAGCCTCTCGCCCCGGTGGCAGAGATCGGCGTGGCGGACACCACCGGCACGCGGGTTCACTTCCACCCAGACGCCACCATCTTCACCACGACCGAATACCACTACGACATCCTGGCCAAGAGGCTGCGCCAGCTGGCGTTCCTCAACAAAGGCGTGCGCATCACCTTGGAGGACAAGAGAACCCAAAGCAAGGATGGCGCGCCAATGCACCCGAAGAAAGACTCGTTCTACTCCGAGAAGGGACTTGAGGAGTTCGTCACCTACATCAACGGATCGAACACCAGCCTGCTGCCTGCACCAATATGCATCAGCAACGACAAGGGCCCGGTGCCCGTGGATGTGGCCTTGCTGTATAACGACAGCTACTCTGAGAACATCTACAGCTTCGTGAACAACATAGACACCGTTGAGGGCGGCACACACCTCAACGGCTTCAGGCGCGGACTGTCCAGCGCGCTAAGCGAGTGGGCGAAAGCCAACAAGAAGTTCGAGAAGCTAGAGAAGCAGAAGATAGACATAAGCGCGGAAGATTACCGCGAGGGTCTCACTGCCGTCATCTCCGTCAAGGTGATGGAGCCGCAATTTGAGGGTCAGACCAAGACCAAACTCGGCAACAGCGAAGCAGCCACCGCCGTGGCGAACGCCGTGAGCGAGGCTATGGAGAACTATCTTGAAGAGCACCCCAAAGAGGCTAACCTCATCATAGACAAAGTCATATTGGCAGCCACGGCGCGCATTGAGGCACGCAAGGCCAGGGAGACTGTGCAGCGCAAGGGCGCCATGAACAACCTAAAACTGCCTGGCAAACTGTTTGACTGCTCAGACCGAGACCCATCAAAGTGCGAGCTCTTCATCGTGGAGGGAGACTCCGCAGGTGGCACGGCCAAGCAGGGGCGCGATAGCAAGTTCCAGGCAATATTGCCTCTTCGCGGCAAAATCCTTAATGTGGAGAAAGCGTTGTGGCACAAGGCTTTTGAGAGCGAGACCATCAAGAATATCTATACTGCGTTGGGAGTCTCCGTAGGCACAGAAGAAGACCCCAAGGCTCTCAACATGTCGAGACTCCGCTACCATCGCGTGGTTCTGATGACCGATGCCGATGTGGACGGCAGCCACATTGACACCCTCATCCTCACTTTCTTCTTCCGCTATATGCGCGAGCTGATCGAGGGTGGCCACGTGTTCATCGCCACCCCCCCACTCTATTTGTGCAAAAAGGGCAAAGACCAGGAGTATTGCTGGAACGAGGAGCAGCGCAAAAACTTCATCCAGACTCACACAGGCGGAGCCGGCACAGTCACGGTGCAGCGATACAAAGGTTTGGGCGAGATGGATGCCAAGCAATTGTTTGACACCACAATGGACCCGGCGAAAAGAACGCTAAAAATGGTGAGCATAGAGGACGCCATTGAGGCCGAGAGAGTCTTCACCACACTCATGGGCGATGCCGTAGAACCCCGGCGCAAGTTCATTGAGGATAATGCCAAATATGCGAATATAGACGCGTAAAGACTCGCCAAGGCGGTGTCATTCCGACCTGCATCATAATGGGCAACCTCCCAAAACCGCGCACCACAGCGCAAGGGTGGTTGCCCTTATTGTTTATCTAACGCACAAAAAAATGTTAAGGATATTGTCAGCCGCGCTGTCATTATTATTAATTGCTCTGACCGCGACGGCACAGAGGGTTGTGTCTCTATTGCCATCGGCCACCTACACCGCCGCGCAAATAGGGGCCGACGCCAACTTTATCGGCCGCACCAGCTACTGCCCCGAGCCGCTCCCCGGCACGCAGAGCACCACCATCGGCGACGCTATGACAGTGAACTTGGAGAGCATAATAGCCCTGCGGCCAGACGTGGTGATAGTCTCACCTTTCACGCCACAGACCGTAACAAGCAAGTTAAAATCACTGAAAATAAAAGTCGTGGAGATTGCCACAGCCAAAGACCTCAATGAACTGGACAAGCAGACGGAAGAGATTGGCGCACTTACAAACCACCAGCAAGAGGCATTGGCCAATGTGAAGACAGAGCACACAAAAGTTGACAGCCTGGCAGCCGCAACCATGTGGACTAGAGGCAAAAAAGTGTATATTCAGATTGGGACGCACCCGTTGTGGGGCGCAACACCAGACTACTACATAAACGACCTTACGGCCAGGCTGGGCATGACCAACGTGCTGGCGGCCGAAGAGGGGCCGTGTTCCCGCGAAACAGTGCTGCAACGCGGGCCCGACGTGATAATAGTGTCATCAATGGGAGGGCTTGGAAAAGAAGAGGCGGCGGAATGGGCTAAACTTACCAAAGCCACCGTGATTGTGGTGGACGAGACGACGCTATGCTGCCCCACCCCCACATTCTTCCGCAAGACGATGGAACAGATCTGTAAAGGAGACCAACGCAAATGAGAACCGCGCCCGCACTGGCCACTTGCGTCATTCTGCTCACGGGG
>CAKUVM010000074.1 GCA_934699135.1 uncultured Bacteroidales bacterium
CCTTGAGTGGCTAGAAGAGGCTTGCAAAGCCTTGTAGACGACACAGGAACACAAAAAGGCCGGCAAGGGGCTTCACTCCTTGCCGGCCTCGGCCGTGCCGCGCGACGCCTCACATATGGAACTCCTGCCTTGTAAACGAGAAGCGGCGCGTCGGGAGAACCCGACGCGCCGCCATATTGCGCCTAATTGTTAATATCGCACTTATGCGCCGGACTACATCATGCCGCCCATTCCGCCCATGCCTGCGGCACCGCCTGCGGGCATCTCAGGCTTGTTGTCCTTCTCCTCTGCAATGATGCATTCGGTGGTAAGGAACATACCTGCAATGGAAGCCGCATTCTCAAGAGCCACGCGGGCTACCTTGGCGGGGTCTATGACACCGGCGGAGAGCAGGTTCTCGAACTTGTCTGCGCGGGCGTTGTAACCGTAGTCACCCTTGCCCTCTTTGATCTTCTGCACGATGACAGCGCCTTCCTTGCCGCCGTTGAACACAATCTGGCGGAGAGGCTCCTCGATGGCGCGGCGCACGATGTCGATGCCCGTGGTCTCATCGTCATTGTCTCCCTTGAGACCATCAAGAACCTGGGCGGCACGGATGTAGGTGACACCGCCACCGGGAACGATGCCCTCCTCAACTGCGGCACGCGTCGCGCACAAGGCATCGTCTACGCGATCTTTCTTCTCCTTCATCTCAACCTCGGTGGGTGCGCCTACATAGAGTACAGCCACGCCGCCGGCGAGCTTTGCGAGGCGCTCCTGAAGCTTCTCGCGGTCATAGTCGCTCTTGGTGTTAGCAATTTGAGCCTTGATCTGAGCGGTGCGCTCCTTGATGGCCTCCTTGTCACCCTTGCCGTTGACGATGGTGGTGTTCTCCTTGGTGATGGCCACTTTCTCGGCCATACCGAGCATATTGAGATCGGCGTTCTCCAGCTTGAGGCCCGTCTCCTCTGAGATGACAGTGCCACCTGTGAGGATGGCGAGGTCTTGAAGCATCTCCTTGCGACGGTCGCCGAAGCCAGGAGCCTTGACGGCGGCCACTTTGAGGGAGCCGCGGAGGCGGTTGACCACGAGGGTGGCGAGAGCCTCGCCATCGACATCCTCAGCAATGATGAGCAGAGGACGGCCAGACTGCGCTGCCTTCTCCAAGATGGGGAGAAGATCCTTCATTGTGGAGATCTTCTTGTCGTAGATGAGGATGAAAGGAGAGTCGAGGTCGGCCTCCATCTTCTCCGTGTTTGTCACAAAGTATGGCGAGATGTAGCCGCGATCGAACTGCATACCCTCAACGACGTCGACATGAGTCTCGGTGCCTTTCGCCTCCTCGACCGTGATGACGCCCTCCTTGCCCACTTTTTTCATGGCCTCGGCTATGAGCTTGCCAATCTCGCCATCATTGTTGGCGGAGATGGATGCAACTTGCTCAATCTTCTCGTTTGAGTTGTCAATCTCTTGAGCCTGGCTCTTGATGCTGTCAACCACCTTGGCGACGGCCTTGTCAATGCCTCTCTTGAGATCCATCGGGTTGGCGCCGGCAGTGACGTTCTTGATGCCAGTGTTGATGATGGCCTGCGCCAAGACGGTGGCGGTGGTGGTGCCATCGCCAGCGTCATCGCCAGTCTTGGAGGCTACCTCCTTAACCATCTGCGCGCCGAGGTTGGCATACGGGTCGGAGAGCTCAACCTCCTTGGCCACGGAGACACCGTCCTTAGTGATGTGGGGTGCACCGAACTTGCGCTCGATGACCACATTGCGACCCTTCGGGCCAAGCGTAACCTTGACTGCGTCGGCCAACTGGTCTACGCCCTGTTTCAGAAGCTCGCGAGCCTCTGCGTTGAATTTTATTGTCTTTGCCATGATTGATTATCTTGAATTGATTTGAATGAAAGAACCGAGCCTTTGCTTCTGTTAGGCCACGTAGAGGACATCACTCTGATTGATGAGGAGGTAGTCCTCACCGTCTATCTGAAGCTCGGTGCCGGAGTATTTGCCATAGAGGACAGTGTCGCCCACTTTCACCTCTACGGCCTCATCTTTCTTGGCCGCACCCACCAGCACCACGGTACCCTTGAGGGGTTTCTCCTTCGCGCTGTCTGGGATGATGATGCCGCTCTGAGTCTTCGTCTCGGCGGGGACGGGCTTAACCAGCACTTTGCCGGCCAGTACTTTGCCTTTCAATTCTGCCATTGTAGTATGTTTTATTTTTATTGACTAAGTTAGAGGCCGCAGGGGGGAAGCCCCCTGCACGGCCACACGACAATAATCACATTGCGTGCCAAACGCCCAAAGCGGACATTTTGTCACACCTTGTGGCTTGTTTTGTCATACGGTGGCGCTAGAAATGGCAGAGAAAGACGCGTGAAAGCCCCGTCACGGCCTCAACGGCCGCACACGTCAGCCCACGCCGGCATCCGTTGCGAAAAGAGAGGCTCGCTACCCTCGGGAAGCATGACACAATAGTGGGTCATGCCATTGGTCAGCACCACAGCCCGCGCGCCCAAGACGCTCAGATAGCGGCACGCCTGATTGAGCGTCTGCTGTGACAACGTGACGGACGGGGCTTTGCACTCCACAATGACAAGCGGCCGCATCTGGCGCGAGAATGCCACGATATCCGCCCTTTGGCGCGAGGAGCCTATTAAGACGGGAGCCTCGGCGGCCACCAACCCCAGCGGGTAGCCCAAGTGACTGACCATATAGGCCAAGAAATGTTGTCGGACCCACTCCTCTGGCGTCAGGGCCACAAAACGCCTACGGCAGAGACACATCACGGATGGGCGGTCAAGAGCCTTGGCTTGGCGCACAATAAGGTTGGCCGTGGGCAAATTGAGCCGAGGGAACGCGTCAGCCGGCATGAGTGAGATTTGACAGACGCGACTGGAGATCTTTGCCGCGGTTGAGATATGTCATAAGGAGAAGAGCCGAGAAAAATATGAGGCCGACGCGCACCACGAGGCCAAAGACGGCATAGGAGCAAGCGAAATCGTAGACCCCGTGAAGGATCGCAGGTATGGCCACGGCCAAGACGCGGAGGGCCCACTTGTATGCGGGGAAGAGCTGCGCGAACGAGATGAAATAGCCGGCCACGCCAGCCCACAGGGCATGGGCGAAAGGCAGTGTAGTAAGACGCGTTATGTTCATAAAAAAGGACTCGCTATAGCCATACTCGGCATTGACGGTGAGCTGGTACTGCACCCCCTCAAAGACGCCAAACGCGATGCCGCTTACAAGGCCGTAGAAGACCATGGTCTGAGGCACCAACGGCTCTCGTGCCCGCGCCACGATGATGAAGAGCGGCAGAGCCTTGGCGAACTCCTCCGTCACGCCGACGCCGCAGACGTAGAAAAGCGCCTGCCCCACAAACGAGCGAGCCTCTTCGAACCCATAAAACGGATTTAGGGCCACGATGCCGAGCACATCCCACGCCACAAAGACAAACACCTGCGTGAGAAAAAAAGTGATGACGGCGGAGCGAGCCGAGACCTGACGGGTCTTGAACAAATAATAGAAAAAAAGCCCCCAAACCCCGGAGAAATAGAGCGATATGAAATAGAAAGTGAGGACGGAGGAGCCCCCAAAGAGCTCAACGACAGCGGGCAGAAGACCCACGGCAGCCATCATGAGCAACCGGGAGTCTTGCCTCCACACGCCGCGGCTCATATCTCCCTTGGGGAAAAGAATCTCAGAGCCAATGGACTTGATCTGGCTGACGATGGAGCCGCGCCGCCTGACGCTCACCTTCACACCCTCGCGGCGCAAGCAGTCGCCCACGGTGGTGCGGCCATCGTATATCCCTCCGTCAGGCCTCGCCTTGTCGCACTTCAAGACACGACCGCGGGCCACCATCTCGGCAATGGTGGCAATGTCGTAGGGGCCAAAGTCATTGCCGTTCCTTATTATTACGTAGTAATTCATACTGTGCTCAATGTCCACGTCGTGCGCGAATTTAGCGTGAAATGGCGGCATGGCGAGCGAGGCGGCGGCACTTTGTGGCCGCAAGGCGAGCGCGTGGGGACAGAGGTGGGGAACAGAAAACAGCCACCCTGCGCAGGAGCGACAAGGTGGCCGTTGTGATCGCTGTCGGTCGCGAGCGGCTATCCGCCAATGGGGCGCGCGTAGTCCGCCACGTCCTTTGCTGTGATGTCTGCCCCGGGGGCCAAGATGGTGAGGCGCTCCATGACATTACGGAACTCGCGTATGTTGCCAGTCCAGTTTATATGCTTCAGGGCCGCGAGAGCCTCTTCCGTCACTCCTTTTTGCGGCATATTAAGCTCTTGGGCCACCATTTGGAGAAAATAGTGCGCCAAGGCCGGGATGTCCTCCGCCCTCTCATTGAGCGATGGGACGTTTATTATGATGACGGAGAGGCGGTGATAGAGGTCTTCGCGGAAACGTCCCGCCTTAATCTCCTCCGCCAAATTCTTGTTCGTGGCCGCCAAGACGCGGACGTCGACCTTTATGTCCTTGTCTCCGCCCACACGCGTTATGGTGCTTTCTTGCAACGCGCGCAACACCTTCGCCTGTGCGGGCAAGCTCATGTCTCCTATCTCATCGAGGAAGATGGTCCCGCCATCGGCCTGCTCAAACCTGCCGATTCGCTGCTTGACGGCAGAGGTGAAAGCGCCTTTCTCGTGACCAAAAAGTTCGCTCTCAATAAGTTCTGACGGAATGGCGGCGCAGTTGACCTCTATGAATGGGCCTGCGGCCCGACGGCTGTTCTCGTGGAGGGCGCGGGCCACAAGCTCCTTGCCCGTGCCGTTGCCCCCCAGGATGAGGACGCGCGCGTCAGTCTGCGCCACTTTGTCTATCATGTCTCGCACGCGCATCATTGGCTGCGAGTCTCCGACCATGTCGTAGGCATGCGCCACCTTTTTCTTAAGTTTTTTCGTCTCAGAGACAAGGGCTCCTTTTTCTTGCGCGTTTTTTATGGTGACGAGGAGACGGTTGAGGTCTAGAGGCTTCTGTATGAAATCGTAAGCGCCCTTTTTGATGCACTCTACGGCCGTGTCAATGTCTCCGTGGCCAGAGATCATTATGACAGGGCAATCGGGCCTTTGCGCCATGATGGCGTCAAGCACCTCCATACCGTCCATCCCGGGCATCTTGATGTCTGTCAGCACCACGTCAAACGCCTCGGCCTTGAACGCCTCCACGCCCTGCGCCCCATCTTCGGCCAAGCTCACGGCGTGCCCCTCCATCTCCAAAATGTCTTTGAGCGTAGAGCGGATGCTTCGTTGGTCATCTATGACAAGGATTTTGGCCATCTTTATGTCTTTTTATCTGTCACGAAACCTTACAGCTTGCCATCTATGAGCTGATACACAGCACCCTGCTTAAGGGCGAAACCGCATTGGTACATCCTTTCGATATGCGCCTCGGCGAGGATGAAGTTGATGAATATTACACCAGGGACGATGAGATCGACGCGAGCGGGGTCCATATGCTCCATCGCGGCTCTCTGGTCAGCTGTGGAGTGGATGAGCTTGCGGAACGTGTCTTCAAAACACGGGAGCGGGATCTCGTAGCTCGTTGAGAGGCGGACGTTGAGCCACGGGTGGTTTCGCGCGGCCACCAGCGCGGCCATGGTGTCAAAAGAGCCGGACGTGCCGACGAGCGTGAACACTGGAAACTCACACAGGGCTTCATGGAGACCCACGATTCCGCTGCGGAAGAAAGCCTCAATGTCGTTTATCTCTTTGACAGTTATGGGGTCTGACGGGTGGAACTTATCCAGCACGCGAGACATGCCAAGCTCATAGCTATGCTGCCAAGCCACGCCGTCTTTGTTTGCTATGATGAACTCGCAGCTGCCGCCGCCAATGTCGAGGATGAGAACCCTCTCACGGCCAAGCGGCATGACTTGCTTCACGCCGTCGAATATCATGCGGGCCTCGTCCTCGCCACTTATAACCTTGATTCCGAAGCCATACTTCTCCTCAATGGCATGCGAGAAGTCGGCGGCGTTAGCAGCGTTGCGCATGGCGGACGTGCCTATGGCCACCACGCGGTCAATCTTGCCGAGCGTGGCGAGCGTCCGCATATGTGCGTCGATGGCCGCCAGGCCTCGGCGCATGGCCTCTGGCGTGATGAGGCCTTCATTTATCCCGTCCTTGCCCAGGCGCGCCGTCTCTTTGGTGCTGCAGATGATGTTGTATGACCCGTCGGGGCTGGTGTCGGCCACC
>CAKUVM010000075.1 GCA_934699135.1 uncultured Bacteroidales bacterium
GGCTTAAGACCGAGCTTCTCTCCCTCGGTGATCATAAGCGTGTAGGCCTCGGCGTAGTCATTGCGAATGACGCCGTCGAGGATGGCGTCTTTGATGGCGTCTTTGATGATGCCCACGGGTTGGCTGGGAGGCAGGCCGAAGGTTCGCATGATCTCCTCGCCCGACACGGGCGGCTGGAAGTTGCGGATGTGGTCTTTCTCCTCAATCTCCTTCATCTTGCGCCGGACAATCTTGAAATTTCGCAAGAAACGCTGCACCTTCTCCTCGTTTCGGCTCGTTATGTCGGCCTCGCAAAGGGTCATGAGGGCCTCGACATCGTCGCCGGCCTCGAAGAGGAGGCGGCGCACGGCGGAGTCCGTCACCACGTCTTCGCTAAGGACGATGGGGCGCATATGAAGATTGACGAGCTTCTGCACAAACTTCAGCGGCTCGCCGAGGGGTAGCTTGAGGCGGGTGAAGATCTTGGGCAACATCTTGGCCCCGATATAGTTGTGGTTGCGGAACGTCCACCCCACCCCGTCTTCAAAACGTTTGGTGCGAGGCTTGCCGATGTCATGAAAGAGCGCGGCCCAACGGAGCCAGACATCGGCCGACTGCGCTGCCACGCTGTCCAGCACCTGCATGGTGTGGTTGAAATTGTCTTTGTGGGCAAAACGCCCCCTCTTCTCCACCCCTTTGAGAGCCGATAGCTCGGGCAATATGTATGCTAGGAGGCCAACCTTGTCAAGCAGCTTCCAGGCCACGGAGGGCTCTCGCGACGTCTCCATGGCCTTCATCAGCTCCTCGGTGATCCGCTCTTGGGATATTATCTCAATCCGCGGGGCCATACGCGTCATGCCCTCCAGCGTGGCCGGGCTTATGGAGAAGCCCAGGCGGGAGGCGAAACGTATGCCGCGGAGCATGCGCAGCGGGTCGTCAGAGAACGTGACATCTGGGTCCAGCGGAGTGCGGATGATGCCGTCACGCAGGTCCTCAATGCCGCCAAAGGGGTCCACAATGTCGCCAAATGTGTCCGGATTGAGGCTGAGAGCCAAGGCGTTGATGGTGAAGTCTCGCCGCCGCTGGTCGTCCTCGATGGTGCCATCTTCCACAATGGGCTTGCGGGAGTCTGCCCTATAAGACTCTTTGCGCGCCCCGACGAACTCAATCTCGGCCCCGCCGGCCTTGACCATGGCCGTGCCGAACGACTTGAAGACGGAGAGGCGCGCCCCCGTGAAACGGCGCGAGACCGACGTGGCCAAATCTATGCCGCTGCCCTGGACGACGATGTCGATGTCTTGTGACGGGATGCCGAGAAGCAGGTCGCGGACAAAGCCGCCAATGACGTAGGCCGGCTGACCCGTGACGCCGACAATGTCCCTCACCACGCCAAAGACCTTGTGGCGCAATGCCTCGCTATAGTTGCCCTTTATTGTGACAAGCTCCACGCTAAGCCTCCCCCTCGTTAGTCTCGATGCGCGAGGCGATGAGATATTTGTTACGATCAGGCGCATTGCGCGTGACCAGCTCGGCCACGAAGCCGGCCAAGAAGAGCTGAGTGCCCATGAGCATGAAGACAAGAGCCAAATAGAAATAGGGGCTGGTGGTGACGAGCGGCGCGCTGGCGCCATGGTAGACGAACCAGAGCTTCTTGGCACCGAGCCACGCCGCGGCGATGAAGCCAAGGAAGAACATAAGCGTGCCGAGGGCGCCGAAGAGGTGCATGGGCCTCTTGCCAAACTTGCCCATGAAGGTGACGGAGAGGAGATCCAGGAAGCCCTTGATGGTGCGCTCAATGCCGAACTTGGAGTGGCCGAACTTGCGCTCGTAGTGATGGACCACTTTCTCGCCAATCCTTCGGAATCCGGCCTCCTTGGCCAAGAGGGGCACGTAGCGGTGCATCTCGCCGTAGACCTCGATGGTCTTGACCACCTCGGAGCGATAGGCCTTGAGGCCACAATTGAAGTCGTGGAGGGGTATGCCCGATATGCGGCGCACCACGCCGTTGAATATCTTGGATGGCAGGGTCTTGGAGAGAGGGTCGTGACGCACCTTTTTCCAGCCGCTGACCATATCGTAGCCGTCGCGGAGAATCATGTCCATGAGCGCCGGGATCTCGTCGGGGCTGTCTTGCAGGTCGGCATCCATAGTGATTACCACGCGCCCGCGCGCGGCGGCGAAGCCCTCGCTCAGGGCCGCGCTCTTGCCGTAGTTGCGGCGGAAACGGATGCCCACCACGCGGCTGTCCGCCCGGTGGATCTGCTCCACCCGCTCCCACGTGTCGTCGGAGCTGCCGTCGTCAACAATAATCACCTCATATTTATATGGCGTGGTCGCCAGGACGCGCGCAATCCAGTCAGTAAGCTCTCCCAAACTCTCCTCCTCATTGAACGAGGGGACGACAATGGACAAGTCGATCATCTGCTTAGTGTAAAAATGCCGATGGCAAAGGTAGTGAATATGGGAGAAGAGCGGAAAAATGGCGATGGAAAACGCAAACGGCGATGCAAGAAAGACGTGGAAAACAGAAGCGGCGCGCCCCGCCAGGGACGCGCCGCAAGAGAGAGTATCTAAATGTTCAACCTTTATCGCTTGACGACCTTAGAGGTGGTGCCATCGGCATGGCGGACAATGTAGATGCCGCGGCGGTCGATGGAGTAGACCCTCTTGCCGGCAAGGTCGAAGACCTCGTCCGCGCCACTAGGCGTGGTGATGGACGGGAGAGCCGTCTCGCCAGCAGCAACTCCAGAGAATGAAGCGATCACTTTTATCTCTCCCATCGCCAAAATATCCAGCTTTTCAGTCTTAAAAGACTTGCCATCAGATGACATAACGCCAATCAGCGTCACTTTTGCTGTTAACAAGCCTCCCATAACAGCCACATCCTGCGCCTCGGTGGTGAGCAAGACACTGCCATTGTCCTGCTTTTCTCCCTTGACATCCTTCAAATTAATGTCGCCCAGAGCCATACCTTCGAGAGAAAAATCCTTTATGGAAAGGCTGTAGAGCGAATTGGCCTCATCCGTCTCCTCAATTATTATGGTGGTGTTTGGAGACGTTGCGGGAGCCTCCGCACTCTCAATCGAGATTACCAGGTCGCCGACGTAATCTGTGGCAAAAGCCCTAGAGACAAAAATAAGGCTGATTGCAAAAAAAAGTAAAAGTTTCTTCATTCGCTAAAAAAAATGAGTTTGTGAATTAATTGAATCTATAAAACAGGCCAACGGTGCCGTAGATGGGGTACATGGTCTGCTCTATGGTTTTGAAACTGCTGTGAAAGACGCCAGTCAGACCCCAAGAGAGGTCGAGATAGGCGCCCAGATGGCTCAAAAACGCCCAATCGGCTCCTGCCATAAGGCCGAACTGCGCCTTGCGCATATCGTCTGAGAAATCGTAGTCGCCACGACTGCCAGGCTCGGAGCCTATCATGACTTTCGGCCCCGTGGGCGCGCCTTGACGGATGTAGCCATCGTAGGCGTAGCCGGAAAAATCGCGACCCACAAGGAGAGAGACATAGGGGCCGGCATGTACGCGGACCTTGCGGACATCCGCCGTGGCCATAAGAGGGATGGTGAACATCCACTGGTCGACCTCGGTGACGACACCGCCCGTGAAGACGCCGCTGACGGCATCGCCGCCCTTGCGCATCTCCATGCTGTAGCCCTTGACGTCAGCATCAGTCCACATGCCCTTATTCTCAAACCTCAACGAAAGCTGCGCGCCCCAAGTGGACGAGAACTTGCGGCAGACATCGGCGCCGACAGAGAGATTGGCACGCGGGTGGAAGCCATTGAGGCCGCGGATCTCCGCAGGCAGGCCTACGGGGGCCGTGCCACCGACACCGAAGCCCACGCGCGCGGCGACAGAAAGCACCCCGGCCTCAGACTGCGCCGAAGCGGCGGACAGAGAGAGCATGAGCGCAAAAGCGCCGCATATAATGTTTTTAATCATCTCTTCTTCTTTCTTGCGCTAACTCCTACTTCTCCTCACGGCTACAGATGACGCTCACCTTATCGACGCAGAGCGCGCTGCCAATGGCGCCCTCGAAAGCATCGCCATTGGAACTTGAGGAGAAGACAACGGACATGCTGTATCCCCTGCGCTCCAAGATGTCTTCGTCAACATCGGCCGAATAGACGAAGTCGACGCCAAAAGGCGTCCAGACATCAGTGGGCGGCACCTCGGCCAGCTTGGCCACGCCTAGAAGGAGCGGGCTTGTGAGGACGTTGGAGCCATCTAGCGTCACGGCGTTGCCGTTGGCATCCTGGTTGCGGTAGAAGACGGCATAGATGGAGGCGGAGTCGGTCTTTTCGGGATAGATCTTGCCCGCGCCGTCTTGATAATCAGCCCCCGGGGCGTAGGTGTAATAGCCCTCGAAGCGCACTGGCTTATAGTCGACGGGCGTGCCGAAACGCGTGGCCGACATGGGGTCCATAAGGGCATTCTCCGGGGCGAACTTGCCAAGGAAGAGATTGCCGGCGGCAATGGGCATATTGAACATAGCGCCGAGGGCGCCCGTGTAGCGCGTGACGAGGCGCGCGGCCTTGCCATCGTAGCCATTGGCCAAGGGGGCCGAGGGGTAATCAAGCGAGGCGGCCTCGCTCTGGCTTATGGAGAAGCCGGCGTTGCCGGAGGCCCAGACCTTTAGGCTGTCGCCGCGGTCGGAGAACTCAGTCCAGTCATAGTAAGACCCCACGAAAGAGGTGAGGAAAGGGTGCTCAAAATCAAAGTGGACGGTATCGCTCACCGTGCGCACCACATGGCGGACGGCCACTGAATAGGAGCGGCTCCAACGGCCATCCTCCGACGTGACCACATAAGAGACCGGGCCGGAGGTGAAATCGTGGACAGAGCCACTGGCGGGAGACACTGTGGCGCCTGCCGAGAGGCGGAAGACGGGAGCCAGAGCCGAGAGGTCGGCACCCTGCCTCACGCCGAAAGAGACACCCGACTCGGACGAAGAGAGGTTGACGGCGGAGTCGGACGGCGAGAAGAGCGCCTCGGACGGGTTGTCAAAATGGATATAGGCCATCTCAATGTCGCACTCGGCGTTGAGTGGCTCATCCTTTATGCAGGAGGCAAAAACGGCGGGCAACGAGGCCAAAGCGGCCATCAGCCCAAAGTGAAAGGCCTTCATAGGTCCGGCAAAAGTACTTATTTTAATGACACGCAGGGAGCAGGAAGTGGCATTTTTTGATTGGGCGGGGCGTGTGACCGCATTAATTCCCCGTAATTTGGGTTATCCTATAAGTGATGCGTCTGCCGCAGATTGAGCATAGCGGAGCCGAACTTGCGCTTGCCACTGTGGCACAAAGAAAGATTGAACGAGGACTAGAATGAAAAAAAGCAAGAGAATGGCTGTGGTGATAATAACGGCCTGCATAGTGGCCGCGACTTGTAGGGCATTCCGCCAGAAGAGGACGTGACGGTATGGTCTGGCCACTCGCGCCACAGCTGGGACGAACCGCTGAAGAACGAGCGCGCCATGCAAAAGGACTCAATAAACGTCATTGTCCCGAAGATTGGGGAGGTGACGCGGATTGGGGAGTGAGAACGAAAACATATCAATAAAGTTGAGAATGAGAAACATTGCCTTATTAGCATTACTTGTTTCTTTGTTAGCATCGTGCGCTTCGTCAACAACCACGGTGTCAAATGGGAGCGACTTATCTCGATACAAATATGTTGTGTTCGGCACAGAAGAGACGGGAGATGACGAGTTGGCGGACTTGACGTTGCTGATGGAGAATGCGCTGTCAGAAAGGCTTAGCCCCGTTTCGCGAAAAACTGCGCTATCGCTAATTTCTTCAGGCCAAAAGGTTCTGACACCCAACATAAGAGTTAAGTCGGAGAAATGGGACGGCGGCTCCACATACATATCGTTAA
>CAKUVM010000076.1 GCA_934699135.1 uncultured Bacteroidales bacterium
GGTCTTGCCTCATGCTGTCAGACCGTCGTTTGGCCCGGACCACGTTGGGCAACATTTTTTTCGTCTTGCCAGGCGGAAGGGTGATCGGGGTGGGGCGAAACGCCAAGCCGGACGCACTTTGCCGTTTCGTGAAAGAGAAGAGGCTCTTTGAGCGGTTCCGAATGACGTATGAGGAGGTCGATGGCATCGGGCAGCCCACTGTGACCGAGGCCATGGAGTGCTTCGTATGCGACTCCGCCATAGGGCTGCGGCCAGTCATGTCAATAGGCACGGCCAAACGATTCTATACTAAGACAGGCGCCGCGTTCGCCGCGGCTTTGCGCGATATGATTGTTGTCTGATGCTCAACAAACAAATAACAGAGATATGAAAATTAAACAAATAGCTTTTGCTGGCCTTATGGCTCTCGCCTTGGCCTCCTGCCAGACTGGGCAAAGTGGCGCGGAGCGTCTTTCTCCAGAGGCCTCGAGGGTCTTGGACTTCATTGCGCAGTCGCAGGGGCGCAAGGCTCTTTCGGCCACTATGGCCAATGTGACGTGGAACACGGCCGAGGCTGATCTTGTGCATGAGGCCACAGGCAAATATCCTGCCATCATTGGCTTGGACTATATCGACATATACACTGACGATGACACAGCGGCCGGGGTATATCGCCCCTATGACGACTTTTCCGTGCCGCAAGGTTGGTGGGATGCCGGCGGCTTGGTCACGGTCTGTTGGCATTGGAATGTGCCTGTGGCCCCAGACTCCGCCAGGCTCACATTTCGACCTGACACAGAGTTCCGCACCGCCAACATGCTGAAAGACGGCACGTGGGAGCATGCTGTCATGGCTCATGACCTCGGGCTGGTGGCCAAGAGGCTCCGCCAGTTCAAGGAGGCCGGAATCCCCGTACTGTGGCGACCGCTTCACGAGGCCGCGGGAAACACCTTGATAGGTGGCGAACCTTGGTTCTGGTGGGGCAACGGCGGCGCGGAGGCATATGCGGCCTTGTGGCGACATATGCACCAATATTTCAGTGCCGAGGGGCTGAATAACTTGATATGGGTGTGGACCACAGAGACTGGCTTCCATGGCGGTGATGTCGTGGCACGGGACACGGCGTGGTACCCGGGAGACGAGTATGTCGATGTGATAGGGCGCGACTCTTATCACAAAGACTGTGCCCGGATGGTTGCCGAGTATGAGGCAATACGCGAGTCTTTCCCAAATAAACCGTTGACACTCAGCGAGTGTGGCGATGTGGCGGCAATCTCGAGACAATGGAGCGCAGGAGTCCTCTGGGGATGGTTTATGCCGTGGTATCAATATAAGGCCACGACGTTGAGTGGCCACGAGTGGGCCGACGCCGAGTGGTGGGCCGATGCCGCCAATGCCGATTTTGTGGCGTGGCGCGGAGATCTGCCCGATTTCAGGAAGTAGAGAAACTTTAAGTATGAAATAGATATGAAGACAAAGACAACACTGAAAACCTACGTGGCGATGGCCGCTGCCGCCATAGCTCTCCAAGGGTGCGCAGGTGATGGCGCAAAGAAGACCACGCCTGCCTCCGATGCCGCCCCTGCCGTGCGGGCCATGACGCTGGGCGACGCCAACACCCCCGCCGACGTGGCCGAGGCCATGGGCATGGGCTGGAACCTGGGCAACAGCCTGGACAGTTGGACGGCTGAGGGCGGCTTGGCTGCCGAGACGGCTTGGAGCAACGTGCCATCTTGTCAAGGTCTGTTTGACCTTGTGGCAAAGGCTGGCGTGAAGACGGTGCGAATCCCCGTCACGTGGCTGGGACACACAGGCCCGGCCCCTGAATATAAGATTGACGAGGCGTGGCTAAACCGCGTGGCGCAGGTGGTGGGCTATGCCGAGGCCGCGGGGCTAAACGCCATCATCAACATTCACCATGATGGGGCCGATGGCGCGCATTGGCTGAACATAAAAGGCGCAGCCGCCAACGCCGCTGTGAACAAGGCCGTGCAGGCACAGCTGCGAGCCATGTGGACGCAAATTGCCAAGAAATTTCAAGACAAGGGCCCGTGGCTCATTTTCGAGGTTCTCAACGAGATTCATGACGGCGGCTGGGGCTGGGGAGACAACCGCAACGATGGCGGCAAGCAATACAAGACGCTTAACGAGTGGAACGCCGCCGCCGTGGAGGCCATCCGCGCCACGGGCGGCGAGAATGCCACAAGGTGGATTGCCGTGCCAAGCTACGTCACAAACTTCGACTTCGCCGTCAAGTACCTCAAACTGCCTGCCGACCCCGCCAAGAGGCTTATGGTGGCCATACATTTCTACGACCCTAACAAATATACGCTGGATGCCGAGTTCTCAGAATGGGGACATCTGGCCGCGCCAGACAAGAAATTAAACTGGGGCGATGAAGACAACGTGAGGGATATATTTGCAGCCATGAAGACCAAGTTCATCAATGCCGGCACGCCTGTGTATATCGGTGAGATAGGGTGCGTCCGCCGTGACGATGAGAGAAGTGAGGCCTTCAGGAAATATTACCTGGAGTTTGTGTGCGCGGCCGCGCGGGCGTATTGCATGGCTCCGATATTCTGGGACAATGGCTACCTCGGTACCGGCAAAGAGCAGTCTGGCCTAATAGACCGCAAGGAAGTCGCTTTTGCCAACGATGGCGAGGCGGTTCTCAAACTGATGGTTAACGCTGTGAATAATAAGAATCTTACTCTGCAACAGATAGAGGCTAAGCCTATTGAAAGCTATATGGAGAAATAGCCTTTCGAAAAAGAGCGAAAATGAAAAAGAGACTGGCCGTCTGGGCTAGTCTCTTTTTTTGATGCCATTCCATCCATTATTATGGCGAGTATCCTCCGCCAATGCCGCGGCGGACACATACTTATCATACTCATCAGGTCAAACACAGGCAGACGGAGGCAAAAGGAGGCGGTCTCCTGATTCTGAAGGCCGCCTCCGCGAGTCGAATGATGGGGTCTAGGCACGCCGCCTTCCGCCAAAGAGCCAAATGTAGCCCTCGCGCACCCACAAGACGAGAGATGAAGCTAAGGTGATTATGCCCCAATCTTCTAGCGACATTGGAGCCACGTCAAAGAACTTGTACATAACCTCCACAATCAGCACCTGGCCAATCAGGATGATCGCGGCTATGAGCCCGAACCCTTTGCAACCTCGCAAGTGAAGCGCACTGCGGCCTGTGCGGAAAGCGCGGGCGTCGAACATATACCAGAAGTGCGTCATCACGAAGACGGAGAACAGGAGGGTCTGCTCATCGGTGTTGAGGCCGTCCTTGAAGCCGATGGTGCAGTGCAGGAAGTCTGTCATATGGTGAATGTCAGCGTGTTCGCATACATAGAGCATAACCACCATGATGAGGAAAAAGAGTCCTCCGATACCAAATATCTCCACACCCATCTGGCGGTCTATGATGAAAGCTTTACGATTCCTTGGCCTGCATTTCATAACCTCTGGCGATGGAGGCAGAGACGCCAGCGCCATGGCGCCGAACGTGTCCATAATGAGGTTCACCCAGAGCATCTGTGTCACCGTCAGTGGTGATTGGATGCTCATAAACGCGCCGACCAATACAATCAGGCAGGCCGACACATTGACCGTCAGCTGGAAGAGTAGGAAGCGCTGGATATTCTGATAGAGAGAGCGCCCCCACATGACAGCGCGCCCGATGCTGCTAAACGAGTTGTCAATAATGGTGATGTCGCTCACCTCTTTGGCCACAGACGTGCCGTCGCCCATAGAGAGGCCCACGTGGGCGGCTTTGAGTGCTGGGGCGTCGTTGGTGCCGTCGCCAGTCACGGCCACCACCTCACCGCGCCTTTGCAGGGCCTCCACCAGTCTCTTCTTGTCCAAGGGGCGGGCGCGGGCGATTATCTTCAGGTCGCCTACCTTTTGCTCCAGCTCCTGGTCGGTCATGGCGGCCAGTTCAGTTCCTGTCGCAATGTTCCTGTCTCCGTCTTTGGCTGGGTTCCATAGGCCAATTTGCCGGCCAATCTCGCGGGCTGTGCTGACGGTGTCTCCCGTCACCATTTTGATGTCGATGCCCGCGCCAATGCATTTGCCCACGGCCTCAGGCACGTCATCCCGCACGGGGTCGGCTATCGCCACTATGCCGAGGAATGTCAGCCCGTCCGCCACAACTTTCCCGTCCGCTATGACGTGGTCTGTCTCGTTAAGGACTTGATAGGCGAAGCCTAGCGTGCGCATCCCCTGCTCCTGATACGTCTGCAGCAGTCTCTCCACCTCCTCGCGGCTCTTGCCTTGAGCCACGGTCTTGCAGAGAGACAAGACAATCTCGGGTGCGCCCTTGACGTGGAGGACAATCCGGCCCGAGGTCTCGCGAACCACCGTGGCCATATACTTCCTCTCGGTAGAGAATGGCAATTCTTCCATTTTTGCGGCTTCATCGCGCAGTTGTCTATAGTTCAGCCCTTGGCTGTGGAGCCACAGCAGCAGCGCGCCCTCTGTCGGGTTGCCTATTGGCGCGGGGGCCTTAGGGTCTGAAGTGTCAAGCTCCGCTGTCGCGTTGACGGCCACGCCCTCTGCTATCGTTTGTGCGGCTTCGCCGCCATCTAGAGCCTGGCTCTCGCCCAAGTCGAAGAATGCGGTTTGGCTCACTTTCATCTTGTTTTGCGTCAGCGTGCCTGTCTTGTCAGTGCATATCACGGTGGAGGCTCCCATGGTCTCACAGGCGTGCATTTTACGCACAAGATTGTTGGTTTTCAGCATTCTGCGCATACTGTAGGCCAAGGCCAGAGTCACGGCCATTGGCAGTCCCTCCGGCACGGCCACCACAATTAGCGTCACGGCAATCATGAGTGTCTGCAGCAGATAGGCCAGAAAATCCACCCACACCAGGTCTGCCTCGGTGGCCCAAATTGGCCACAGGTAAGCCACGCAGCGACCCAGCACCACGAGCGCGGCCAAGGCGTAGCTCAGTTTCGTTATCAGGTCTCCAAGCCCGTCAAGTTGCTCGTTGAGTGGCGTGCGGACGCTGTCGTCAATTTGCGCGGCTTCGAAAACCTTGCCATTCTCCGTCTCGTCTCCCACGGCGAAGACGCGCGCCATGCCATGCCCCTCCATCACCTTGGTGCCGCGCATCACGTGGTTGGATGGGAATGGGGCCTCTTTGTCAAAGTCGGCCTCCACTGTCGTCTTTTCGCACAGAGGCTCGCCCGTCAGGCTGCTCTCGTCAACCTTGAGGAGTGTGGCCGTGAGCAATTCGGCATCGGCCGGCACTTCATCTCCCGTTGAGAGGATTATGATGTCGCCCACCACGATGTCTCTCTTGGGGACTTTTCGCGCCGTGCCGCCGCGCATCACCTCCACAGGTTCATCGTCATTCACTTGGTTGAGGACGGCGAACTCGCGGTCTGCCTTCATCTCGAAAATGAACGCCAATCCTGTGGCCAGAAGAATGGCCACGAAGATGCCGATGGGTTCGAAGAACACGGCCGCGCCCTTGCCCAACGCCTCATATTCGTATATTGATATGCCCACAGACAGGCATCCCGCCACGAGCAGTATTATTATGAGGGGGTCTGTGAATTTCTCCAGGAATTTTTTCCACCAGGGCTCCTTCTTGGCGGGGGTGAGGA
>CAKUVM010000077.1 GCA_934699135.1 uncultured Bacteroidales bacterium
GATGAAGAGTAACACTATCCAAGCGATGCGCAGCGAAGTCCAAGGTTCCTTCTATGCCGACAAGTATGCCGTCATTGATGACGCGTCGCAACTTGCCTCCCTCTCTGGTAGGCGATTAGACTCTCTGGTCGTGATTCTTGTGTGCAGTGGCAACGTGGGCCTCTGCGTAGGCGAGAGTGAGTATGCGCTCGGAGAAGACGACGTCCTCGTCCTCGGCCCCAGTGCCGTTTTGGAGCGGGTTGAGGCCAGCGAGTCGGCGCGGGTCATGTGCCTGTGCCTGTCAATGGATTTTGTCTCAATGTTCGCGGCCGCCGACTTCCGTCGTGCCGACGTCGCGCTGCTCATAAGCCGCAAGCCGCTGATTCACTTGTCGCCAGGCTCGGCGGACAACCTGTCGGGCTGCATATGGCTGATGAAGTGCAAGGCGCGGGAACCCGAGTCGTTGCTCAACGACAGGATCATCTCCAACTTGGCCAGCGCCTCGGTGTGCGAGTTCGTCTCCGCCTTGGAGGCGGACGCCGAGCAGGTGGGGGGCTACACTTCCGCCGACGCCATTTTCCGCCGTTTCCTGAACCTCTTGGACGGCCAGAGGCCCAAGTGCCGCCGCGTGGACGAGTATGCCCACGACTTGAGCATAACGCCCAAATACCTGTCGTCAATATGCAAGCGCAAGAGCGGCATGACGGCCATCCAGGTGATCAACAAGGCCGTGTTGCGAGACATTGTCGATGCCTTGAAAGACGATACCAAGAGTGTCCGGCAGGTGGCGCAAGAGTTGGGATTCCCGAACCAGTCCTTCTTCGGGACTTTCCTTAAGAAGCACATAGGCCTCTCGCCATTGCAGTATCGTAGCCAAAGAATTGGACGCATTGGCAAAGCCCGGTAAGGGTTGGGCGCAAGAAAGAGTGGAGGCGCTCCCTGTGTCTCTCGGGGAGCGCCTTCTTTTTTGCGTCTCTCTGTGTCACTCTATGGCGTCCACGTCAAACAAAATGCCGGACACAATGAATGGTGTGGCGGGCAGCGTGATTGACGATCCTATGCATAGGCGGACGTACAGCGTCTCGTATGGCTTCAGGACTATGCCCGTGTAGAACGTGTCGGTCTTGAAAAAACCGTGAGGTTCGGTCTCCTCAATGCCTCGTCGCCCAATGTCTTTGCAGCGGAAGAAGTCTGTGCCAAGGGAGCAGAGAACCTTGTAGGTGTGTTCCGAGCTTGACGATATTGACATCTTGTCTATTCTCAGCGTGTTCTCGCCATTGCTTATGCGTAGCTGGATGTAGCTCTCGTTGTCGGGCTCGGCGGTCCAAGCTCCTCTCGCGGGCAGAAATCCGCCTTTGTCTGTCAGCTCAAGCCCCCTGGCAGATGTCAGACGGGCTGCCATTGTCGTGGTCTCCAGCGGCTTTGCTATGTCAGCCCACGCTATTCGCGACGCATCATGGCGCGACGCCACCCGCCCGCGCCCCTCAACCATTATGCTCACAGTGGCGTCTGGGGTGCTTATCTTCAGCTTCGAGGCCTCTTTCACGTTGCATTTCGGAGCGTAGCACACGTAGACGGACGCAGTGGAGTTGGTATATATGTTCAGTGTGTCTTGCAGGGCGGAATTGGCGTCTCGCGCCAGCTTGAAGCCCGATGAGGCCTCGATGGAGATTGTCTTGTGGTGGGTGAGGAATTTGGGTTGCAGGGTCGATACGCAGAACAGGTCGACAATGTCCAGGGCCTCGCGCGCCGTGTCTCCCACAAAGACGTCGCCAAAGTCGATGGCTTGGCGAGACACAATGATGGCGGGGTGTCGCATCTCCTTGTCACAAAGTCCCAAGGTGTCCAGGGCCTCGGCCACGGCCATGGCGAACACTGCCGCGCCTTTTGCGCTCGTGTGGGTGTTGTCTCCCCTCACATATAGCTGCTCTTTCGACCCCGCTATGCCATAGGCCTCGATTATCTGCTTGCTCTTGGCGCATAGGTCTATGCTGTTGGCCCCCGTGCTGTCGGCCACGTGCTTCGCCGCCGCGGCGAAGTCGAGGGTCGTGTCGCGCGCTGTCTTGCCAAAGTTGTGCAGGCCGCGGAGCGACACCGTGTTGCCGTCAAAGAGCCTCCGCGCCGTGGGCGTGACCACCACGGGAGTGGCGCCGGCCTGCCGCGTCTCGTCTACAAACAGGCTCAAATAGTGACAATATGTGTCCCACGGCGATGACGGGTGCGGAGTGTCTGCGTTGCCTGGCGTCATTCGCTCGTCATTGTGGCCAAACTGGATTAGTACAATGTCTCCGGGGTTTATCTCCTTGCGGGCCGACTTCCAGCTGCCATCGGTATAAAAGCCGCGTGAGCTCCGTCCGGGCTTTGCGTGGTTCACCACGGTCACGCCGTCGGGTGCCATCTGGCCGAGCATCTGCCCCCATCCGCACGTTTGGGTTGTGTTGGCGTCATAGTCCGCCACGGTGGAGTCGCCTATGACGTGGACGTGCGGCATATCCGTGCCGCACCCGCAAAAGGTGAGGGACAAGACGCTGACTGCGTATTTTGCATAGGGTTTCATATGAAAAACGGACGCTTCTTGCTGGCAGAGCAAAGCAAATATAGCATTTTTTGCACAATATGCCCGTGGCTCGGCTGTTAATATGGCGGTCGGCAACGGCGGAAAAAGCAAGGGCGCGATGACAATGCCACCGCGCCCTCAGCTCCTATAAGGTCTTTACCTTTACGCCAATTACATATTCATTCCGCCATCGACCTGGATGACTTGGCCAGACACGTAGGAAGACATGTCGGAAGCCAGGAATAGCGCCACGTTGGCAATGTCTTCTGGCGTGCCGCCGCGGTGGAGGGGGATCTTGTCATACCAGCCCTTCTTGACGTCTTCTGGGAGCTGATCCGTCATGGCCGTGATGATGAAGCCCGGGGCGATGGCGTTGGCCCTGATGCCGCGCTTGCCCATCTCCTGCGCAATGGACTTGGCCAGGCCGATCATGCCGGCCTTGGAGGCGGAGTAGTTGCACTGGCCGGCGTTGCCGTGGACGCCCACGACCGAGCTCATGTTTATGATGCTGCCTTTGCGCTGCTTGCTCATGATGGGGATGACGGCGTGGATGAAGTTGAATGCCGACTTCAGGTTGACGGTCAAGACGGCGTCCCACTGTGCCTCGGTCATCTTCAGCATCAGGCCGTCTTTGGTGATGCCGGCGTTGTTCACCAGCACGTCGATGGAGCCGAAGTCCGCCAAGATCTGGTTGACGACGGCGTGCGTCTGCTCAAAGAGCGCGGCGTTAGACGCGTAGCCCTTGACCTTTACGCCCAAGGCCGCAATCTCGGCCTCCGTCTCTTTGGCGGCGTCGTTAATCTCAAGGTCCGTGAATGCTATGTTTGCACCCTGCTCCGCGAAGCGTACGGCAAGGGCCTTGCCAATGCCGCGTGCGGCTCCCGTGATGAGGGCCGTCTTCCCTTCAAGAAGTTTCATCTTTCTAGCTTATTGAAAAATATATTTTCGCAAAGTTATCTTTTTGGGCAAAAAAATCAAAGTTTGAGCCCTTCGTCTTTGAGGGCTGCCTCCAGCTCCATGAACGCCTCCACCGCGCTCCGCCCTATGAAGATGTCGGAATAGCTGTCCGTTATTTGCGATTTCGTGGGGTTCACTTCTATCACTTTCCCCCCATTCTCATGGACCAAGATCGGTATCATGCCGGCAGGCATCACCACGCCAGACGTACCGACCACAATGCACAGGTCTGCTTCCTTCGCCAGGTCGAAACTGGCTGTGAGGGCGGCTTCGGGGATGCCTTCACCAAAGAAGACGAAGTCCGGTTTGAGGATTCCCCCGCACTCGGGACACCGAGGCGGCTCCTCGGCCATGTTCACTTCACAGCAGCCATATCGCTTCCCGCATTTGGTGCAAGTCACTGTTGCCGTGGTGCCGTGGAACTCTATCACGTTATGCGAGCCGGCTTTCTGATGTAAGCCGTCAATATTTTGTGTCACAATGGCTTCAAGTCTGCCGGCTTTCTCAAGTTCTGCCAAGACCATGTGCGCTTTGTTTGGCCTTATGTCTTTCTCCCGCATAAAGTCATAGAAGCATGCCTTTATCGTCTTCCACGATTTCTTCGGGTTCGACGTGAAGTTCTCTATGTCAATGTCGTTGGGGTCATATTTGCTCCATATGCTGTTCCCGTCTCCCCTGAACGTCGGCACCCCGCTCTCTAGCGATATGCCCGCGCCCGTAAACGCTATGGCGCGCTTGGCGTTTGCTATGAGGCGCGCGGCTTCGCGGATTTCTTTGCTCGGTGTGTTCATTGTCGCCTTTTGGGTTGAGCATCGGTTATGCGAATGAGTACGTCTCCTGCGCCGTTTTCCGGCTCTTGGGCTTTGTCGGCTCATCGGCTGCCGCATAGCCTATGGGCAGCAGTGCGACGGGTTCCTCGTCTGCCGTCAGGTTGAGGGCTTTGCGGGCCTTGGCGGGGTCGAAGTTGCACACCCAGCACGTCCCCAACCCTAGCTCCGTGGCGCGCAGAGTCATGTGGTCGGTCACGATGGCCGCGTCAATGTCGGCGTGGTCTTTGCCGTCATACCCTCTGTGCCAGCTCTTTGCGTGGTTAGCCACGACCACGATTATTGCGGGCGCGGTCTTGAACCATTCTCTGTCATACGAGGCTTGAAGTTGGCTCATCAGGCGCGGCGTGGTGGCGCATATCAGCCTGAACGGCTGCTTGTTCACTGCGGTTGGCGCCAATCTTGCGGCCTCCATCACCTTTATGAGGTCTTTCTTGTCGGGCATCTTGTCGCAATATTTGCGCACGGAGTGCCTCTTCTCAATGGCTTCCAGAACGTCCATCTTTTTCCTTGTCTTGTTTAGCGTGGCCGCGCAGCCTCCCTTGTTCAGGCGAGGCGCGGCGCATGGCCTGAGGCAAATCTAAGAAACTGTCGCGTCAAATGCAAAAATCACCAAAAAGATGCGAATATGGGTGCCGCAATGACGGTGAGTATGCCGCTGACAACTATTGAGAGGCTGCTCATGGCCCCTTCGATGGACCCCATCTCCATGGCTTTGGCCGTGCCCACGGCATGTGACGCGCTGCCTATGGCGATGCCTTTCGCGATAGGTTCCGTAATCCTCATTATCCTGAGGGCCTGTTCGGCAAAGATGTTGCCCAGCACGCCGGTGATGACTATCACGACGACTGTGACGGAGACGTAGCCGCCCAGCTCTTCCGACACGCCAATGCCTATGGCCGTGGTGATGGACTTGGGCAGGAACGTGACGTAAGACTCGTGGCCGAAGCGCAGGAGCGCGGAGAGCGCGAGTATTGACGTCATGCTAGACAGCACCCCCGCCACGATGCCCGCCACCACGGCCCTATAGTTCCGTTTCAGAAGTTCCCACTGCTGATAGAGCGGCAGGGCCAGGCATATGGTGGCTGGCGTCAGGAGATAGGATACATATTGTGAACCGGCGGCATAGCTGTCATAGCTCACGCCTGTGATGAGCAGGAAACCTATAATGATGACTATTGACACCAGCAGCGGGTTGAGCAGCGCGCTTTTGAATCTCTTCTTCAATGCCATGCCC
>CAKUVM010000078.1 GCA_934699135.1 uncultured Bacteroidales bacterium
GGCGACCGTCCATTCCGTCCTCGCTTCAACAGTGATGATCGTGGTGGCGACCGTCCATTCCGTCCTCGCTTCAACAGCGATGAGCAGGGTGGCGACCGTCCATTCCGTCCTCGCTTCAACAGTGATGATCGTGGTGGCGACCGTCCATTCCGTCCTCGCTTCAACAGCGATGAGCAGGGTGGCGACCGTCCATTCCGTCCTCGCTTCAACAGTGATGATCGTGGTGGCGACCGTCCATTCCGTCCTCGCTTCAACAGTGATGATCGTGGTGGCGACCGTCCATTCCGCCCTCGCTTCAACAATGATGAGCGCGGTGGCCGTCCTCGCTATAATGACGATTGCGGCGGTCGCTTCAATCGCGGCGGCTTGCGTCAAGATGGTCGTCCGGCGCAGCATCAGCAGTGGAAACTTGCCGACCCGTCAAAGGTCGGCCCGCGTTATAAGATAGACTCCCGCATATTCGACAATGAGCAGGAGTCCGATGCCAATGGCACCGACCCAGAAATGCAGCAGATGCCGGCTCTTCTGCGCCTCAACCGCTTCATTGCCATGAGTGGCGTGTGTAGCAGGCGCGAGGCCGATGAACTCATCAAGGCTGGCAAGATATCCGTAGACGGGCAGGTCGTCACCGAGATGGGTGTCACCGTCTCTCCCGATGCCAAGGTTGTCTACAACGGTAAGGAGCTCAAGGCGGAGAAGAAGGTATACGTGCTTCTCAATAAGCCAAAAGACACCGTCACCACCACCGACGATCCTGAGGGGCGTCGCACCGTGATGGACATTGTGGCAGGCGCGAGCAACGAGCGCATCTACCCTGTAGGCCGCCTCGACCGCAACACCACGGGCATCCTCTTGCTTACCAATGATGGAGACATGGCCGAGAAGCTTATGCACCCGCGTTATGAGGTCCGCAAGATTTATCATGTCTTCCTTGACAAGGCTGTCACAGAAGAGGATCTTGAGACGCTCGTCAAGGGCATGGAGCTGGAAGATGGCCCCATCAATGCCGATGAGGTAAGCTATGTTGACCCTCGCGATCGCAAGCAGGTGGGCATCGTCATCCATTCTGGCCGCAACCGCATCGTGCGCAGAATGTTTGAGCACCTTGGTTACAATGTTGAGAAACTTGACCGCGTATACTACGGCGGCCTCACCAAGCTCAACGTCCCTCGCGGACACTGGCGCTACCTCACAGACGAGGAGATCAACCGTCTCAAGGCCGGCTTCACCAAATAGGCCATTCGGCACGGATATTGCAAATGGTGAGGCTGAGGCGGAAGTTTCCGTCTCGGCCTCTTTTTCTTGTGCCATAGTGCCCATCAAAACGTTTTCCTGCCATGCTCCGCGTTTTTTCTCTCTTGCTGTTGTTGCCTATTGTCACAGACCTTTGGGCGCAACCAGATGGTCGTCAGACGGTCAAGTCGCAAAATGGCTTGCTCTATGAGGAGGCCTCCGCCTTCGTCATGGGCAGCGATACTGTTTTTGATGGGTCATACAAGCTGTTTTACCGTGGCAGCATTGTGGAGAGCGGAAATTATGAGCGAGGGAAAAGGGTGGGGTTGTGGGAGTTCCGCAACTATCACGGCATCGCTGAGCTCCGTTATGACTATGGCGTCGGGAGGCCGGTCTATATGCTTCCGCACGAGGGAAAGGTATACAGTCAGAGCCAATACCCATGCGTTTTCCTTGGGAGTCCTGTTGTGCCGTACTATTTTATCCTATGCAATGTCTTCTATCCACAGAGCGAGGGCGACAATAAGGCTGGGGGAAAGGTCGTGTTGTCCATTATTGTCAACTCCCGCGGGCATATGACGGGTTACCGCGTCAAAGAGTCCACCTCCGAAAATTTTGCCAATGCCGTCCGACGAGCCGCCGATGCCATCCCTACGGACCAGTGGCGTTGGGTTCCCGCTCGAAAAGCCGGCAAAGACGTCCCTGGTGTCTACGATATGACAATATTTTTTGACAACTGATGCCACAAGAATGCCTGCTTTGCTATGTGCAGGTGGCAAAATGATGTCTATTTATTATATTTGCGCGTCAAAACTATGCTTTTTTAAACACAGATGACCAAAATTGCCAAAATATTCTTGGCCGACGGTTTTGAGGAGACCGAGGCCCTCGTCCCTTACGACATCCTGAAACGCGGTGGGGTTGACGTCGCGTTGGTGTCTGTCATGCCCACAGCAAAGGTCACTAGCTCCCACGGTGTCACTGTCGAGGCTCATCAGCTCTTGTCTCAAGGCTTGGGGGGCTACGACCTTCTTATGCTTCCTGGCGGCATGCCAGGAACTCTCAATTTGGCGACATGCGGTGCTTTGTGCCAAGAACTCAAAGCCGCGGCGTCACAAGGCAAGCTCATAGGTGCCATCTGTGCCGCTCCGTCCGTCTTGGGCGGCTTAGGCTTGCTCCGCGGCCGCAAGGCTACTTGCTACCCTGGTTTTGAGGAAAAATTGCTCGGGGCTGTGGCCACGGGGGAGAGTGTAGTGGAAGACGGCAATTTCATAACGGCCGTTGGGGCCGGCGCCGATTTCCTCTTTGGGCTTGCGCTGCTGGCGCGCGTCACAGATGGTGCGAACGCCGAGAAAGTTAAGCAGCAGATAGTCCTCCGCTGATGGAGACCATGAAAAGATTAAAGTCTATAATAGCCTTAGCGACTGCCATTTGCGCAATGTTGGCCTTTGGGTGTCATCATAGTGCCGACAAGGAGAAATCTGACATTGCGGGCATCGTGCCCCAGTCCGATTCGGGGGAAGAATACCCAGCCATGGAGGCGCGCTACACGTCATGGCCCGACCCTGACACATTGCTCATCTACGTGGATGGCTCGCGATACAAGGTCTCTTCCCGTGGCGAGGTGGTGGCTCCTGATGGAAATGTAAGTTTTTCCATTAAAAACGAGGGGCGGATTGAGACGCTATATTTTGCGCAAAAAGGCTCTAGCCTCTTCTTGTTCTATACCGACACCACGGCCGATGGCTCCGCCAGTTTCGTGAAACGCATTGACATCAAGAGTGGCAAGACGATGTGGACTAGCGATGTGGCAGGCATAGCTATGGGAAGGCCAGTCATAAAAGGCCAGTTTGCCTACATCGGCTCTTTCGGCTTTGTGGGCAAACTGAAACTAAAAAACGGCCAATATGACTGGAAATATTCCAACCTAAATGAGGGCGGACGGTTTCAAAAGTTTCAGGAGATAGTCTTTCCCAACGCCAGGGAGGCCGCTTTCATAGCTCCGCACCCGTTCTCACTAGAGAGCGATACAGTTGTCATAAATGACCTTACGGGCGAAATCATCCGAATGAATTAGGTGGCGCTCCAGCCTCCACTATGATTTCAAAAAGGCCGCCACCCCTCAAAAAGGAAAGAGAGGGTGGTGGCCTTTTTGAAGTCTTGGGCGATGTTTAAAATCAAACTGTTCTTTTGCTTTTCTGCCCAAATTTGCTACTTTTGGGTACGTTACAATGCGAAATATGCTGAAATTTATATACCACTTTTCCCTTGTTTCCGCAGCCGTGTGCGCTTGCTCGAGCCACGCCGAGGCGCAATACTCGCCCGCGCCGGACAGCATCTTCAAGGTGAACGCCGAGGGGCAAGTCACTGCCAGATCATATTTCCGTTATGATGAAGACCAAAGGCAGACTGGCGTGGCGCACTTCATGTGGAACAAGAAGACGAGCGAGTGGGTCGGCACATTCAAAGAAGATGTGACTTATGATGCCAACGGCAACCAAGTTGGCCGGCAGACATTCTATTGGGATGTAGACCAAAACAATTGGGTGCTTGCCGAGAAGGAGACGGCCTCTTTTGATAAGGGTGGGCGACAGACTTCCAACGAGGTGAACAGGTGGAACAAAGGCCGAAACGCCTGGATTGGAGAACGAAAACGTGAAGATACATTCGATGCTTTCGGCAAAAGAATAAACTCGGTCGTCTACCGGTGGGACGATGACGGGGCAAAATGGCTTCCTTATGAGGCTGCGGAGACACAGTTCTATGAAGATCTGCCTCAACGTCCTAGGAAGCTAGACATCAAGAAGTTGTGGAAGTCTGGCGAGTGGGTCAATGTTGAGAAGCGCGAGTACGACTACGATACACAAACGCGGGCTCTGGCTGCCTCAACCCTCTTCTCTTGGAGCAATGGGCAGTGGGTCCCACAGGTCAAAACGCGATACTCCAAGACAGCTTCAGACAATGGCGGCAGCGTGGTCGTCACGCGAAGCCTCACATATGACACTCAGGCGGCTCATTGGGTAAATAGTGAGAAAATCTCAACGCAACTCGACTCCAAAGGCTCCGAGATAGCCATCACGCGAGAGAGGTGGGCGGGGATAATTTGGAACATCGTCCAGCAAGAGCGCATTGACATAAAATACGATCAGTACGGAAATCGCACCCATGAAGGGCGCTACTTGCTCACCGGTGTGAACAAATGGGTGGGTCGCAGCCTCTCAGACAAGACATACAATGAATATGGTGATGTTTTGTCAGAAATCCGTCTGGAGTGGGACACACACAATCAGGTATGGAAAGGAGTGGTTAACACGCGGACGGAATACAGCGATATGGGAGACGTGATTGCTGAGCAACGCCAGAAATGGGATCGAAAGTCCCAATCTTGGCAACCGCAGAGCAAGTCTTCTTTTCAATATGACGAGGATCATAACAAGATATACGAGAGCACATCTTCTTGGAATGTGGTCAAAAACGCCTACGAGGAATTCTTCAAGGGCAAAACATCATACAAAATCAACAGAAAAGGATACATATCCGAAGTCATAAACCACATTTGGCAAGACGGCAAATGGAGGCTGCGCCAAATAACCAAATACTATTAAAAACACAACTATCCCAATGGAACAGAATAATATGCCCGATATTCACGAGCAGGCTCGCCGGTTGCATGAGCAGCTCTCTAAGCAAACTTGGCCGCAGAAATATATGTTCAAGTTCATAATGCCAAATGAAAAACCGACAATCGACCAAGTGCTTGAAGTTTTACCGTCGGAAGGAGAGCCGCGCTTCAGCAGCAGCAAAAATGGCAAGTATACTTGTATAACGTGCGTAATTGTCATGCCGTCCGCCGAGGCCGTGATGGATGTCACCACGAAAGCCTGCGCCATTAAAGGCGTAATCTCGTTGTAGACGCCGGGCTTCAATGTCCATAAAGCCGCATATTTCAGAAATGCGGCTTTTTTTCTTCCTGTTCGCGCATACTTTAACATATGCGCAACGCCTTGTGCCATATTATATTATGTATTTTTCCCGCCCCCTCCCGAAAAAACACGCCCCCTCCCCCTTGCGGGGAAAAGAAAAGTCCCTACCTTTGCAGCCGTCTTCCGAGAGGGACGGCCACCAGGGCCACCCCCGACGACGAGGGCGAAGCACATTGACACACTGGGAGTGACGCGAAAGACAAGCCAAGACGGCCCGGCC
>CAKUVM010000079.1 GCA_934699135.1 uncultured Bacteroidales bacterium
GGTGAAATACGCAAAATTTATTGCATGCCTTGGACTTGCGTTCCCTCATTATTAGTGACCCTAAATAGCCAATGAGAGAACAGAGAGCCGTCAGTCGTCAATCTCAATCTTCGCCAACCCGCCCTCGCTTGTCTCTTTATACACCGAGGGGAGGTCGTGTCCCGTCTGTTTCATCACTTCCACCACGTGGTCAAAGGATACGCGGTGTCGCCCGTCGGAGAATGTCGAATACAGGTTCACGTCGAGGGCGCGCGCCGCGGCGTAGGCGTTACGCTCAATGCACGGGATCTGCACCATTCCGCATACGGGGTCGCACGTCATGCCCAGATGATGCTCCAGCCCCATCTCCGCGGCATACTCAATCTGTGTGGTGCTGCCGCCGAAGAGCTGGTTGGCCGCCGCCGCGGCCATGGCGCAAGCCACGCCCACCTCGCCTTGGCAACCCACTTCCGCTCCGGCTATTGAGGCGTTCTCTTTCACAATGTCGCCGACAAGCCCTGCCGTGGCCAACGCCCTCAAAATCCGCTTCTCGGAAAACTCTCGCGTGACGGCCAGGTGATACAGCACCGCCGGGAGCACGCCACAGGAGCCGCACGTCGGGGCTGTCACAATGCGTCCGCCGCCCGCGTTTTCCTCACTCACCGCAAGGGCGTAGGCGAAGACGAGGCCGCGGCTCTGAAGGCTGGGTTTTGAGCCGCTGGAGCGGTAGTAGTAGGAAGCCGCCTTGCGGCGCAGGTGAAGCGGGCCGGGCAAGACTCCCTCATTGTCAAGGCCGTTGCGGATGGCGGCCTTCATTGTGTCCCAAACAGTGGCCAGATAGTCCCATACGTCGCTCTCCTCGTATTGGTCAACATATTCCCAGTAACTCTTGCCCGTGTGGCTGCACCAGTGGATTATGTCCGTCATGTGTGTGAGCGGGTAAATGTCTTGCGGTTGCCAAGCCCCTCCGGCCGACGTGCCGTCACTCAACGCCCCGCCGCCCACACTGTATACTCGCCACGAGGCCATCTCCGACCCGTCGGCGGCGAACGCCTTGAAGTCCATCCCGTTGGTGTGGAAAGGAAGCACCGTCTCGGGGCGCCAGACAATGTCTGTCTTGGCCAGTGGCTCCAGCACGTCCAGTATGGCGCGGTCCGTAAGGTGTCCGCGCCCCGTGGCGGCTAAGCTGCCGTAGAGCGTAACCTCGTAGCGGGCCGCCCCGCCGTGCCGTCCTGAAAAAATCTCGGCGGCTCTCCGCGGCCCCATGGTGTGGCTGCTCGACGGCCCGTTGCCTATCCTATATAGTTCTTTGATGCTCTTCATGTTCGGTTCTACGTTTGTTGTCGGGCCTTGTTTCTAGAAAGCTTCGCGAATGTTGAAGTAAATGGCCTTGTCCCCGCGGCTGGATACGCCTCCGTCGAGCCTGAGGTTCAAACCTTTGCCAGGGAACACGGCCAGCCGCAGTCCGGCCCCGCACATGGCGTGGACTGAAGTGAATATGCCGCTAGCGTTCTCCGTCACGTTTCCCAGTGCGCCGAAGGCCGTGGCCCCAATGCGCCAAAACAGCGGGGCGCGCAGTTCGGCTTGCGCCAGCCACGCCCCGCGGCCAAGATATTTGAGGTTGTGGCCAATGGCTCGCCCCAGGCGCGTGCCGCCGCAAGTGGCCATTTTGGTGAATGGCGCGTGGCCGCACCTGATGTCGGCGTAGCCTTGCAGGGCCAGGGCCATTTTGTCTCCTATGGGGACGTATCGGCGTGCGTCGAGCGTGATGGCGCAAAACTTGTGGCCACTGTCTCCCAACCGTCCATACCCAATGGCTTTGAGGCGAGTGTAGGCGCCCCGGCGCGGCCAGAGTGCATCGTCTCGCGTGTCATAGCCAATGGCGAGGCCAAGGCCGAAGTTGTCTCCTGCGCCCGCTCTGGTCAGGATGTTCACCCGGGCGGAGAGGCTATCGCCTTGAGGCGAAATGTTGGAGAATGAATAGTGGTCGACATCTAACGCTACGCCCATGCGCCATGGGCTCGCCCCTCCCAAGCCTTTGAGAAGCTCGGCGTTGAGCGTCAGACGGTTGAAGTCATATTCGCCAATGGCACTTTTGCCTTTTTGATTACCGGGCTCGTAGAGGTCGTCCGGTTGCCTAAAAGCCTCAATTTTTGCCGTCAGGTCTATGCTGTGGGGCAGGTGCACGTCGGCGTCGCACTGCACCTCAAACATTCGTTTGGTGGAGATAAGTATGGCCGGCGTTATGGTGGCTGGTTTTGGCAGCCTGTCCGCGTTAATCTGGAGCATGGGCATCACCCCCACGGCCAGCCCTGAGCGGCTGGAGTAAGATGCCGCCGGATAGATGGCCAGAGACCAACGGTCGCGGTCCATTGTGAGCGCGTCCAGCACGGTCTCGGCGAGCCTTATGACGCCGTCGGCCGCGCGTCGCAGAGTGCCGTCCGACGCTGTGTCGGCCACTTCAGACGGTTGGGCCGCCGCTGGCGCGCAAGCCCCGATGAGTGCCGCAAGAAAGGCGCCGAAGGTCGCCTTTAGGGGCTGATGCCACATCTGGCGTTGTCCGTGTTGGGCCATGTTGTCAATAATAACCCTGGTCTATGAGGTTCACCACGTTCTCTAACGCCTTGTCTTCTCCATAAGGGTCATATTCCGTCTTTAGGTTAGACCCGAAAACTCTCGCTATGCCCTGCCACCAAAACGCCTTGAAACGACCTTTGAGCAGGCGTATGAGGTCGTAGCTCGTGCTGCCCGTCTCGCGGTCCACCAGTTTGATGAGTATGCGCCCTTGGCTGACGGTCAAGTGCTTGAGTTGGTACTCGTATTCCTTGAAGAGTTCCTTCTCCTTGCGGTCTAGGAAAGCCTCGCGCTGCGCCTCGGATGTCATGGTGGCAAGGCTGTCGTTGATTATCTTTAGCTCTCTGGCCACCATCCGGGCGTAGGGCAGGGCTCGTTTCACGTTATAGACGTAACGCGTCCACCGCCTTTGCTGCCTTTTGTTCTTGAAACGCATCCTGGCCGTGCACGTCACTTCGCGCAGGCGCACGTCGGGGATGGTGTCCCCGTCCACCACGTGCGCTCTGGTGAACACGTTGCGAGACTGCGCCGCGGCTCCGCGAGGCCATAACAAGGCCCCCACGAGCAGGAGCGACAGCATGACCAAGGCTCTCATGACGACCGTCTCTTCTTGCTCCGTTATTTGCCCTCGGCGAAACCTTTCAGTGCGGCAATCTCTTGCGGCCATCGGCTCTCGTCCGGAGTCTCCAAGATGAGGGGGATGTTGTCGGTGCGCGGGTCCTGGAGCAGCCGGCGGAATGTGTCCCACCCAATCAGCCCCTCACCCAGCGGGGCGTGACGGTCCACTTTGGAACCCGCTGGTTTCTGCGCGTCGTTTATGTGCATGCCGCGCAGGTTCTCACGGCCTATGAGCTTGTCAAACTCGTCCCAAAAGGCGGTATAGCCCTCTTCTGAGGATATGTCATAGCCCGCGGCGAATGTGTGGCAGGTGTCAATGCACGCGCCAATGCGGCTCTTGTCTTGTACCTTGTCCATTATGCGCGCGATGTGCCACAGGGCGAAGCCCATGTTGGAGCCTTGCCCCGCCGTGTTCTCAATGACGGCCATCACGCCCTCCGTCTCGCTCAGCACAATGTTGAGGCTCTCGGCGATGAGATTGAGGCACACCTCTGGCTCCACTTCTTTCAAGTGGCTGCCGGGGTGGAGGTTGAGCATGGTCAGGCCCAGGGTGTGGCATCGCCGCGCCTCGTGGATGAACGAGTTGACAGATTTCAGCCTCTTCTCCGCATCGGGGTTGCCGAGGTTGATAAGGTAGCTGTCATGCGGCAATATTTGCGCCGGAGTGTAGCCCAGCTCGGCGCAATTTTTCTTGAAGCCCTCAATCTCGAAGGTCTCCATGTCTTTGGCCAGCCACTGTCGCTGGTTTTTGGTGAAAAGGGCGAATGCCGTGGCCCCTATGGCGTGGGCGTTGAGAGGCGCGTTTTGCACCCCTCCGCTTGCGCTGACGTGCGCTCCAATGTATTTCATCTCGTCTTTTTGTCCTTAAGTATATTCATTCAAAGATAGTGATTATATCGTGATCGCGTCTTGCTTTTTCGTCCAAACCCAAGAGCCGTGTCCGCCATATGACTAAAGGTGCGCATTTTGCGCAAAATATGTTGTATTTGCCGTCTTTAGCGTTGACGGACGTCAAAATAAAAACAAGGTAGACAGGCGTCCTTTACCGATTGCTGCTTCAAAGGTTGATAATCTGTCATTTTTAATGATTGAATGTCAGCCTTTATCATCTATTTTGTTCCGAAATGGGCAAAATAGTACAAATGTAGCGTCGCGATATTCGTTCTATATTCTTATTTAGCTAAATTTGCTGAGCAGTATAGACAACACAAAGAAGAAAGATGATAAAAAACTACAAGCAGCGCATAAGCGCCAAGGTAGTGATGCCAATTCAGCATTTTATGCGTCAGGAGAAAGCAGGCGGCATAGTGCTAGGCATCTCTGTGATTTTGGCTTTGTTCTTGGCCAATTCGCCGTGGAGCGAAGATTATTTCCATTTTTTTGAGCAGCATTTCGGCTTCTTGGCAGGCGGGACTGAATATTTTAATTTCAGCATAGAGCATTGGATCAACGATGGCCTGATGTCTCTCTTTTTCTTTGTGGTGGGGTTGGAGCTGAAACGCGAGTTTATAAGTGGCGAGTTGCGCGAGCCGCGTAAGGTGCTGCTGCCCGTGGGCGCGGCTCTGTTTGGCATGGTAGTGCCGTCTGCCATCTATTTGGCTTTCAATCACGGCACGCCTGTCGCCCACGGCTGGGGCATCCCCATGGCCACGGATATCGCTTTCGCCTTGGCCGTGGTTTATATGCTCGGCTCGCGCGTGCCGCTGCCGGTCAAGGTGTTCCTGACCACGCTGGCCATTGTCGATGACATAGGCTCCGTGCTTGTCATAGCCTTCTTCTACACGTCAGACATCTCTTTCGCCGATCTTGCGGCTGGCTTCGGCTTCCTGGCTTTCATGTTTGCGGCCAATAAGCTGGGAGTGAAGAATATCTGGTTCTACGCCATCGTGGCCATTGCCGGCGTATGGGCGTCGTTCCTAATGTCTGGCATCCACGCCACCATATCCGCGGTTTTGGCGGCGTTTATGATTCCGGCCGACGCTGCCGTCTCGGAGGCGGGTTTTGTGGAGCGCATACGCATTCATGTCAATAATTTTGAGGCGGCGCGGCGCAATGCCTTCCCCACGCTGGAGGAGGAGCAGGTGGAGATTATCCGCTCTGTGGGGAAAGATGCCCATAAGGCCGTGCCGCCGCTCCAGAGGCTTGAGCATTCGCTCCATCCCTTTGTCTCTTTTGTCATTATGCCTATATTTGCCTTGGGCAACGCGGGCGTGTCTTTTGTGGGGATGGATGTGTCTGAGGTGCTTGACGGCG
>CAKUVM010000080.1 GCA_934699135.1 uncultured Bacteroidales bacterium
GTGTTACTCTTCATCTTAGTGCATTGAATTGGTTTCGGTGTCGGCAAAGTAACATATTTTCATTAAGAACATGGCATGTAGCTTCGAGTAAATCAAACGCATTTGATAAAAATGTAGAATTTCGCTGACCCAGATGCCCTATTGTGTAAAAATAGTTACCTTTAGGCAAATCATCAAACCACTCGGATCAGCATGGCCCAAGGCTACTATAAATATTTCAACCGCGACATAAGCTGGCTCTCATATGACAAACTGGTGCTGGAGTCGGCCAAGGCGGAAGACATAAGCATTGGCGAGGCCCTCAGTTTCGTCTCGTTCCACTCCCTGAACCTAGACGAGTTCTACGGGGTGAGGGTTGCCGAATATCGCAAAGCCGCATATGGCGACTCCCATATGGACGAGGTGTCGAACCCCGCAGCCATGCTCCAACGCATCAATGCCATAGTGTCCAGCCAAATGTGCGAGGCGTCTGACATTGTGTCGTCCACAATACGCGGGCGGCTGCTGCGCCAGGGCGTCATGCTCCACTTTGGCGACATGCCGTCGGACCCTGGGCATCAAGACTTCATGCGGAGCTACTTCGAGCGCGAAGTAATCCCCAACATCCAGCCTGTGCTGTTGGGCAAAGGCACACTGGTGTTCTTGCGCGACAATAGGCCATATTTCATCGTCAAGCTATTCGCCCGCTCGCGTCGCGGCAACGTGTCTCACCACCCCGACTTCTCCGTGGTGAAACTCCCCATCACAGAGTTGCCGCGCTTCGTGACGCTGCCGCAAACAGAAGACGGACTGCGCCACATAGTCTTCACCGACGACATAATAAGGGCCAACCTCCAGGCCCTCTACCCCGGCTACGAAGTGGATGGCGCATGGAGCATAAAAATGTCTCGTGACGCTGACCTGGGCATCCGTGAAGACCTCGGCGGCGACATAGCGGAGGAGATTCGCGACAACCTGGTGCTGCGAAAAACGGGCATCCCAGCAGGGTTCTACCACGACGGCCAGATGCCTCACGACGCTCTCAACAGCCTCAAGAAGAACTTCGACTTCGCGGAGAGCGAGATGGTGGTGTGCGGCAGATACCTCAACCTTCAAGACCTCTCCCGCCTGCCCGTGGAGCGCGGCGAGAGCCTGCTGACGCGCAGCCACGTGGTGCCAAGGCGACTGCAGGTGTGCGCCTCTATGCTAGACACCGTGGAGCGCGGCGACTTCATGCTCCACTACCCCTACCAGTCGTTCGATTACGTGATCCGCCTCATCAACGAGGCGGCGCAAGACCCTCACGTGAGCGAGATAAAAGTGACGCAATATCGCGTGGCCACAAATTCCGCTGTGGTCAACTCGCTCATCGCGGCCGCCGCCGCCAACAAGAAGGTGACGGTGTTTGTGGAACTCAAAGCCAGATTTGACGAGCGCAACAACCTGAACATGGCGGACAGGATGAAAAAAGCCGGCATAAGAATAATATATAGCATCCCGGGCTTAAAAGTGCACGCCAAGGTCGCCCTCATTGTGCGCAGCGGAGACGGCCACCAATCTGTGGCCTACGTCAGCACAGGAAACTTCAACGAGCAGACGGCACGCGTCTACACCGACCACGGGCTCTTCACGGCCGACGCCGACATCATAGCCGACCTGCACCAAGTGTTCAACTTCTTGGAGGCGCATCAAGGCTCCGCCATAAACCCCGATGATCCCAAACCGGAGCTGCGCAAACTGCTGGTGTCGCGTCTCAATATGGACGGGAGACTCCATGACATGATATGTCGCGAGACAGAGATTGCCAAAGCGGGAGGCAAGGGACGCATAATATTGAAGATGAACGGGCTGCAATACTAATCAACGACCTCTATGAGGCCAGCGCGGCGGGCGTGAAGATAGACCTGATGGTGCGCGGCATCTGCTGTCTGGTGCCAGGCCAGAGCTACAGCGCAAACATCCGACTGACTCGGCTTGTGGACGACTACCTGGAGCATGGCCGGGTCTGGGCCTTCGGCCCTGATGGCGACAGGGGCGTGTTCATAACATCGTCGGACTGGCTCAACAGGAACATAAAGCACAGAATAGAGGTGGCCGCGCCAGTCATTAACTCGGCTTTGCGGCAAGAGCTTATGCAGATAATGCACATATTGCTGTCTGACAACACAAAGGCGCACTCAATAGACGAGAACCTGCAAAACATGCCCGTGGAGCGGCAGCCGCAAGATAAGCTCATAAGGGCGCAGCGAGACATATATGAGCTAATCCGCCAGTGGCAATAGATCCATTGACAACTCGTCAGACTCCGCGCCACCCAAGGGAACTGACAGGCATTTAACATTTGATGAATTGCCTTTGAGAGAAATGCGGGGGCGAAGCGGGACGCTGCGGGGGGGCGACTGCGCAACGCTCTATCGCACACGCCAGATGGCGATAAAAACGCCGTCTGTTTCCGCCTGGCCGGCATCCTAAAGCCCAAAAGCTGCGCTAAAAATCGCCATGGCGATGTCAATTGATTGTCGAAAACTCAGAATCGCAAGACTCTCAACGCATAGCCGCCACAGAACGCCGCGCGCCTCGGTTGGCAGATTCTCGTCATTTCGCCACGCTGCGCATTTTGCCTAACTTAGCAGAGACGAAACGAAGAAACGCAAGCAAACCATGATACAGACAGTCGTAAAAAGGGACGGCCGCATTGTCGGCTTCAACAAGGAGAAGATCTGTGCCGCCATACGTCGCGCCATGCTCCACACGGAGAAAGGAGAAGACGAGGCCCTCGTGTGCAAGATAGCGGATCGCATTGAGGTGTCCGGCAAAGAGAAAATGACTGTCGAGGCCATACAAGACTGCGTGGAGCTGGAACTCATGAAAAGCCCGCGCAAAGAGGTGGCGCAACGCTACATAGCCTACCGAAACCAGAGAAACGTGGCCCGCAAGGCCAAGACGCGAGACATCTTCCTGGAGATAATAGAGGCCAAGAATAACGACGTGACGCGCGAAAACGCCAACATGAACGCCGACACCCCTGCCGGCATGATGATGAAGTTCGCGTCGGAGACCACCAAGCCTTTCGTGGACGACTTCCTGCTCTCCGAAGAGGCGCGGTCAGCCGTGGAGCATGGCTACATCCACATCCACGACAAAGACTACTACCCCACCAAGAGCCTCACGTGCGTGCAGCACCCGCTAGACAAGATCTTGAAAAACGGCTTCTTCGCCGGCCATGGCGAGTCTAGACCCGCCAAGAGGATTGAGACAGCCAGCATCTTGGGCTGCATATCAATGGAGACGGCGCAAAACGAGATGCACGGCGGGCAGGCCATACCGGCGTTCGACTTCTACCTGGCCCCCTACGTGCGAAACAGCTACGTGGAAGAGGTCAAGATTTTGGAAGACATGAACGGTGAGGACTATTCCGACCTCTACGACGCTCATTTTGACGACTACGAGGCGCGGGAGCTCGGCGACCTGAAGGGCAAAGACAGAGTCCGCCAACACGCCATAAACAGGACAGTAGGCCGAGTGCACCAAGCCATGGAGGCCTTCATCCACAATATGAACACCATCCACTCGCGCGGCGGCAACCAAGTGGTGTTCAGCTCCATAAACTACGGCACAGACACATCGGCCGAGGGGCGGTGCATAATCCGCGAGATTCTGAAGACGACATACCAAGGCGTAGGAAACGGCTCCACGGCCATATTCCCAATCCAGATTTGGAAGAAGAAACGCGGCGTGAGCTACCTGCCAACCGACAGAAACTACGACCTCTACGAGCTGGCCTGCAAAGTGTCGGCGCGCAGGTTCTTCCCCAACTTCCTGAACTTGGACGCCACGTTTAACCAAAACGAGAACTGGCGAGCCGATGACCCAGAGAGATATAAGTGGGAGATTGCGACCATGGGATGCCGCACCCGCGTGTTCGAAAACAGGTTTGGCGAGAAGACGTCCGTAGGCCGCGGCAACCTCTCCTTCACCACCATCAACATTGTCCGCATAGCCATCGAGAGTATGGGCTTCGTGGACCAGAAAGAGCGCATCGCCCACTTCTTCAAGAGGCTTGACGAGATTCTGGACGTGACGGCGCGCCAGCTTGACGACCGCTTCAACTTCCAGAAAACGGCCAGGGTGAAGCAATTCCCGCTGTTGATGTCCGCCCTATGGACCGGGTGCGAGAAACTGAAGCAGGATGACACCGTAGAGAGCGTCATTAACCAAGGCACGCTGGGCATTGGCTTCATTGGCCTGGCGGAGTGCCTCGTGGCGCTGACGGGGCATCACCACGGCGAGAGCGAGGAGGCGCAGCAGCTGGGCATAAGCATAATAAGCCACATGCGAGACAAGGCCAATGAGTATAGCGAGCGTTTCAAACACAACTACAGCGTCTTGGCCACACCGGCGGAGGGTCTGGCGGGCAAGTTCACGGCCAAGGACAAAAAGAGCTTCGGCGTCTTGCCCGGCATCACGGACCGCGAGTATTACACCAACTCGAACCACGTGCCGGTCTACTACAAATGCAGCGCGGCTCACAAGGCGCGGGTGGAGGCCCCGTATCATGACCTGACGCGCGGCGGACACATATTCTACATTGAGATTGACGGCGACGCCACACACAACCCGCAGGCCGTGATGAACTTCGTGGACCTTATGGACAAATATAACATGGGCTACGGGTCGGTGAACCATAACCGCAACCGATGCATGGACTGCGGCTACGAGAACGCCGACGCCAACCTGGACAAATGTCCGCACTGCGGAGGCTCCAACATAGACCGCCTGCAACGCATAACGGGCTATCTGGTTGGCACCACGGACCGTTGGAACAAGGCCAAGCTGGCCGAACTTCATGACAGAGTGACACATGACTAGGATTAGCGTACTGAAGATTGTGGAATCGACCACTGTGGACGGCCCAGGGCTGCGAACATCGGTCTATTGCGCCGGATGCGCCAACGCCTGCCCCGGCTGCCACAACCCGCAAAGCTGGAACATGGCCAACGGCGTCATGATGACGCTGGACGAGATAATGGACAAGATAGTGGCCGAAGACTTCTGCGACGTCACGTTCACAGGCGGCGACCCTATGTTTCAGGCGGCGGCGTTCGCCGAACTGGCCGCCCGCATAAAACGTGAGACGAGCAAAGGGATATGGTGCTACACGGGCTACACCTTTGAGGAGTGCCTGAAAGACAGCGCGAAACGCAGGTTGCTGGAGAAGGTGGACGTTCTCGTTGACGGGCGTTTTGTCATGTCCGAGCGCGACACGGAGTTGCTCTTCCGCGGC
>CAKUVM010000081.1 GCA_934699135.1 uncultured Bacteroidales bacterium
CCCCTAACCTGCAATCCTATGAAGTCTATCATCGTTTTGTCTTTTGCTGCTGCTGTGGCCGTCCCGTCAGTCCCTCTCTTTGCCCAGGAAGCCGAGACTCCGGTCTCCGAGCCGGAGAGCCTTTGGTCGTTCTCTGCAGGCGCCGACCTTGTCAGTTCATATCTTTGGCGCGGTCAATATAACGCCGGCGCTAGTTTTCAACCCTCCGTCGGCGTATCGTGTGGGCCAGTGTCGCTCGGGGCGTGGGGTTCTAGCGACTTCAGCGGCGAGAATAAGGAGGTCGATTTGTCTCTCTCTTTCGCCAAGGGAGGGTTCAGTGCGGCGTTGACAGACTATTTCTACCCTGGCCAGGGAGGTTTCTTCGAGTGGGATGAGGATAAGACTTGCCACCAGCTAGAACTTGCCGTAGGCTACGACTTTGGGGAGAAAACCAAAGTGCCAATCTCACTGCTGTGGGGGACCATGTTGGCCGGAGATGATCTTGCCTCGGATGGTGATCGTCAGTTCTCCAGCTATTTCGAGGTGGCATACACGTTCCCCGTCAGGATGATAAATGTTGAGGTGGCTGCCGGCTTCACGCCGTTTGATAGCTTCTATCAAATAGATACAGATGGCTTTAATATGGTCAATCTGTCAGTCAAAGGCTCTTACGACATCAAGTTCTCAGATGCGTTTTCACTTCCCGTCTTTGCGCAGTTTGTCCTCAATCCAAACCAAGAGGATGTCCATATGGCTTTTGGCTTCACTTTCTAGCCTAGCCCGCTAGGGCCACCACATATAAGTAATGCGCCACGTCCTCAAGCTCTTCCACCTCCTCGGCTGCCACCGCATATAAGTAACGGGTCGACCTCCATCGGTCGGAATATGCGTTCTCCGCATCTTCCGACCGTTTCTTTGCAAAATTGCAGCAACCCACCTCCATGACGACCATATAACACAATCTCCCCGGGTTCCCCCATGCGCATCCCCTCCTATGTAGAGACGGGTTGCAACCCGTCTCCCGCAACGGTCGGAAATTCTCCCCACAATGTCCTCCTCTTCCACATCCCCCATGTAAAGCCGTCTTCCCCCGGCTTCATTAACGGTCGGATAAGTGCATATACAAAAAGAGGGTGCGCCAACAAGGCGCACCCTCTAATCAACCGCGCTTACGCGGCTTATTTCAGCTTGGTGTAGCCGTACTTGCTGTTTGCGCCGAGCTCCTCCTCAATGCGGATGAGCTGGTTGTACTTAGCCATACGGTCAGTGCGGCTCATAGAGCCGGTCTTGATCTGGCCAGAGTTCGTTGCGACGGCAATGTCCGCGATGGTGGTGTCCTCAGTCTCGCCAGAACGGTGAGAGGTGACAGTGGTGTAGCCATGACGGTGAGCCATCTCGATGGCGTCGAGGGTCTCGGTCAGGGAGCCGATCTGGTTAACCTTGATCAGGATGGAGTTTGCGGCACCCATCTTGATGCCCTTCTCAAGGAACTTGACGTTGGTCACGAAGAGGTCGTCACCCACAAGCTGGCACTTCTTGCCAACCTTCTCGGTGAGCTTAACCCAGTTGTCCCAGTCGTTCTCGTCAAGACCGTCCTCGATGCTGTCGATAGGATAGGTGTCAATCAGGTGCTCGAGGAACTCGATCTGCTCGTCAGCTGTCCGCTTCTTGCCGTTGGGTTCCTTCTTCTTGCCGTTCTTGAGCTGCTTGTAGTCGTAGAACCACTTGCCGTTCTCGTTGATGGCGAACTCAGAGGCTGCGCAGTCCATCGCGATGGTAACCTGCTCCTTCGGTTTGTAGCCGGCTGCCTTGATGGCCTCCACGATGATGCTGAGGGCGTCCTCAATGCCGTCAAGAGCGGGAGCGAAACCTCCCTCGTCACCTACTGCGGTGCTGAGGCCGCGCGCCTTGAGCAACTTGGCGAGGTTGTGGAAGATCTCTGCGCCCATGCGGATGGCCTCCTTCTCGTTGGCTGCGCCAACAGGACGGATCATGAACTCCTGGAATGCGATAGGAGCGTCTGAGTGTGCGCCACCGTTAATGATGTTCATCATCGGGACGGGGAGAGTGTAAGCGTTGCAGCCGCCAATGTAACGATACAAGGGGATGTTCAGTGCCTTAGCGGCGGCCTGAGCCACGGCCAGAGATACGCCGAGGATGGCGTTGGCGCCGAGCTTGCTCTTCGTGGGGGTGCCATCGAGAGCGAGCATCTTGTTGTCAATCTCACGCTGGTTGAGGACGTTGAAGCCCTTCAATGCGGGCGCGATGACGGTGTTGACGTTGTTCACTGCCTTCTGGACACCCTTGCCGAGGAAACGGTTCTTGTCGCCGTCGCGAAGCTCAAGAGCCTCGTTCTCGCCCGTAGATGCGCCGGACGGAACTGCTGCGCGGCCAAGGACGCCATTGTCAAGAGTCACGTCTACCTCGACGGTAGGATTGCCACGAGAATCAAGGATCTCGCGAGCCCAGATTTTTTCAATGATCATTTTCTTGATATTTAAAAGTATTACTTGCTATCTTCGCCCGCCTCGCTGTTGCGCCGCAAGGCGAGACTTGTCGGCGGCTTACGCCGTTTTCCAAGCGGCGAAAGTAGCTATTTCCGTCCTCTTTTCCAAGTAAAGGGCTGCTTAGTTTAGCTCGCTAGCGGCCTTTGATGCGCCATAGGCTCACATTGTAAAACATTTTGAGCTATTTTTGCCGCCATGAAGCGCTTTTACCATGTCCCGCCGCGTGGCCTTGTGCTGGCTCTCGTGGCCTTTTTCGCCCTCGTGTGCTGCTCCGTGCCGTCCGAGGCAAAGAACCGCAAGGGTAAGGTCTATGAGAACATCTTGGACTTTGGCTCATGCGGCAGGCACCTCTTTTGGAAATATGAGGGCGGGGTGCTGAAAGTCCGCGGGTTTGGCCCTATGGACAATTACGCGTCGCCCTACGACGCTCCCTATGCGCCTTTCGCCAAAGACATAACCACCGTTGTGCTCTCAGACAGCGTCACCAGCATCGGGGCCAACGCCTTCGCGCTCTTTTCCAACCTCACCTCAATCAACATCCCGCGCTACGTCAACCGAATAGGCCAACGAGCCTTCTATGGTTGCTCCGCGCTTGCGCGGCTAGACCTGTCGCCTTTCGTTGACAGGTTTGGAGACTATGCGTTCTATCGATGCTCGTCCATCACGTCGTTGCCCATCCCCAAGAAGATCCGTAAGATTCCAGCCGGCTGTTTCCAGGGGTGCTCGGGCCTCTCCGAGGCCAACATCCCGTCTGGCGTCACTTCGGTGGCTTCTTTGGCTTTCGCAGGCTGCAAGGGGCTGGCCTCCGTCTCCATCCCGGCCTCCGTCTCCTATGTCGATGCGTCCGCTTTCACGGACTGCCCTTCGTTGGCGTCTTTGACTGTCGCGTCAGGAAACCCTGAATATGAGGCTCCTGGCGGTGTCCTTATGACCCGCGACCGCACCCGCCTTTTGCTCTATCCGTCACTCCTCCCTGGCGAGTCCTACGAGATTCCGGCAGGAGTCCGGCAGGTGGCTCAAGGGGCTTTTTTCTCGGCCAAAAACCTTAGGGAGGTCACCTTCCCGCAGGGGCTTGACAGTGTCGGCAACGGCGCTTTCTCTCATTGCGAGGCTCTTTACAAGGTCACAATATATGAGCCTTTTGAAAAATTTGGTATGTATGTCTTTGCCAATTGCCCTAATATCACAGAGATATACATCACTTCCACTGGCGAGGCGTATGCCATCATCGATGGGGTCCAGTTCTCGGTAGACCGCAAGACGCTCCTCTCATACCCTGCCACCCGCAAAGACGAGGAATACGTCGTCCCCGATGGTGTTGAGGTCATTGGACCCAAGTCTTTCGCGTCCAACGCGTCCTTGAGGGCGGTCTCTTTGCCCAAGTCCGTGCGCACCGTCTCCAATGGCGCATTCCACAAGTGCGCCATGCTTGAGCGCGTCGCGCTGCCGGAGTCGCTAGACAGCATTTGCCGCGGGGCGTTCTCGGAGTGCCAGTCTCTTCGGTCCGTCTCAATACCGGCCGCCACGCGGCTTGTCGGCCCCTACGCGTTCTACCGATGCTCGTCACTCCGCGGCCTGAAATTTGCCGAAGGCTTGGAGCGTTTGGGGCAATATGCGTTCTCTGGTTGCGTCGGGCTGACGGACGTGACTCTGCCCGACGGAATGACTGCGCTGGAGCCTTTCGCGTTCTCTGACTGCGCCCAACTCCGCGCCGTCTCGCTCAATGCGCAGCTAGACACCATCGGCAGCTATGCTTTCCAAGGTTGTTCGTCACTCACGTCCGTTGAGCTTCCGCCAGACCTGCATTTCCTGGGCAAAGGTGTCTTTGAGAATTGTGGCGCGCTCGCCTCTGTCATTCTTAATGAGAACATTCAGGTTTTCCCTCCGCGCCTTTTCAGCGGTTGCAGGTCGTTGGCCCATCTGGTTGTCCCTGCCGTCAAGCCGCCAAGGCTGTTTGACAATCCGTTGCAGGGTGTCAACCTCCGCGCCCTAGTGGTTCATGTCGATGGTGAGTTCCTTGGCGCGTATAAGCAAGACGTGTTCTGGGGCACGATAGAAAATTATGAGACTTTCTCGTTCGAGAAGAAATAGTGACGCCGTGGCAGCAAACTCATTCTTGCGCAATGCCAAGCAGGCTCTGATGCTTGTGGGCCTCTTTATCGCGTTAGTCTTTCTCGGGTTGCTTATGCAAGTTGCCGCCTACCGTTTCGTCCCTGTTACCGACACGTGCTATATGCGCGCCCAAGCCGCCAAGAACGATGTCTGCGTCACGCAACAATGGGTGCCGTTAGAGTGCGTCTCAAAGGAGTTGCCACTGGCGGTGGTCTCATCAGAAGACAATCTCTTCGCCAAGCATCACGGATTCTGTTGGAGTGCCATAAAGAAAGCCATGAGCCGCAACTCGAGAGGAAAAAAGGTTTTCGGGGCGAGCACCATCAGCCAGCAGACGGCAAAAAATGTCTTCTTGTGGAATGGCCGCTCTTGGCTGCGAAAAGGCTTGGAGGCCGTCACCACAGTGCTCATCGAGGCTTTGTGGGGCAAGGAGCGCATTATGGAGGTCTACCTCAACGTCATCGAGTTTGGCCCGGGAGTCTACGGCGCGGAGGCTGCTGCTCAACGCTATTTCCGCCACTCGGCCAAATCCATTAGCCGGCGAGAGGCCGCTCTGATGGCTGCCGTGATGCCGAACCCCGTGAAGATGAAACTGGCGGCGCCGTCCCCGTATGTTG
>CAKUVM010000082.1 GCA_934699135.1 uncultured Bacteroidales bacterium
GGCGCGGCCAGTTTGGCCGCGCCCGCTCTTGTCATATCGTCTCGCCTATCTTCAGCTATTTCACCACGCGTATGGGCTCGCCGCTACATGCGTCGGGAATCCCCACGCCAATGAAAGAGCAAACGGTTGGGGCCACATCCGTCATATTGTGCCGCTCATAAACAACGCCACGGGGAACCTTCCAGCCATAGAAAACCAGAGGCACGAACTCCCCACCCCACAGCTGCGTGAGCCGCGACCCGTCATCTTGCTCCTCGGCCCAACCGGGCTCCAAGTGAATCAAGATGTCTCCAGACCTTTTGGGGTGATAGTTGCGCCGCATGGCCTCAATGACGGGCGATGACGACACGAGCGTCTTGAGACTGGCCGCCGGCACGGCCTCGCCAATGCCCTTGACCTGCGTGAGGAACTCCGCAGACTGCGACAGCAGTGTGTCAAAATCCACACCTCGCTCCTTGGCCAAGTCGCGGTCCAGATATATTGAGCCGGGCGCATAGTTCTTGACCCAGGCGGCCTGCCCGTGCAGAGCCATAAGGTAGAGGTTGAGGAGCGCGGAGGCGCGCTTGAGGCTCACAAAGCCGCGCTCTGCCCACTGGGGCGAATCGGTCGCAGCCACGTCATAGGCCCCCTGCGCGGCGGTGAAGACCACAAGGGTGTTGTCCATACCCACGGTGGAGTCTATCATATGGAGCAACGACTCAATGTTGGCATCGAGGCCCAAGAGCATATCTTCCGTCTCGGGGTCTAGCGGCTGACGCTTACGCCCCATGGCCGGCATGGCCGTGAACTGAACGAGCATGAGGTCCGGCACATCATCGACGCCCATGCCCTCATAGGCTATGGCCGAGGCCGCTATGTCGCGCACCAGGTCGTTGCCATACGGTGAGCCGCAAACAGCGGAGAAACGCAATGAAGGGTCTGACGGACGGCTGAGCGGATAGAAGAAAGGCGAGGAGGAGGACTGCGAGGGGAAGAAGCGCGACTGATGATATTCCGATATGTCTTTCCGCGGGGCCCACGTCTTGGTCAGGTACGCGGCGGGAATCTTCTTGCTGTTGAAGTCGTCAATCCACTTGCGGGTTGAAGGGTCACTCACGTTGGCGGCGCACACCTGCCCGTCTCGCGCATTGAGCCATACGAAAGGCTCGCCGGCCAGCGTCCCCGATGACCATATGAGCATCTGCGGGTCGAAGCCGACAGAGAAGATTTTTGCGCGGTCGTTGTATATCTTCCTTATCTCGTTCGCCATAGTGCCGCAAAGCAACGCCCCGTTGTGCGGCCTGGCGAGCGTGTCAAAACGCCCAGCGTCCGGCACATCGCCATATATGGCATCGACCTTGCGACCCGAGAAACTGTCAATCCATTGGCGAGCCACGATGCCATGCGTGGCCGCCGGCGCGCCCGTGAAGAGCGTGGCCAAGTTTTTGCCCGCGAAATTGCCCCCCGCGTCATAATAGGCGTCAGTAAGCCGCGTGCCATAGTTAAACAGTCGGTTGAGGCCCTTGGGGCCACACTGCTCACGGACAATCTGCACCTGCTGGGCGTTGAGATTATCCACCACCAGGAGCAGCACCAGCCGCGGCCTGTCAGGGCACAGATCGGCGTTTTGCTGCGCCGAGGCCGAAAGAAAGCACGCCACGGCCGCGGCCATGGCGACTATGCGATATAAAAGCCTCATGTCTTTTCTCCTCCTTATTCCTAGTGAGCGCAGCCAAGAATTTGCTCCGCGTGGGCCACTTGCTCCGGCGTGGGTTGCGGCACACCCTTTAGCTGATAGGGGATGCCCAGTTTCTCATATTTAAATTGCGCCATCGTGTGGTATGGCAGCACCTCAATCTTCCGCAAGTGACTGAGCGAATCCGCCAAATGGCGAATGGCCACAAGGTTGTTGTCAGAATCAGTCCAGCCGGGCACCAAGACGTGTCGCAGCCACAAATCGACGCCAAGCTCGTCAATGCGGCGCGCGCACTCAATGATGTTGGCGTTAGGCTGGCCTGTTAGCCTCTTGTGCTGCTCCGGATCGGCGTGCTTGATGTCTAGCATCACGGTGTCGGTGAGAGACATAAGCTCCGTAAACTTATGGGCGAAAGGGCTTGCCGAGGTGTATGGCTGCCCCGCCGTGTCTAGGCATGTTGAGATCTTGCGCCTCTGCGCCTCACGAAACAGCTCAATGAGGAAGTCAATCTGGAGAAGCGGCTCGCCGCCGCTCACGGTGATGCCCCCCAGAGGCTTGCCATTGGCCCCGGGCTCGCCCCAATAGGAGCGGAAACGCTCCGCCTTGTCGAGCAACTCGCCCACCTCCATCAGCTTGGCGGAAGCCGACGCCCCGGCGCCATGCCCCCACGAGTCTGGGTTGTGGCAATAGCGGCAGCGCATATCGCACCCCTGCGTAAATATTATAAATCTGATTCCGGGCCCGTCTACCGAGCCAAAAGATTCTGTGGAATGGATTAGACCTTTCATGCCGCTAAGATACGAAAAAGGTTGGCAACGACCCCGTTTGCCTCGGGCCGTCGCCAACCTGTTGAACTTTAATCCGCAAAGCCCTCTGTCGGGTCCGCGGGGCTAGAGCTGCTCGTGAGCCTGACGCGCAATGACGTCGAGCTGCTGCTCGCGGGTCAGGTCAATGAACTTGACCGCATAGCCGGAGACGCGGATGGTGAAGTTAGCGAACTCCTCCTTCTCGGGGTGCTCCATGGCGTCTTTGAGCTTATCAAGGCCGAAGACGTTGACGTTGAGGTGGTGCGCGCCGCGGTTGAAGTAGCCGTCCATGACGCCCACGAGGGTGTTGGCGCGCTCGTCATCATTGTGACCAAGCGCGTTGGGGCAGATTGTCTGGGTGTTGGAGATGCCGTCGAGCGCATACTCGTATGGCAACTTGGCCACCGAGTTGAGCGACGCGAGGAGGCCGTTCTTCTCCGCGCCGTATGATGGGTTGGCGCCAGGAGAGAGGGGCGTGCCGGCCCTGCGTCCGTCGGGCAAGTTGTTGGTATACTTGCCGTAGACCACGTTGGACGTGATGGTGAGGATGGACGTTGTGGGCTCGCTGTTGCGATAGGTGTGATATTTCTTGATCTTGCTCAGGAAAGTCTTGAGCAGCCATACGGCGATATCGTCGGCGCGGTCGTCGTCATTGCCGTAGCGAGGGAATTCGCCCTCGGTCTTGAAGTCGACGGGGAAGCCAGTCTCGTCACGGATTATGGTGACCTTGGCGTACTTGATGGCGCTTATGGAGTCCACCACGTGGCTGAAGCCGGCAATGCCGGTGGCGAAGGTGCGGCGCACGTCAGTGTCTATGAGAGCCATCTCGGCGGCCTCATAGAAGTACTTGTCGTGCATGTAGTGGATGAGGTTCAGCGTCTTGACGTAGATGCCGGCGAGCCAATCCATCATGACCTCGAAGCGGGGCATGAACTCGTCATAGGAGAGGGTGTCTCCGGCGATAGGACGAAGCCTTGGGCCACACTGCTCGCGGCTCTTGGCGTCCTCGCCGCCGTTGATGGCGTAGAGGAGGCACTTGGCGAGGTTGGCGCGAGCACCGAAGAACTGCATCTCCTTGCCAGTCTGAGTGGCGGAGACGCAGCAGCAGATGCTGTAGTCGTCTCCCCAAACCGGGCGCATGACGTCGTCGTTCTCATACTGGATGCTGCTGGTCTTCACAGAGATCATGGCGGCGAACTTCTTGAAGTTCTTTGGCAGTCGGCTGCTGTAGAGAACTGTGAGGTTAGGCTCTGGAGACGGGCCCATGTTGACCAGGGTGTGGAGGAATCGGTAGTCGTTCTTGGTGACCATGGATCTGCCATCCTGACCTATGCCGCCGACCTCGAGTGTGGCCCATACGGGGTCGCCACTGAAGAGCTGGTTGTAACTGGGGATGCGCGCGAACTTGACCATGCGGAACTTCATGACCATATGGTCTACGAGTTCCTGCGCCTGCTCCTCAGTGAGGGTGCCGTCGGCAAGGTCGCGGGTGATGTATATGTCGAGGAAAGTGGAGACGCGGCCGACGGACATGGCAGCGCCGTTTTGGGTCTTGACGGCGGCCAAGTAGCCGAAGTAGAGCCACTGGAAGGCCTCGCGCGCGTTTGTGGCGGGAGCGGAGATGTCGTAGCCGTAGATCTGCGCCATCTCCTTCATTCCCTTGAGGGCCTTGATCTGCATCGCGACCTCCTCGCGCAGGCGGATGACGTCGTCAATCATGCCCTGGTCGCCAATGTTCTCCAGGTCTTTCTGTTTCTCGGCAATGAGGAAGTCGATGCCATAGAGGGCCACGCGGCGGTAGTCACCCACGATGCGGCCACGGCCATAGGTGTCCGGCAAGCCGGTGAGGATGTGGTTGTGGCGCACACTCTTCATCTCGGGGGTGTAAGCGTCGAAGACGCCGTCGTTGTGGGTCTTGCAATATTTGGTGAAGACCTCGTGAAGCTTCTCGGAAGGCTGGTAGCCATATGTGGTGCACGCCTGCTCGGCCATCTTGATGCCGCCGTAGGGCATGAAAGCGCGCTTGAGAGGCTTGTCCGTCTGCAGACCCACGACTTTCTCCAGATCCTTGGTGCCGTCTCCAATGTAGCCTGGGCCATAGGCCGTCAAGCTAGAGACGACCTCCGTCTCCATATCTAGCACTCCGCCTTTAGCGCGCTCCTCCTTCTGCAACTTCTGGAGCATGCCCCAGAGCTTCGTGGTGGCCTCCGTAGGGCCGGCAAGGAAAGAATCATCGCCATCGTAGGCCGTGTAGTTGTTCTGAATGAAGTCGCGGAGGTTGACCTCGTCACGCCACTTTTGACCTTTGAAGCCCTTCCAGGCCTCAACATTGACTTCTGCCATTTGCTTGATTAGTGGTTATGTGTAGATTTTCTTATTGTCTTCGCAGGAAAAGCGGGCCGCACGCGCCGCTCAATTTTCACATTGTTTGATAGACGTTCACCCTTGTTCTATTTAGAACTTTTACAAACAGCGCAAAATTACAGAAATGTTTCAAAGACGGCAAAACGCAGCCAATGAAAAAATGCCAGCCAATATGCTAAAAGAGGTTTAACGACCCATTAATTAGCGAATAATCTGCATTTTACGGCAAAAAACAAGCCATGCGCGAC
>CAKUVM010000083.1 GCA_934699135.1 uncultured Bacteroidales bacterium
GCGCCATTGTAGACGACAAAGGAAACAAGCGCAGGTTCGCCACAAGCGCGAACAAAGACATCAAGACGCTCTACCGCTATGCCGAGATGTTCTCCATCGGTGAGGACGAGGTGATAGACACGTTCGCCGTGGTCCCATTCCTCAACGGCGGACTCTTTGAGTGCCAAGACAAGACCAAGAGCATAGATGGCGTGGCGCGCGCCTATAACTACGACGGCTTCAGCCGAAACGACAGCACTTTTGCCGATGGCCGCTACCGCAACAGGGCCGTCGTGCCAAACATCCTCTTCTTTGATGAAGAGAGAGGCCTGCTCCCCATCTTGAGCCGATATAATTTCACCATTGAGGAGAACACGCCCGAAGAGCAGCAGGTGGCGCTGGACCCCGAGCTGCTCGGCAAGGTGTTCGAGAACCTGCTCGGGGCCTATAACCCCGAGACAAAAGAGACGGCAAGAAACCAGAGCGGCTCTTTCTACACGCCGCGTGAGGTGGTGAACTTTATGGTGGACGAGAGCCTGAAGGCCTACCTCGGAGACTCCGAGCTTGTGCAGTCTCTCTTCGCCCCGGACTTTGAGCCAGACCCGGACAGGACGGCCGAATATGACCAGATTGCCGCCAGGCTCAAGGCTGTCAAGATCCTTGACCCCGCATGCGGCTCAGGAGCGTTCCCCATGGGCATACTGAACCGGATGGTGGACATCCTGAGCCGAATATCGCCAGGTGAAGACCCTTACAGGTTGAAACTCAGCATAATTGAAAACTGCATATTCGGAGCCGACATTCAGAGCATAGCGGCGCAGATAACGAAGCTCCGGTTCTTCATCTCGCTCATCTGCGACTGCGAGAAAGACGACTCCAAGCCAAACTTCGGAATCCCGACCCTCCCGAACCTTGAGACCAAGTTTGTGGCCGCCGACTCGCTCACGGCGAAAAAGCACAACAGCCAGCCTTCGCTCTTTGAAGATATGGACGGCGAGATTGCCCGCGCGAAAGAGGAACTCACCGAGGTGCGCCATGAGCACTTCTGCGCCAAGACGGCGAGCCGCAAAAGCTCCCTGCGCGAGAAAGATCAGAAACTGCGCGAGAGGCTGGCCGAGCTGCTGGCCGAGCGGAAAGAGTTCGCGGCAGAGGACGCCAAGCAAATGGCCGAGTGGAACCCCTATGATCAGAACGCCGTGGCGTCTTTTCTCGACCCCGAGTGGATGTTTGGCGTGACGGACGGTTTCGACATCGTCATTGGCAACCCGCCATACATACAGCTGCAAAGCAACGGCGGCGAGTTGGCAAAAAAATATGAGGGCTGCGGCTACAAGACTTTCACCCGGATGGGGGACATATATAGCCTCTTCTACGAGCGAGGGGTGCAGCTGCTCAAGCGCGGCGGCCACCTTTGTTTCATCACTTCAAACAAATGGATGCGCGCCGGCTATGGAGAGAAGACGCGCGGATTTTTCACGTCTTGCGCCAACCCCAAGCTCCTCATCGACTTCGCGGGGGTGAAGGTCTTTGACAGCGCCACGGTGGACACCAACATCCTGCTGCTGGCCAAGGAGCCCAATGAGCAAAACACCCTCTGCGCCGTGGCTCAAAAGCAAGACAACGGCGGCCGCGCGAATTTGAGCGTTTTGGCGCGGCGCGGCCGAGAGCAAAATTATTAAAAAATATTTCGCCCCGCCGCCGCGCACGCTTTTTTCACGCCATCCAAACACTGGCTGACACCTTTCACCACCATTTTTCGTTACCTTTGGATGCGCGCGGCGATGATGCCGCGCGCTCACTCTTCCGCTGAATGATGTTTTCGGAAAACAACAAGCTAGGCGACATCCTCTCAGAGAATTACCAAATCCTGCTCCTGCTGAGCAGGTTCGGCATCTCGCTGGGTTTCGGAGACAAGACGGTCAAGGCCGTCTGTGACGATAATGACGTGGACTGCAAGACTTTCCTGGCCGTGGTTAACTACGTGGCCACGGGAGACAGCACCCTCTATCGCCAAGTGAACGTGGAGGCCATGATGCGCTTCTTGCGCCTGGCGCACGCCTACTACACCGACTTCTTGCTGCCCGATCTGCGAAGGAAGCTCGCCGGCATCCTCTCCGGCGTGCCGGACGCTAAGCTCTCGAGCCTGCTCATGAGGCTCTTTGACACCTACTCCGCCGAGGTGCAGCGGCACCTGTCTTATGAAAACAGGGTGCTCTTCGGCTACGTCGGCCGGCTGGCGGGGGGCGAGGAGGGCATGGAGACATTCAACCTCTCCAATTTCATCAGCCAGCATGACAACATAGACGTGCACCTGGCGGAGCTGAAAAACGCCATGATATGCTACTTCCCCGCGGGGCAAGACGCGCGCGAGGTGAATCAGGTGCTCTATGACATTTTCGCCTTCGAAGACGACCTGCGCTCCCACTGCGATATTGAGGACAACCTGCTCATCCCCGCCCTGGTGGAGATGGAGAAGAAGGAGAAAAAAGAATAACGAAGACGATGACTGGCCTCAGTGTCATAAAGATAGCGGTGGCCGACACCTCGGTCATAGTCCGTATGGGCGTCTTGGCTGCCCTCAAACGCATTTTTGGCGGCTCCGCCGCATATATGGAAGTGGCCCTGCCCGACGATTTCGACACGCGCATTGTCTCTTTCGCTCCATCGGTGGTTATTGTGTCCCCCACTTTTGGCGGGGTTTTCGACCCCGTGGCGCAACGCGGGCGGACAGACATCATGCCCAAGGAGACAAAATTTGTGGCCTTGCTGTCTCAACTTGTGCCGACAGACATGACAGACGGCTTCGACTCCCAAATGACCATTTTCGACACGGAGGAAGACATAAGGTCCACCATCAACTATCTGACGGGCCGCAGCGACCCGGACGATCCGCAGAGCGGCGACGGAGAGTCCCTCTCCTCTCGCGAGAAGCAGGTGATCCGCGGCGTGGTGAGCGGCAAGACCAATAAGGAGATTGCCGACCAGATGAACATTTCGGTCTACACCGTCTTGACGCACCGGCGCAACATAGCGCGCAAGCTAAACATCCATTCGGCCATCGCGCTGGCCATATACGCCATAAGTAACAAACTGGTGACGGTGGACGAGGTGAAATGAGCCCCCCACACGCCGCGTCAGAACTCTACCGACAGCTTGACGTTGAGACGGCGGCTGGTGAGGTAGTTAGGCACCCCGTAGCGGTTGCCATCGGTGTCGCGCACCCAGAAATATGATATGGTGTTGGCGAAATCGAAAAGGTTGAACACTTCAAGCCCCACGCGCGCCGACCGCAGGCGGCCATGAGACAACGCGCCGTCCGCGGCCTTGGCGAAGTCCTTGTAAAGCCCCAGATCCACGCGTTTGTAGCCCGGCATGCGGCGGGTGGCCTGCCACCGTTGGCAACCTTGCGGCCCAAAGGGCAGCCCCGTGCCGAAGAAGAGGCTCAGCATGGCCGTTACGCTCTTGTTGCCGGGCATATAGTCCTGCACCATCATGGAGAATTGCAGCCTTTGGTCAGTAGGTCTGGGGATGGATCCGTGACCATCGGCATAGACGTCTTCCCGCGTCTGCATAATTGAGAGCGTGGCCCAGCTCTCCGCGCCTTTGACAAGCTCGCCGTTGAGCTTGAAGTCTATGCCGGCGGCATAGGCGCGGGCGCAGTTCTCCGCCTCGTAGCGGAGGCGCACGTTGTCTATGCTATATGGGTTGACGCGCCTCAGCCACTTATAATATGCCTCGACCGTAAATTTCATGGGTCTATCTTCAGAGCCGAAATAGAGGTCGGCGCCACCAATGAGCTGCCAGCTTCTCTGCGGCCCCACGGCCCTATTGAGCGTGGCGTCGGGTCTTTTCATCTCGCGCAGCGTCGGCATCTGGGCATATCGCCCTGTGGCCAGCCTCATTCGCCAGCGGCCCAGGTGGTAGGCCAGCGAGAGGCGCGGGCTGTAGACCGTGTGGCCGCCCGTGGTCTGATGCGCCACCCTGGCTCCCGTGGTGAGCGTGAGCCGCCCCGGGCCAATCTCCATCCCGCGGGTGACCCACGTGACGTAGGCCTCGGAGCGCGTCTGCCACAGGGTGTTGTCGGCCTGTCGCAACTCGTCCATAATGATGCCGGCCCCACCGGGGCGCCCCACGTAGCCCGCCGAGTCGGTATAGGCCCACTCGTCCGTGAGGTCAGAGTAATGCTCCCGCGTGACGCGGGCCTGAGCTTTCACGTGGCCAGCCCCCGCGCTCCAGCTCGCGCCGCCGGCCCAGGAGTAGACCTCGCCGAAGAGGTTGTTTCGCGCATGCTGCATATATCCGCCCACGCCGATGTCTTTTCCGCCAGAAGTCCCCGTCACGCCGGCCTGCTGAAGCCAATATTCCCCAATAATGTCATAATACTCCTCCTCCTGAGTGCGGAACATTGACGCCGACAAGTTGACAGACAGCCTGTCAGACACGTTGCAAGAGGCGTCTGCCGCCACCACGCACGTGCGGTAACGGTCTCGCTCTTTGCCCTCGAAATATATGGTCAGCGACCTGGCATCCGCCATGGTCCCGAAGTTCGTCTCGCGATCTTTGGGATAGAAGCCGTAGGCGTTTTGGGCATAATAGGCCAGCAGCCCTACCTCGAGGCGGGCGGAGGGGCGGAAGGTCCAATAGGTCTGGACGTCAAAAAAAGTTGGCGAATAGTCCCCCTTGGTGTCGAGTGTGCCAAAAAGATATTGGTTGGTTTTATATCGCAAAGCCGATATGTGCGTCAGCCTACCCTTTGCGGCCGAGCCTTCGGTATGGGCCTGCGCGCCAAGGAGGCTGACCCGCCCCCCCGCATGGAA
>CAKUVM010000084.1 GCA_934699135.1 uncultured Bacteroidales bacterium
CTGGGTGTCATGCTTGGCTTGCTGCTCGGCAAGCCCGTTGGCATTGTGCTGTCGGTTTTTCTCCTTTCCCGCTTGGGCATTGGCAAGATGCCGGCAGGCATGACCACGCGCCATTTGGTTGGAGTAGGCTTCTTGGCCTCGATAGGTTTCACTATGTCCATGTTTGTCACCACCTTGGCGTTTACAGACAGTTTACACAACATACAGGCCAAGGTGGGCATATTCGCGGCCTCCATCTTGGGCGGCGTCATTGGCTACTTGCTGCTGCGCAGCTGCGACAAGGTGGCGGACTAGGCCTGGTGTCTGCGCGTTGCCCTGTGGAAAAGGACAAAAAGAGCAGTATTTTTATGAATGTTATAGACGCGTCTTCAATAGGGCAATATGTTGATTACTTCGGGCTTCCCCGCTCACAGAACCCTCTCGTGTCTGTGGTGCGATTTGGGCAATACGCGGCGCAGGCCGAGGCCTATTCCATAAACTTTGGCTTCTACGCCATCTTCTTGAAAAACAATAAGGGCTGCGTGGTGAACTATGGGCGCACAGAATATGACTATGATGAGGGCTCAATTGTCAGTTTCGCCCCTGGGCAGACGGTCTCATTCGCCTCGGTGAACGGCGTCACGCCGAGTTCCATCGGCCTCCTTTTCCACCCCGATTTGCTTAATGGCGCGCAACTGGGCAGCCGTATGGGCGAGTATGGCTTCTTCTCATATTCGAGCGCGGAGGCTCTGCACCCGTCGGCAGAGGAGAGGGCGGCCATTGAGGAATGCATTGGCCGCGTGGAGCAGGAGTTGGCTCACGAGCCTGACAGGCTGTCACGCCGGCTGATTGTGGCGCATATCGAGGTCTTGCTCAACTATTGCCTCCGATTCTACGAGAGGCAGTTCGACAGCCGCAAGAACCTCAATCATGATGCCGTGGCCAAATTTGAGACGTTGCTCAATGGCTATTTCGCAGACGGGTTGGCCGAGCGCGATGGGCTGCCGACGGTGGGTTATTTTGCGGACAAGATATGCCTCACGCCCAACTATTTTGGCGATATGGTGAAGCGTGAGACGGGTCTCAACCCCAAAGAATTGATCAACCGCAAGGTTGTTTCGCTGGCCAAGAGCCGCATCGTGGCCCCGAACGCCACGGTCAAGGAGACGGCCTTCTCGCTAGGGTTCCAATATCCGCAGCACTTTGTGCGTTTTTTTAAGAAGGAGACGGGTCTGACGCCGTCAGAATACGTCCGCTCGGTGGGCTGACGGCGTTTAAACTTATGAAATGGAGAAAACGGACATTGCCAGGTTGGCGGCCTCGCTGGAGGCGCATGACATAAGGCCGACGGGCAACAGGCTCTTGGTGGCGCAGGCTCTGTGCGAGGCCGGGCGCCCCCTGTGCCTGGCGGAGCTTGAGGCCGTGTTGGACACGGTGGATAAGAGCAACATATTCCGCTCTCTCGCGCTTTTTCGCGAAAGGCATTTGGTCCACACCATTGAAGACGAGTCAGGCTCACTGCATTATGAGATGTGCGCTAGCCATTCGGGGCAAGACGATGACGACCTCCATGTGCATTTCTACTGCCGCAGTTGTCACCAGATGACTTGCTTGCCGGCTCTCTCAATCCCGCCCATAGAGTTGCCTTGCGGATATGAGGCAGAGTCCATGACATACATTGTCAAAGGAGTCTGCCCCCAATGCCGCGCCCGGTTTTGAGGATGGCCTAAAGCGAAAAAGCCTCGCCCTATGACGAAGATCCCGTCATGGGGCGAGGCTTTTTCTAGAGCCGCTTATTTTACTTTCAAGGCTCTCATTGCGTTCAATACGGCCAAAACCGTCACTCCGACATCGGCAAAGACTGCCATCCACATGCCGGCCACGCCCATCGCGGCCAACAGCAGCACCGCCACTTTCACGCCAATGGCGAATGCCACATTCTGCCTGGCTATGCCAATGACCCGCCTGGCAATGGTGATGGCCGCGGCCACCTTAGAAGGTTTGTCATCCATCAAGACTACGTCTGCGGCCTCAATGGCAGCGTCAGATCCCATGGCACCCATGGCGATACCCACGTCGGCGCGCGCAAGGACGGGCGCGTCATTTATCCCGTCGCCCACAAAGGCAAGTGTGCCTCCCCCCTTGCGCTCCGCCAAGAGCCTCTCCACATGGCTCACTTTGTCTGCGGGCAGCAGGCCTGCGTGCCACTCGTCTAGCCCAATGCTCCGCGCCACCTTGTCCGCCACGGCTTGGCGGTCTCCCGTCAGCATCACCGTGTGGCTCACGCCCGCTGCGTGAAGTGCCGCTATGGCCGCCGAGGCATCGGCCTTCACTTTGTCTTCCACCACCACGTGCCCCGCATAGGCGCCGTCTATGGCCACGTGGATCACCGTGCCCGTGTGATTATGGGTCGTCACTTTCGCGCCCACGCTCTTCATCAGGCGCGTGTTGCCAACGGCAACCTCTTTGCCGTTGACTTTGGCCCGAAGCCCAAGCCCGGCTAGTTCTTCAACATCCGTCACCTCACACCCGTCGTCTAGGTTGGAGTGAGCGGCCACCAGGGCGGCAGCTATGGGGTGGGACGAGAAACGCTCCACGTGAGCCGCGATGTGCAGCAGTTGATTCGCGTCACATTTGTCTGGGCATACCGTTGTGACTGCAAACTGTCCATAGGTGAGGGTGCCTGTCTTGTCAAAGACCACGGTGCCAAGTTTCGCCAACACGTCCATGTAGCTTGATCCCTTGACCAATATGCCGTTGCGGCTCGCTCCGCCAATGCCTCCGAAGAATGTGAGGGGTACGGAAATGACTAGGGCGCAAGGGCAAGAGACGACGAGAAACGTCAGTGCGCGGCCCAACCATATTGTGAATGCGGACAGAAACGGCTCCGCAGAGAAAATGGGCGGCAACAAGGCAAGCCCGAGGGCCAAGAACACCACAATGGGGGTGTAGACCTTGGCAAAGCGCGCAATGAATGTCTCGCTATGCGATTTGCGCTTGTCGGCCTCTTCCACCAGGCGCATGACCTTGGCCGCCGTGGAGTCGGAGTAGGCCTTGTCAACCCTTATGCGTAGCACTCCGTGCGTGTTGACGCAGCCCGACAGAGCTTGGTCGCCCGCATTCACGTCTCGTGGCTCGCTCTCGCCAGTCAGTGCCACGGTGTTGAGGCTGGAGGTGCCGGATACCACGGTGCCGTCGGTGGGGATTTTTTCGCCAGGGCGGACAATGACCACGTCTCCCGCCGACAAGTCCTCGGGGCGCACGTCTTGCTCCGTCTCTCCCACTTGTTTGTGCGCCACGGCGGGCTTCAGGTTCACCAAGTGCGAGATGGAGTCTCGACTGCGGCCCTCGGCATACTCTTCAAAAAGCTCGCCCACCTTAAAGAAGAGCATCACAAAGACGGCCTCAGCCATCTCGCACTCTCCGCCTGGCAAGAAGCCTATGCCCAACGCGCCCAGAGTGGCCACCGTCATGAGGAAATCTTCGTTAAAGAGATTCCCTTTGCAGGCGTTCTCCACAGCCTCTGTCAGCACCTCATGGCCCACAACAAGATATGGGGCCAAATATACAAGCAGCAGGCCCCACATGGGCAAGTCCGCCATATGCTCCACGATGGTCGCCACAATGAGCATGACCGCCGCCACGCATATTTCCAAGATGTCCTTTTTCATCTTCCTCTCTTTTTATTTTCAGACGCGAATGTCAGCAACGTGCGGCGCAACTTGGTTGCAAAAGTATGGACAAGAAAAAAGACAGGCGCGCGTGGCTCTGGGCCACGCGCGCCTGTCGGCACTCATCTTCCGTCTCTTTGGTGAGACGGGAACTCAAATAAACTGTGCTTTCAGCTCCGGCGCGTTACTTCTTTTTTACCGAGATGGCGAAGCCGCCGCCCTTGGCGCACTTGATTTGGAGCTTGGTGGAGGAGTTCACATTCTTGTGCTCAATGGTGTAGCTGTCGGGCTTTTGGTCATATGAGGCGTCTGCGCCATCGGCATAGATGGTGGCGTCATACTCCACGTTGGGGTCTAGGAAAGAGAAGTCCACCGTGGCCACGCGCTCGTCTTCATTGGTAATGGAGCCGACAAACCAGTCATCGCCGCCTTTCTCTTTGCGGGCTATGGTGATGAAGTGTCCCGGCTCAGCCTCCAAATATACGCTCTTCTGCCAGTCTACGGCCACATCCTTGATGAATTGGAAGGCGTCGGCATATCTCTGGTAGCTCTCAGGGATGTCGGCCGCCATCTGAAGCGGGCTATACATGGTCACGTAGAGTGCCAGTTGCTTGCAGAGGGTGGTGTTGACGGTGCTGTGTTCCTTGTCGCCAAGGAACGTCATGCGGGTGTCGAGGATGCCCGGGGTGTAGTCCATCGGGCCACCCTGGAGGCGTGTGAAAGGCAGGCAGCATGTGTGGAACGGCTTGTTGCCGCCAAAAGACTCATATTCCGTGCCGCGCGCGCTCTCGTTGCCGATGAGGTTGGGATACGTGCGGCATAGACCGGTGGGGCGAACGGCCTCGTGGGCGTTGACGCAGATGTGATATTGGGCGGCCTTCTTCACGGCATAGAGGTAGTGGTTCACAGCCCACTGACCGTAGTGGTGTTCGCCGGGGGTGACGATGTTGCCCACGTAGCCGCTCTTGACGGCGTTGTAGCCATTGTCAATCATGAACTTGTATGCGGCGTCCATATGTCGCTCGTAGTTGCGGATGGAG
>CAKUVM010000085.1 GCA_934699135.1 uncultured Bacteroidales bacterium
CGGCCGACGAGGCACACAAAGACACCTTTGAGAGGCTCTATCTCTACCGAAGCGTCAAGACCGAGGCCATAAAAGTGCTTCTGCCTGTCCAACTATTTGACGTTGAGGACACCGTGGAGCTCTTCAGGGCGGGCCTGGAGCTGGGCTTGAGGCACTACTACAAGAGCAGCCCCGAGCACTTGCGCATTGACGCCTACGCTGAGTTCAACAGAGACTCGCATAACTTTGACAACTACCTGATTATCCATGACGCCATCCCCGGCGGCACCGGATATTTGTCAAAACTCTTACAACCCGATGAGCACTCCCAACCCAAAGAGTTCTCCGCGCTGCTGCGCATCTGCTACGAGCGCATCCGCGACTGCAAGTGCCGGCAAGAGGGTAAAGACGGCTGCTACCACTGCATATTGTCTTACGGCAACCAATGGCAACGCCAAAACCTGAGCCGCCGGAGGGCCGAGGAGCTGTTCAAGAGCATTGTGGACGAATGTTTTGACTGGGAGAAGACCAACGGCCTTGGCAGCGTCTCCCTGACCGGCAAGACGGAAGACAGCGAGCTGGAGCTCCTCTTTGTCAGAGCCATGGAACGAGTGGCCCGTGAGCGGCACTGGCGTTGGGAGAGAATTGACGACGCCGTCAGCCGTCAGCACCGCTACTCGCTCATGATAAAAGACGAAGACGTGGAGGTGAAATATAGCGTCATCCCGCAATATAGCCTCGGGCCGGCTCAAGGCGTGGCGAGCGTGACAAAGCCCGACTTCCAGTTCAACTGCGCCTACGCCAACGTGGGCGGCGAGGAGCTGGACCCCGCCAGGGTGGCGCAATGGTCAGTGTACCTAGACGGCTACGCCTACCACGCCAGCGCGAGCCACAACGGCTTTGCCAACGACATGGCGCGCCGCGAGGCCATCCGCCAGTGCAACATCCCCCTGAGGCTGACCTGGACACTCACGTGGGCAGACATCAAGCCATATGCCCAGCCCGACGGCGCGAAAAGCTTTGCCGACGGGCTGTATGTGGCCAACCCGAACCCGAACATTCTGCAAGGCTTTGAGAATGAGTTGTGGCGCAGGCGGAACTCACTGGAGCGATTCCTCTTCATGCTGACGCGGCCAGACATAGAGACGCAGCGCAAGGAGGCTTTCAGCTACGTTGCCTCATGCTGGACGGAGTGCCAAGACTACATAGCTCCCTATGACAAAATTGACGACGCGGTGCGCGAAAACGCCCGCTCGCAATACAAATCCTCCATCTCGGATGCCGACCATGACGCCCTGCATTTCTTCATCAAGACCACATTCATCCCGCGCAACTCGCTCGTGACCGGCTGCGCCTGGTATCCCTACGACCAGGAGGACGGGTTTGGAGACGGCATCCGCTACGACTGGGCGATGAGAAAGATTCCGCAGGAACTGAACAGGGAAGATTGGGAAGATTTCTGGCGCAGATATGACATCCTCCAATTCTTCCGCCAACCGTTTCCCGCGCCAAGCGTCGAGCTGGACGACATTTTGCCATATTTCCCCGGCCTAGAGGACGTTGTCTCCACTCTTTTCAACAACAATGTACCCTTTACCACCGAAGGCTCGTATAGCTTGATGGAAAACGGCAAAATTGTGGCCGAGGCCGCCATAAAAATTGAGGGGAAAGACATCGTGATAGACAACTTTGAGGAGCGGGCCGACGCGGTGGCCAAGTTTAAGGCCCACGGCTTCACGGTCCTCACGCCCGAGACGTTCGACATCAATAAGGTAAAGTAAACCAGAGATATGAGACTATTCATAGCAGATTCCTTCTTTGACAAGTTCATAAACTTGCCAAGAAACATCCAGCAACGCATAAGGGATTTCCAGCATAAGTTTCGAGGCAACTCACAGTCGTCCGGCATACACCTAGAGCCCATAGCGCAGTTCAAAGACAGCTCGTTGCGCTCCGCGCGGGTGGACGGGGAGTATCGCGCCATCATCGGCTCGCTGGGGCAAGACAGCTTCGTGATGCTTTGGGTAGACAAGCACGACAACGCCTACCGTTGGGCGCAGAACAAGAAATTCGCCTGGAACGAGCATACACAGTCTTGCCAAATAATCCCCACCTCGGAAGAGGCGGAGAACGCGGATCGCGCCACGGCGCCCATGCCGGCAACAGCCGCACCCGCAGCCGCCGAGCCGTCAGTCATTGATGGCTGCGAGACGGAGAAACTGCTCCAGATTGGCGTTCCGGAGGAGCTGATAGCCCTTGTGCGCACCATAAGAGACCTGGACGACCTGGACCGTCACGAACGCCAGCTGCCGCAAGACGCCTATGAAAACCTCTTCGCCCTGTTTGACGGCGAGGACATTGACGACATAATAGCCGAGATTGAGGCCGGCAAAGCCAAAGAGGGCGAAGACTCGCTGCTCTCCAACAACAACAAACGGAGGTTCGTCGAGATTACGGATGACGAGTACCTGGCCAAAATCATGGAGCAAGGCATGGAGAAGTGGCAGCTCTTCCTCCACCCGTCGCAACGCAAGCTGGTGGACAGCGACTACAACGGCCCCGTGAAAGTGAGCGGATCTGCCGGGACGGGCAAGACCATCGCGGCCATCCACCGCCTGAAACACCTGGCCTCGCAACCATCGGCCCTTGTCCTCTTCACCACCTACACCACTGCGCTGAGCAACAACCTGAAGAAGCTGGTGGACAAGATGGACATCCCCGCCCAGAGCTACTACTTGAACAACATTGACAAAGTGCTGAAGAAGGTAGCCTGCGACAACAAACTCATTCAGCCAAACACCTGCGTGCTGGACTTTGGCCTTGAGAAACGCCGAGAGAGCCTGTGGGAAGAGGTGCTGGACTCGGAAGTCACCGAGTTTGAGTGGAAGTTCCTAAACTCAGAATATACAGACGTGATCTTGCATAACAACAACAGGGACCAGACGTCTTACCTGCTCCAGTCTCGCGTGGGGCGCAAAAAGCCCCTGACGCGCAAGCAACGGGCGGAGATCTGGAGGCTGAAAGAGAAATATGAGGAGCTGAAAAGGCAACGCAACGTGGCGGACTGGCAGGAGGTGTATAACAGAGTCGCCAACTACCTCAACGACAACGATATCCGCCCTTATACGAACGTCATTGCCGATGAGTTTCAAGACTTCACAAACCCCCAGCTCCGATTTCTCCGCGCGCTGGTCAAAGAGGGGCGCAACGACCTCTTCCTGACCGGAGACCCGTTCCAAAAAATATACAGCAACAAGAAGATGAACTTCAGCGCGGCAGGGATAAACGTGAGGGGCAAGCGCAGCCAGAAGCTGAAAGTGAACTACCGCACGACGGAGGAGATAAAACGCATCGCCGTATCGGTGGTCAAAGGCCAGAAATATGACGACCTCGACGGCGGCGAGGAGAACAACAAGGGCTACGTGTCTCTCGTCCACGGAGAGAGGCCATCTTACCACATGTTCGCGTCCGCCGCCGAGGAGGTGCGTCAAGCGCTCAAGTACGTGGAGGCGTGCGAGGCCGAAGGCATCCCGCTCAAAGACATATGCATAGCGGCCAAGACGCGCGCCCTCTTCAAAGACGCCCAAGACTTGCTGCACCGCGAGGGGGTGAGATATTGCGAGGTGAAAAACGGGGAGCGACAAGGAGAGACGGACGGCGTGTCTTTTTGCACCTTCCACTCCCTGAAGGGCCTGGAATATCGGGTTGTCATCTTGGTGGGCATAAACGAGAAGAACATACCCTCTCAGACTCCGCAGGCCGTCCCAGACTCCGAGGATGACAGCGACAGCCCCGAGGAGGTCCGCTCGCTGCTCTATGTGGCCATGACGCGCGCCCGCCAAATGGTCTTCCTGACCGGCTATGGCGAGCCCACGGGCCTGCTGGAGGTGACGAAGTGAGGGGGGGGGGCGGCGTCACACCACCCTGCGTCCCCCTCCCCGCACAAACCAAAGCCCGGAAAATAGGATACGCCCCCACAAAAAAGCGTAAAGCACCAATTCAATTGACAATGACAACAAAAGAAATTGACGAACGCTCATTAGACAATGCGCGCCGCCTCTTTGAGTCTGGTGACATAAACAAAATACCCGTTGGCACAACGGCGGGACTTCAGGGGCTACACCGCTATCTGTTTGATGGCCTGTACCCATTTGCCGGCGTCATTCGAGACAAGAACATAGCCAAAAGCGGATTCCGCTTTGCCAATTCGCTCTATCTTGAAGCGGCCCTCGCGGCCGTGGAGAAAATGCCCCAAGACACCTTTGAGCATATCATTGAGAAATATGTAGAGATGAACGTATGCCATCCTTTCTTAGAAGGTAACGGCCGTACGGCACGCATCTGGTTAGACATGATGCTCAAACGCACCCTCGGCA
>CAKUVM010000086.1 GCA_934699135.1 uncultured Bacteroidales bacterium
GTGGCCAGGATCGAGTCCATCCGCATGTCTTGCCGCAAAGCAGCCTGCTGCGACCTAATGGTCTCCACCATATGCGACTTGTCGGCGCAATCCATCTCCCCGGCTGTCCTCTTCCTGCCGTTGGCTATGCTGGAGTAGTGGGCCGCGTAGTCTATCGCTGTCTTTCGGTCCGAGCCCATCAGTTTGTCCAGAGCGTCAGTCTCCGCCTGGCGCAGTGAGACGACCTGTGGCCATATCTTTTGGCGCATGGCCTCTATGGCCGTGGCGGACAGGTATAGGTCCGTGGAGCCAGGGTATCCCATCACCATGGCGAAGTCGCCCTCTTTGACGCCGCCAATGTTGACTGGCAGCACATGAGAGGGCCGATATGGCCTGTTGCTTGCGCTGTATGCCGCGGGTTTGTTATCTTGGTCGGCGTAGACGCGGAAGAGTATGAAATCTGCCGTATGGCGCGGCCATACCCAATTGTCCGTCTCTCCGCCAAAGCGTCCTAATTGCTGCGGCGGCGCCACGACGAGGCGCACGTCTTTGAACACCTCATAGGCCAGCAAGATGTGCTGATTGCCGCAGAAGAGCTCCTCTATGTCCACCTCAAGCCGGCCGCCGTCACTCGCCTCGCGCCTGAGGGCGTTGGCCGTGGCGGTGTCGGAGAGCGTTGTCAGCTTGTCGCTCACGTCTCTCATAAAGGCCAGTTTGCGCACTTCGAGTCCGGGGCACGGCAACTCGTCGGACAAGTCGCGGGCCGTGAATCCGTGGGCCATATAGTCCGCCGCTGTGGAACTTAGCGACCCTACGACTCCCTCGCCGCAGTGATAGTTGGTCAAGATGAGTCCGGACTCCGACACCATCTCGCCCGTGCACCCGCCACCAAAAATCATTATGGCGTCTTTGAGGCTCGAAGAGTTGGCGGAGTAAATCTGCTCAGCGGTAAGCTGTCCGCCCGCCGCGCGGATGTCGGCTATGTTGTCCTCAATGAACAGCGGCACCCACATGCCCGGGCCCGCCAACGCCGACGTGACCGCACAAAAGGCCGCTACGGTAAGGAAAAGGTTCTTCAAGAGAGTGTTATCTAGTAAAAAAATCAGACTGAAGGCTTGTCGGCACGCCTCTTAAATGGCCGCGAGTTCGGCATAGAGCCGCTGCGTGGGCAATCCCATGACATTTTGGAATGAGCCCTCTATGTAGTCAATGCCAATGATCCCGATCCACTCTTGGATGCCATAGGCACCGGCCTTGTCCAGAGGGTGGGCTGTGGACACGTAGTGGTCTATGGCTTCTTGCGGGAGGGCGCGCATTGTCACTTTGGTCTTGACTGAAAAGGATGTGCGCCCGCCGCGCGTGACTATGCACACGCCCGTTATCACTTTGTGCGTTTTCCCGCTCAGCTCGCGCAACATCCGGCGGGCCTCGTCCTCGTCTTTAGGCTTGCCGAGAATCTGCTTGTCTAGCAGCACCACGGTGTCTGCCGTTATGAGGATGTCATTGTCATTGATGTCTGCGGCATAGGCGTCGGCTTTCTCGTTGGCTACGTATTCCGCCACGTCTTTAGGGTTCAGGTTTTCGGGATATTGCTCCCCCACGCCAGTTTTTGCCACAGTGTCAAATTCCACACCCATTTCGCGGAGCAGTTCCTGCCTCCTTGGCGATCCGCTGGCCAGCATCACGTGCTTGCCTTTCAGGTTGTCTAGCATCTCTTGTTGTTGTGTTGCAAATTGCGCAAATATACTCTTTCCCGCGGTCATTTCAAAAGTGTGCGGGAGGGAGGTTTGGCAAATTGGCATTGCCTGGAGTCTCGGTGTCAATCTTGCAACATATGGACTTTAGCCTGGCGTCGTTAAGCCCCCAATTGGTCATTTTGACTGGGAAACGGAGCAAATAGAAATGTAATTGTAAGACAGTCGTTAGGCGTTGTCGTCATTAGATCTGGTAACTTTGTGGCTGATTATGCTGTAACCTCGCTCCTTATCCTCTGGGTTACGTTTTCTTATTTTGTAACTTTGTTCCGTGATGCTACCAATATGCCGAATAGAAACCTTAAAATAATAAGTCTGTTTTCTGGTGCTGGCGGTCTAGACATAGGCTTTGGCAGAGCTGGTTTTAAGACTGCTGTCGCTGTGGAGATAGATCCTTCTTGCTGTGACACGCTTAGGGCGAATATGCCCGAACTGCCCATAATTTGTCGAAGCATAACGGAAGTCTCGGCTGCGGAAATTTTGGAGGCAGGAGGTTTAGGGGTTGGAGAGGCAGCCTTGGTGATTGGTGGGCCGCCTTGCCAGAGTTTCAGCCTCGCGGGTATGCGCAGGGGCTTAAACGATGACAGGGGCAGGCTTCTCTTTGAGTTTGTCAGAATTGTTAGGGAGACGCTTCCTAAAGGCTTTGTCCTTGAAAACGTGAAAGGTTTAACCAACTGGGATAAAGGCCGGGCTATGGATCTTTTGGTAGAAGAACTCACAAAACCAATAGTATATAACGGTGTAAGCTATCAGTATAATATAGCCCCGCCAAAAGTTTTGGATGCGGTCAATTATGGTGCGCCACAATTTAGGGAAAGGCTTATACTGGTGGGAAACCGAATGGGTAAACCCTATGAATACCCCAAACCGGTAGAAGGACCATATAAGACCGTATGGGAAGCAATAGGAAATCTTCCGGAGCCTGAGCAGCCATCAGAAGTGGCACGGCGGGTCGCTGGTTGCATTAAAGACAGGATAAAAAAGCATGGCTACTAGTAAGCTCCTAAACCACGTGGTGACGGCACATTCTCCTTCAACCTTAGAGAAAATCAGGAAAGTTCCAATAGGTGGAAGGCTTGCGGATATAGAACAGATTTATGGGTCTACTTACAGAAGATTAGATCCAGGGAGGCCTTCTTTCACGGTTACCAGAAGTGGGTATCGTGACTTTATACACCCATATGAAGACAGAATGTTGACTGTGAGGGAGTTGGCTTGTCTTCAGACATTCCCTTTGGATTGGGAGATCAAGGGCGTTAGACTAGATTCGTATAGCTCTACAAGAAAGACTACCATGACCCAATTTGGCCAGGTGGGTAATGCGGTGCCACCAGTCTTAGCAGAGGCTGTGGCAAATTCTATTATGAAGCAATGGTTTGATGATGAGGAAGAAAAATGATGGCAAAAGTACCAGAATCAGTTGTTAAGGAATCTTATTTGTTAAAATCGACCTTCTTCTATAATCGGCTTAATACAAATGGATACTTTTCCCTTTTCGTAAAGGTGAAGAAATTTGTGACAATTGAGGGTGATAAATTGGATTGGAGCAAGAGAGCGGAATGGAACGTAAGTGAGGATGCTTGGAGCATAATTCAAAAATGTGGAATATCGCCAGCTGTGGTGTTTGTCCACCCGAAGGTGTTGAAGTTAAATCCTAGCTTCTTGAAGTTTTACAGGTCTATCGCCATGCTTCCGCAAAAGGGATTGGCGGCGATTTCTAAGGTTTCAAATATTGACCCCATAGAAAAGGATCGGGTAGATGCGAGCAAAATTAAGGCGGAAAGCATAACTAAACTTGCAAAGGCTGTAAATGAGGTCCTTTCGTTAGTGGTGACAATTGCTTCCGGCTTGAACGAAAAGCGGCTTGAAGGCATGATGTTTGCAACCGCAGGAACTAATATTGACGGTTCTTGGCGTAACCAAATAGGGGCTGAAGGTGAATGCGTGATTAGGACGATTATACTAAACGGTTTGCTTCATAATGAAGAAGTAACTTCCCTTATAGATAAAGCTAACAATACGGTAGAAATCAGCTCCGCGGAGGCTCAGGAACTTACGGAAAACGTAGACTCTGTTAGGACTATCAATCTTTCAAACGGTTATTCTGTTTGCTTTGCTTCTGAGCCTGATGTTACTATGTATAATCCAGAGGGAGACGTAGTGGGTATCATAGAAATAAAAGCAGGATTAGATCCCGCGGGGGCTTTGGAAAGACTGGGCGCTATGTTTAAATCTTTTGAAAATACGCTGTCTGAATACCCTGACGCGGTAACGATATTAGTGGCGTCTTGTATTACGAAGGAAGTAGAAAACAGGCTTAATGCGTCTATGGTGGTAAGGCAGAAGTATATAACCACGGTTATTACCGCAAATGACAGAGAAAAACGAAAGTTTGTAAACAGGCTAAGGGTTATAATGGGATTGGCTAAACCTAGCATCTAGTGGTCAGAATTGACGATAGACTGGAAATCTGAAAAGCTGATGCGCTTGGCGGAGGTTATTGGGGGACTCGTTTTGAACAGTGTGGTGA
>CAKUVM010000087.1 GCA_934699135.1 uncultured Bacteroidales bacterium
GTTCTCCATCCAGGCGAAAGTGCGCTCCACGACCCATCTCCGCCCCGCGGGCACGAAGTCCCTGCCCGGCAGCTTGGTGACCTCGCGCCTCGTGCCTCGTGCCCAGCCTCTCCATCACCCTGTCCGCAAGCCCCCCCGCGCCCGCCGTCGGCGATAATCCTCGTGAGGCGGCGAGACGCGCCGCGCAGCCCGTCAAGGACGAGCATGGCGCCCTTGCTGTCGTGGACGTTGGCGGAGTGCGCTGCCGCGCCTATGATAAGCCAAAGGCTGTCAGCGACAACGTGTCGCTTGCGCCCCCTTCGTCCTTGCGTGGATATTAATTACGTTTTTGTATAAAAATCTATTTCTGCGACCTTGCTTTGTGCAAATCATACATTTGCTCCCTTTGTCTCATTATTGTAATTCTTGCTTGTAATATGCTGAAATATAAATAGATGGTGTCGTCTAGTTGGCCATCGGGAGTCTCATCTGTCCACTCTTGTATTATTTTCCATATCTTTGAGAGTCGAATCAGTTGCTTAGGAAATGATTACGTTTATTATCGCTCTCGCCGCCCTCGTGGTTGGCTATTTCGCCTACGGCAGTTTCATAGAAAAAGTCGTGGGCTATGACTACTCCAAGCCCACGCCCGCCATCGCCCATCCCGATGGTGTGGACTGTATGCCCATGCCGACGTGGAAGGTATATATGATCCAATTCCTCAACATCGCGGGGCTCGGCCCCATCTTTGGGGCCATTATGGGGGCCAAGTTTGGCACGGCCAGCTACCTGTGGATTGTTTTCGGCACCATCTTCGCGGGGGCGGTCCACGACTTTGTCGCCGCGATGATGTCTTTGGCTCATGATGGCGAGTCGCTTCCCGAGATAATTGGCAGGTATCTGGGGCGGCGCACCAAGGCCGTTTTCGGCGTCTTCACCGTTGTGCTCATGGTTCTTGTGGGAGCCGTCTTCGTCTCCGGCCCCGCAGAGCTGCTTGCTGCCATGACGCCGTCGTGGGCTGACAGCCTGTTCTGGATTGTCGTCATATTCCTATATTATGTCGCGGCCACCATGCTCCCCATAGACAAGATCATAGGCCGCTTCTATCCCATCTTCGCCGTCGCGCTCATATTCATGGCGGTCGGCATCCTGGCCGGCATATTCATATATCGCCCCTCTTTGCCCGAGATGTGGGAAGGCTTCGGCGTCAAATATGAGTCCAACCCCGTCTTCCCCATGATGTTCGTCTCCATTGCCTGTGGCGCCATCAGTGGTTTCCATGCCACACAGTCGCCGCTCATGGCGCGTTGCCTCAAAGATGCGCGCCATGGACGCCCCGTCTTCTATGGAGCCATGGTCACCGAGGGTGTCGTGGCCCTCATATGGGCGGCTGCGGCCACGGCTTTCTTTGGCGAGCATGGCGTGGTGGATGACGTCACGGGCAAGGCCTACACCGGCGCCGGCGTGGCAACCGCGCTCTCGCATGAGTGGCTCGGGCGGTTCGGCAGCCTCTTGGCCATTCTGGGCATCGTGGCCGCCCCCATCACGTCAGGAGACACCGCCTTGCGATCGGCAAGGCTCATTGTGGCGGACTCCCTCCATGTTGAGCAGAAAAGCGTCTCCAAACGACTGCTCATCTCGGTGCCTCTCTTCCTGCTCACCTTCGGGGTGCTGGTCTATAGCCTCAGCGACGCCCACGGGTTCAACGTCATCTGGAGATACTTCGCATGGTGCAATCAGGCGCTCTCCGTCTTCACCCTTTGGGCCATTACTGTCCATTTCGTCTTGTCGCGCAAGCCTTTTGTCATCACGCTCATCCCGGCTCTGTGGATGACCGCCGTCTGCGTCACATATGTCTTTGTGGCCCCCGAGTGCCTGCACCTCCTGCCCGGCTGCGGATGGTTCGCCCCCGTCGTCGGGTGCTGCGCAGCGGCGTTGGCTTTCGCGCTCTTCGCTCTTTGGCGCAGGTCGCGACCCAAGGCCGAGTAGCGGCTTCGCTCGCTTCTGGTCTTAGTCATATTGGCGGGGTGGCCGCATTTGGCCGCCTCGCCATTCTTTCTTCTCTCGGCGGCTTTAACACATTGGTGTTCACGGTCGCCGAGAAGATTATTTGTCCCTGTTTTGCTGCAAAACCAAGATATTAATGCTAACTTTGCGCCGTGTAATTGCGTGCAATTGTGTCCCATTGTGAGCATAGTTGTGCCTAAAGTATTGATTTATTAAAGGTTAAAATCAGAAATGCCAACAATTCAACAACTCGTCCGCAAGGGCCGCGCGGTGATCAAGGCGAACAGCAAGTCCCCCGCTCTCGACTCTTGCCCACAGCGCCGAGGCGTTTGCGTGCGTGTCTACACCACCACCCCTAAGAAGCCTAACTCGGCAATGCGTAAGGTGGCCCGCGTCCGCCTCACCAACGGAAAGGAGGTCAACGCCTACATCCCTGGCGAGGGTCACAACCTCCAGGAGCACTCCATCGTCCTCGTCCGTGGCGGGCGTGTCAAGGATCTCCCTGGCGTACGTTACCACCTCGTCCGTGGCGCTCTTGACGCTTCCGGCGTCGAGGGCCGCAACCAGCGCCGCTCTAAGTACGGCGCCAAGCGTCCGAAAGCCGGCAAGGCTGCGGCAGCTGCCAAGAAGAAGTAATTAGTCGGCCTCTAATCGTCAAAAGGCCAAAGTTTTTTATTCAACAAAGCCAGTCTTCTGTTTGTCGGTTGTTGCTTACGGTTGAGTAAATCGCCGAATGCGGCGTTTGAAGACGCGTTACACAATGACAGCTGATGAAGAAGCTGATAAACAGACTGAAATACAATGCGCAAGTCTAAGCCAAAGAAGAGAGTCCTCCTCCCAGATCCTAAGTTCGGAGACACCCTCGTGACCCAGTTCGTCAACAATCTCATGTACGACGGCAAGAAGTCTACCGCTTTCGGTATCTTCTACAACGCCATCGACGCCATCGCCCCCAAGGCGGAGAAAGAGGGCAAGCAGCCTCTCGAGTACTTCAAGAAGGCCCTCGAGAACATCACCCCGGGCGTCGAGGTCAAGAGCCGCCGCGTCGGTGGCGCCACTTTCCAGGTGCCGACCGAGATCCGTCCCGAGCGCAAGGTGACCCTCTCCATCAAGAACATGATCGTCTACGCCCGCAAGCGTAGCGGCCACTCCATGGCCGAGAAACTGGCAGCGGAGATTAGCGCCGCATACAACCTTGAGGGCGGCGCTTTCAAGCGCAAAGAGGATATGCACAAGATGGCCGAGGCCAACCGTGCTTTCGCTCACTTCCGTTTCTAACCTTTAATAAAGTCAATCAATGTCTGACCTTAAATACACTCGCAACATCGGCATCATGGCCCACATCGATGCCGGCAAGACCACTACCACCGAGCGTATCCTCTTCTATACGGGTATTACGCACAAACTCGGTGAGGTCCATGACGGTGCTGCGACAATGGACTGGATGGTCCAGGAGCAGGAGCGCGGCATCACCATCACCTCCGCTGCCGTGACCACAGTCTGGAAGTACGCTGACCAGCCCTACAAGATCAACATCATCGACACCCCAGGTCACGTTGACTTCACTGTCGAGGTCGAGCGCTCACTCCGAATCCTCGATGGCGCCGTCGCGCTCTTCTGCGCTGTCGGCGGCGTTCAGCCCCAGTCCGAGACCGTATGGCATCAAGCCACGCGCTACAACGTCCCCCGTATCGCCTTCGTCAACAAGATGGACCGCTCTGGCGCCAACTTCTTTGACGTAGTGCGCCAGATCCGAGAGGTGCTCAAGGCCAACCCTGTGCCTGTCGTCATCCCCATCGGAGCCGAGGATTCCTTTGAGGGCGTGGTAGACCTCATCAGCATGACCGAGATCGTCTGGACTGACCACGATGTCCTCGGGTCCACTTTCGAGCACAAGCCCATCCGCGAAAGCCTCAAGGCCGAGGCCGAGGAGTGGCGCGCCAAGATGCTCGAGGCTGTCGCCGAGCAAGACGAGGCAGTGATGGAGAAATTCTTCGAAGACCCAGACTCACTCACCCAAGAGGAGATTATCGCAGGCCTCCGCAAGGGCACCATCGAGCAGACCCTCACCCCAGTCCTCTGCGGCTCCTCATTCCGCAACAAGGGCGTTCAGCGTCTCCTCGACGCCATCGTCACCTTCCTGCCCAGCCCGTTGGA
>CAKUVM010000088.1 GCA_934699135.1 uncultured Bacteroidales bacterium
GGGTGGTCTGTCGGAACAGGCGCAAATTCGACCGTGTCACCTCTTTTTGTTTGACATCAGCAAATTTAAGTCGCATAATTATGATTTGCAAGAATTGGGCAATAAAAAATATAAATTTCTTCGCTGATTCGATTTTTACTTACATTTTATCGCCATACATGCTTAAATATCAAAATTCGTAAGCTTAACCTCACATATCAGACATAGGGGCGACTCCCCAAAATCAAAATTTCGCCCACTGCGGCCAAACTCCCTAAAAAGCAAACAAAGACCGCGCGGCCCACTCCCTACAGAACAAGGCCGCGCGGTCTTCTCATACCGCCTTGGCTTACGCCGGCAAAGCTAACGGACAACGACCATCCGAGCCGCGCTCCCCACCCGGACTATGTAGACGCCAGGGGACGACACTGCCAAATCATTGCCTTTAGTCTCGCCCACAAGGGTGCCGCCAAGCGTGAAGAGACGCTTCACAAGCCCATCGGCCCCAGAGACGCTCACCCTGCCGCCCAAGACGCTCACACCCAGGGCGGCATCGGCATCGGTCAATGCCGTGGCGGACCAACGCACAGAGACTTTCTGGCCGCCCTCGTAGGCGAACGAAGAGCCACCCTCCAATGGGGTCACGGGCACGCCGCCAACGGTGATGGAACTCGGCTTCTGAGTGTAGGCAATGGTCACGGTGCCGCCACCATTGGCAAACGTGGTGGCGGAGGTCAGCTTGCCCATGTCGTCTGGCAATATGTCATAGTCAACCTTATAGAGGGCATTAGCCTTTCCTTTCGCCCCGACGGGGTAAAGCACGCCTTGCTTCCATTCGCCGGTATATTCCCCCGTGAAGCCGGGGCCGGAGAAGTTGAGCCAATAGGCCACAAGGCCGTTTTGGAACTCCAGGTCGGAGAAATAGCACTGCCCTTGCGAGAAACGAGCCTCGGTAAGATCCGGCCCCATGGTCGCGGCCTTGGCGCCAGTCGCGCGCCTCATAGCCACCTTGGTCGACTTGAGCTTCTTGTTGCGCCCCGTGCAGAGGTTTTGCTTTATGGCAATGCATTTCTTGCTGTCGCCTTGCGAGATGGCCTCGGCCTCATCGAGATATGTGAATCCCGTGAGAGCGTCGCCGTCGTTGACGCCGACCAGGCATACGACCACCACTTTGCCTTCGGGCAGCCTGTCAGCATCCATCACCACGCGGCCCGACAGGCCAAAATTTTGAATCATACCCTTGTTTTCACGGGCCAGGACGCTGACGTATACCGTGTCGCCATATGTGACGTAGACGTCGGAGGCGGGGTCTACGTATATGGTGGCGTTTTCAAGCATAAGGTTGTTCACCTCGCCGCAGACAGTGCCAAAGAGACCCGACGAGGCGACCGTGAGGTTACTCACCGTATTGCCCTCAAAAATGCCGGAGAAATTGGGGGCTGTCGCCCAATTGGGGAAGACGCTCGCGGCATCATCGTCAGACAGGTTGTCAAGGTCTATCTTGACGGGGCTGAAGGCCAATGGCGTTTTGAGGTTTATTGTAGATGACTGATATTCGGGGTCGGCCAAGGCCAAGAAGATGTCGGCCAGAGCGGCGGTATCGGCCACGCCAATCTTTTTCACATCGCCCGCATCGTCACTCTCATCGAAACTATACGCCATCTTCACGCCACCGCCGAAATAGGGCATCCACGATGAGAAATCTTCCTTACGACCCGCGGGGATGGTCAGCACGGCCGAACCCGGCAGTCCGGTGAACGCGTCCTCCCAAGGCTCCACGGCTTGCGCGCAAAGGGCCTTGACGGCCGCCAAGGCGGAGCAGCCGTAGAATGCTTTGGTCTTGATGACGCTGACGGATGTCGGTATCTCGACAGACTGCAATGAGACGCAATTGGCGAAAGCGCTCACTCCTATGGTCTCCACGCCCTCGGGAAGTGAGACGCCGACAAGGGCTGAGTCTCCCTCAAAGGCTTGCGCCTCAACCGTCTCCACACCCTGAGGGATGTCAATAGAAGAGAGAGAGGCGCAAAGGCTGAAACACTTCTCGGATATGGATTTCAGCGAGGATGGCAAGCTGACGCTCACCAAGCCGCGGCAGCTCTGGAAGCAGCACTTGCCCAATGCGGTAACTCCCTCTTCCACCACAATGCTGCCCAATGAGCGGCATCCGCTGAAGGCATAATCGCCAACAGAGGTGACAGACGACGGGATGACGACAGAGTTGAGCGAGGTGCAGTCATAGAAAGCCGAAGCGCCTATGCTCTTGACCGTGGACGGCAAGGAGACGGACTCCAGCCCCGAACAACCGTGGAACGCGTAGTCGCCAATTGTGGTGAGGCCTTCTGGGAGCGACACGGCCGACAAGCCTTCACAGTTCTCAAAACCTTTGGCCGTTATGCCAACGACCTGATAAGAAGCACCACCACCGGGCTCGGACACGGATGAGCTTATGACAAGCGATCCGTCATAGGCGTCAGCGCCTTTGCCGGCCGTCACTGTGCTTGTGCTCACGATGGTGTATGTGACGTTGCCAACCACAAAACTGTCAGCGAGCGCGTCTGAGAAGCCCAGCAACAGAGCCGAGCATAAAGCCAATACGCTATTCCTCATATTCCTCTTTATTTTGCGTTTGAGGCGCGGCAAGGAATTGCCAAGCCATCTTTTTCTTTACGCAATGAGCCACATTATGTTGCGGCCGCGACACAAAGAAAGGGGGAGCGGCCTCATAAAAACCGCTCCCCCGCAAAACAACTACTATGAAAAAATTCTTTAGTCTACTTCATCAGCACCTTGACTGCCTCATCGCCACAGCGGACAATGAGCAGACCCGTCTGGCTCAGTGTGATGGCCTCTGCATCGGTCTGCGCCACAAGGACGCCTCGCGCGTCGAAGACGCTCTTGACCTTGCCGTCGCCCCCGCCGAAAGTGAGTCTGCCGCCATCCGCGCTCACGGTCAGGCCGCCATCGGCCTCGCGCTCGTCCAGCGCGGTGGGCGAGAAGTCGATCACCACCTTGGCACCAGCCTCATAGACGAAGGTTGCCTCTTTGTCTCCAAGCGCCACGGGCACGCCGCCTACGGTTATCTTGAGCGGCTTGGTTGAGTATTTGACTGTGACGTCAGAGCCGCCATTGGCGAACTGCGGCATCTCCGTTACAGCGGACTTGCCGACAATCTCAACATCCACCCTGTACAACGCGCTCTTCTTGCCCTTGGAGCCCACGGGATAGAGCTTACCCTGCTTCCACTCGGCCGTATAGTCTCCCGTGAAACCTGGGCCGGAGTGGTTGAGCCAATAGGCCACTGTGCCGTTGCGGAACTCCTCGTCCGAGAACAGGCACTCGGCCTGCTGGAACCTTGGGGAGTCGAAGTCTACGCCCGTGGCCAAGTCTTTGTTACCCGGTTCCTTGCGTAGGGCCACCTTGGTAGATTTGGTCTTCTTGTTGCGGCCGGTGCAGAGGTTCTGCTTTATGGCTATGCACTTTTTGTTGGAGCCTGTGGTCTTCGGCTCATCAAGGTAGAGGAACCCGCGGAGGTCGTCACCATCGTTCTCGCCCACCAAGCACACGGCCACGTATTTGCCGCCCAACTCGCTTATCTTGTCCTCATCCACAATCACCGCGCCGCCTATGCCGATGTTATGGAGACGGCCCTCGTTATTGCGCGCCATAAGGCTCACGTACACCGTGTCTCCATCTTCACTGGTATAGTACTTCTCATCGGTCGGGTCTATGTATATTAGAGCGTCAGAGAGGATGAAATTGTTCACCTGGCCTGCCACGCCCACGTTGTCGATCAGTCCGGCGGAGCGCATGGCAAAGTTGTTCACGTTGTCGGCGTTCATGCTGCCGTTGAACATCTTGATGGAGGGCATAAGCTCCAGGGCCTTGCCTATGTTCAGGTCAGAGAGCGTGTCCAAGTTCAATGATATGGGTTGGAGCGAGATTGAGTCGTTGAAATTTACGATGGCGTTCTCGTAGAACGAGTTTCTCGGGTCGCCGGCAATGCCGAGGAAGCCCTTGAGGCTAGCCGAGTCGGTCACCTCGACAATGACGGATTTCTTGGC
>CAKUVM010000089.1 GCA_934699135.1 uncultured Bacteroidales bacterium
CCGAGGCCGGCAAGGAGTGAATCCCCTTGCCGGCCTTTTTGTTTTCCTGTGTCGTCTACAAGGCTTTGCAAGCCTCTTCTAGCCACTCAAGGTCGCGACCGCTGACCAATGGCCGCAGCGTCCGCAAGACTGTCTGATGATAGTCGTTGAGCCACTTCACCTCTTGCGGCGTCAGCAGGTCGGCAAGGATGGGCGCTTTGTCTATCGGGAACATGGTCAATGTCTTGAACCCCAGAAACACTCCAAACTCCGTCCTCTTGGCCTCAACGCACACCGTCAGGTTCTCAATCCTCACCCCGTGGCTCCCCTCCACATAAATCCCAGGCTCGTCGCTCGTCACCATGCCGCGCTCGATGGCCACGTTCACGGGTCGCTTGCTTATGTTTTGTGGCCCCTCGTGCACATTGAGGCAATATCCCACCCCGTGTCCTGTGCCGTGTCCGTAGTCAATGCCATATCGCCACATGCTGTGACGCGCGAAGGTGTCTAGCTGCGTGCCGCGCGTGCCTTCTGGAAACACGGCTTGCGCTAGCCCAATGGTGCCTTTCAGCGTCAGCGTGTAGTGCAGCCTCTCTTTGTCGCTCACAGGGCCAAGGGCGAATGTGCGTGTTATGTCGGTCGTGCCGTCGGCATATTGCGCCCCGGAGTCAATGAGCAGAAGTCCATGAGGCTCAATGTCGGCGTTGCTCTCAATCGTTGGCTCGTAGTGCACAATGGCCGCGTTGGGGCCGTAGGCCATGATGGTGCCAAACGAGTCGGATATGTAGCGGCCGTCCTTGGCGCGCTCGGCCGTCAGCCGCTCGCTTAGGCTCATCTCCGTCAGCCTTTCATGCCCCAGGGTCTCCATCATCCAACGGGCGAACCTCACCATTGCCGCGCCGTCGCGGGCGTGGGCGGCCTCAATGTTGGCAATCTCAAAGTCGCTCTTCACGGCTTTGAGGTTTGTTATGATGCTCCGCGCCTCAATCTTTACGCACCCTGCGGGGAGGGCCAAGACGTTGCGGGCGTTGGTCTGGTCGGGGTCATACAGCACTCTGGCGTTGGTTGGGATGTTGCCAAGGTTGCGCTCGTAATGCTCATAGAGAGAGACTGTTATTCCATCGGCCTCCAACTGCTTGTTCACGGCCGTTGTCAGCTTGTGCGGGTCGATGTACAGGTTCTCCTCTGTCTCCGTTATTATCATATAGGCATAGAACACGGGGTTATACTCCACGTCGGAGCATCTCATGTTCGTCACCCACGCCACGTCGTCCAGCGCCGAGACCATGTAATGCGTCGCGCCCACCTTGGCCATCTCGCGCCGCACGTCGGCCACTTTCTCGCGCCGAGTGCGCCCCTCGAATTCTCGCGGCACAAGCCACGCCTCGTTTGTCGGGAGTCCTGGCCTGCCTCTGAAAAGCTCCGAGGCCATGTCCATCTTTATGTTCAGCTCAATGCCGAAGTTTGCCAAAGCGTGGCGCAATGAGCGGAACTCCGACATTGGCAGCGTGAAACCGTCAACGCCCACGGTGCTGCCGGAGGGTAGCAGGTATGTGAGGTAAGAGATGTAGTCCGGAACGCCCGGCATGCCGGCTTTGTGCAGCTCTATGGCCGTGCCGCGGAGCTGTTTTTCCGCCTGGATGAAATATCGTGAGTCTGTCCATAGCCCCGCGTGGTTTTTAGTCACCACCAGCGTGCCGGCCGACCCGTTGAAGCCGCTCAAGTATTCGCGGAATTTCCAGTGGTCGGCAGGATACTCGCTGTTATGCGGGTCGGCGGTGTATACAATGTATGCGTCAACGCCATAGAGAGCCATCTGCTCCCGCAGTTTTATTATCTTGTCGTTTGTGTTCATGGTCTCGCTTCAGAGTCTCGTTTTTTTGCGCCCTTTTTGCGCGTATGGCGCAATATAATCATTTTTCAGCCTCTGCGGGTTTGCCATGGAGTGATCCTTACCTGTGCCATATATAGGCCTGTTTAATGTAAAACACCTGATATTGTTCTATATGCGAACAATATTAGGCCATTTTGTGGCATTTTGAAGTAATGTGTTGACGAAAGCGCGATTTTTTTTGACGAAACGCTTGCTAGTTCAGAAATAATTACGACATTTGCTCTTGGAATTTTTCATAGAAACTTGGATTTAGTTAGCTGATTAAGGAGTACAGCCCCCGCAAACGTGCAGGGGCTCCTTTTTTTATATACACGTTCCATTTCTGTCTCTTTGGGTCTTCTGCTTTCTGCGTGTTTCTTTCTGTTCGCTTCTTTGTTGCGTTTTTTTTTGTTGCCTCCGTTGGCAAATTTGGTACTCTCCATTCTGTTACCTTCTGTTGCGAGTTGTGTCATGATTAGCCTATTTTGTGTGTAGCGTTGGCGGATTAGTGTGAGAGTCAGATCAATATTGAAGTCTGAATTTTTTCTTGCTGATTTCTCGCCCACCCTCTTGTTGCATTCATTTTTATATGTAATTTTGTGGTGTACTATTAATCTATCACACCGATGCCGCTAAGCGGCGGGGCGGGCGCAAAATCAGAAGATGACGATATGATGATACATCTCAAGGACATAAACAAGACATATAACAACGGGGCCCCGCTCCACGTCCTAAAAGGCATCTCGTTGGACATTGAGAAGGGCGAGTTCGTCTCCATCATGGGGGCCTCGGGCTCGGGCAAGTCCACCTTACTCAACATCTTGGGCATTTTGGACAATTATGACAGTGGCGAATATCGCCTCGCCGGCACCTTGGTCAAGAATTTGAGCGAGTCGAAGAGCGCGGAGTATCGCAATCGACTCATTGGCTTCATTTTCCAGTCGTTCAACCTCATCTCTTTCAAAAACGCCGTGGAGAACGTGGCCCTCCCGCTCTTCTATCAGGGTGTGAGCCGCAAAAAGCGAAACCTGATGGCCATGGAGTATCTTGACAAGCTGGGCTTGGCCGATTGGGCCACGCACATGCCCAACGAGATGTCTGGCGGCCAGAAGCAGAGGGTGGCCATAGCCCGTGCGCTTATCACCCGCCCGCAGATAATATTGGCCGACGAGCCGACCGGCGCGCTGGACAGCAAGACGTCGGTGGAGGTGATGGACATCCTCAAAGACCTGCATAAAGACGACGGGATGACCATTGTGGTGGTGACGCACGAGAGCGGCGTGGCCAACCAGACCGACAAGATCATCCACATCAAAGACGGCCTCATAGAAAGGGTGGAGGAAAACCTTAACCACGACGCTTCGCCTTTTGGCCGCGACGGCTATATGAAGTAGAACACGCAAATCAACGATGCTATGCTGGACATTCTTCAGGAGATTCTTGGCACCATCAGGCGAAACAAGATGCGCACCGCGCTCACGGGTTTTGCCGTGGCCTGGGGCATCTTCATCCTCATTGTGCTTCTCGGCGCCGGCAACGGCCTCGTCAACGCCTTTGAGAAGAGCAGCTCAGAAAGGGCTCTCAACTCCATCAGGGTTTTTCCGGGTTGGACTAGCAAAGCCTACGCCGGCATGCGAGAGGGGCGCAGGGTGGAGCTGAACAATGGTGACTTGGAACTTACGAGAGAGAAGTTCGCCGGCAGGGTGGGGCAGGTGGCCCCATCGCTCTATCAGGGCGGCTGCACCGTCAGCTATGGCCAAGAATATATAAGCGCCAACCTTGACGGGTATTACCCGGAGCAGACTGCCCTGGACGGTGTCAAGATGCTCAACGGCAGATATATCAATAAGTTGGATGTGGACGGGCGTCGCAAGGTGGCCGTCTTGGGCAACAAATCTGCCGAGATTCTCTTTGGCAAGTCGGGTGCGGAGCCAATAGGCTCTTTTGTCAACGTGGGCGGGGTGGCATATCGCGTCGTGGGAGTCTTTAAGACGGAGAATGAGAACGGCCAGCATCGGGTCGTCATCCCGTTCTCCACGCTGCAACTCATCTACGGCAAGGGCCGTTTCCTCCACAACTACACGCTCACCATCGACGGGCTGGAGACCATGGAGGCCAACGATGCGTTTGAGGATGAGCTGCTGGCCGCCCTTGGCGAGAGCCATCATTTTGCGGCC
>CAKUVM010000090.1 GCA_934699135.1 uncultured Bacteroidales bacterium
AGGTGAGGGTGCTTGTGGGCATAGACACCGACAAATATGTGGCGGAAGCCGTCCGTAGGGGCATCCTTTTCCAAGGCGTCCCCGCGGAAGAAATGAGGGAGGAGTATCTTGACGAGACGCGCCGAGACATTGAGGCCGCCGAGTACACCAAGGAGGTGGAAGACGGCATCTGGCGCATGGTGAGCGACTTGCGGGGCGGGCGGCTAGAGATCCGCTCTCACCCGTCAAAAAGAATTCATGCCAAGATATATCTGATGTACCCTGACGGGTATTTGGAGTCTGACAAACTAGGAGCGGCCATAACAGGCTCCAGCAACCTCACCGGCAATGGGCTTGGAATCTCTGACGAGCATCAATATGAGTTCAATGTGATGCTGACAGACTCCGACGACGTCCAGTTCGCGTGCAATGAGTTTGAAAAGCTGTGGGAAGAGGCAAAACAATTCGTCATAACGGCGGAGGACGTGAGAGAGGCCGTGGAGAAGACCTACCTCAAAGGAGACGTCTCGCCATATGACCTATACATCAAGACGCTAGACGAATATTTTGAAGACCGTAAGCTGGATTCTGACAGCGCGCTAGACATGCCCGAGGGCTACGCCAAATATGACTATCAGATAGACGCCGTTGAGGAGGGCTACCAGAAACTGAAAAAATATGACGGTTTCTTCCTGGCCGATGTGGTAGGTCTTGGTAAGACCGTCATTGCCACCATGATAGCCAAAAAGTTTCTCAATGAGAATGGCAGTGACAAGACAAAAATCCTTGTCGTCTACCCGCCCGCGGTGGAACACAACTGGAAAGCCACTTTCCGCGACTTCGGCATTGACAGGCACGCCAAGTTTGTCTCCAACGGCAGCCTGAAAAAGGTGACCGATGATGACAATGACGACTATTGGCCACCTGAGGACTACGACCTTGTGCTGGTTGACGAGGCGCACAAGTTCCGCACCAGCGAGACGAACGCGTTCGCCGAGCTGCAAAAAATATGCAAAACACCGCGCAAAAACGTGGGGGGAGTGCAGGGCGCCAAGAAAAAGGTGATGCTCATCTCCGCCACGCCAATGAACAACAGCCCCGAGGACTTGTTGAATCAGATCTTGATGTTTCAAGACTCCAAGCGTTGCACCATAGACGGCGTCACTAACCTCACCTCGTTTTTCTCCCCCAAGGTGAAGGAGTTCAAGAACTTCAAAAAAGAAGGAAAGTTTGATGAGATCCGAAGCCTTATGGAAACGGTGAGGCTCAAGGTTATAAAGCCCATCACCGTCCGGCGGACACGCACCGACATTGAGTCCGTGCCTCGCTACAGCAAGGACGTGGACGAGTTCCCTAAGGTTGAGCGACCCATTGAGAGCTGTTACGAGCTGAATGAGCACATAGCGGACTTGTTTGAGCATACCATGGAAACAATGGTGGACGACATCAAATATGCGCGCTACCAAGCCATAGCCTATCTGAAGCCCGGTGTGGCCGACGAGCTTTACGGCAACGCGCAGCTTGTGAGCGGCAGTCTGGCGAACATGCGCAAGGTGTCTCTGGTCAAAAGGCTGGAGAGCAGCTTCTTCGCCTTCAAGACATCACTGAACAACTTCCGTGAGGCCAACAAAAACATGATAGTCATGTTTGAGAAAGGCAAGGTCTTCATAACTCCAGACCTGGACATGAACCAGATGCTGGCGAAAGGGCTGAGCGAAGAAGAGATAATGGCCAAATTGGAGGCCAAAGCCGCCACCAATGAGAAAAACGCTGTCTTTAGGGCGGAGGACTTTAAGCCGGAATTCTTGGATATGCTGCGCACCGATCAGGCCATATTGGAAGGCCTTTGCTCACAGTGGGAAAGCGTCTCGGATGCCGATGACTCCAAGTTCGCTAAGTTCAACGACATGCTGAAGCATGAGCTTTTCAAGACAGACCGGAATCCTGGGCAAAAACTTGTGGTGTTCTCCGAGTCAAAGGTCACTGTCAATTACCTCAAGAGGAGGATTGACCGAGATGACGTGCTAGTGGTCACGTCAGAAAACAGAACGGAGAACTTCAAGAAAATCAGGGAGAACTTCGACGCAAACTACCAGACAAAGCGGAACGACTATAACATAATCCTCTCCACCGACGTCTTGGCCGAGGGGGTCAACCTCCACAGGGCCAACGTCATTGTGAACTACGACACGCCCTGGAACAGCACCCGGCTCATGCAGCGCATTGGGCGAGTCAACCGCATTGGCTCCGTGTCAAAACACATATACAACTACGTGTTCCACCCCTCGCGAGAGGGAGACAGGGAGATTGGCCTCAACAACATAGCGCAGGGCAAGCTCCAGGCTTTCATCTCCACCTTTGGCAATGACAACCAGGTGTATTCCCAAAACGAGAAGTTGGAGCCAGACATGGCCAAACTCTTTGACGAGACCGTGCGGCAAGAGAACGAGGACCGCGACCTAGAACTGCCGTTCTATGAGGAGCTGCGCGCGCTCTATGACTCAAACAGAGGCGAATATGACCGAATCCATAAGCTCTCTTTGCGGAGCAGGACCGGGCGCGAGCGGAGAAAAGTGGATGGTGTGACGTTGTCTGAAGACACATTAGTCTTCTTGAAAACCAATTTCAGGAAAATGTTCTACCTGGTGTCTGAAAATGCGGTGCAGATCTCTTCCATCGAAGCTCTGAAATATTTCAAGGCGCAGGCCGACGAGCAAGCCGTGGAGCGCATCCCGCGCCATTTTCAGCACGTTCACCTGGCTCTAAGCAAATTTGACAGAGACAGCCAGGCCGAAGCCATGGAGCAGGAGAATGCGCAATCCTCGTCATCCTCGCTCAGCGCGCAAGATCATGCGGCGTTGAGCCTGCTAGACACCCTCAAGAGTAAAGAGAGCGACCCCGATATGCACTCGAAAATGGCGAAGCTGCGGACTCTGGTGGAGCGAGGCACGCTGATAGAGCTTAACCGCGAGTTGCAGAGGATGCAAAAATCGCTGCGGAGCAGGGCGGATGCGCGAATGACGCAAGAGCAGGCCATGGACAGGGTCCGGCAGTTGGCCGTGGAGTATGAGGTGCATTATGTGGATCCCAGTGAGGCGAGGCGGGAACAGGAGACGAAGCCTGAGATAATATTGTCAGAATCTTTCAACTAGCAAGACAAATGGACTACAAGAATATATTGGAGTCTCGGTATGACCGGGGCGAGTGGCAGAACCTGTTTCATGACATTTTTCAAGGCAGGGAGAACCTTTGGGCCGAGCCTGTCGGCGTTATGACGCGCCATGCGCACGTCAACAAAGCCTTGAGCCTGGGCCATGTGAAACTGACCGATGACAAAACTCTGGAGATCTATGAGGTGGAGCTGGCGGACTGCGTGAACATTGAGCGCAACCGCCGCGGAATTCGCGACATGCTCCTGACAGACTGGCGAGTCAAGGGCCGCGACGGGGCCCTGACGCTCAGCCACAAGAGGGACTCCGGCACGCTGCGGTTCTCATATGTGAGCGAGCTGTGGGACTTCAACGCCGATGGACAATACGAGAAATCGTCCACCGCCACCAAGAGGTTTACATATCTGCTTGGCGAGGGGCAAAAGTGCCGCACGGCGGCGGAACGGTTCAACGCGCTCAAAAACAGCGAGCAGAAGTTGGCCGACATCACCGCGGCATTCTCCGTCGAGGCCCTGACCAAGCAGTTCTACAAGGACTTGTTCCTCTGGTTCCAATGGGCAACGGACTCGGCTTCTAACGTCACGTTCCCAAACAGCGTGACGACGGAAGACGACGACCGGGAAGACTTGGAGACCAAGGTGATAAGGATGATCACCCGCATCATGTTCGTCTGGTTCATAAAGCAGAAGAAGCTGGTGCCGGACAAGATTTTCAATGTTGACTATCTGAGGGCAACCTTGAAAAACTTCGACCCGAACGACAGCATGGGCGGATGCTTCTACAACGCCATTCTCCAAACCCTCTTCTTCGC
>CAKUVM010000091.1 GCA_934699135.1 uncultured Bacteroidales bacterium
ACATTCTTCCGCAAGACGATGGAACAGATCTGTAAAGGAGACCAACGCAAATGAGAACCGCGCCCGCACTGGCCACGTGCGTCATTCTGCTCACGGGGCTGTGCGCCGCCTACCTGAAATGCGGGTTGGGGGACACGCCCCCAGAAATAGAGGGCGTGATCATCAGCGAGCTGCGGTTGCCCCGAATGTTGTGCGCCATGGGCGTAGGCGCGTTACTCTCAATATCGGGAGCCCTGATGCAGGGACTGTTTCGCAACCCGCTGGTGGAGCCTTACACCATGGGCATATCTGGCGGCGCAATAGCGGGTGTGGCCATAGCCTTCACATTCGGCCTGGTGGGCATTTGGGGCGAGTGGGCTGTCGTGGCGTCGGCCGCCATCGGCGGAATGGCGACCATGGTCGTCATTCTAGCCTTGCGGCGCACCGTGGGATATGACATCGGCGCAATGCTTATGTGCGGCGTAATGGTAAGTTTCGTGGCGTCCGCGGCCACGACTGTGCTGCTGTCCCTGGCCACACGTGAAGACGCCAGCCAAGTCTTGGCGTGGTCAGTAGGCACTTTTGACGGGGCTGGCCACGGCATGGCTTGGGCAGTGGCCTGCGCAGGGGCCGCGGCAACGCTCTTGTCCCCGCTGTGCGGCAACACGCTGAATATCTTACAACTTGGAGAGCGAGAAGCCCATTCGCTGGGCGTTGACACTCATGCCGCCACAGGCATAATTTTCACTGTGGCCACGCTGCTCGCCGCGCTGTCTGTGTCCGCCGCGGGAGTCATTCCTTTTGTTGGCATGGCTGTCCCTCACGCCGTCCGCTCCGCGCTTGGGTCAGACAACAGGGTGACACTCCCCGCCTGTGGCCTTGCTGGCGCAGCGCTCACACTGGCTTGCGACCTTGTGGCCAAGACGATAATAAGCCCCCGTGAACTGCCAACGGGTGCCATATGCGCGGTTTTCGGCGGGGCCGCATTCGTATACCTGACCATGAAATGGAAAAAGACAGCGAGATAACGGTCAGACTCCGCGGATATTTCGGCGGATACACACGGCAAAAGATGGTTCTACAAGACATCAACCTTGAATTCCGCAGCCAAACGGTCACGGCCATATTAGGCCCCAACGGCGCGGGGAAAAGCACCCTGCTGCGCGCAATGATGGGCCAGATTGCGCACCACAGAGGGCTGGTTGAGATAGAAAGCCGCAACGTTGACAGCATCACAACCCGCGAACTGGCAAAGACAGTGGCCTCGGCGTCTGGTGTTGGGGCGATGACTGACATCACGGCATTGGCTTATACCTTATTAGGTCGCACCCCATACCGCAGCCTCCTGGCTCTGAGAGATGGCGAAGAAGACATTGACGCGGCGATGGAGGCGTTGCGAAACGTGGGCATGGAGGGTTTTGCGTCAAAAAAAACAAGCGAGATGAGCGACGGACAGAGGCAACTTACAAGCATAGCCAGAGCCCTGGCGCAAGAGCCCCGCATATTGCTGCTTGACGAGCCAACCGCCAACCTCGACCCCGCAAACCAGCACAGAGTGCTGAAAAGAATTGCAGAAATGACAAGGGAGCTGCGCCTAACCACCATCATGACAATACATGACACGACAGCCGCATGGCAATGGGCCGACGAGGCCGTGCTGATGCGAGACGGCAAAGTGGCGGCGCACGGGCCAACGAAAGCGACAATGACCGAAGAGAATCTGTCAGCCACATTCAACGTGCCATTCGCTCCAACAGTCTCCTTACTGCCGACAGACCGCTGAACGAAACGACAGAAAGCCAGCCCGTCAGATGTCGCCACCGCACACGAAACGGAATGTGAAACAAAAAGAATCATCATTTTTAAAATACAAGTAAAACCAATATCTTTGCGGGCAAAAGCGTAAAGTAGAACATAAAAGGATACAGACAGTCATGTCAAAAGAGACAGAAGAAAAAGAAGTGAAGTCTGCCGAAGAGGGCTTCGCCACCGTCCAGCAGAGCCTCAACAGGTTTGAGCAGTTCTTCGAGGATCACCAAAAAGCCATCGGCATAGGCTTTGCCGCTGTCGTCGTGATCATCGCATTGGGCTGGCTTGTCAAGACCCAATACCTCAACCCGCTCGCCGACGAGGCTCAGAAAGAGGTGTTTAACGCGCAATATTACTTCGAGGCGGACAGCTTCAAGCTGGCTCTTGAAGGTGACGGCATTAATAGCGGCTTCCTTGACATCATAGACAATTACTCCAGCACCGACGCCGGCAAACTGGCCACTTATTACGCCGGCGTTTGCTACCTCCACATTGGCGACTACGAGAACGCGAAGAAATATTTGAGCGACTACTCGTCAGACGATGAGATTCTCAGCACCATGGCCATTGGCCTCGTCGGCGACGCCGATGTCGAGCTGGGCAATGACGACGCGGCCATCTCGCAGTTTAAGAAGGCCGCAGCCAAGGGAAACAAAGTCACAGCCCCAATATTCTTGGAGAAGTTGGGCGTGATGTATGAGAAACAGGGGAAAGCAGACGACGCTATTGCCGCCTACCAGAGAATCAAAGACGAATATCCCACAAGCGCGCAGGCGCAGGTGGCAGACAAGCTCATACAGTCTGTCAAGAAATAGCTTGACGGAGCCGAAAGACAAGGAGACAAGGGCTGCCCCGCGCAAGGGCAACCCTTGTCGTCATTTACAGAAACACCTACCAGAAACAACACACAGAAGGACATGGCAAGCAGCCTCAAGAACCTCTCGGACTACGACCCGAAAAAAGTCCCCTCGGCCGAGAATATGCGTTTCGGCATAGTCGTATCAGAATGGAACAGCAACATAACAGACGCCTTGCTAGAGGGTGCCGTGGAGTCTCTCGTAAAGCACGGGGCAAAAAACGGGAACATAGAGATTGCCCACGTGCCAGGCAGCTTCGAGCTCATTGCCGGCGCCAAGATGATGATGCGCCAGCACAAGCCCGACGCCATAATATGCCTCGGCAGCGTGATTCGCGGAGACACCCCCCACTTCGACTACGTCTGCTCCGGCACCACGCATGGCATTGCCGAGCTGAACCTCCAATATGACATCCCGTTCATCTTTGGCCTGCTCACGACAGACAACCTTCAGCAGGCGCAAGACAGGTGCGGCGGCAGGCTGGGCAACAAAGGCACAGAGTGCGCCATAACAGCCATAAAAATGGCGACCCTCAACAAACAAGCCTAGCGGAAGGGCAGTATGGCACTTTTTTGCGCCATTTTCACACAAAAGAAGCTGCAGAGTTATTAAATTCGCACGCGTATAATACTAAACCTAAATGGTAAAGATAACATTCCCAGACGGAAGCACCCGCGAGTTTGAGACTGGCGTGACTGGCATGCAGATTGCCGAGTCCATCAGCCCCAAATTGGCAAAGGAGGTTCTCGTCGCCAGCGTCAATGGTCAGTTGTACGACCTTTCACGCCCTATCGAGCAAGACAGCGCAATAGAGTTGCACAAATGGGACGACCCGCAGGGCAAGAAAGCCTTCTGGCACTCATCTGCCCACCTGCTGGCAGAGGCCCTGCAAGCGCTCTATCCCGGCATCAAGTTCGGCTTCGGCCCCGCCACAGACAACGGTTTCTTCTATGACGTAGATCCGGGCGAGGGCAACACCATCAAAGAGGGAGACCTTGCCGCCATTGAGAAGAAAATGCTCGAGCTGGCCCGCCAAAACAATCCCTTTGTCCGCAAAGAGGTGACGAAAGCCGAGGCTCTGAAAATTTTCGAGGCAAACAACCAGACATATAAGGTTGAGCACATAAGCGACCTGGACGAGGG
>CAKUVM010000092.1 GCA_934699135.1 uncultured Bacteroidales bacterium
TTTGTGGGGTGTGACGCCCATTATTTTAGTGTGATCCTGACTTTGGCTCTGATGTCGGCCGATGACGAGCCTATGGCTATGTCGAAATCGCCTGGCTCTGCCACCCATTCATGTTTTGTGTCGTCAAAGTAGCTGAGATCCTGGGCCGTTATGGCAAACGTCACATCGCGGCTCTCGCCCTTGGCCAACCGCTCTTTGCGGAAAGCTTTGAGCTCTTTCTTGGGGCGCGGCAGCGATGATCGCAGGTCTCCCACGTATAGTTGCGCCACCTCGGCCCCGTCTTCTGCCCCCGTGTTGGTCAGTCTGACGCTCACATGGAGTGTGTCTGTGGCCGTCATGGTCTTGCGGTCGGCGCGGATGCCGGAATATGCGAAAGTGGTGTAGCTCAGCCCGTGGCCGAATGGGAACAGTGGCCTGATGCCTTTGGCCTCGGCCCACCTGTAGCCAACGAAGATTCCCTCGTCATACCGCTCGTCCACAATGCCGCTGCCATCGGCCCTGGGCGTGCCGGGATATTCGCCTGCGGAGTGCGCCCCGACGTCGGCCAGTCGGCGCGGGAATGTCATTGGCAGTTTGCCAGACGGGCACGCATCGCCGCTTAGCACGTCGGCCAAGGCGTGGCCGGCCTCGGAGCCCAGATACCAGTCCTGTACGATGGCATCCGCCTTGTCGGCCCACGGCATGGCCACGGCGTTGCCCGATATGTTGACCACCACTAGGCGCTTGCTGGCCGAGGCCAGGGCCTCAATCACGGCGTCTTGCCCATATGGCAGCTCCAGTCCGGTGCGGTCCGCGTCTTCACAGTCTTGGTGCGCGCTCTTGTTCAGGCCACCCACGAAGATGACGTAGTCGGCGCGCCGCGCGGCCTCCACGGCCTCGGCGATGAGCTGGGCGGGCGTGCGGTCGTCTCGCAAGTTCTGCCCGGACCACACTCCGTTATAGACCGTCGATGTGTCCCCCACGTAGCCGCGGACAAACTCCACGGCGGCCTCGCCGCCAAAGCGTTGGCGCAGCCCATCGAGGGGTGATATTTCGTAGCGCGCCTTGAGTGACGAGCTGCCGCCGCCTACGGACATTTTCTTGATGGCGTTCTCTCCGACCACCAATATCTTGGCCGCGCCCCTGATGGGCAGGGTGCGCCTCTCATTGCGCAGCAGCACAATGCCGTCATGGCCTACCGTGCGGGCCACCAACGAGTGAGCCTCCGACCCCATGGAGCCAAAGGGGCGCTGACGGCAAAACGAGGTGCGGAAGATGAGGCGGAGCACTCGCCGCGCCTTGTCGTCAAGCTCTTTTGTGCCGACTTCGCCGCTCTTGACCAAGTTCAGATATGGGCGGGCCATGTAGTAGTTGTCATAGGCGTTGCTGGTGCCGTTGGTCAGTCCGTTAGTCCAGCTTCCAAACTCCAGGTCTAGTCCGTTGGCTATGGCCTCGCGCGTGTCATGCGTGCCGCCCCAGTCCGATATGAGCGCGCCATCGAAGCCCCATTCGCCTTTGAGGATGTCGCATATCATTCGTTTGTTGTGGCATCCGTGTTCCCCGTCTATGAGGTTATACGAGCCCATGAAGGACCATGCCACGCCCTCTATGGCGGCGGCGCGGAAAGCCGGGAGGTATATCTCGCGCAGCGTGCGCTCGTCAATGGTCACGTTGGTGGTGTGGCGGTTGACCTCCTGGTTGTTAAGCGCATAGTGCTTGACGCATGCGGCCACGCCGTTTTCCTGCACCCCGCGCACATATGGCACCACCATCGTGGCTGCCAGACGGGGGTCTTCGCCCATATACTCAAAGTTTCGCCCTCCCAGAGGCGTGCGGCAGATGTTCACGCCCGGGCCCAGCAGCACGTCTTTGCCGCGGTAGCGGGCCTCCTCGCCAATGGCGCGCCCGTAGGCCAAGGCCAGGGCGGGGTCCCACGTGGCGGCGAGGCACGTCAGGGCGGGGAAGGCGGTGCAAGAGTCGTTGGTCCACCCCGCTTGGTCCCATTCGTCCCAAAACACCTCGGGGCGGATGCCGTGTGGGCCGTCGGTGGTCCAAAGGCCGGGGATGCCCAGGCGAGGCACGCCGGGTGAGCTGAACTTGGACTGGGCGTGGATGATGGCCACTTTCTCTTCCACGGTCATGCGGCTTATGGCATCGCTCACGCGGTCTTCTAGCGGCAGCGACTCGTCAAGGTAGGGTGGCGGAGTCTGCGCCACGCTGGCCAAGGCCGTGGACAGCAAGGCGAGGACGAAAACAATGGTTCTTTTCATGGAGTGTATGTCTATTATTGATACATAGTGCTTTGCAAAGGCGGAAGCTTATTTTGCGCCTAGGCGCATTGACTCAATGTAGCCGAGCTGTGGCTCGCATTTCCTCATCTCAATGTTTGACAGGAATGTGGCCAATGTGGCCGCCGCCTCGTGCTGGTCGGGCCGCGCCTTGCGTATGGTGCTGAAAGATGAGCGGTCAGCCTCGGCAAACTCCACAATGGAGTCCCACCCTTCGGGGCGCGCCACAGACATCATGGCGGAGCCGCCCATCTTCTTGTAGGGCCAGAATGTGTAGCCTATGCCGGCGGCCTCCTTACTACGCAAAAAGTGAGAGTGGGCGGAAGTAGGGTGCGGAGTAGGGCGGCGGTCAAGAGAGGCGTGACTTTTATGGCGGGGATATGAGCTTCGCGGACAATAAAAAAGGGGACGGGAAGACATCCTTCCCGTCCCCAAAATCAATCTCGGTCGGGGTGACTGGATTCGAACCAGCGACAACACGCCCCCCAGACGTGTACTCTAACCGGGCTGAGCTACACCCCGAAGATTTGACCGTCTTTCTTGTAAGACGACGCAAAGTTACACTTTTATTTGATTGTTGGTGCTGTGGGGAGGAGGAAAATGTGGGGCGGAGTGAAAAGGTTTGCCACTGAACATCCCCTCTTCTTTATGCAAGTGCCACTTGCCAAAATGAAAGAAGAGGGAAAAGACTTTGTGCAAGTGTCCCTTGCGCAGATTACGTGGTATCACCATATATCCTTGCTCTCAAAAGTGAAAAACGTCGCTCATCGCGCATTTTATGTCATGGCGATGGCGTAATAAAGCAAGTAGCCTAAGCGCGAGCCTGCGCAAGTCAACAATGGCTATCGTCAATGCCAAAGGACGGCGATTGAGTAGCAGTTTTTGGGGTGTCATCCCACAGCTTCTCATAATTTTTCTATCTCCTGGCTACCATCTGGCTTTTTCATAAATTCGGTGAACTCTAGGAGGAAAGCTGCGTCATTGAAATAATAATTGGGGTCTTCCTCTAGTCTCTCGTGCATATGCGCAAATCCCCAATTGGCATATTGCTCCATTTTGTCAATCAGCATATCCACCACCTTGCGATCCGTTACTTCTCCCTTGTCAAGAGCCAACAGGTCAACGTCGGTGCGAGCTATGAGTGCGGCAAATATGTAATTTCTGAGTTTTGGGTAGGGGGTGCGTCCCGATTTGGGTCTGTCGCTGTTGCCCCAGTTTTGGATAGGCAGGCCCAGGGTCTTCCTTTTGGCCTTGTCATCAGTCAGCGCCCTGGTCTTGTTGTTATACAAGCCAAGGAAAAAAGCTATGATGAAAACTTCATATCCCGCCCCAAAGGTCTTGGCGCGGGAAGACGAGTATTGTGAGACCCCGGTGCCGTAGTCGGCAAACTTCTCAATGAGTTCCTGGTATCTAGTCTCCCACTCTGGGTTTCTTTTCTCCCACAGGCTCTGCAATGTGTCCATGCT
>CAKUVM010000093.1 GCA_934699135.1 uncultured Bacteroidales bacterium
AAGCCATTCTCAGTGCGGTCGAAGCAGACAACGGCGGCGGGGGCGTCGGCCTCGCCAAAACGGTCGACGCAGGCCTTACGCATCTGGCGCATCACATTCACGAGCTCCCCTGGCGACTTGAGACTGGACTTAGTGACCACAAGGGCGTATGGCGTACGCCTCTCGCCTTTTTTCACTCGTTTGTCAAGTACGTCGAGGTCGGATTTGCCCACCGTTCCTTTCTGCACGTCTACGCACCACAAGACGAAGTCTGCCTCATCAAAGCAGGAGAGGGCGACATCACGATCCGACGACGCGTCGCCAATGTCTTTCGAGGCCGAGTTGTCATAGCCTGGCGTGTCGATAAACACAATGCCGTCCATATAATCAGCAGCGGCGGGGATGTCCACAATGAGCTTCTTCAGCACGCCCGCCACGGAGTTCTGCCCCGCCGAGGTGTGGCGTATGCTTTCCAAGACATCTGTCGAGAGCAGAACCCTGTTTCCCGCAACGTTCTCGCCGCGCACGGCAACGCTCTTGTTGTCGCAAGAGCAGTTGACGTAAGTCAGCACCACAGACGTTGGCTCAATGCCCGTTGGCAAAAGCTTTTTAGACTGCGTGATGCAGTTGAGAAACGTGGACTTTCCCGCCGAATATCCGCCCGCCACGGCCACCTTGACACCGCCGGACTTATAAGAGCCGTCTTCTATGCCATTTTGCAGCCAGTAGCCACATTTCGCTCTTAGGTTAAAGAAAAAAGAGTCATTACTGTACACATATTTCAACTCGTCCGACTCCGCCTCCATCTTATCCAACTCTTTGTGATACGATTCAAAAGGTTCGTCTAATGACGGAGCCGCGGGCGCACTCACAATGTGCGATATAAGCTCCAGCGTTGGCACGGGATCCTCAAAACGGCTGGCGCGCAAGACGCTGGCGGCCGACTTCTTGCCAAGCTGCTTGGATTTCTGATCAAAAAAACCCATAATTTCTCCTCTTGCGATGAATTAAATAACCTGCTTGAGGGCGATGAGCTCCTCCTTGGCCTTTGTGAAGGCGGCCACTTTGGCATCGCGCTCGGCCTCGCTTGCCGCCTGGCTCTGCTGGGCGGCGCGTATGTTGTCATCAATCTTGGCCACCTGGGCGTCGACCTCGGCCTTCATGGAGGCGTAGGCCTCGGAGCGGCCATCCTCAACCATCTTGACAATCTCGGGGCGAAGCTTGGAGCAGATATTGTCAATGACCTCGCTCCGGAGCTTGTCCTCCACTTTCTGGGTCTTCTTCTCCTTGCTGTCGCTAAAAAGCCAGCTCAAGATATCTGGCAAGAACATGACAAGCACGCCCACAATGGGGTTGATGAAAGTGAGCGCGCCGCCCAAAGCCTTGCCGGCGAACTTGATGCCCATCTTGGCCAAGAAAACGGTGATGGCCTTGCCCACCACGTCGAAACCGCCGACCTTGTCAATGAGCGACAAGACGAACTCGCCCGTCTCGGACATATCCTTGTTCACCACATCGCGGACCCGCTCCAGAGAGTCCTTGACGCACTTGGTGAGATCATCGGCATATTCCGTCATCTCGCGCTTGAAAGAGTTGACAATGACGGGCTTGATGACGGAGAGGATGGCGTTGCCTGCGGCGTCTTTGTTGTCTCCGTTATCCACAATTTGGCGGGCTATGCTGTAGACGTTGTTGAATAGGGCCTCGCGCACGTCGTGGACAATGTCCTCGGCCGACGACTCGGCATCTTGTGCGCCTTGTCTGTTGGCCTCCAGCGAGGCGAGGATGTTGTCGCGCTGGTCTTGGAGGGCGGCGATGGACTGCGACAAGTCCTTGCCCTGGCTCTTGGCCAGCGCGGCCTGGGCGTCAAACTGCCCTGCCGCACCGTCAATGAGCCTGGCGAAACCGTCAAAGACGCGCTGGCGGCGCAACAGCTCCACATCTATGCCCTTCAGGGCGGCAATGACATCGCCCGCCCCCACCTGCTCGTCCACCGCGCTGACTCGGCCAACGGCGGCGTCGGCAATGCCGCAGCCCCTCACCAAACCCTCAACGTGCTTGCGCACGCTCTCGGCCTCCTCGGCCGGCTTGGTGTCCACCTTGCTCACGAAGACGCGGACATCGGCCCCATATTGACGGAACTCCTTGATGAAGCCCAAGTCGCTGAGCGTGAGAGTGCCGAACTGGACGTCGACGAAATAGAAGAAAGCGGCGGCGTTGCCGATGTAGTTGTTTATGGCCTTATCGTGCGCCTCGATGCCAGAGTTCACGCCCGGCATGTCCACCAGAGCCAGGCCTCGGTCGTTGAGGCTCTTGACGTCGGGGCTGTCAACGTAGACGCGGGCCAAGTCGCCGGGCGTGGTGCTGAGGCTCTTGATGCCGTCAAGCCCCACGGTCTGCTTCAGCTTGCCGTCGGCAGAGAAGAGGTCGACCTTCTCGGCCTGGGAGTAATATATCTCATAGGCCACGGCCGTCTCTGGCAGAATGGCGGTGGGGAGAATCCGCTTGCCTATTATGGTGTTGAGCAGCTCGCTCTTGCCGGCGTTGAAGCCGCCGAGGAAAGGGATCTTGAGCAGCGCGCTCTCCTTCACCTGCGCTAGGAGGCCGTCAGCCTCGGCGTTAAACTTGGTCACCTGCTCCTTGACGGGCAGCTGGTCGCCTACAATCTGCTTGGCGCGGCGGATACCGTCCTCCACCTTCTGAATGATGTTGGTCATCGTTGACTATTTTTTGACTCTGACTATTTTCCGTTGTGACAATTTGAATGCCTGGCATAGGCGGCCTCTCGCCCCGGCACGATTATGCGCCGCGGCCCGGCCGCCATATTTTTCATAAAGGTAACAGAAGCGAAAATTAGATTAGTGTTTTTTTTTTATTCGTAATTAGATTTTCACCATTCCGCGGGGGTCTTGCGGGAATTTGGGGCGGAGGGGCGCGGATGTGGGGCGGGGAAGACGTGATTTGGGGAGGGGGAGGGATTTTTCTGACCGTGGCGGGAGAGAGGAAACAATATGTGGAGACGGCATGAATGCCGTGTCACGTGTCTGCGGGATCATAAAAAAGCCACACCCCGAAATGTCGGGGTGTGGCTCACATATCTCCGCGGCCAAATCTAGCCTAGCTGCACACGTGAAATCATATCGCGCATCTTGACCAAGAGAGATTTCAACTTGTCGCCTTCCGCGTCATGCACTTGGCGCATATTGCGGAGTTCGTCAACTTGACTGTCTATCTCATGTATCTCACTGCCTACGTTGTCGACCAACCACTTTTCCAGCTGCTCCTTATAGTTGTTTTCCAGTAGTCTCGCGGCCTCATTGAAGCCGCCGCGTATGTCAGACCTTGCTTGCTCGCGTTGTTTCTCCTGCTTGTTTTCTTGCCACCAGCCGTACAATGAGAGTGCGACACTAATGACTGCGCCTCCAATTCCAAGAATTTTAGAAGCTGTTTTGAATTATGTGAAAATAAATGCTATGCGACAGCGTAAATAATTAAAAGTCAGTTGGTTAAACA
>CAKUVM010000094.1 GCA_934699135.1 uncultured Bacteroidales bacterium
CCCCGTCACAGTGACGGGGACGAGACGTCTCCCAGATGCCCACTCCTTGAGGCGGTCTGAACCGGAGGCGCAGAAAAATCAGGGATGGCCTGCGGCGTGCTCCTCGCCAAAGGCGAGATTTAAAAGAGCTAAGGCTTGGCGTTGGGCGTCTACCCCCAAACCTGGCACGAAAACCAACGGGAGAATAAGCATGTAGAAAGCGTATGACTTCAATGTTTGGACTGGGGTTCGATCCCCCACAGCTCCACAAAAAGCGGCTCGCACACATGCGAGCCGCTTTTTGTGTTGTTTTTGCAGGGATGCACGCAGTGCCGCTCCGCTGTTAATAGGCTATGATACTAAAAATTATTCTTCTATTTGTCCTGCTGGGGGCGGTCGTTGGCTTCTTCCGAAGACGGTGAGAATGGGGTCTGGCGCTTGGGTCGCGCCATCGCAAGACTTTTGCGGGCCAGGAGCTGCCTATGGTCGTTGTTTGCGTTGATTGCGCTGTTGGCTTAGACATTTTGGAGATGCGGCCTTAAAGCCCAAAAAATCATCGGCCAATTGCCGTTTTTCCGCTGAAAGTCGTAATTTTGGGTTGTGCGTCCGTCATATGGCCCGTCTGGGTCGTGTGTCGGGTTGTCGCAACTGAAAACCATAAAATTCAAATAACAATGTCAGTCAATTACAAGGATCTTGGCCTCGTGAACACTCGCGAGATGTTCAAGAGGGCCATCAACGGCGGTTGGGCTGTTCCGGCTTTCAACTTCAACAACCTCGAGCAGCTCCAGGCCATCATCACGGCTTCTTCCAAGCTCAAGTCTCCTGTCATCCTTCAGGTCTCCAAGGGCGCGCGCAAATATGCCAACGCTACTCTCCTCCGCTACCTCGCCGAGGGTGCTGTAGCTTTCGCTAAGGAGCTCGGTTGCCACCATCCTGAGATTGTCCTCCACCTTGACCATGGCGACAGCTTCGAGCTCTGCAAGAGCTGCGTTGATATGGGCTTCTCTTCTGTTATGATTGACGGCTCGGCTCTTCCTTACGATGAGAACGTAGCCCTCACTAAGCAGGTTGTCGAGTACGCTCACAAGTTCGATGTCACCGTTGAGGGCGAGCTCGGTGTCCTCGCCGGCGTTGAGGATGAGGTAAGCTCTGATGTTTGCCACTACACCAAGCCGGAGGAGGTTATCGACTTCACCTCCAAGACGGGTGTTGACTCTCTCGCCATCTCCATCGGCACCAGCCACGGCGCTTACAAGTTCAAGCCCGAGCAGTGCACCCGCGACCCGAAGACCGGTCGCCTCGTTCCCCCGCCACTCGCATTTGACGTTCTCGATGCCATCATGCAGAAACTCCCCGGTTTCCCCATCGTTCTCCACGGCTCTTCTTCTGTGCCTCAGAAGTATGTCGACATCATCAACAAGTACGGTGGCAAGCTGCCCGACGCAGTCGGCATTCCTGAGGAGCAGCTCCGCAAGGCCGCCAAGAGCGCAGTCTGCAAGATCAACATCGACTCCGACAGCCGCCTCGCCTTCACCGCTGGTGTCCGCAAGGTTCTCGCTGAGAATCCGGCCGAGTTCGATCCCCGCAAGTACTGCGGCCCGGCTCGCGACATGATGATCGAGATGTACGAGGAGAAGATCACAGATGTGCTCGGCTCTGACAACAAGCTCGCAAATCTTGATTAATATGCGGCCGGTCGCTAAGTCTTTCGGTTAGCGGCTACGCGTATAAAATCATAGGTTCGTCTAAAGCGCCCGACTGGCATCGTGCCAGTCGGGCGCTTTTGTTTTTAATCAACGTGACACCGTTTAATAGTCACGACTTTTGGTTGTCGCCACTTTGTAACACCGCGGAGCCATCTTTGCATCGACGAAAAGAAAAACGTAGATATGAAGCAAAGACGAATAAACGTTCGCAAGCTGTTTTCGGCATCAGCCGCCTCGCTGTTTTGCGCCGCCGCCTTGGCCGGTGGGCCTCTGCGGGGCAAGGTGGTGGACAAGTCAACAGGAGAGCCGCTTTTTGGCGTGACAATCCAGGTTGAGGGGACCGCAAATGGCACAGTCACCGACCTCGATGGAAACTATGAGATAAAAGACACGCCCGATGGCGGCTATAGCGTCGTGGTCAAATATATAGGTTTCCAGACGCAAACCATAGTCTGCAAAGCTGGGCAAGGCAGCTTGGACGTGAGTATGGAGAATAGCGACGTGGCTGTAGAGGCTGTGACAGTGGTGGCGCAGGCTCGGCACAATACGGAGAACGCCATGCTCAAATCAATGAAAAGCAGCTTGTCCGTTGAGAGCGGAATATCGGCCCAGCAGATTGCAAAGTCGCAAGACAGCAATGCGTCCGAGGTCGTTCGCCGAATACCTGGCATATCCATAATAGACGATAAATTCGTCATGGTTCGCGGGCTCTCGCAGCGGTATAACAACGTGTGGGTGAACGGCGGCTCTGTCCCCAGCTCCGAGGCCGACTCCAGAGCTTTCTCTTTTGACATCATACCGGCATCGCAGCTAGACAATATGGTCATTGTCAAGTCGCCGTCTCCTGAATATCCCGCCGATTTCACGGGTGGATTCATAATCATCCGCACGAAAGACGTGCCACTCTCCAACTCCATCAGTTTCGGCGCAAGCGGAAATTTCAACACGCAGACGCACGGCCGCACTTTCCTCGAGGGCAAGAAAAGCCCTACGGATTGGCTAGGCTTCGACAGCGGGATGAGGATGATAGACGGCGGCATCAAGGCCACGCCCAAGAGCATAGCTGGCGATGGCGTTGACTTGCAGGGCAACGGGTTCAACAACGATTGGGTAGCGCGCTCGTCAAAACCATTGGCAGATTTCTCCGCCAATTTCTCAATCAACAGGGTGTGGGAGGCCGACGGGCGCAAGCTGACGCTTATGGGCGCCGCCAACTACGCCAATCAGTACCGTCGCTACGCCAATATGCGCAACTGCCTCTTTGGCGTCTACGACACGAGCAACGACCGCAGCAACTATCTACATGACAATACCGACCAGCAATATAACCACAACGTCAGGCTCGGAGCTATGCTCAATATGGCCTTCATCGGCCAGGGCGGGCGCAACCGCATTGAGTTGAAAAATATATTCAACCAGTTGGGCAAGAGCCGCTTTACGAGCCGCGAGGGTGTCAATGCGCAGGGCGACAACATAAAGAGCGCGGAGATGCTCTACCAGAGCCGCATGACGTATAACGGGCAGCTCACTGGCAAACACGCGATAGACGATGGCTCGATAGACTGGGGGTTCGGTTGGGCAAAATCGAACAGGAATATGCCAGACCGCAAGCGTTATATGCTCAATGACAAGATGGAGACGGGTGTCATAGCCCTCTCGTCGAGCAACGACATTAGCCGCGAGTTTACGAAGCTCGATGAGAACGTGGGTTCCGCCAACTTCAACTTTGAGCATGACGTGGACATCGCGGGGTGGGCGCCTAGGCTCAAAGCCGGCCTCTTCGCGG
>CAKUVM010000095.1 GCA_934699135.1 uncultured Bacteroidales bacterium
GTTCTAATGCTATTGCTGCGCCAATGAAGCTGCCTTGCGCAAAGATGGCAAATTTTCTTGTCTTCGCTTCGAGAGCCGCAAAATGTTTCATTCGGGGTCACCTGTGAGCCGATGCCCCGTCCTTCTTTGCCATCCCAAAACTTTATGCCTATATTTGCAACAGCGCACTAAGATATTAAACACACGCGAGGTAAAATGACGAAAAAGCGTAATCTCGAGACCATCTGCGTCCAGGGCGGATGGAAGCCTAAGAACGGCGAGAGCCGAGTGTTGCCCATCATCCAGAGCACCACTTTCAAATATGACAGCAGCGAGTCCATGGCCGACCTCTTCGACCTCAAGGCCGAGGGCTACTTCTACACCCGACTGCAGAACCCGACCAACGACGCCGTGGCGGCCAAAATCAACGAGCTGGAGGGCGGCGCGGGCTGCGTCCTCACTTCCTCAGGCCAAGCCGCCAACTTCTACGCCGTGTTCAACATTTGCCAGGCCGGCGACCACTTCATCACGTCGAACAACATATACGGAGGCACTTTCAACCTCTTTGGCGTCACGATGAAGAAGCTGGGCATCGAGTGCACTTTCGTCGACCCCTCATGGCCCGATGAGCGCATCGAGAAGGAGTTCCGCCCAAACACCAAGTGTTTCTTTGGCGAGACCATATCGAACCCCGGTTGCGCGGTCTTCGACATTGAGCGTTTCGCCAATATGGCTCACCGTCACGGCGTGCCGCTCATTGTGGACAACACGTTCGCCACGCCCATCAACTGCCGCCCCTTTGAGTGGGGTTGCGACATCGTCACGCACTCCACCACCAAATATATGGACGGTCACGCCACGCAAGTGGGCGGTGCCGTGTGCGACAGCGGCAATTTTGACTGGGAGGCTCACGCCGACAAGTTCCCCGGCCTCTGCACGCCAGACGAGAGCTACCACGGCCTCACCTACACCAAGGCATTTGGCAAGAAAGCCTACTCCACCAAGCTTGTCAGCCAACTTATGCGCGACCTGGGTTCCATCCCGGCGCCGCAAAACTCGTTCTTGCTCAACCTTGGCCTAGAGACCCTCCACCTCCGCATGCGCTGCCATTGCGACAACGCCCAGAAAGTGGCCGAGTGGCTGGAGGCGAACCCTAACGTGGCGTGGGTAAGCTATCCTGGCCTGAAAAGCTCAAAATATTATGAGCTAGGCCAAAAATATCTCCCTAACGGCTCGTGCGGGGTCTTGGCCTTCGGGCTGCGAGGCTCGCGCGAGGACGCCATACGTTTCATGGACAGCCTCCACTTCATCGCCATCGTCACCCATGTGGCCGACGCGCGCACCTGCGTGCTCCACCCTGCCAGCCACACGCACCGCCAGCTCTCTGATGAGCAGCTGCGCCAGGCGGGCATAGCGCCCGACCTCATCCGCCTCTCGGTAGGCATTGAGAACGTGGATGACATCATTGCCGACCTCGACCAGGCCATAGCCGTTGTCAAATAAGGCTCTGGGCTTTAATGTAATGCGCCGGCGTGGCGTGGCCAGTGTGCCGCGCCACGCCGGCGTTTCTTCGTCCAGTGTCGGCATGCCCATGGCTGTCCGCCGCTTCCCATTTTTCAGTATTTTTGCGAGGTGAGACGTATGAAATTTTTATATCGTGGCAGGTAGGCGCAACAGGTCTGCGGGTCGGGGGGCGCGTCGCGGGTTCCGGCGGCGTGCGGCCGTTGTCACGGCCTTAGTGTCGGCGTTGGTTGTGGCCATATTTTTGCTCGTGTTCACGGCCCGCGGGCGTGCCTTGGGCAGGCGGATGCCTTTCTATGACCGCCTGCAGCGGATGCTTTTCGGTGGCCCCAAAGTCCCTGAGGCCGATGCCTATGGGATTGACGTGTCGCGCTATCAGGGCGACATCCGGTGGGATGAGGTCTGCCTCATCCCGTTCAACGTCACCACTCGCCGCCAGGGGGCTGATGACACGTCGGCGGCCGTCTCCATCGGTTTCGTCTTCGCCAAGGCCACCGAGGGGGCCGACTATCAAGACCCGTGCATCGAGGCTAACCGCCGTGGCGTCCGTTCCACGGGCGCGCTCTTTGGAGCGTACCACGTCATGACAATGGCCAACGCTGAGGCGCAGGCCGATAATTTTATATCCCACTCGGGGCTGCGGAAGGGGGACATGGTCCCGGTCATTGACTTGGAGGAGGCTCTCTTGGGCGACTATGGGGTCATTGCCGTGCGTAAAGTGCTGGCTTCCGTGGCCAAAAGGTTGAAAAATCACTATGGCAAACGACCCGTGATATACGCCTCTCAATCCTACGCCGCCAAGTTGCTAGACGGGGAGGGCTTTGACGGCTACCCGCTGTGGATTGCCAGGTATAGTGTCGCGGAGCCTCCCGAGGGTGCCGATGTGTGGCAGTTCTCTGAAAACGGACAGATTCCGGGCATCAGTGTGCCGGTGGATCTTAACGCCCTATACGCCACCCGTTTCCGACTTTCGTCATATATAATTGCCAAATGACCGTGCCGCAAAGTGCCGGTGACGCTGTGGCGGCTGAAGCCTGCGTCCTGCACATTAAAAATATGGTTTGCCGCCGTTGCATAATGGTGGTGACGGAGGCATTGACAAGAATTGGCCTCATGCCGCTGCGGGTGGAATTGGGTGTGGCTGTGCTTCGAGACCCGGTCTCGCCGCAGTCTCGCCTCACCATAAAGAAAGCTCTTGAAGAGTATGGTTTTGAGCTGATAGATGACAGGCGCACGCGCCTCGTGGAGCAGATAAAATTGGCGGTCATTGAGCTTGCGCGCAAAGAGGGCGCCCAGCCCGCAATCAACTTGTCTGATTTTCTCGCGAAGAGGATGCACCGCGACTACGGCTCGCTCAGCAAGCTCTTCTCCGAGGTCAATGGGATAAGCGTTGAGCGGTACTTTATTCTCCAAAAGATTGAGCGGGTGAAAGAGCTGTTGGTCTATGATGAGTTGTCAATCAGCCAGATTGCCGATCGGCTCAATTATTCTAGCGCGGCCCACCTTAGCTCGCAGTTTCGCAATGTCACGGGGATGTCTCCCAGCCAGTTTAAGCAACTCAAAGGAAGCCGGTTGAGGCCGCTGGACGAAATCTGAAAGTTGTAAGTCATTCCCATAATTCTGTAAGGGGAGTGCGACGTCGCCCTGCTACCTTTGCGTCCGGAGTTAAACTTAAACACTTATGGACAAAGGTAGGAATGTTAAGAGGACCTATGCCGTCAAGGGCATGGGCTGCGCGTCTTGCGCCGCTCGCGTAGACAAGGTGCTGAACCGCCAAGCGGGCGTATGCCGCGCCTCCGTAAATTTTGCGTCCGCCAAGGCTGTGGTGGAATATGACCCCGAGGTGTGTTCCGACGCCATTTTGCGGTCGGCAGTCCAAGATGCGGGCTATGACATCGTGGCCGAGAGTGATG
>CAKUVM010000096.1 GCA_934699135.1 uncultured Bacteroidales bacterium
GCGCCGCCTCTTGGCTTGGCATGGCAGGCTGCGCCGGCCGTGGGGCTAAGGCACAATCTTGGCCTCTATGCGGCGGTTGAGGGCCATGCCCTCTTCCGTGTCGTTGGTGGCGCAGGGCTGGCTTTCGCCATAGCCCTTGATGTCGAACCTCTTGCGGTCTATGCCATGCTCCACAAGGTAGTTGACGGTGCTGCGAGCCCTGTTTTCTGACAGGGTCTGGTTGTGCTTCTCCGAAGCGCGGCTGTCGGTGTGGCCGCTTATCTCGACGCGGATGGTCGGGTTCTCGCGCATCACGCGGATCAGGATCTCAAGCTCCACTTTGCTCTCGGGCTTGACTTCCCACTTGTCCGTGTCGAAATATATGTTCCTTAGCGCAATCTTCTTGCCCGCCTTGAGTGGCGTAAGGCACACCTCCTCAGCCGACAGTTGCAGGGGACCATGCCGCCCCTCTACGTCCGCCACGTTAAATTTGTGCGAGCGGAAAAAGTAGCCTTTGGCGTTGACAGACAGCAGGTAGTCGGCTGGTCCGGGCACGGCGATGGTGAACGAGCCGTCATCCAGGGCGCGTGAGGTGGCTATGTTCTCGCCATCGGGCATGCGGTCTAGCAATATGGTGGCGGGGATGCTCCTCTTTGTGCCGCAGTCGCTTATGTAGCCCCTGACAAACGGCACGGGCCGGGGCCGGATGGCGGGGTAGAGGTCAAACATCCTCACCTCGCGTTTGCGCCGGCCGTCAACGGAGCGCACCGAGTTGTAGTAGCCCGTGGTGCCGCTGGCCGTCACCACCAGTCCCTCGTCGTCGTCCACGTTGTTGATGGGGTAGCCGACGTTGCGGGGCGTGGCCCACGTGCCGTCTTCTTTCATCTTGCTCATGAAGATGTCGCGCCCGCCAATGCCCGGCCACGTGTCGGAGGAGAAGAAGAGAGTCTTGCCGTCGTGGTGGATGAAGGGGTGGCTCTCGTCTCCCGATGTGTTGATGGAGTCGCCTAGGCTCTCCACGTTTCCGAAGAGCGGCACGCCCTGCGCGTTCACGCCCGTCACTCTGGCTTTCATGATGTCGCCGCTCCTGTATGCCGCCCGTGCCGAGCCGCGCACGAAGAAGAGCGTCTTGCCGTCGGCAGAGAAGCATGGCTGCGACTCCCACGCCGCCGTGTTGACGGGCGCGCCAATGTTCACGCCCTTGGTCCACCCGCGTCCCGTGCGCTGGGAGAAGTATATGTCGCAAGAGCCCTTAGAGTCCTTGTATCCGCACGCCGTGTAGAACATCCACCGCCCGTCGGGCGATATGGCCTGCGTGCCCTCGTTGAAGTCGGTGTTGATGTTATATATGGGTTGCATCGGCCGCCAGGGAGACTCCGGCGTCTCGCGCGTCATGACGTAGAGGTCCTCTTGCGTCTGGTTGTTGTTGATGCGCGCTATCATGGTCGGGTCCTCACGAAAAGCCACGGTGTCAATGGGCAGGCGCGATGTCACCACAAGCTCCGTCTCGTCTAGCGATATTGACGGCCAATATGTCTCATAGGGCGTCTGCTCTATGAGATCTGACGGGTAGCGAGGTTCAAAAGGCACGGGGTGCTTCATCATGTTCACCATGGCCATGGCCTTGCGTCGCCATTGGGGGTCTTGCTTCACGCGGGTCTTCTTGCCCTTTGAGAATTTGTCAAACAGGTCGAACCATTTGACCGACTCCTCATACCTCTCTTTTTGGCACAGGGCCACGGCGCAACGGTAATATGCCGTCACCCAATACGTGGAGTCTATGCCGACGGCTTTCATGATGCAGCCAATCTGGTTGCCGGGCTGCCCAAGGTCGGCATATACCTCCGACGCGGAGTAGAGGGCCTCGATGTAGTTGGGGTCGCGGCCCAACGCTTGCTTGTATTTGTCAAGAGCCTCGTTGAGCTTGGCCGCGTTGTCGCGGCCGGCCGAGACGAGGATGCTGTTGCCCTCTTGCAAGAGGGCGTGGGCTTTCTTGTCGTCCGTGGTGTTGAACTTCTTCCCCTTTTGCGCCGCGGCGGGTGCGGGGAGGAGGAGCAGGGCGGCCACGGCGGCCAGTGTCAGTTTCTTCATCATGGTTCTTATGGGTGCTGTTTCTCGGTTTTCTAAGATGGTTGGCCTATGATATTCTGCTCCAGTTGACCGCATTCCCCTGAAGCTCGGCCAGACGCGATGACATGACCGCGCTGGCGGGCGAGGACAGCAGGGGGTCGGCGGCCAAGACCTCTTTGGCGCAGTCCCTGGCAAAGGTCAATATCTGCCCGTCTCTCGCCAAGTCCGATATCTTTAGCCTAAATGGCACTCCGCTCTGCTGCGTGCCGTCAATGTCGCCTGGCCCCCTGAGCCTCATGTCGGCTTCGGCAATGGCAAATCCGTCATTCGTGGCGCACATGGTCTCAATCCGCCGCCGAGTGTCGCGAGACAGTTCGTTGCCCGTCATCAAGATGCAAAAACTCTGCTCCGCCCCGCGACCCACGCGGCCGCGCAGCTGGTGGAGTTGGCTGAGGCCAAAACGCTCCGCGCTCTCAATGACCATGACCGACGCGTTCGGCACGTTCACGCCCACTTCTATCACGGTGGTGGCCACCATGATGCGGGCCTGACCGCTCACAAAACGACGCATGGCCTCGTCTTTCGCGTCGGGCCGGAGCTGGCCGTGGACTATGCACACCTCGTATTCGGGAAAACATTGGCGCATAAACTCATAGCCATCTTCAAGGTTCTTGAAGTCCATGCGCTCATTTTCTTTTATGAGGGGGTACACCACATACGCCTGCCTGCCTTTTTTAAGCTCGGAGCGGATGAAGGCGTTGAGGCGGTTGCGGTTGGCGTAGTAATAATGCTCCGTATACACGGGCTTGCGGCCTGGCGGCATCTCGTCAATGACGCTCACGTCCAGGTCTCCATATATCGTCATGGCCAGG
>CAKUVM010000097.1 GCA_934699135.1 uncultured Bacteroidales bacterium
AGGTGGAGTAGACATCGTAGGAGTAAAGGTACTGGTAGCTCACGCCGGGGCGCACATCAAGCTCGCCCCACGAGGCGGTGTTGCCGAAAGTGAAGTCGTAGTCGGCCGACGCGAAGACCTGCTGCGTCTTGACCTGAAAGCCGGGCCGGCCCTGCGCATAGTCCTCAGGCCCGGCCGAATAGTTGGCCTGAAGATGAAGGCCGCGGATGTCGTCATTAGCATTGAAATAGCCCTTCTTGAGCATCCTGACGTTGTAGGAGTAGGGGTTGATGAGAAGCGTGGTGGACGTCACCATGTTTTGCGAATATCCTCCCGTGAGGTCGAAGCGGACGCCCGGGTTGGGCGTGAGACTGAGGTAGCCGTTGACCCCCAAGGTTTTGCGAGCCAATTTGGGGTCACGGAACAGCTTATGGGCGTCGGCATATTCCTCCGGCACGGTACGGAAAGCGCTGTAGACCGTGGAGCCGCCGAGAGATAAAGCGTCGGAGACGCGCACCTCCTTGAGGTGGTTCATGTCGTCAATAGAGATCTGCTCATTGGCGCCCACCCTCACCAGTTTACCCTCATTCTCCAACTGCTGAATCTGCTCAAGCGAATACATTGAGACGAGCCCCGTCTCCAGCACCCCGTCGCGGTCTATGAAGTGCATGCTGCCCTTGTCGTCAATAAAGGTGCGGAGCTTGTCGGTGGGACGCTCGCGATATTGCATATTGAACGTGACGCCCGCCGCCACCTTGGGGCTGAAAGCCTTGCGGAAAGCCACATCGGCCACATAGGTGCCCTGATTGCCCATCTGATAAGAGCCGGAGACGGTCGCGGGCGCGTCAGCCGGCTTTCGCGTTATGATGTTGATGACGCCGTTCACGGCATTGACGCCATAGAGAGCCGAGCAGGCTCCGCGCACCACCTCGATGCGCTCAACGTCGCCAATGCCAATGGGCAAATTCTCGGCACTCATGGCGCCGATGGAGTAGTTGTGAAGCACTCGCCCGTCCACCATAAGCAGGGTGTTGTTGTTCTCCGTGTAGAGGAGCATGTTGTTGTCCGGAATGTTGTTGAGGCCGCGGAGCTGAACGTCGTAGACTCCGTTGGTCTTTTGCGTCACAATCATTCCGGGAATGAGGCGAAATGCCTCCTCGATGGTGGAGCAGCCGTAGCTCCGGATCTCCTCTTGCGTGATCACCGTCGTGGCCAGCGGCGATGTGAATGAACTCTCCTCCCTCTTAGAGGCTGAAGATACGTTTTTGTTCATGATGAGGTAGAAAAGCTCATCGACACTGCTCACGCCTAGCGTCTCCACCGCGGCCATGAGGTCTTCAAGGGGCAAATCGGACAACTCGTCAGTCGTCATTGACAGAATCTGCTCACGCGTGAGGCGGTTCTGCCCCTCAATGGGTTGAGCGCAACACATCCATGCGCACAGACCGATAAGAAAAAACTTTTTCATTCTTGTTGTTGTGGTTGTGGTTTCCAGCCCCCCGCTTGCGACGGGCGTCGGGACAAGTCCCAACAACCCGCGACGTGCCAAAAACACTTGCGACGCCATGTAGGCGCACTGCCATTATAACCGCCGCAAACGGGGACTTCATTCTACTTTTCGCCTGTTCTCGCCCGCTTGGAACGGCAAAACTAGCCAATTGTTTCACCTTGGGGCTCCGCGCCGGCCTTATTTACGATAGTTTAGGCATTGGAAACGAAGTGAACGAACTGCCAACATATTTTCACGCACCAGTCGTCACAGCCTTTAAGCATATTTAGGCCTCACCTAATGCGGCAAAGCGATAACTTTGGCAGCAAAGACAACAAAAGAAGCTTATGATAATAACCATAGCGCGCCAGTGCGGCAGCGGCGGCCTCCTGATTGGGGAGGAGCTGGCAAAGCACTACAAGATACCCTTTTACACCACGCAGCATCTGCAAGAGATGGCTCACCAGAAAGGACTAGACGAGAAGATGGCGGACTTTTTTGAAGAGTATCCCGTCAACAGCCTCCTTTTCGCCATCACGCAGAGCGACAACATGGGGCACGTGACGGAACAGATGCGCGACGGCCTTGCGGGCCTCATAGGCAAGAGGGACTGCATAATCCTGGGCCGGTGCGGCAACTACATCTTTAAAGACCGCGAAGACTGCGTCTCCGTCTTCCTCAAAGGAGACCACGACAGGCGCGTGGAGTTCATGTCGGCCTTCCGCTCCATATCCATCGATGCCGCCCGCGAGCTCGTGGACAAGCAAGATGACGGGCGGCGCGCCTATCACAATTACTACACGGGACAGACTTGGGGCGACGCGCAAAACTATGACCTCTGCATAGACAGCAACAGGCTCGGTTTTGACCACACCACGCGCATCATAATATCGTATATCGACGAGCTGCTGCGCGCCGGCGCTCTCTGACGAAAAGCAAAAGGGAAACGACCGATGCAACTGATAAAGCAATTCCTGATCATACTAGTCTTCTCCTTCGCAGGAGAGGGCCTACACGCGCTTCTGCCGTTGCCCATCCCGGCCAGCATCTACGGCATAGCCTTGCTGTTCGCGGCCTTGGAGGCCAGATGGGTCAAAGTGTCGGACATAGACAAGACGTGTTTCTTCCTCATTGAGATTATGCCGATAATGTTCATCCCGGCCGCCGTGGGGCTGCTGAAGTCATGGGACGTGGTGAGCGGCTCGCTGCTGCAATATGCGGGCGTGACGGTGGTCAGCACCTTTGTGGTCATGTATGCCGCCGGAGCCGTCACGCAAGCCATAATACGCAAAGACAAAAAGAGAAAGAACGCGCAGGCAAACAACGAAACGACTGGCAGACAATGAAAGAGTTCATAGAAAGCTCCGTCTTCTTTGGCGTGATGGTGGCCTTCTTGTCATACGGGCTGGGC
>CAKUVM010000098.1 GCA_934699135.1 uncultured Bacteroidales bacterium
GGGGGGGGACAAAAAAACAGGCCGGGCCCCCTGATGGAGACCTGGCCTGCAACCAAACAAACTAATATCAAGTTTCGACCGCAGACAGAGAACGGACACTACGCCATTGGCTGCGCTTATCTTACTCTCTATTAATCTTTACTTTACGCTAAATGAAATCTCAGCCGCGATGTTGTCTGACGAGTTTCCGATGAAAGCCTTGTAGGCTCCCTTCTCAACCTCCCATTTCTGGGCGGCCTCGTCATAGAATGCTAGTTTTTGGACAGGCACGCTGATGGTGACTTGCCTCGACTGGCCTGCGGGGACTTCGACTTTGGTGAAGCCTTTGAGTTCCTTGGGAGCGCGCTCCACACGGGAACCGACCTTGCCTACGTAGAGCTGAACCACCTCCTTGCCATCGCGTGAGCCGGAATTCTTGACTGTGGCGGTGACAGCGAGCGTGCCGTCTGCCGCGAGATTGTCATCAGAAATCTTGACATCGGCCACCTCGAACGTGGTGTAGCTGAGGCCAAAGCCAAACGGGAAGAGAGGCTTGATGCCTTTGGCCTCGTGCCAACGATAGCCAACGAAGATGCCCTCTTTATACTCCTCTCGGTAAGAGTCGCTCTCCACGCCCGGGTATACCACGGCCTCGCCAAAGCTGTGGGCCGCATTGTCTTCCAGGCGCACCGGGAAGGTGAACGGCAGTTTGCCGGACGGGTTCACTTTGCCTGAAATGACGTTGGCGAGAGCCTCGCCAGCCTCGGAACCCAGATACCACCCCTGGACAATGGCCGGGACACGATCTATCCAAGGCATGGCCACGGCGTTGCCGCTGATCATGACGGCGACAAGGTTCTTGTTGACATCCAGAAGTTTGCCGATGAGCTCATCTTGTCCGAAAGGCAGGCCGAACTGGACGCGGTCTCCGCCCTCCATGTCCTGCTCATAGGCTTTGGCCAAACCGCCGAAATAGAGGACAACGTCGGCCTTGGCAGCCGCGGCCACGGCAGCGGCTGCAAGACTATCCGCATTATATGGCGACGGGGCCACGCGTCCGTACGCCTCTGGGCCGCTGCCATAGCCCATGGCCCAAATGACATTGGCTTTGGGGAACGCCTTGCGTACGCCCTCGAGCGGCGAGATCTCGAACAGGCCCTTCAGCTCGGAGCTTCCGCCACCAAGCATGGAGCGGGTGGCGTTCTCGCCGATGACGGCAATGGTCTTGGTGGTTTGCGGGTCGATTGGGAGGATGGAACCCTCGTTTTTCAGGAGCGTTATGCCCTCCTCGGCCACATTGAGAGCCGTCTGGAAATGCTCCGCGTTGCCTTTGCATCCGCGCGGGCGGTGCTTGGCCATGGTGGTGCGATACATGAGGCGGAGGATGTTGCGCACCTTGGCGTCGAGCGTGGACATGGCAATGGAACCGTCTTTCAAGGCTTTGAGGTACGGCTTGGCGAGGTAGTAGTCGTCATAGGCGAACTTGGCGCTCTCGGTGAAGCCGTTGGTGTAAGTGCCCATCTCGATGTCGAGGCCATTCTCCGCGGCCTCCTTGGTGTTTGTGGCGCCGCCCCAGTCTGTGACGACGCAGCCGTCGAAGCCCCATTCGCCACGGAGGATGTCATTGAGTTTCTTATTGTGGCAACAGTGCTGACCGTCGTAGAGGTTATATGAGCCCATGACGGCCCACGCCCCACCCTCCTTGACGGCGGCCTCGTAGGCCGGGAGGTAGATCTCGCGCAAGGCACGGTCGGAGACATGGACATCGACAAGAGTGCGCCACTGCTCCTGGTTGTTGAGCGCAAAGTGCTTGACGCACACCGCCACGGTCTGCGACTGCATGCCCTTGACATATGGGACGACCATCTTGGAGGCCAAGAACGGGTCTTCGCCCATATACTCGAAGTTGCGGCCACCAAGCGGCGTGCGATAGATCTCCACGCCAGGGCCAAGCATCATGTCTTTACGACGGTAGAGGGCCTCCTCGGCCACAGCTTTGCCATATGCCTCTGAGAGAGACGGGTTGAAAGAGGCGGCGAGGGCCGTGAGAGCCGGGAAGGCGGTGCAGGAGTCGTTGGTCCAGCCGGCGTATCCCCAGTCGTCCCAGTTGACCTCGGCGCGCACGCCGTGCGGGCCGTCGGAATACCAGAACTCAGGGATGCCGAGGCGCGCCACGCCGGGTGAGCTGAACTTGGACTGCGCATGGCAGAGCGCCACCTTCTCCTCAAGGGTGAGCTGCGGCAGCACCTCGTTTATCTTGGCCTCTATCTCGGCGTCAGTCCACTGATCCGCCACAGGGTCGGACTGACCCTGCGGGCAGCAAGCCACGGCGGCGAGAGCTGTGAGGGAAATCAGAGAGTATCTCATCATAAATATGGTACACTAAGCTTATTGAAACCGCCCGGGGCTTGGCGCGGAGCCTCCCTCCCGGGCGGAATGTGTAAATTGGGTGTGATCGCTAAGCCTCGGACTAAAGGGTCACCTTGACCTCGGCACCGTCATAGGCCACGGCCTTGCCCTGGACGTCGGCGTCTACAGCCGCGGGAGACTCGGGCGAGACGAGGACTACATTGAAGTTGCGCTTCTCAAGCATGCCCTTGAAAGAGCCGCGCCTCTGGCCTATGGTGAGGGCCTTGGAGGCGTCGTCATAGCTGAAGTCTATGAACGCGGCCTGGCCCTTCTCATAATTGTAGTTTGTGCCCTCGTCCTCGTAGAGCGAGAACTTGCCATCGCGGCCGGCGAAGACGTAGACAGTGATGTTGTCCGCCTTTTTCTGGTCGGCCCACTCCATGTCGGGACCCGTGAGGAT
>CAKUVM010000099.1 GCA_934699135.1 uncultured Bacteroidales bacterium
GCGCAAGGGTGAGGAATATTTTGTGCAGGAGAGCGTCAAGGGAGACGATGGCGCGAACAAGAGGCCAGACGTGATTGTCCGCTTCCCGGAGGGGCGAAACGTGGTGATTGACTCAAAAGTATCGCTCACGGCCTACTCGGAGGCCATGGCCACGACCGACGAGGCCGAGCGCGACAGGCTCATGGCCTTGCACGTGAAGAGCGTGGAGACGCACGTGAAGGAGCTGGCGGCCAAAGACTACGGCAGCGTGGTGGATGGCGCCATAGGCTTCGTGCTGATGTTCATCCCCAATGAGAGCAGCTACATTGCCGCCATGCGGCGCAAACCGAGCTTGAGCCGCGACGCATATACCCACAAGGTCATAATAATATCGCCAAGCAACTTGCTCATGGCCTTGCAGTTGGCATATAACCTATGGCAATATGACCGTCAGAACAAAAACGTTGCGGCCATTGTGGACCAAGCCAGAAAGTTGTATGAGAAGATGGCCACGTTCCAAGGCACGTATGAGGACATCCGCAAGAGGCTGCGATCACTCACCGAGAGCGTGGAGAAGGGTGACAATCAGTTGCAATCTGGCCAAGGCAACATGATCGGCATGACGGAGAAGTTGCGCAATATGGGCGTGACGCCCACCAAACTGCTGAAGCAAGGCTAGCCAACACCATTGCCTACCACTCCACCCTAAAACCCGTGGCGAACGCGCCACGACTATGCATATGGTGCGAGGGGTTGTAATTGCAGTGACCATTGAAAAACATCCCCCCCATATAATACATCAGAGACAAGTGGCGCAACGAGACGCGTATGCCCACATCGCATCCGCCAATATAGCCCACCTTGTCCACATTCGTCTCCGGCACAATGCCAGACGTTATTTCAACAAATGGCGAAGCAACGCAACGCAGGAAATCGTGGCGCACATATAGGTAGACAGGCCACGCGGTATAGTCCGACTCCTTGGCCACATCGGCATACTCATAGTCGGGTCGTCCGTGTCATCGGGGTTGAGAAGCCAGTCGTCTTCGAAGGGACGGGTGTCCATATGCGAGAAGTTCACGCCAAGGCCTAGGGTCGTGCGGGGTGTGGGCTTCCATCCAGCCCGTAGTTCAAGACCGGCATTGACAAAAAAGCCTGCCACTGCATACAGTCCCGTGGAGAAAACCATATGACGCGCTGAGAGCCCCGGTCGCGAGAGCCGTTTATCCTCCGCCGCGCCAACGCGGGCATCGAGGGCTATGGAGTCAACATCCGCCATGGGCAACGAGACCTTCTGCCCCGCCACCAAGACGCGGACCATGCCGCCGTCAGTCCCCGTCACCTTGCAATTAAGCGGGCCGTCCGCTTTGCGATAGACCACATCTTGCGCCCAGACAGGGGCCGCGAGGGTCAGGGCGACACTCAACAGCAATAAGATTCTTTTCATATCAAGCAATCTCTTGTCGCAGGCGAATGTAGTGAAATATTCGTCCGATGAGATATGTCGAGACCCATAAAAAGAAAGAGGGCCGCGGCAATAGTCTTGCCGCAGCCCTCAACACGCTTATGGTCAGGCAGTGCTAGCCCGTGGGCTAGCCACCAAAGTTGTCATACATGATGCTGGAATCCTCAACGCCAAGGTTCTCAAGCATTTTGACCACGGCCTTGGACATCGGGCCAGGACCGCACATATAGTACTCAATGTCCTCAGGGGCATCATGGTCTTTGAGGTAGGTCTCGTACATCACGTTGTGGACGAAGCCAGGGGTGTACTTGACGCCCGCGGCGTCTGCCGCAGGATCGGGACGGTCAAGAGCCAAGTGGAAGTGGAAGTTGGGATACTCCTTCTCCAGCTCCATGAAGTCGTTGAGATAGAAGACCTCGTTGAGCGCGCGCGCGCCGTAGAAGTAGTGCATCTCGCGATCTCTGGTATGGAGCGTCTTGGTCATGTGCATGATCTGCGCGCGGAGAGGCGCCATGCCGGCACCACCGCCAACCCAAATCATCTCTTTCTTGCTGTCGAAGTGCGGGTGGAAGTCGCCGTAAGGGCCGCTCATCATCACCTTGTCGCCAGGTTTGAGCGAGAAGATGTAAGAAGAGGCGATGCCAGGGTTGACATCCATAAAGCCGCTGCGGTCTGGCTTGAAAGGCGGGGTTGCGATGCGGACGGTGAGCATGAAGACGTTGCCCTCGGCCGGGTAGTTGGCCATGGAGTAGGCTCGGATGGTGTCCTCGTCGTTCTTGCACTTGAGGTCGAACATCTTGAACTTCTCCCAAGCGGGCAGATAGTCTTTGCCGATGAGGTCGCGGTCGAAGTCGGCGTAGCTGAGCTGGAACTTCGGTATGCGAATCTGAGAGTAGGAGCCTGGGAGGAAGTCCATATGCGCGCCCTCAGGCAGCTGCACCTTGAACTCCTTGATGAACGTGGCTACGTTCTTGTTAGAGATGACGGTGCACTCATACTCCTTGACTCCCATGACGGACTCTGGCACCTTGATCTTGAGGTCGTTCTTGACCTTGACCTGACAGCCCAGGCGCCAATGGTCTAGCTGTTGCTTGCGAGAGAAGTGACCCTTCTCAGAGGGGAGGATGTCTCCGCCGCCCTCGAGAACCTGACACTTGCACTGGCCGCAAGAACCCTTGCCACCACAGGCCGAGGGGAGGAAGACACCATTGCTGGTGAGGGTGGAGAGGAGCGAGTTGCCCGACTCGACCT
>CAKUVM010000100.1 GCA_934699135.1 uncultured Bacteroidales bacterium
ATCCACCACCGCAGCGTTATCGAATGTATCCGCCACCTCCTCGATTGCATTGTTGAGGCGCGCGCCGTCAACGCTTCGCTCCGCAGCCTCGGCCTTCTCCGCGCTTTCTCGGAGCGTGTCGACCACGAATTTTTTCAGCTCCGCCACTTTCCTTCCCCATTCATCCTTCACTTTTCCCAACTTAGCGAGTTCTGATTTCACGTCTTTGAGCGTCTTCTGAGCGTCGGGAAGCGAGAAGGAGCAGGTAAATGTCTTATTTCGTTCCCAAAAAGTGGAAAGCCTTGTAAAATCGCGGCTACGAGAAGTTGTGGAAAGTTGAGGGGCGGAGATGCAGAGGCTAGACATGACACTTTTGACCGCAGTGTCCACCTTGGTTTTCAAACGGGTGGCCACGCTCTCAATGTTATTCTTTATGGCTTCTGACTGCCTGTCAATGTCATTCTTTTTCTTTTGGATGTCTGCCAACGCTGTCCGCTTCAGCTCCTCCAGCTTGCCTTCAGCGGTTTTTATTCCCTTGTCGGCCTCTTTGGCCATCTCCGCCGTGGAGGTGGAGAAGAAGCCGGACAGCTTCTGAGCCATTATGGCGTCCTTGTTGGCCGCGAATGCGCCTTTGACGAACCTATCCCTAATATCCTCAATCTGCGCCAGTTCGGAGAACGCCGCCTTGACGTCGTCTGGCGAGGAGAAGAACGAGGGGAAGAACCGCCGCATCTGGCTCACCACGTTCCGCTCCACATCGTCCCACTTGTCTTGGCTCTTTTGGGCAATGGAGTAGCCAATGCCGGAGCTGAAGGCAAGGGCGGGACGGTCTCCCGTAAAGGTGGTGCCGGCCAAATTGGTGTCGAACTGCTTCTTGAGCATCTTTTGGCAGTGGGAGATGGCGCCCTGGATGTCGTCTTTGAAATCGAGTCCCACCTGCTGGAGGACGGTGTCGAACTTGCTGGCAATCATGACCACCGCGCCAATGCCGTTGCCGCCAATGCGTTCTGAGAGGAAATCCTGATCCGTGGAATCGAAGAAATGACCCGAATAGCTGAGGAAGAAGACGCCGTGGCAGGCGCGAAGGAACTCGCAGGTGCGGTTCTCACGCGAGACCACGGGGTCGTTCACGCCTGGGGTGTCCACAATGCGGATGTCTCGCAAAGCCTCGTTGTGGAGCTTGATGCTCAAGCTCTTGACAACCGAAGTGAACGCCCCGTTGGCACCCACATATTTCTCCAGCGTCTGCTGAAGGCCATCCACGCCGCTGAACGTCTGACTCTCCGGCTTGTGGCCCACCTTGCCCTGCGCCGCCGCGCCGCAACTCTCCACAAGCTCGTGGGCGGTTTTTAGTTCTTTGTCAACGTCTCCTAGCAGGGTCTCAATGGGCGTACCGGGATTCCGCTGGCGCAAGTCCGCCACCAAATCGTCATATTCCTTGGCCCTGCCCACGAACGTGTTCCAATCCGTCTGGCTGTAATACTCCACCGTGAAGACGTCCTCCTCACCATACTCCAGCACCGTGAGGCCGGCCGTCATGGGCGTGGAGGCGCGCGGCAAGACGTTCTCGCCATCGAAAAAGAGCGAGTTGAGGAAAGAGCTCTTCCCCGCCTTCACCTGGCCCACAATGCCGATCTGCAAGACGGAGTTGTTCTTCACATTCTCCTCCGCGCCCTTTCGCTTCTCGTCTAGCAGGGCGCGGAGTTTCTTCACGGCGTTCTCAACGTCCTTAACGTCGGTCGCCACAATTGCGCCGAGGTCGGCTGCTAGGCCGTTGAACACCTCGTTGTAATTATCTTTGGTTATCTTTTGCATCTTGAAGAGTCTTATTTAAAGCAGGTTACAGTTTGTTGGTCAACCACTTGACGAAGTCGTCATTATTTGCCGCTTGCGTCAGCTCGTCTTTTCGGCCCGCGGCGAGCGAGGTGTCGGCCTCAAGCAGCATCTCGCACACGTCGCGAAAGTGGCATGCCGCGGCCTCGGCCAGTGCGTCGCGGCCATTGGCGTCGGTCAGGGAGAGGTCGGCATCATGCTTTATGAGGAAGCGCATCATGGGTGTGTCGCCCACATGAGCCACATAGGTCAAGACATTGTAGCCGCCACTGTTGGTGGATGCCAGGTCCACGCCCTTGTCAAAGCACCGCAGGAAGAGCTGATAGTCTCCGCCGCCTATGGCGTCGAACACCGACCCCTCCACGAGCATAGGCTCGGGCGGGCGAAGCTTTTGGAGGAAAGACTCGCGGATGCGTATGGCATCATCCGCAGCCTCGCTAAGTTTATTGAGCAACGTTGGCTTCCATTTGTCTAGAAACTTTTGAAAGTCTTCCTCACGATCTAGAATGGCCTTGCACTCTGAAACCATACCCTCAAATTCACTCTGCGCCTCATTGCAAATGCTTATCGAACTTGTACCAATAACACCGTCATATTTATGAGAAAGGTTTGACAGGCTATTTCTAAACCTCAATGCTTTAACCCTTTTCTCATCTTGTTCTTCGCAGCACTTTTTCGAGACCGCCCGCTCGTCTTCAAAACACTTCCTAACAAGACCCTGGTAATCAGTCACGGAAGCAGACTTCGAGCTTTGCTCACGAATCATATCGAAGAGACCTTGTATTTTAAGCCCGTCTAGCGC
>CAKUVM010000101.1 GCA_934699135.1 uncultured Bacteroidales bacterium
GTGTGGGACGGCAAAATCCTCGGAGCCGCGACCAATGGAGACGAGAGCCTGGAGGCCAACCTTGTCACTGACGACCCGCAGGCCTTCAAGCAGCCCGCCACCGACGGCGCGCTCATGTATGAGTTCACGCTCAATATGATGGAATACACCATCACCATCAGGCCCATCTCATTCCCCGAGTGGATCTATGTCCCGGGCAACGCCCAGGGTTGGGATCCCAAGACGGCTCCCGCCCTCCATTCCGCCGCTCAAGACGGCAAATATGTCGGCTTCGCCAATCTTGACGGTGGCTTCAAGTTCACCAAGGAGAGGGCTTGGGCGGCAGAGTATAACAAAAACGACTTCAAGGAGTTCGCCGATGGCTTCGCGGGTGCGGAGAAAGCGGACGACTCCAACATTGAGTGCTCCGTCCCAGGTGTCTACAGCCTCAACCTTGACCTGACCGCCGGCATCTTCGGTGCCACTCTCATTAAGAGTTTTGGCCTTATTGGCCCGGCTCAGGCAGGCGGCTGGGACGAGGACTCTGACATGACCTTCGACAAGGAGAGCGGTGTCTACACTTGGACGGGCGACCTGAAGGCCGACCAGATAAAGTTCCGCGCCAACGACAACTGGGACATCAACCTCGGCGGCTCATTTGAAAACCTGACCATAGGTGGCGATAACATAAACATCGAGGAGGCCGGAAACTACACCATCACCCTCCATCCCTTCATAACCGAGGGGGACAAGATGTTTGCCACCGTTGTAAAGAATTAACGGACAATCTTTTGATTAAACCATAACCACGATGGGTCGTCGGCACACTCTGTCGTCGGCCCATCTTTCAAATTTTAGTAGACGAATATGAAAAACAACCTGACATATTGGCTCCTGGCGTTGCTCTTGGCAGTTGCGCCTACGCCATTTGTGGCTTGCTCAGACAGTGGCGATGACGGCCCAGAGGCCGCGGTGGATGTCATTAGCGTGGCCGAGGACAGCAAAGAGCAGAATCTGGCTTCCGATGTCTCCCTCACCACAGTAACATTCAACGCGTCTGGCGAGTGGACTGCCTCTGTGGCGAATGGCGAGGCGTGGGCGTCGATAGACAAGACTTCAGGCTTGGCAGGAGATAACGTCATAACGGTGAGGCTGGAGGTAAACACCGGTTCTGCCGCGCGCTCGGCCGTCATCTCGCTCTCTTGTGGCAAAGCCTCAGCCGATGTCGCAATCACCCAGGCTGCCGCGTCGGAAGACAATAGTGACGGTGGCCGTGAGGACGTTATGCTCCAGGCGTTCTATTGGGACAGCCAAAAAGTGACGGGATGGAAACAGCTGATGAAGATGGAAGATGAGATTGCCAAGACTTTCTCTTGCGTCTGGTTTCCGCCATCGGCTAGCGCGGAGGGCGGAAACACCGTGGGTGGCACCAATGTTGGCTACCATCCGCGCCAGTGGAACGATCAGAACTCCTGCTGGGGTACGGCGGCCGACCTCAAGAGCCTCATTGCCGGCCTGCATGACAAGGGCGTGAAGGTTATTGCGGACATCGTCATCAACCATCGCGCGGGAGACACCGCATGGGGTAATTTTACGGAAGACGACTTTGGTGACTATGGCAAGTATCAGCTCACGGCGGCCAACATCTGTAATGACGATGAGATGAATGACCCAGACCAATGCTCCGACCCCAACTGGCTGGGCAAGGCCACGGGATCCGCCGACACCGGTGAGAACTGGGGTGGGGCGAGAGACCTTGACTTCACGTCGGACTATGTGCGACAAGATTGTGAGGCATATCTCAATTGGCTCAAGGGCGAGTTTGGCTATGACGGCTGGAGGTTCGACTTCTGTAAAGGTTATGACGGCAAATATGTGGGAATGCTCAATGACGCGTCGTCACCTTGGCTCTCTGTCGGTGAGCTGTGGGACGGGTCATATGACGTGGTCAACGCGTGGCTCAAGGCCACGGGCTACAAGAGTATGGCTTTCGACTTCCCGCAAAAATATGACGCCCTCAACAACGGCTTGGCAAAGAAAGATTTTGCCAAGATGTCTTGGAAAGAGGATGGCGTCACGCCGCGCCCTGCCGGCCTCATACACCATGCCACCACTCGGGCATATGCCGTCACGTTCGTAGACAACCATGACACCTACCGCGATGACAGCAAATACACGGGCAACGTGACCCACGCCTATGCGTTTATCCTCTCATCGCCAGGCGTGCCATGCGTCTTCTGGCCTCATTGGCAAGACGCTAACTGCCGCTCGGCCATAGAGAAGATGATAGAGGCTCGCAAGAGCGTGGGCGTCAGCAGCGCGAGCGACGTCAAGGTTACCGTCTCCTCCACATACTACGAGGCGGTGGCCACAGGTCGTCGAGGCTCGCTCTTGTGCCGCATTGGCGCCAAGGCTCCCGCTTCAGTCCCCGAGGGCTACGTGAAGGCTTGCTCTGGCAGCGGGTGGGCGTTCTACACAAAGAAGTAGTAGCACTCGATCCGCCACAAAAAAAGCATTGCGCCGCACTGGCCATGAATCCGGTGCGGCGCAATTTATTTGCCGTGCCTTCTGTTTTATGCTGGGGTGTCTCCTCCCTCACTGAAATGCTTCGCATAGTCCAAGAA
>CAKUVM010000102.1 GCA_934699135.1 uncultured Bacteroidales bacterium
GCCCGCTGGCCTCCAGCAGGGTGTCCAGGATCATCTCGCCCCAGTCTCCCTGCGTCTTGCTGTCTCCTTTCAGCGCTTGGGCCAGGTTGTTGGCGTCTGCGCCAATTTGCCGCGTCTGCTCCCGCAGGGTGGCTATGGCCTGCTCCTGCTGTTGGCTAAAGAGGCGCATGGTGGCCTCCAGGGCGTCTTTCATCTCCCTTTTGCCCACCTCGTCTTGCGTCTTCCGCTCCGCAATGGTCTTTTGCAGGGCCTCGAACTGCTCCCTTATGGGTGTCAGCAGTTCTCCCACTTGCGCCTTGTTGGCCTCGCTCAAGCCTCGTTGGCTGTCGGCCATCTGCGTGGCCGCGGTCTTAGACAGCTCCGCTTTTAGGCTCGTCAGACGCTCTTGCCACAGTTTTTCGCTCTCATGGCGCAGGTCGGCCTCGCGCCTCATGGCGTCGTTCATCTGTTGGCGGTGTTCCGTCGCTTTCTCCGCCGCCTGCGCCTCCATCTGCTGGAGCGTGCCCCTGAGTGTGGCCTCGGCCCCGCGGCTCGCGCTCAGCTTGCCGCCCAAGATGGCGAAGGCCACCCCTGCGCCCAAGATAAAAGATGCCACGGCCACAATGGCCATCAGTAAGACGCTGCTCTCCATGGTGGGTATGTCTTTAGTGTTTCAAAATGGTCAGTTAGCCAGCACCGGCCTCACGCAATAGCCATATGAGCGGTCGAAATCAAGATTATGGACGTCCTTCTTCTCTTTCGATATCTTGAGGCTGTAAGCGAACCTGCTGAAGCTGGAGATGCTGCCCGTCCAGTAATAGCCCACGGGGTCGGCAATGTCGCCGCCCACTAGTGTGCGGCCGTCATCGCCGGGCTTGGCATATCCCGCCGCGGGCAAGAATATGGCTTTGCCATTGGCGCGGCTCACCACGGCGTAGCCTTGCGTGCCCTTATATGTGGTCCAAGCCCAGTCGCACTGGTCGACTAGCTCTTTCATCTGCTCAAAAGTGGGCGTCTGCCAGCCTGCGCCCAAGTTGGCCGTGGCCATGTCATATTCGGTGCCAACAATGCTGGCTTCGGTGGGGTAGGCCCCGAGGTCGGGAGTCGTAAGCTCGCCCGTGGGGTCTCCCCAGCCGAAATATGTGCCGGCAAGCTCGGCTCCCGTGGCCCCGACGTTGCGCGAGGCCCAGAGGGTCGTAAGTCCCAGATCCACCGGCATGTCGCTGTCAGATATGTCTAGCCTCGTGGTGGTCAGGCTAATGGCATCGCCCCAATAATATGTGGTGTCTATCTTCATGTAGGCTTGGAAGACGTAGCGCGTTGATGGCTCCAGGTCGCTCAGCGTGGCCTCAAACCTCACAGAGTCTCCGTCCGTCACCTTGCCGCGGATCGTGGCGTCGACGCTGACGTTGGGCCTGTCGGTCTGCCGGCGGGTGTATAGGAATCCCACTTCGCCCTTAAACTTAGTGTCGTTCAGCTTCACGCTAGACGAGCCTCGCAGCGTGGCGGAGAATATGCTCACGGGGTTCGCAGCCTCGGTTCGCACCTCGCATCGGCCTGTGGTGAAATACATCACCCGCCCCAGCCTCACCACCTTGTCTCGTCCCTCGCGCAGGTAGGCGCGGTAATAGTAGCGCGTGCCCATGGACAGGCCAGCGGCCGAGCAGGTGAAAATCTTGGCCTGACGCTTGCTGGCTATGGTGGAGCAGCCCTCGCCGCCGGGTTTGGGGTCGCTGTTGGTGGCCGATATGGCCATGCCCCACGTGGAGAACTGCGGCAACGCGTTGAAGCTCCTGATGTTTAGCTTGCCTGTCAGCTCTGCGCTGTAATATGTCACGTCCGTAGCCCGACCCGTCACGGCGGTGTCGGTGCTTGAGAGGAAATACTCTTCGTCAAAATATGTGTCGGGTTCCACTGGGGTGCTCTCCACCTCATTGGTGCAGCTGGCCGCTGTCAGGGCCAAGGCCGCCAGCGCGGCCGTCAGGAAAGACGCTCTCATTGTCTCATTGTGGCTTTTATGGTCGTGCTAAGATACTCATAAAATGTGGTTGTGGCATTGCCGCCGTTGCGCCGCGGCGTCTTAGACCAGTGTGCCAGATGACGCTTCTTAGTGCCTCGCTTTAAGTAAAAGGCTTAAATTAGTTTCTAATTCGAAGAAATATTTGCAAGTTTGATTATAAAACGTAACTTTGCACCCAGAAATAAATACAAAAGATCATGTGTGGATTCACGGTATACACGGGCGGCGATTTGGCCACCAAGCTCAGGTTCGGCCATGAGGCTTACTCCATTAAGCACAGGGGGCCGGACAACACCCTGGAGCAGGATCTGCCGCGCGGATGGATGGCTTTCCACCGCCTCAGCATAATGGACGTCTCCGACGCCGGAAACCAGCCTTTCGTCTCGGGCGACATCTATCTCACCTGCAACGGCGAGATTTTCAACAGCCCCGCGCTCCGTGAGCGATATTCTTCTTACCCCTTCAAGAGCGGCAGCGACTGCGAGTGCATCATCCCGCTCCTTGCAGACAAGGGACTGGTGGAGAT
>CAKUVM010000103.1 GCA_934699135.1 uncultured Bacteroidales bacterium
CTCTCATACAGCTTGGTGCGATTATCGGCACTCTGCATGTCGATAAAGTCAACAACCACTATGCCGCCCATGTCCCGCAGTCTCAGCTGCCGTGCTATTTCGTCTGCGGCGGCAAGGTTGGTCTCCAGGGCGTTATTTTCCTGGTTGGAGGCCGTCTTGGACTTATTGCCGCTATTGACGTCGATGACGTTGAGCGCCTCTGTCGTCTCAATGATAAGGTAAGCGCCGCTCTTGAAAGAGACCGCTTTGCCGCAAGACTGCTTTATTTGCTTCTCAATGTTGAAATTATCGAAGATTGGCAGCTTGCCGTTGTAGAGCTTTACGATTCCGCTTTTCTCGGGCGCAATCTTGGTCACATAGGCCTTGATCTCGTCGAAAATCGCTTTGTCGTTGACGTAGATGTTGTTGAAGTCTGGGCTGAAGAGATCCCGGATCATGGCTGCCGCCCTCTCCATCTCGCCCAGCACCATTGCCGGTGGGCGGCTCTCCTTGACGTGCTTGACGCAATCTTCCCAGCGTTTGACAAGGGAGGATATCTCATCTGCAATCTCCTGCTCGTCTTGTTGCTCGGCCACGGTCCTTATTATCACGCCCATATCCTTGGGCTTGACTTTTTGGACTATTTTTTTTAGGCGGGATCGTTCCTCGGCAGACCTGATCTTCTTGCTCACCGAGATCTTGTCTGCAAATGGCATCAGCACCAGATTTCTGCCGGCGAGGGATATTTCGGATGTCAACCTTGGGCCTTTGGTCGAGATTGGCTCTTTCGCCACCTGGACGAGCACCTCCTCGCCCGCCTGGAGCACGTCTGTGATGGTGCCTTTCTTGTCGATGTCCTCTTCTCGCTTCACGCGAGGCATTTCCGTCGCATTCTTTCGCTGGATCACCTGTTGCAGAAATTTCTGCTGGGTGCGGAATTGAGGACCGAGATCCAAGTAGTGCAAGAACGCGTCTTTCTCATATCCGACGCTCACAAATGCGGCGTTGAGGCCAGGCATCACCTTTCGGACCTTGCCTATGTAGACGTCGCCCACCTCGAACTGGACGTTTCGCTTCTCTCTACGCAGCTCCACCAACCGCTTGTCTTCCGTGAGGGCGATGACCATCTCCTCTGGCGTGACGTTGATAAATAATTCTGCGTTCACGTTACTCGTTTTTTCAAAGAACTTTAGTACAAACAAACAGAAAGCTTACTTGGCTTTCTGTTTGTGACGCCCTCCTGTCGATTTATGCGGGCGGGCTAAAGATTAAGTCCGTACAGACAAGCAGTTTAGTGCTTATGCCTGTTCTTTCTCAGTCTCTTCTTGCGCTTGTGCGTCGCCATCTTGTGACGCTTCCTTTTCTTTCCGCTAGGCATAGCTTAAAAAGGTTTTTTCAGGGTTAGACAATCAGTTTACTGCTTGATATTCTTGCTGTCCTTCACTTCGTTCATGAAGACCTTTGCAGGCTTGAAGGACGGAATAGAGTGCTCTGGAATGACAATGGACGTTCCCTTGGTGATGTTGCGGGCGGTCTTTTGGGCGCGCTTGCGCGTAATGAAGCTGCCGAAGCCACGAAGGAAAACGCTTTCGCCGTTTATGAGCGAGGCCTTGACGGCGTCCATAAAAGCCTCCACCGTCTTCTGGACGGCTACTTTCTCGACCCCGGTGCTCTTGGCGATCTCGTTGACGATGTCTGCTTTAGTCATCTCTGGAACTGTTATATAGTGTTATTTGATCTCCGCTGTTGTCATCCGATGTCTTTCCTGCATCAGAAAAACGTTGCAAAGATAATGCCTTACAATAAATTAAAAAAGAATTCATGTCCTTTTTTGGCTTTGCGCGTCGCCTCCCCGTAGGCTGGCGTAAAGTTCAAGGACTGCGGAGATCATCAACGGGATGAGCCAATAGTCTCGACCCTTCATCATGAGATAGGCGCAGACGCAAAGGGATGTGGCGCTGAACATCAGGATGCCATATAGGCGGCGGAGCCTGAAATCCTCCTCGCGCGTCCTTAGGCTGAGCCGTATGAAGAACAGAGTCAAGCCGCAGGCCAACACCCCAAACCATGCGCCCTCAACGCCGGCGCATTGAGCGACAGCTCCGGCCACGCCCGCCGTCATGGCGCACAGGGTCAACACATCTTTGGCTTTCATCTTTTGATTATGAAAATCGTCTCGTTGTCCTTTTTCATAAAATATTCCTCGCGGGCGAACTTTTCCAGAGACTCTCGGTTGTTTTTCAGTTCGTTCATCTTCCGTTGGTCTTGCTCTATGCTGCTTTCCAAGGCGGCTTTCTCCGCCCGCAATTCATTGATTTTCCTGTCGTATGTCCATTTTGTGATGAGGTTGTCCTCGTCAAAAATGGTTATCCACGTCAAAAAAATCATGGCAGCCACGGCGTACCGGCTACGGAAGAGGTTCGCTATGGCGTCTTTTAGGTCTTGAGTCGGCACTCGCATCAGTCAAATGTCCTGTTACTGTT
>CAKUVM010000104.1 GCA_934699135.1 uncultured Bacteroidales bacterium
GGAGGAGTCTACCGACCTTGAGGACGTGGTGGTTGTAGGCTACGGTGTCCAGAAGAAGAAGCTCGTCACAGGCGCGACAGTGCAGGTGAAGGGTGACGACGTCCAGAAACTTAACACAAACAACGCCCTCCAGGCTCTTCAGGGCCAGACCCCTGGCGTGACCATCCAGTCTACCTCGGGCCAGCCTGGTTCCGCCATGAACGTCTCCATCCGTGGTCTCGGCACCGTGGGCAACAGCCAGCCTCTTTACCTTATTGATGGCATTGGCGGCGACATCACCACCCTCAACCCTGCCGACATTGAGAGCATCGATGTTCTCAAAGACGCGGCTTCCGCCGCCATCTACGGTGCGCAGGCCGCCAACGGCGTCGTCCTCGTCACCACCAAGAGCGGTAAGGAGGGCAAGGGCGTCGTCTCTTATGACGGCTACTATGGCATCCAGCGCGTATATCGCCGCAATGAGGTTCTCGATGCCAGCGAGTATATGACCATCATGGATGAGGCGCGCATCAACAGCGGCGCCGCGGCGTTCAACTGGGCAAAGGAGTTCCCCGACCTCATCAATGAGGATGGCACCCCAAAGAACAACACCGACTGGCTTGACGAGGTCATCAATGACAACGCCGTCACCCAGAGCCACAACATCTCCATCACTGGCGGCACAAAGACTGGCAACTACGCCATCTCGCTCGGCTATATGAACCAGGAGGGCGTCATTGGCGGCTCTCAGGTGTCTAACTATGACCGTTATAACTTCCGCGTCAACTCCGAGGCCAAGCTCTATGACGGCTTCCTGACCATCGGAGAGCACGTGGGTCTCGTGTGGAAGGAGCAGCGCGGCATGGCCACGGGCAACATCTACAACAACAACCTCCGCGGCGCATACGTCACCTCCCCTCTCACGCCTGTCTATGACGAGAACGGCGATTACTTCAACTCTGCCAACGAGAGCTGGAACACCAACGACGGCAACCCTCTCGGCAATATGATGATGAACCGTTACAACCGCACCAAGAACATGAGCATCGATGCCAACATCTATGCTCAGATTGAGCCCATCAAGAACCTCAAGATCAAGACGGTCTACGGCATCAGCTACGGCGGCAGCGAGTATCGCAGCTTCACTCCGAAGTACAAGTTCACGGCAACGTCTGAGAACCCCAGCACAAAGGTCTCGCAGAGCCAGGGCAGCGGCATTAGCCAAGTTTGGCAGAACACCGCTAGCTACGACTTCACCATTGCGGACGACCACCAGTTCAATGTCCTCATCGGTACCGAGATGAGCAAATATGACGGCGGCAGCACCGGAGGCGACAACACTGACCTTGTCACAGGATTTGATGACTGGGGCCACGCCTACCTTGACAATACTGATGGCACAGCCAATAAGAAGGTCAAGGGCTCTCCCTATGACAGCACCCGCGGCGCAAGCTATTTCGCTCGCCTCGGATGGAACTGGCAGGAGAAGTATATGGTAAACGCTACGTTCCGCGCCGATGGCAGCAGTAAGTTCGACAAGGACACCCGCTTCGGTTACTTCCCCTCTGTTTCAGCGGGTTGGACGTTCTCCGAGGAGGGCTTTATGGAGGCAACGCACTCTGTGCTCGACTTCGCCAAGCTCCGCGCCAGCTGGGGCCAGGTGGGCAACGCCAACATCAATTGTTATCAGTATCTCGCCCCTGTCACAACGTCGCAGACCAACTACAACTTCGGTGTCGGCGGCGGTCAGGACGCATGGACCACTGGCTCCTACATTGAGCGTCTCGCAAATGCGGATGTCAAGTGGGAGACCTCTGAGCAGCTCAACATCGGTCTTGACGCTCGCCTCCTCATGAGCCGCTTGAGCGTGACCTTTGACTGGTATCAGAAGAAGACCAAGGATTGGCTCGTTCAGGCCCCGATCCTCTCCACGGCAGGCACCGGCGCCCCGTTCATCAACGGTGGCGATGTGACCAACACCGGTATTGAGGTCGCCCTCAATTGGAACGACGAGCTGTCTAACGGCATCAAGTACTCCGTCGGCGCCAATATGGCATATAACAAGAACGAGGTAGGCTCCATCCCCACAGAGGACGGTCTCATCCACGGCCAGACGCAGCAGCTCTACGACAGCGCGCCTGAGTTCTATCGAGCCGAAAATGGCCACGAGATCGGTTACTTCTGGGGTCTCAAGACCGCAGGCATCTTCCAGAACCAGCAGGAGATCAACGATTGGATCGCCGCAGGCAACGGCGTGGCGCAGGCCAATGTTGCCCCTGGCGACGTTAAGTTCGTTGATGTCAATCATGATGGCGTCATCACCGACGCGGACAAGGTAGATCTCGGCTGCGGCATTCCCAAATACACCTACGGCGTCAACCTCAGCGTGAGCTACAAGGGTTGGGATCTTAACGCTGTGGGCTCCGGCGCCGCAGACTTCCAGATTGTCCAGAGCTACCG
>CAKUVM010000105.1 GCA_934699135.1 uncultured Bacteroidales bacterium
ACCTGGCAGTAGACGGCGAAAACCTTCACTCCGCGGTCCTTATACTTGTCAAAGACAGCAGTCTTGAGGTGCGGGATCTCCTTCTTGCAATGCCCGCAGGAAGGCTCCCAGAAAGCCAGGATGGTGAACGGAGCCTTGACCTCGCTCAGCCTATACCACTCGCCCGTGACCGACGGCATCTTGAGGTCGGGAGCCTTGAGGCCGATGAGCGTGTAGCGGATTCCATCAATGTTCTCGCGCAGGTCGTCAATAAACTTCTTGTCGGCCCACGTGGCCTCGCCAGAGAGGTAGTAGCGATCGGCAATCTTGACCAGAGCCGCGTCCATACCCATTATATTGCTTTGGTTGAACTTGTTATACATTGTGGAGACAAAGAAACGGAACATCTCCTCATTGCCTCGACACATCTCAATGAGCCTTATGGCCTCGGCTGCCACGGAGTCCGGCACTTGCGGCACCGACTCATCAAAATACTTGTCAATCTTTTGGGCGAAGAAAGGGGTTCGGAGCAGACGGTCGTCCGTCATGTCGAAATTGTCGTAGAAATGGGCGCGGTAGTAGTAGAACCCGCGCACCTGGCGCACGGAGTCGCGCTGAGCGTCGGTCAGTCCAGCAGGGATGTCGAACTGGGGAATCTTGACCTCTTTGAGGGCGCGGAGGAAATTGGCCAAGAAGTTATCCTTATTGGCGGCTATGACCTGGTCATTGTGCGCCGTGACCAAAGAGTCTTCCTCAACAAAACGTCTCCTAATCTCCTCTTGTCGGGCAGGATTGCCCTGCGCGGCTTGAAACTCACGGCTCAGCTCACGATACTCCATCTGCCTCGCCGTGATATATTTCTGATAATCAATAAAATTGGCGAGAGGTCGGCAACCTTCCACCTTAGCCCTCTCGGCCTGCCGTGGCATAGTGTCGCACGAGAGCGTGAACTTCTGCACATGTGGCATGAGGATGTCGAACACTCCACCGTTCTCGGGGAAATGGAGCAGATAGAGGCCCTCCTCATAGAGCGTGTCCCGAGTGAAATGCGCCACGCAGTGGGCGTCGGTCAAGACGGTATCCTTGACCAACATCTTGTTGTTGAAGTAATAGCCCAAGACGACAGGCTTGCCGGCATAGTCCTTGACCTTGACGTTGAAATCGACAATACCCTTGCCCACCTCCGCCTTTTTACCAAAGGGCTTGCCCGCCGACTGCGCCGCGCCGCTCAGAGGCGAGAGAGCCGCCACGACGCCAGCCACGGCCAACGCTAAGAATTTCAGCTTCATCTCCAGACCATATAGTAGTTTACGCACGGCAAATATACGGCATGCGGACAAAACGAGCAACAAAAACAGAAAAGGGCGCGCGCCATCACGGCGCGCGCCCACGAGTCCATTAAATCTAATAAATCTCAGAAGAACATTCGATGCGCCAAGCACAAAACGATTCTTCCTCACAAAGGTAACGCAAATCAATAAAGGACAAAAGAGAAATCGATTTGCGCCACACCGCCGCTACTTGCTTTCGCGGTCGTCAGACTGTGGCTCCTCATCATAATACTCGGCAAGCTCGCGCAGGCGGCCATAATGCTCGTCATGCTGGCTGCGATCCAGCCCAAGGCGCTCGCTGGCCTCCGACACACGCATGGGGATGATCTTGTTGGTGAGCCAATAGAGTCCGTAGGTGACGGTGGCAGTGTAGACAAAGACTATGGCCACGGCAATGAGGTGATTGACAAAGAACTCCCAATGGGAGACGCCTTGCTCCGCCAGCTCAGGCTCATACTTGTAGACAAAGACGCCAGTGAGGATGGTGCCGACAATTCCGCCCACGCCATGGGTGGGGAAAACGTCCAACGCGTCATCAACAGACGTATGGTTCTTCCAGTGGCAGGCGAGGTTGCAGATGATGGTGGTGATTACGGCAATGAGAATGCTCTCCCTCACGGAGACCCACCCTGCGGACGGCGTGATGGCCACCAGTCCCACAACTCCGCCCACGGCCGCGGCCATAGCCGACGGCTTGCGCCCCATGACGCAGTCAAAGAAAATCCAGACCAGCATAGCCGTGGCGGCCGACGTGTTGGTGTTGAGGAAAGCCTTGACAGCCACGCCATTGGCAGCTAACGAAGAGCCGCCGTTGAAACCGAACCAGCCGAGCCACAGCAGCGACGCTCCCAAGATGACATACGGCACATTGGCAGGCTCGGACTTGCGCTCGCGTCTGCGGCCCAAGAAGAGGGCGCCGACGAGCGCGGCCACGCCCGAAGACGCGTGAACCACAATGCCGCCGGCAAAATCCTTGACATGCATCTGGTTGAAAAGACCGTCTGGATGCCACGTGCAGTGGGCCAGAGGGCAATATACAATTATGGTGAAAAGCACCATGAACAACATGTAGGCGGAAAAG
>CAKUVM010000106.1 GCA_934699135.1 uncultured Bacteroidales bacterium
GGCTGGCCGACGTCAGGGCCGACTACGTGACGGGGGCCATGCCCACCAACGAGCGCGAGAGGCGACTGGCCATCCTCCGAGAGCCCGTGAGGGGCGAGGCCCACATTGTCTGCAACGTGGGGTGTCTATCCGAGGGCGTAGACGTGCCGGCGTTGGACGCCGTCATCTTCCTCTCGCCCAAGAAGTCGCCCATAGCGCTGGTGCAGTCGGTGGGCCGCGTCATGCGCCGCTTCGAGGGCAAGAGGTATGGCTACATCATTGTCCCCATCATCGTGCCGCTGGGGCAAGACCCCAACGACGTTGTCAAGTCCACGGCCTTCAGCCCCGTATGGGACATCCTCAAGGCTTTGCGCAGCCATGATGAGACGCTGGCCGCAGAGCTCTCCAGCCACACCTACACCCACGTGCGCTACGTCCGCCTGGGCTCCGGGGCCGACCTCTCGCCACAAGGCCGCGCCGTGCGCCGCCGCAGAGGCCAGGCGCAAGACTGCCAGCCGAGCCTCTTCGAGGCCATGCCCGTGGAGACCACAGAGCTGCTCTACGCCCGCATGACGGAGGTGGTGGGAGACCGGATGTATTGGCCCACGTGGAGCAAGAAGGTGGGCGACGTGGCCACGCGCTTCGTGGAGCGCATCTCGGCCATGCTGGCGCAGGGGCGTCACGCCGCCGAGATGGACGGCTTCGTGGCGCAGCTGCGCGAGAGCGTCAACCCCTCAATAGGCAGGCAGGAGGCCGTGGCCTTCCTGGCGCAGCACCTGGTCTCCCGGCCCGTGTTCGACGCCCTCTTCGCGGACTATGACTTCGCCGCCAACAACCCCGTGAGCCGAGCCATGAACCATATGGTGGACCTGCTTGAGGGCGAGGCCTTCGCTGACGACCGCCGCCTGCTCTCCAGCTTCGCCGAGCAGGTGCGGATGGTGTGCAAGGGACTGGACTCCGCCGCCAAGAGGCAGGAGATGATCCGCACCCTCTATGAGCAGTTTTTCAAGGCCGCGCTGCCGAAGGCCGCCGAGCAGCTGGGCATCGTCTACACCCCCGTGGAGTGCGTCGATTTCATAGTCCGCTCCGTGGACTCCATCTTGCGCCGCGACTTCGGCATGGCGCAGGGACTGGCCACGTCCGGGTGCCGCGCGCTAGATCCCTTCGCCGGCACCGGCACCTTCACCGCCCGCGCGCTGCAATATCTGGCGGGGCGGGAAGACGTCACCAACGACGCCCTCCGCCAGGCATACCGCCAGGGCCTCCTCTGCAACGAGATTGTGCCGCTGTCTTATTACGTGGCGGACGTCAACATCGAGACCGCCTTCAACGGCCTAGACCGCCAGCGCGCCGCCGCAGCCCCCTATGAGCAATATAACGGCATCTGCCTGGCGGACACGTTCCAGCTCACCGAGAGCCGCGGCGCGCTGCTCTTCGAGGGCGAGCTGGGGGCCAACGCCCGCGCCGCCGAGCGGGAGCTGGAGCGGCCGCTCACCGTGGTGTGGGGCAACCCGCCATATTCCGTGGGCCAACGCTCCGCCAACGATAACGCCCAAAACCAGAGCTACCCCGCCCTGGAGGCACGCATCGCCGCCACTTATGCCGCAAAGTCGGATGTTGTCAACAAGAACAGCCTCTACGACAGCTATATCAAGGCCATCCGCTGGGCGTCGGACCGCATTGGCGAGCAGGGAGACCGCGGCGGCGTGGTGGCGTTCATATCAAACGGCGCGTGGATTGACGGCAACAGCCAGGCCGGCCTCCGCCGCTGCCTGGCCGCGGAGTTTGACTCCGTGCGGGTGCTCAACCTGCGCGGGAATCAGCGCACAAGTGGCGAGCTGAGTCGCCGCGAGGGTGGAAAAATTTTCGGCAGTGGCTCCCGCACACCCATAGCCATCACCATCCTGACGCGCCTGCCGCGTGAGCGGCGCACGGGGGCGTGCCGCATCCTCTATCACGACATAGGCGACTACCTGAGCCGCGAGGAGAAACTGACGCGCCTGCGGGAGTGGCAGTCGGCGGATGCCGTGGATTGGACCGAGATCACCCCCAACGCCAAAGGCGACTGGATAAACCAGCGCGACGGGTCGTTTGACGCCCTCACGCCACTCGCGCCCGAAAAGAAGTATGACCTTGCGACAAAGAGTTTCTTCGTGGTGAACTCAAATGGGATGAAAACAGCCAAGGATGCATTTTTGTACAATTACTCAAAGCATGGTCTGGAGGGTACGATTAAGAAAATGATTGATTTTTATAATGATAATCTTGATCGTTTCCATTCTCAACAT
>CAKUVM010000107.1 GCA_934699135.1 uncultured Bacteroidales bacterium
GGTGTCGGCCACCAGCAGATTTATGGTGTTGGTGCCGACATCTATAATGGCTACTCTCATTGTTTGTGTTAAAGGGTCAGGATGTCTCGCTGTTCTTCGCGGGTCTTCTTCGCCTCGGCCTCTACCTGCTCAACCGTGACGGGCAGACGTCGACAGCCCATGACGCGACAGCCGCGCCCTGTGATGACGATGTCATCCTCTATGCGGATGCCGCCGAAGTCCTTGTACGACTCAAGCCTCTGAAAGTTCACAAAATCGGCGCAATGGCCGGCGGCGCGCCACCTGTCGATGAGCTCGGGAATGAAATATATGCCCGGCTCGTCCGTGACGCAGAAGCCCACCTCTAGGCGGCGCGCCATGCGCAACGCCGAGAGCCCGAACTGGCTGCTTCTGGGGCCAGACTCCTCGTCATAGCCCACATAGTCCTCTCCGTAGTTCTCCATATCGTGCACGTCAAGCCCAAGCATATGGCCAATGCCGTGGGGCATGAAGAGCGCCTGCGCCCCGGCGGCCAGGGCCTCGTCGGTGTCTCCGCGCATGAGGCCAAGATCCTTGAGCCCGTCTATGATGACGCGCGAGGCCAACAAATGCATATCGCGGTAGAAGACGCCAGGCTTGGCCTCGCGGATGACGGCGTTGTTGGCCGCTAGCACCACATCATACACCTCGCGTTGCCGCAAGGAGAAACGCCCGCCCACGGGCGTGGTGCGCGTGTTGTCCGTGGCGTAGTGCTTGAAGCTCTCGCAGCCGGCATCGACGAGCAGGAGCCTGCCGTTTTCGAGGCGGTTCAGGTAGCCGTGGTTGTGCAGCGTCTCACCGTGGATGGTGCAGATGGTGGGGAAAGACACCGGGCCGCCGCCGCGGAGAGCCTCGAACTCAAGACGGGCCATGATGTCGTTTTCCGAGAATCCCTCATGAGCCATGCGCATGGCGGCCGTGTGCATGTTGTAGCCATAGTCCATCTGACGGTCCATATCTTCAATCTCGCACCGTTCCTTTGTGGAGCGTAGCTTGACCATGGCCTTGATGAGCGGCTCGGAGCGTTCGGCCCTGACCTGCGCCACGCTCTTGCCCAGCAGCTCCGCCAGGCGCACGACCGTCTCGCCGCGATATGGCGGGACGTAATGCACCCTCCTCCCGCCCATTGAGGCCCTCCTTATGGCCTCGGCCAACGCCGCGGCCGGAGCTGTGCGGCTCACGTTGACGAGCGAGGCTCGCTCTGAAAGTGTTGGCATGTGGCCGGTCCAGACAATGTCGTCCATGCTCACGTCGTCACCGAAGAGAGTGGTGACGCCCGTGGCCGTATCCATCAAGGCCGCCAACCCGGGGGTGTCTAGCCCGAAGAGGTAAAGGAATGTGCTGTCTTGACGGAAACGGTACTGGTTATCGCGGTAGTTGAACGGGGCGTCGTCGTTGCCCAAGAAGAGCAGCAGGCTGTCTGGCATGAGTTCGGAAAGCCTGACGCGCCTTGAAGAGTAGGTGCAAGGAGAGAACATGGTGATGTGTTGTGAGAATTATGTGTAAGCGCGCAGAAACCTAGCGCGTATGGATGTCTTTTATCATGAGCTGCACCACGGATCTGCCGCGATATTCGTTGCGGTCTATCGTGTAGCAGATGTCGAACTCTTGCCCGTGGCACACCTTGTCATACAGCTCGCCGAGGCCGAAGCCTATGCCGGATCTGACGCTGCGCCCCTTGGCGTCTATCATATCTAGTTTGAGGTGCTGCCTGGCGTGGCCGAACGTCTTGGACGTGCTGTAGTCATAGACCCCGCGGGTGACGAAGACAGGCCTGGCGTTGCCCGGCCCGAAAGGCTCTAGCCGCCCCAGCTGGTCGATGAACTGTCGGGTGATGTCTCCCAGTGATATTTGCGTGTCTACGTCCAACTGCGGTTGCTGCTCCATCCGGGGGGCGTTGGCCAAGGCATATTGGCTCAGTTTCTGGCAAAAAGGGCCGACATTCTCCACCTTGAGTGTGAGGCCGGCGGCGTAGGTGTGGCCGCCAAAGTCCTCTAGCAGGTCGGCGCAATGTTCTATGGCCTTGTAG
>CAKUVM010000108.1 GCA_934699135.1 uncultured Bacteroidales bacterium
GGCCGCAGGGCTACTCCCCACCACGCCAGCAGATATTTCACGCCATATCGGGCGCAGGTCGTTGATGGAGGGGCGGGCGACGTCATACAGCAACTGACACAGACTGTCCATCCCGCGGCTGGATTCGCCCATACACAATATCGCCGCTACTTTGGAGACAATATTGTCCGGATTCATATTCCTCTGCGCGCGAGTCCGCACCTCTTTGCAGAACAGCTGGAAAGTGTACTCATCTGCCAGATCATACAAAAGAGACCAAAGAGTGTGCGCTACATCTGGCAGTTCACTCGCATAAAAGCTCAATGAACTTTCAAATTGCTCATACTCATCTAACTTATCATAAAGCTTCGACTTCGCGGGCAGACCGAATTTCGCCAACAGAATCTCTGAAATTTTTTCAGGATCATGGGTGGTGGAGACCACCTCTTTCACAATGATCTCAAATTGGGAAGGCCCTATGTTTTTATAGGCCGCGGGCCTTGGCTTTTCTTTCTCCGTATTGGAGGTTAAGCTTGCGGCAGGTTTGGCACTACTCGGCTTCCTTGGGGTCGCGACTTGCGGACTGTCACAAAACTCACATGCCGCGATGGCTCTAGGATTCTTTGCACTGTCACTGTAATACGCCCTCGCCAAAGCTAACAGAGCATTAAATAGACTCCTGAGCACGTCGCGCCTGCCTGGCAAATCCCTTGGCCAACAGCTTCCCAATGCCTGCTCATACTCATAGTATTCGTCTGACTCATCATAAAAGTCAGACTCCGCAGGCAGGCCGAATTTAGCAAAGAAAATTTCTGAGATTTTTTCAGGATCGCAAGTGGGCGAAGTGGCGGAGACAGCCTCTTTGACAATTCGTTGAAAATCCAAAAACGCTATCCTCGCATAAGGGGGGGGTATTTGATTGATTATAAGACATTTATATACGTATTTATATATCTATGATTGTATATTCCCGCCATGGGGACTGCGTATTCCGGAGTGAGGTCCGCGCGCCCACGCACCACGGAGCAGAACCGATCGAAGGAGACGGACGCATTGTTATTATTGTAGTAGCCGAACAAGCTCATTTCTCTAGTCTTTTATAGATTTCCAGTTGCTGGTTCAGAGCCGCGTCCACTGCCTGGGCGTAGCGGGAGGCGAGGGAGGCGACATAGTTGTCGAAGCCCTGTGGCGTGGAGAGGGCCTTGGCCTTGCGCATGTTGGCCCCCTCGGAGATGAGGGAGAACGAGAGCACGGACCGCGCCATGACGGACTCGGACTGCCGCACCTTGTCGATGTGGTCCACACCCGGCTGCGCTTCAATCTCGGCCACGAGCTGACGGCCTTGGCGGTCCAGGAGCGCGGCCCAGTCATCGCACGCGCGGCGGTGAGCCGTACGGAGGGCGTCGGAGATTATCAGGCGGGCTTCGTCATCCTGACGGGTGGTGTCGGCTGCCACGGGGGCGGAAGACGGATTGTCCTTTTTACGAAAGATGGAGAAGATGGCGAACAGGCAGCCCGTAGGTCTCGGCTCGCCCGCCTTGGCGGCGGGTCGGGGCTCCGTGGCGCGTTGGCGGGTGGCACGAACGGCATCCAGAACCTGGTCCTTGACGCCCTGCGCCGCCGCTTGCGCGGCGGCTATATATTTGCTTGTGTCTATCATAGTTTTGCTCTGAAAGATTTGAGGCCATTGAGAGCGGACTCTGTGGCGCGGATGTTGGCCTCCTTATTCTGCAGCTCCCTCTCCAAGTCGTCCACCTTCTCTTTCAGTTTGACCGTTATCTCGTCAATGAACTCTTGCTTGCGGCTCACAACATTGTCAATGAATTTTTGCCCCGCATTTTCCAACTCCGTTTGCACGTCATCTCGCACACCAGAAAAGGCATCCCGAATAGCGGCCCTAGCATTGTAGCAGCACGCTTGCGCATTCTCCCTAATTTCGTTCTTTGCATCGTCCTCCTCTTCAACACCTTTTTGGTACAACGGCACATTGGAATACCTCTGCAAGACATCTTCGCACGCACTCTCGACATTGTCAACATCCTC
>CAKUVM010000109.1 GCA_934699135.1 uncultured Bacteroidales bacterium
TTTCCAGAGTGGTCAAATGGGACAGACTGTAAATCTGCTGCTTCGGCTTCGTAGGTTCGAATCCTTCACCTCCCACTCTTTCAAAGCAGGCTGTTGCCTGCTTTTTTCGTTTTATCCCCTGCTTTACGGACAATTTTTGTGATGTGGGCGATGCCTCGCAAGGCGATTACATCATTCTCCCCGACCGCAACGGGAGACGGGTCACGACCCGCCTCTACATGGTGCCCCCGCGGACAAATCTTAGGATTTCTTATTATCTTCACGCCGCAAACAAAACACCACCGACATTATGCCCAACACCACGACCATATATTCCATCCTGGCCTCCATGCGCCTCGCCGCAACCACCGAACGAGACAAAGGGGCGCGATTCGAGAAACTCATCTGCCGATGGCTCACTGCCGACCCCGTCTACGCCGCGCTCTTTGACAAAGCGTGGCTATGGGCCGACTTCGCCAACGAAACCGGCATAGCCGCGCCAGACATGGGCATCGACATTGTGGCCAGGCACCGCGACACGGGCCTCTTCACGGCCGTCCAATGCAAATTTTATGACGAGGACACCGTCATCGCAAAGGCCGCAGTGGACTCTTTCATCTCCGCCAGCGGCAAGACCTACCCGTCGTCACTCCCGGGTTCCGAACCCGTCTCTTTCGCAGGGCGGATATGGGTGGCCACGTCGGAGAGGTATGGAGACAACGCCGACGAGGCCTTGCGCGGCCAGACGCCGCAAGTGGTGGTGGTGAACCTGGGCACACTGGCGCAAAGCCCCGTGGACTGGCAGGCGCTGGCCGACGGCAAGCCTATGCAAGAGCGCAGGCCCGCCGAGCCGCGAGACTATCAGGCCGCCATTGTGGCCGACGCCTTGCGCCACTATGACACATATGACCGAGGCACGCTGGTCATGGCCTGCGGCACGGGCAAGACCCTCACAAGCCTCTTCTTGGCGCAAGCCCTATGCGGCAATGGCGGAGCCGCCGTCCTCTTCCTGGCGCCCAGCATCGCCCTGGTCAGCCAGACGCTGCGCAGCTGGTTCGCCGCGGCGCGGGAGCCTCTGACGGCCGTATGCGTATGCTCCGACACACGCGCAGCCGACACCACAGACCCTGACCAAGACGATATGGAGGAGAGCTTGCTAGACCTGCCCATCCCCTCCACCACTTGTGCGCAGACCGTGGCCGAGACACTCCGCGACGCGCAAGGCCGACGCGGCCTCACGGTGGTCTTCTCCACCTATCAGAGCATAGCCGCCGTGCATGAGGCGCAACGTCTGGCCGGCGTGGAGTTCGCCTTGGCCGTGTGTGACGAGGCGCACCGCACAGCCGCCTCTTATCTGGCGGCGGACAAGGCCAAAGGCCGGCGCGAGAGCCCATTCGCCCGAATCCATGACGCCGACTACGTCCGCGCCAAGCGCAGGCTCTACATGACCGCCACGCCCAAGATATATGCCGCAAGCGAGAAAGACCACGCTGAAAAAAAGCAAGACATCCTCTTCTCCATGAATGACGAGGCTTTCTTCGGGCCGCGAATAGCCACCCTCTCTTTCGGCCAGGCCGTGGAGCGGGGGCTGCTGACGGACTATAAGGTGCTGGTCTTGGCCGTGGACGAATCTATGGTCGGCAACGACCTGCTGGAGCGCGTCAAGGCGCGGGCCAAGGAGGGCGGCGAGGAGGGCGAGGCCCTGCAACACGTCATCCCGGATATGACGGCGCGGATGCTGGGGGCCGTGGCCGCCATGAGCAAGAGCGTGGTGGACTGCATGCCCACCGAGAAAGACCCCTTTGATGACGACCCCGACCGAGACAGCCCCCTAACCACGGCCATCGCCTTCTGCGACTACGTGACGCGCAGCCGCAAGACCAAGGCCGGCACCTACGTGACGAACGAGACGGCAAGGGCATTGGAGACCATTGCCCGCGAATATAGGGCCGCCATGGAGGAACGCGGCGAGCTGACCGAGCATGCCGAGAAATATCTGGCCAGGCTGGCC
>CAKUVM010000110.1 GCA_934699135.1 uncultured Bacteroidales bacterium
GCCTTTCACAAGGCCGGCTTTTATTTAATGACTAGACGCAAACCTCTAGTCATTCATCTAAATAAACTCTCATTTACTTCGCTAGCCGTCTCCTACCCTTTGTGCCTGAGAGCCTCAAGTTTGGCCGCGTTCTCCGCCACCTTCCTTTCAGAAAGCGGATAGAGGGCTATGAACACAACGCTTAAGATGGTGCCGACGGCCGGCAAGAGGCTGAGGCACATCTTGATGCCATCGATGGTCTCGGGGCTTTGCTCCGCATTGGGCTGAAAGCCGAATGCCGCAAGAAGCCAACCCGTGACGGCGGAGCCTATGGCCCAACCGAACTTCTGGCTCATGGAGGAAGACGAGAAGATGAGTCCCGTGGCGCGGTTGCCGGTGGTAAGCTCCGAATAGTCGGCGCAATCAGCATACATGGACCACAGGAGCGGGAATATGGCCCCCGCGCAGATGGAGATGAGCACCTGGAAGACAAAGATGGGCACAAGCTGGTCTTTGTCAAACCAATAGAAAATGACGCTCAAGACGGTGGCAATGAGCATGGCGCCCAAATAGGTCGTCTTCTTGCCAACCACATTGCTGACAGGCGCGGCCAGCACCACGCCAATAATATTGGCGAGCTGCCCCAAGCCAAGATAGAGGGCGCTGAGAGCGAAAGAGGTGCCGAAGATGCTCACGTTGTTGGCCTCGGACTCGACCACGAAATATTTGAAATAGTAGACCGTGGCGCCATCGCGGATGGAGTTGAACACCAGGGCGGCAACGCCCGCCCCGAGCAGAATCCACCACGGGCGGTTGTGAGCCAGGTCCTTCAGATCATCGCTCACGCTCGTCTTGGCCTCCTTGATGGGGCGGATGCGCTCGCGGGTGAGGAAGAAGCAGCCAAGGAAGAGAACCACGCAAACCGCGGCGAAGCAGCCTACGGCGAGCGTCCAGGCAGTCTGCTGGCTCTCAATGCTTTCTGATGTCGCTCCACCAAAGCCCTCAACAATCTTCATAAAGAAGAAAAGCGCGGCGAAGCTGCCAAGGTAGGCAAAGGCCATGCGGAAAGTGGAGAGGACGTTGCGGTCTTTGGGGTCGGGGCTCATGACTCCGAGGAGCGAAGCGTAGGGGACGTTTATGGCCGAGTAGACAACCATCATGAGCGAATAGGTCACAAAGGCGTAGACCAGCTTGCCAGTGGAGCCGAGGTCGGGCGTGAAAAACGTCAGGACGCCAATGAGGCCAAAGGGTATGGCGAGCCAGAGCAGAAAGGGGCGGAACTTGCCCCACTTGGTCTCGGTGCGGTCCGCCACCACGCCCACAATGGGGTCGACAAAGGCGTCCCACACGCGTGTGACAAGAAACATGGTGCCGACGACTGCGGCCGAGATGCCGAACACGTCAGTGTAGAACACCATGAGGTATGCGCCAAAGAGCTTCCAGAACATGGACGAGGCCATGTCTCCAAAGCCGTAGCCAACCTTTTCGTATAGTTTAACCATCGGGGAAATAAGTTTAAAAGGGGGCGCGCGCCGCAATGGTACGGCGCACGCCCCCGCAACTTTTCTTTTTTACTTTTTAGGCGTGAGGCGGAAGACGACAACGTCATGAGCGGCCACCTCGCGGACCAGGTTCTTGTCCGTGGTGCCAGCATCTTTCTTGGCGAGAAGGTCGCGCAGCTTATATGTCTGCTCGCCACACTTCAGCTCGCGGTCGCAGAGGCTGTCCTTGACATAACGCTTCCAGTCATAGTCAAGCGTGCGGGTCTGCTCCGTCATGTTGACGAAGGCGAAGGCCCACTCACCGTTGTCGAGAGGCTTGACCCACACCTCGAAGC
>CAKUVM010000111.1 GCA_934699135.1 uncultured Bacteroidales bacterium
ATATGGGCATGAAAGTCAGACGGTAAGCCCGCTTAAAGGATGCAAAGACGCGCCCGACAGCCTTTACACTGGACTGTCGGGCGCGTCTTTTGATATACTGTTGGTGTCGTGCCATCTTGGAAGCTGTTTTGAATAAATTCAAAACGACCTCCTACTCTTCCACAATTTCAATTTTCTCCAAAGCGTCCCATTTCTTTATCTTGTCAATCACGTCTAGCCCGTCAATTACCTGTCCGAAGACGGTATGGACGCCGTCAAGGTGCTGCGTCTGCTCTCTGTTGTAGCATATGAAGAATTGGCTGCCGCCAGTGTCCTTCCCGTGGTGAGCCATGGACAAGGCGCCGCGGTCGTGGTGCTGTCTCATGCCGTCGGTCTCGCATTTTATGGTGTAACCAGGGCCGCCGGTGCCTGCGCGCCGATCGCCTATCTCGCGGCTGAAGGGGCATCCGGTCTGTATGACGAAGCCTCGCAAGACGCGATGAAACGTCAGTCCGTCATAGAATCCATCTTTTGCCAGTTTTATGAAATTGGCCACCGTCTGTGGCGCGTCGTCTGTGAAAAGTTCCGCTTTCATCACGCCCTTGGCTGTGGTGATTATGGCATATGTCGTGGGCATCGGGTCATCTTGTTTATTAGAGGTTGTTGAGAATGAAGTTGAGTTTCATGTTATAAAGGTGGCTGCGGACGTTGCCACCGTAGATGCTGTGGTTTCTGTTGGGATAGGTGAACATTTGGAACTGCTTGCCTGCCTGCACCAGCGCGTCCACCATCTCCATTTGGTTTTGACAGTGCACGTTGTCGTCTGCCGTGCCGGCAATGATGAAGTATGAGCCGGAGAGAGACGCGGCTAGGCAGAGCGGGCTGTTGTTGTCATAGCCATTGGCGTTTTCGGCGGGCGTGCGCATATATCTCTCTGTATAGATGGAGTCATAGAACCTCCAGTTGACGACAGGGGCCACGGCGATTCCCGTCTTGAAAACGTCGCTCTTGCAGAGGCAGAGCGATGACATGAACCCACCATAGCTCCACCCCCAAATGCCTATGCGCGATCCGTCCACGTAGGGTAGCGAGGCAAAGTGCTTGGCCGCGGCAATCTGGTCGTCGCTCTCAAGCTTGCCGAGATTGAGATATGTGCATTTGCGGAAGTCCGCCCCGCGCGCCCCCGTCCCCCGCGGGTCTACGCAGGCCACCATATAGCCTCTTGCGGCCAGGGTCTGTTCCCAACCTATCTCCCATCTGTCAAGCACCTCTTGTGAGTTCGGGCCGCTATATTGCACCATCAGGAGCGGATATTTCTTGGCGGGGTCGAAGTCTTTGGGCTTAATGACCCATGCGTTGAGCACAGTGCCGTCGGCTCCTGGCACTGTGATGAACTCTTTTTGCGCCACAAAGCGATTCGTCAAAAAGTTGGTCAGACCCTTATTGTCCTCTATGGTGCGGAGGACTGCCCCCTTTCCACTGCGAACCGTGTATGTCGGGACGGATGTTGACGATGAGTGACTCCCAATGAAGAAGTGGCGATTTGCCGAGAATGATGCCTCGTTGGTGCCGCGGTCTGCCATAATGGTCGTTGTGACGTTTTTCTTCAGGTTTAGGGCATACACCTCGCGCTCCATGGGCGTGCGCTTCGCGGCCTGGTAGAAGAGTGTGCCGCTCTGTTCGTCAGCTCCGTAGAAGTCAGTCACGTCATAGTCTCCCTCTGTCAGTTTATTTTTGAGCGTGCCGTTAGACTCATACAGGTAGAGGTGGCTCCATCCGTCGCGCTCGCTCAATATGACGA
>CAKUVM010000112.1 GCA_934699135.1 uncultured Bacteroidales bacterium
TCTTATAACCATTGGCATCCACAAATTCCTCAATTTTTTTGACTTTGCCGGAGACCGAGGAGTGGATATTCGCAGAGACAAAGCCAGTCGCCTGGGCAATCAACTGTCCCACTTTCACAACATCACCAACAGCCACCACGGGCTGCGCGGGCGCGCCGATATGCTGACTGACTGGGATCTTGACCTCCGCTGGCACCTGAAGCTCTCTTATGGAGCTGCCAGCCGACAGTTTCATGTCGTCCGGGTGGATGCCGCCTATTTTAAATGTCTTCAACACTGCTACAAAGAGTTAATGATGTGCTTCTTTGGTTTCTATGCTTGCGCGCTTGCGGCCTCGGCTGGCTTAGCCTCCGTTTTAGCCTCGGGCTTCACGGCGGGACGCGGCGGGAAGTTTAGTTCATGGATTGCGTGCGTCGGGCATACTGCGGCGCACTTACGGCACAGCCGGCACTTGTTGAAATCGATATATGCCACGTTGCTCTCCACTTTTATGGCGTCGAATTGGCACTCTTTGGCACATTTCCCACAACCTATGCAGGCGTTTTTACAAGCCTTCATCGCCACAGCGCCTTTATCCTTGTTTACGCACGACACGAAAAGGCGACGGTTTTTGGGGCCTTTGAGGCGAAGCTCGATTATTGACTTGGGACAGGCTTTAACGCAGGCTCCGCAGGCAACGCACTTATCATCATCGACCTCTGGGAGGCCGGTCTTTTCATTCATCTTGATGGCCCCAAACTGGCAGGCTGCCACACAGTCGCCACACCCGAGGCAACCAAACGAGCATCCGGTCTCACCACCGAAATTTGCGGCTAGAATGGCGCAACTCTTAGCGCCGTCATATTCAAGCGTCTTAGGGCGAACATCGCATGTGCCGTTGCACCGAACCACAGCTACCTTAGGAGCCGTGGCCGCCACCTCTTTGCCCAAAATGGCCGCAATTTTAGCCATTGTAGGCTGGCCGCCGACGGGACACAATAACTTGCTGAGGTCATCGGCCTTGACAAGTGCGCACGCCATGCCGTGACAGCCAGGGAATCCGCAACCGCCACAATTGGCGCCAGGAAGCACGCTCTCGACTTCTCCTACGCGGGGGTCCTCCACGACCTTGAATTTTTGAGAGACAAAGTAGAGGATGACTGCGGCAATCAAGCCCGTCACAGCCAACGAAACGACCGTTATGAGGATAAACGTCACGTCCATTTCTATCACTTTTATTTTATTGATTCTTTGTTTTAAACTCGAAAGTTCTGTCCAGCTTGCCGCGTAATAGCCACAAGGTCAAGTAGAACGGCACTAAAGGAGCCAAAGCCGCAACTGCGCAGCCGGCATCTCCACAGCCGGCAAGGCGCGCAGTGAGCAGACCCGCCACCATAAGCAAGAGCGGGGCCACATAGGCAATGAGCACCGCGCGGGCACCCATCCCCGCCTCACCCACAAACGAGATGGAGTCGCCAACCTTGTAGTCTTCTTCCGAGCCACTGACGGCCACGTCAACCACCTTCTTTTTCATCTCCACGGCAGAACACAAGGACGCCGCAGAACACGACCCGCACGCCGAGCTGCTAAGAATCTCGACCTTGAGGGTGTCCCCATCCTTGCCTATGAC
>CAKUVM010000113.1 GCA_934699135.1 uncultured Bacteroidales bacterium
GACGTCGGCAGTTGAGCTTTGGCAACTCCCTTCCGCCGTCTTGATAAGGTCGCGCGCCTCGTCAAAACGCCCCGAATCTATCTCTTTGCAAGCAAAGACGAATAAAGCCCTCGCACTGTCACCGTCAGCATATTCCATCCCGTCCATGTCAGACGTTTGGGGAGACGCCCCCCCCCGGTGCGCCTCGGCACGGCATGTCACCGTCGCAGCGGCCACGAAGGCCAGCAACAACACCATTACGCGGCGAGATGGATTCATCGGTCGGTTTTGCTTGGATTATTTTGTCTAGCCAGGCTTGGGGCCAATAGCCCCGCCTCTGTTAAAGTGTGAGGTTGCCAGCCCAATAGCCGCGCGCGCCCGCAAACGCCTCTGCGCCGGGCAACTCCACCCCGGGCGGGAAAAATGCGAAGACAGACGAGCCACTACCAGACATTTGCGCATACACCGCCCCATGGGCGTAAAGAATCTCCTTGAAAATAGCGACATCCGGGACCCGCGACGCCACATAATCCTCGAAATCATTCCGAATGACACGCTTCCACTCTTCAATGGGGAACTTCAGCGCTTCGGACAACGGCACGTCTGGGCGACGGCAACCAACATTGCGATAGGCATCGACGGTGGAGACCGCCCCAGCCGGCACAACAACCACGACTCTCACTGTCCGCAAGGCAGGCAGAGAAACCGGAGCGAACACATCGCCAACACCCGTTGCCAAAACTGGGCTACCGTCTATAAAAAAGGGGCAATCCGCACCAATTGATGCCGCAACACGCATAAGCTTTTCTTGAGACAACCCAAGGTGGAGCAGCGAATTTACCGTAGTGAGGACAAAAGCGGCATCGGAAGACCCGCCACCAAGTCCTGCACCGTCTGGGATAAGTTTGGTGAGGTAAAGGCCGACTGTTGGGAGAGAGACCATGCGCTGTAGAGCGTTAAGCGCGCGCACGCATAGGTTTTTCTCCATTGGCACGGCCAAGACATTTCCGGCCATGGCCCACACGACACCCTTCTCGGCCTGCTCCTGCGGGAGCGTCACCTCAAGGATGTCAGAATAGCCAATGGGCAAAAAGACGGTCTCAATGTCATGGTAACCGTCTGGCCGCACACCCACTACGTTCAGCCCCAAATTTATCTTGGCATGGGGGAAGACGATCATAAATTCTTTTTTTAGCAGACAAGGGAGACAGGGCTAGAACCCCACCTCCCTAATTATTAGTCAATGGTCACACACCGTGGGCGTATCGACCTTCTATATGCGCATCGGCACAATGACAATGAGCATGTCCGCCTTCTCGTCATTCTCTACAGGGCTAATCAGGCCCGGGCGTGACGGATCAGAGAGGCGAATCTCCACGTCTTGCGACGATATGTTGTTCAACGCATTGTAAAAATTCTGGCTGTTGAAGCCGGCAACCATCTCGCGCCCTTCATACTCACAAGGCAGGGTCTCGGTGGCGGAACATGAGAAATCAAGATCCTGGGTGCTGATGTTCATGGAGTTCGAGAAGAGCTCGCACCGGATGAGATGCGTCGCGTCTACAAAGACCGAGACGCGCGCCATGGCCTTGATGA